>JAEWIE010000027.1 GCA_023387375.1 Bacteroidota bacterium | reverse complement strand
ATAATGTCTGGGTCTGCCACTTTTAACCAGCCCACAAAATCCTTCGTAAATGCAGCGCGTATTCCGTTTACATTGTAACTTATTAGTTTCATAGTACAATAATACGAATTTTGAGGCGGATTTTTGGCCTGGTTGAAGAGCCCACTCCCTTTTATTTAGAAGCTTTTCAGGGGGGATGTTTATTTGGTGAGATTCGATTTGATTTTGGATTGGTTAAGGCAAAAAAATCCCCCTAAAGAGACTCTTTAGAGGGATTTTGATAAATGGGAACTACGGGAATTATTTTCCTAGTAGATCCTTATAGCTTTCTTTAATGAAAGCAGTTAGGTCTTTTCCTTTTAAAAGGTTTTGAGAGAGTTTTGCAAGGTCAAGGGCTCTTTTGATTTTTGTGCTCTTTTCCTCCGTGTTTTCTCCCTCTACGATCGAAGTGGCTAAATCACTATTCGTGTTAACTACTAGATTGTACATTTCAGGGAAGCCTCCCATTCCAAACATTCCACCTCCGCCTGTAGCTTGCATGTCTTTCATACGACGCATGAACTCAGGTTGGGTAATGATAAACGGTGCATCGCTACTGTCCATGTCTTCTAGTTGAACGCTAAAGGTTTTATCCGCTACCGTCTCTTCAATGGTAGTTTTAAGCGTTTCTTTTTGCTCCTCAGTAAGTTTTGCAATAATTGGCTCATCCTTTTTAATAAGGTTGCTTATGTGATCCGCATCTACTCTTACAAACTGGATTTTCTCTTTCGCGGATTCTAATTTTTGAATGAGGTGCGGTGCGATAGGAGAGTCTAAAAGAAGCACTTCGTATCCTTTGTCCTCAGCGGCCTGAATATAGCTATGCTGCTCACTAGGATTCGTTGCATAAAGCACAATGAAGTTTCCGTCTTTGTCCGTTTGATTTAGTTTCGCTTTTTCTTCAAACTCATTCCATAAGTAATGTTTGCCTTCCACGTTAGGATAAAGGGCAAACTTGTCTGATTTATCGAAGAATTTTTCTTCTGAAATCATTCCGTACTCGATCACCACTTTAATGTCATTCCATTTTTGTTCGTAGTCTTCTCTGTTTTCTCCAATAAGAGAAGCCATCTTATCGGCAACTTTCTTGGTGATATAAGAAGAGATTTTCTTAACCGCTCCGTCGGCTTGCAGATAAGATCTCGAAACGTTAAGTGGAATGTCTGGAGAATCAATCACCCCTCTTAATAACATTAAGAAGTCTGGAACAATTCCTTTTACTTCATCCGTAACAAAGACTTGGTTTTGGTAAAGCTGAATTTTGTCTTTTTCAATGTTTACATTGTTCCCAAGTTTAGGGAAGAATAGAACTCCCGTTAAATGGAAAGGGTAGTCTACATTTAAATGGATATGGAAGAGCGGATCTTCAAACTGCATTGGATAAAGCTCACGATAGAAGCTTTTATAGTCTTCTGGTTTTAATTCAGAAGGAGCCTTGGTCCATGCTGGCGAAGGATTGTTGATGATGTTATCTACTTCAATCGTTTCTGCTTTTGCGTCCTCTGGAGCATCCTCAGGCAGTGGCAACGTCTCCGTTCGCGTTCCAAACTTAATAGGAATCGGCATGAACTTGTTGTATTTAGAAAGAAGCTCTCTGATTTTAGATTCTTCTAAGAACTCCAAAGAATCCTCCGCAATATGAAGAATGATTTCAGATCCTCTAGTCGTTTTTTCGTCTGTCTGCTCTAAGGTATACTGAGGACTTCCATCACATACCCAACGAACCGCAGGTTCTTCTTCTCTATAGGATTTAGTTAAGATCTCCACTTTGCTTGCTACCATAAAGGCGGAGTAGAATCCAAGGCCAAAGTGTCCGATAATTCCAGAGTCTTTTGCCTCATCTTTGTATTTGGAAAGGAACTCTTCGGCTCCTGAAAAAGCGATTTGGTTAATGTATTTTTCCACTTCTTCACCACTCATCCCAATTCCTTGGTCGATGATATGAAGCGTTTTGTTTTCTTTGTCAAGTTTAACTTCAATAATAGGACTTCCATATTCCACCTTGGCCTCGCCCATGTGGATCAGATGCTTTAATTTTAAGGTAGCATCGGTTGCATTAGAGATCAGTTCTCTAAGGAAGATTTCATGGTCGCTGTAAAGAAATTTCTTAATCAGCGGAAAAATGTTTTCTACGGATACATTGATATTTCCTGATGTCATAATTGAATTATTTTTTTTGATTGCTGCAGAAGTTTCAAAAAAAATACCAATCCGGGGAAGGTGACATTTTGTCTTATAGGAAAAAAGAGGGCTTTGATTGCTAAGGAAGAATTGAGCTTTGTGTAGCTAGATTCCCTTAAAAAGAAAACGGAGAAGACCCCATAGAATCTTCTCCGCACTAAAGCCTAGCAAAAATAAACTATGAAAAAAAACTACTGGCTTTAGCAATTTGAAAAATAGAGGCTGCGCTTTTTTTTTCTCTCATCCCTACTTTTTCTATGGGGAGATGAGCGTTTATTTACTATTTAATTCTGCACTTTCTTAAGTTCAAAAATACGACCAATCTCTCTTAAGTTATGGTTAATTAATCCCCTGAAGTAGTTAAATTTGAGTTAATTTTAGCAAGTGGCCGCTTAGAAATAATTTCTTTTTTTTGGATACCTTTGTATCAACTACCTGAAGAGCAGTTTTCCTATGCAAAACAAACTTAAAATCATCAACGATCCGGTCCACGGATTTATCAAAATCACCTCACCCCTCATTTTTGATGTTCTGGAGCACCCTTATTTTCAAAGACTAAGAAGAATTGGTCAGACAGGCCTTCTCAATTTAGTCTTTCCAGGGGCAACGCATACGAGGTTTCATCATGCGATAGGAGCGATGCATTTAATGTTTACGGCGCTAGAAACCCTTCGATTGAAAGGGGTGGAGAATTCAAAGAAAGAGCAAGAATCTGCGCTTTTAGCCATATTACTACACGATATTGGACACGGGCCTTTTTCGCACGCACTGGAAAATATGCTCTTTGAAGATTACCACCATGAAAAACTCTCTCTGCTGCTCATGCAAGATTTAAATGGCCAGTTCTCTGGAGAGCTCACCCTTGCCATCGAAATGTTTCAAGGACGTTATGCGCGTGGCTTTTTTAATGAACTCATTTCTTCTCAATTAGATGTAGACCGCCTTGATTATCTTCGGCGCGATAGTTTTTATTCAGGCGTTTCCGAAGGAAGCATCAATACAGAGAGAATCCTCTCCATGCTTAATGTATCGAATGACCAACTGGTCATCGATGCCAAGGGCGTTTACTCCATAGAAAATTACTTAACGGCCCGAATGTTTATGTACTGGCAGGTCTATTACCATAAAACGGCGGCCTTACTTGAACATCTGCTCGTAAGAATCCTTTCACGAGCGAGAGAACTTACTTTGCAGGGAATCCAATTAGAGGCTCCTGAAAATCTTCGCTACTTTCTTTACAAGCCTAAACATTCTGCGGCCAGCAAAGGAGATATAGAGCGTTTTACCCAGTTGGACGATAACGATGTAATTCAAGCCCTTAAACTATGGCAATTTCATGAGGACGTCGTTCTTTCTTATTTCTGTAAATCTGTGCTGGGAAGAAAGATTCCGAAAACCATTTTAGCTTCTCAGCCCTTTTCAAGAGAGTTTATAGAGGAGAAAATCAAATTAACGGATGCTCAGTTTGGAGCAGGCCTCGGAAAAGAATTGGTCGGAGAGATTTCTCGAAGTCTACTTCCTTACAATGCAGAAAAGCAGCCTATCCATCTTCTTCGAAAAAATGGCGAAAAGGTAACTCTGAGTGAGTTTGAAAACCAGATCTTGACGAGTTCCATGACCAGCGAGAATACAAAGTACATCCTCTATTTTCCAAGAGAGATTCTTTCCTAAAAGATTTTGTGCTTTATTTCTTTTCCTTTTTCTTTAAAAGAAAAAAGAAACATACAAATCCGCTCTTTGAGAAGGGCCAGTCTTTTCGTGTTCTATGAGACTGTAGGCCGAATGAAGTTTAAGTTTGGAATGAAAGAAATACTTACTTAGTCCAAGGCTATAGCTGCTACTTTTTTGAAGAACGGAACTCTGCATGTCTTTGAACTCGGGAAAAGTTGAGGCAAGACGAAAATCCACTGCTAGTCCTTTTGGAAAGCTATAACCCACCTGAAAATTGTAGGCTTTTCCTAA
>JAEWIE010000024.1 GCA_023387375.1 Bacteroidota bacterium | reverse complement strand
CTTTCTGTCGATAATATATTTGTAATGATCCTCATATTTACAGCCTTTGGGGTTGCAGAAAGAAACTACCATCGCGTACTATTCTGGGGTATCTTAGGAGCGATTGTGATGCGTTTCATCTTTATCTTTGTAGGAGCGGCTCTTATCGCTAAGTTCGGATGGATTATGTACGTCTTTGGGGCCTTCCTAGTCATTACAGGAGTTAAGATGTTTTTAGAGAAAGATCAGGAGGATAAGATCGACCCGGAAAAGCACCCTGTTGTGAAGTTTGCTAACAAGCATTTTAAAGTTCACAATCAATTTGTAGGGCACAAATTCTTTGTAGTAATTGATGGAGTAAAGAAAATGACTCCCCTATTCCTTGTACTTTTGATTATTGAAGCGACCGATTTAATCTTTGCAGTTGATAGTATCCCTGCTATCTTTTCTGTGACGCATGACCCATATATCGTGTTCTTCTCAAATATATTTGCCATTATAGGGCTAAGATCTATGTTCTTCCTTCTAGCAGGAATTATTGACAAATTCAGATTCTTAAAAGTAGGATTATCGTTCCTATTAACCTTCATCGGACTCAAGATGATCTTTCATCACTCACTAGAAGATTGGGGCTTTCAAACCTTCCATTCTTTAATAATTATCGTCTCAATTCTAGCCATAAGTGTACTGGCTTCGCTAATATTTCCAGAACGCAAGAAGGACCGTAAACTTAAGTACGATCCCGAAAATGATGAGAATTTCAGACATTAATTTACAATTATAAATTCCGTAAATCTACTAAAACCAATGCATTGAGCGTTGGTTTTACTTTTGTAACTTGTAAATCTTTTGACCTGATTACATTTGTATTTTAGTAATGTGAAATAATACTTTACATTTGTAATTAGTAAAAAAGCAGATATTATGAGCTTGAACGAGAGAATTTCTGAAATTATTGAGTACACGAATCTAACCCCTTCCGAATTCGCAGATGCGGTGGAAGTTCAGCGCTCCTCTATTTCTCACATCACCTCAGGACGAAACAAACCTTCTCTTGACTTCTTAGTAAAGGTGAAAGAAAAATACCCAGAATTGCAGTGGGAATGGCTCATACTGGGTCAAGGCGAGATGCTCGCCCCTACTGAGCCAGAGCATGAGTCGGACGAGATTGAGCCTGCGTCTCCCCCTTCAATGCCCGATTTATTTGCTTTGATAAACGATGAAAACTTTGGACTAACAGAGTCTGAAGATCGCGTTTCTCCCTCCCGCTTTCCAAACCCTCAAGTGGAAAACGCGCCAGAATCGCCTAAACCTGTTTCTAGTTCGGTTGGATCTCTTTTAAACGATTCTCAGCCATTAGAGGAGAACTCTCTCGTAAAGGAATCGCAACCCCTTAAAAATGAATCGAATAGAGTAAAACGAATCGTTCTTTTTTATGAAAATGGGAAATTTGAAAGTTTTGAACCCTAAGCAAACTTAATTTTTTTATTCTCTTCCTAAGTGAGAGGCAAAATCGTATCTTGGTAAAAAACTACGGTGATGAATAATTTAGAAAAAAGATATCACTCGGATTTAAATAAATTATATTTAATTAATATTGTTTGCTTTTTAATATGGGGTTTGACTCTATTTCTGAAGAAGCCAGTGTTAATATTTACGACGTTACCACTAGTCTTGTACAATCTATTCTTTATAGTTAAGACCTATATCAACATTTCAAGCAAAGACTCACTTGAGCCAAAATTTAAAAAAAAACTAAAGAGAAAAGTGCTTTTAAGGACCGTATTGCCTATGTTCTTTATTACCTTATATATACTATTTGCGATCGGTTAGTAAGTCCACATAATGGGGTAACAGTTGGCCATCCCCCACAGTGGACTTACTCCACTTAGATAAGTATGATGCACCAGACATCCAAATAAATAGGCCAAGTGATTCACTAGGCCTATTTCCAATCTGCATTAGCAGATTCTTTGTACAATTAATTTGTGTTTCTTCTCTTTTTACTTAGTCGAACTGCATCTCAGGAATGTCTCCCTTGATGATCAGCTTCGCTTCCGTAGCCGCAATTATATCTTCGACTGAAACGCCTGGTGCTCTTTCTAAGAGCACAAGTCCCTCGGGAGTCACTTCCATGACGGCAAGATTAGAAACAATCTTTTTCACGCACTTAACACCGGTGAGAGGTAGAGTACAATTCTTTAATACCTTGCTCTCTCCCGCTTTGTTTGTGTGCATCATCGCGACAATTATATTCTCAGCAGATGCCACTAAATCCATAGCACCTCCCATTCCTTTGACCATTTTGCCTGGAATTTTCCAATTGGCGATATCTCCTGTTTCCGAGACTTCCATAGCCCCTAAAATCGTTAAATCTACCTTTTGACTTCGGATCATCCCAAAGCTAAACGCGGAATCAAAAAAGGAGGCTCCAGGAAGCGTAGTAATGGTCTGTTTTCCTGCATTAATTAAATCTGCATCTTCTTCTCCTTCTCGCGGAAAAGGGCCCATTCCTAACACTCCATTTTCACTTTGAAATTCAACACTAAGATTTCTTGGGACATAGTTAGCCACTAGCGTGGGAATTCCAATTCCTAAGTTGACGTAATATCTATCTTGTACCTCTTTCGAGATTCGTTGTGCAATTTGTTCTTTTGTAAGCATTTGACTTATTCTTTTCGGGTGGTACGTTGTTCGATTCGTTTCTCAAATTTAGATCCTTGGAAGATCCTTTGAACCATAATTCCAGGAATGTGGATCTGATTTGGATCAAGCTCACCAGGCTCTACAAGCTCTTCTACTTCCGCAATCGTAATTTTCCCAGCACCTGCCATTGGAAAATTAAAATTACGAGCCGTTCCTTTAAAGATAAGGTTTCCCGCATGATCCCCTTTCCAAGCTTTCACAATGGAGAAATCCGCCTGGAACGCATGCTCTAGGATATGCATTTTACCATTAAACTCCTCAGTCTGTTTTCCTTCCGCTACTTCTGTGCCGTATCCCGCAGGCGTATAAAACGCTGGAATTCCTGCTTGTGCAGCTCTGCATTTTTCAGCAAGTGTTCCTTGAGGCGTAAGTTCGACTTCCAATTCTCCACTTAGCATCTGACGCTCAAACTCTGCATTCTCTCCTACGTACGAGGCAATCATCTTCTTAATTTGTCTTTTTTGAAGCAGTAAGCCTAGTCCAAAATCATCGACTCCTGCGTTGTTAGAGATGCAGGTTAAATCCGTAATCCCAGATTCCACAAGGGCAGCAATGCTGTTCTCTGGAATACCGCAAAGTCCAAAACCTCCGAGCATCAAAGTCATCCCACTTTGGATGTCTGCCGTGGCCTCTTTTGCATTGTTAACTCGTTTATCAATCATAAGTAAGTCTCTTTTTGCACTGCATTTAGGGCCCTAGAGCCCTTGAATGCTGTGGTTTAATCTGTAGCTAAAAATACGGATAACTACGCAAACTTCCCAATTTAACCTCTATTTTTTGTACAAATCAAAAAGCCTACTATATACACATCCGCGCTGGTCAAAAAGATTTGCATTGAGCGCCTATTTCTATATTCTTTTCTAACGCTCATAAAAAACGCAGAAAGAGTAAGGCAAATTTGACTAGCACCCAATCTAAATAGAGAACTTATATGCGCTTCGATCGTTCGCTCTAACCTTCACTCAATCTATGAATTAGCTTTTCGAAAAGAGATTGAAAAAAATATATTCAAAAAAAGAAAACTACTTGCAATAAATAGTTGTAGAATTAAAATTTTGTTGTATTTTTGCAACCTGTTAACCAACCTCTGACGAAGGACGTGTATGTTGCTTAGCTTAGACATATTTTTTTTAGAAAAAATGGATTTATTAAAGTACGTACAAGACAAGTACATTACAAAAAAAGAATTCCCAGAATTCAAAGCCGGTGACACCATCACTGTGTATTACGAAATTAGAGAAGGAGCCAAAACAAGAACTCAGTTCTTCAAAGGAACCGTAATTCAATTAAGAGGTACGGGAGCTACCAAAACATTTACCATCCGTAAGATGAGTGGTGAAGTGGGAGTAGAGAGAGTTTTCCCACTTAACCTTCCTGCACTTCAAAAAATTGAAGTAGATCGTAGAGGTAAAGTAAGAAGAGCTAGAATCTTTTACTTCAGAAACCTTAGAGGTAAGAAAGCGAGAATTAAAGACGCTACCTTCAAAAAGAAATAAGGTAATTCAGACAACAACGATAGAAAAACCACCTAAGCTTTATGCTTTGGTGGTTTTTCATTTTAATAGCAATAGGCTATTAATACGACCCAGCACACAAAAAAGTCGCCCATTTTTAGGCGACTTTATTATATAGTGTATAGAAAAGAATCTTAAAGAGGTTTCACCATCTCGAGGAACCATTCTTTTACCTCTCCCGAAAGATGAGAAGTTAGCTTTTCAGAAACCCACTTATGGTAGTTATTTAACCAGTCAATTTCCTCCTTATCTAGTAAATCTTTCTGAATTGCGGAGGTGAAGAAAGGACAAATAGTTAAGGTTTCAAACTCGTAAAACTCGCCAAAGTCGGTGGTCTCCGATTTCTTAACGGCAATTAGGTTTTCATGACGAATTCCGTATTCGTTCTCAATATAGAGTCCTGGTTCATTGGAGACAACCATTCCTGGGATTAGATCTTGAAAATTCATATCCTTACGGATGTTTTGAGGCCCTTCATGGACATTCATAAAGCTTCCGACCCCGTGTCCGGTGCCGTGGTTATACTCTTTTCCTTCCATCCATAAAGGAAGTCTTGCGATGGCATCGAGATGAACTCCTTTTGTTCCTTTTGGGAATTTAACTCTAGAGAGGCGAATCATTCCTTTTAAAACAAGGGTACTGTCTCTTTTGTACTTCTCACTCACTTCTCCTAAAGGAAAAGTTCTTGTAATGTCCGTCGTTCCTTCTAGGTACTGACCTCCAGAATCCACTAAAATACTTCCTTTCGCCTCTACAATTTCACTTGCGGATTCGGAAGGGGAATAATGCGGAATGGCATCGTTTCCTTTGTACCCCACAATACTTCCAAAACTAACTCCTACAAAGTTTTCTCCTTCGCTACGGAAGCCTTCTAATTTTTGAGCAATGGAATATTCGCTCATTACCTCGGTTCCCACGGAAGTGGTAAGCCAGTGCAGGAATTTAACCATTGCCACACCGTCGCGAACCATCACGGTTCTAAAACCTTCTAGTTCGGTTTCATTCTTAATAGCCTTCATTAAATTACCAGGAACCGGAGCTTTTACGATCTCATTTCCTTCTAAGGCCACAAAAATGGCTTGGTTGCTATTTGGAGATACTAAAACGGACTTGCCTTTTTGTGTCTTTAAATAGCTATAAAATTCCTTGTAAGGTCTAATCTCTACAGATGCGGATTTCAGATGGTCTTTCACCTTCTCATCGAGTTTCGATTCTTCTACAAAAAGAGACGCAGAATCGAGAGAAATCACCACATATCCTAAAAATACGGGGTTGCATTCTACATCGCTTCCTCTTAAGTTTAAGGTCCAAGCCACATCGTCCAGACTTGAAATCACATGCATATTTGCATTTTGAGATTTCATTTTTTGACGAATGGCGCTTAGTTTATCTTCAACACTTTGCCCTGCTCTCTTGGTAGGATGTACAAAAACAGGATTTTTAACTTCTTCTCCTCGATCCGTCCAAACCGAATCAAGCAAAGGAAGGTCTACAAGAGTAATTCCTTTTTCTTTTAAGCCCTTACTCATTTCCTCCCAACTGCTATTGGAAGTAGCAAACGCGTTTACAGCCACTACCCCTCCTTCTTTTACTTCGTCTTTCAGCCATGTAATATAATCTGAAACTCCGTCCACTCCCATTTTCATTAGTTCAAAATCGGAGCCTTTGAGCTGCTTGGGAGCTTGGATAAAATAACGTCCGTCGGTCCAAACCCCTGCTTTGTCCTTGGTAAGAGCTGCGAATCCTGCGGATCCTGTAAACCCAGTAAGCCAAGCCCGCTCTTTCCACTGCTCTGGCAAATATTCACTCATGTGTGGATCTGCAGAAAACACTACAAAGGCATCGATATTTTTAGCTTCCATCTCCCTTCGAAGCAAAGCCACTTTTTCTTTTGAAGTCATATGCTATATTTATTTAAAGGTTAAAGTTACGAAATTTAGTTTTTTTAATCTCCTTTTGAAAAGGCCTTTTTTCTCAAAGTGCAAAAGTAAATTAGATATGAAAATTACATAAAACTCCGACTACGAGCGAGGTACAAGGATTTTATTTCAAATATTTTTAATATCTTCATCAAAAATTTAATTAATGAGGAATTTTACACGAATTATGACGGTTTCCCTATCGCTCACGATAGGACTCGTAGCAGCTCAGAATCAGCAGGCTATGGTGGATCAAATCATGAAAGAAACCTATGAGAACTCACAACTTGAACCCCTTGCGTTTGAGTTATTAGACGGAATTGGCCCAAGACTAGTGGGAAGTCCAAAAATGCAACAAGCTCACGATTGGGCCGTAAAAAAGTTCAAATCTTGGGGCATTGAGGCGAAAAATGAGCAGTGGGGAGAATGGAAATCTTGGGAAAGAGGAACCTCTTCTGCCACCATGGTATATCCGTACACAAAATCTTTAGAATCTATGCAGTTAGCTTTTAGCCCTGCCACTAGTTCAAAAGGTGTTACTGCGGAGGTAATCATGCTTCCTGTATTCAAAACCAAAGCGGAATTTGAAAAATGGCTCCCTAAAGTAAAAGGAAAACTCGTAATGGTCTCTCAATACCAATTTACAGGTAGACCTGACTACAATTGGAAAGAATTTGCGACGGAAGAATCCTACAAAGCATACCAAGAGCGTACACGCGAAGAGAGCAAAGCCTGGAACGAAAGCCTTGCTGCCCTAGGACTTTCTTGGAGAACGCTCAACAAACCCTTTGAAGAAGCAGGCGCTGCAGGCCTTATCTGGAGCAACTGGAGCCGAGGGTTTGGTGTGAATAAAATTTTCTCTGCAGGAACTAAAAAAATCCCTGTGGTAGACGTTTCTTTAGAAGATTATGGCCAGCTTTACCGTATGCTTCAACATGGAATTACGCCAAAACTTAACATTGTCACTTCCAGCAAGGATCATGGAATGGCACCGACATTCAACACTGTGGCCGAAATTAAAGGAAGTGAAAAACCAAATGAATACGTAATTCTTTCTGCCCATTTCGATTCTTGGGATGGAGGAACGGGAGCAACGGACAACGGGACAGGTACCATTACCATGATGGAGGTAGCCCGTATTTTAAAAAAATACTACCCTAACCCAAAACGTACCATTATTGTGGGGCTATGGGGAAGTGAAGAACAAGGCCTTAATGGATCACGAGGCTATGTTTCTATGCACAAGGACAAGATCGACGGAATTCAGGCCGTGTTCAACCAAGACAACGGAACCGGTAGAATTCAAAACGTGAGTGGACAAGGGTTCTTAAATGCGTACGACTATTTAGGGCGTTGGTTTAGAGCCGCCCCTTCGCAATTGACAAGAGACATTAACTTCACTTTCCCAGGAACTCCTGGTGGCGGTGGAAGTGACCACGCTTCTTTTGTAGCTGCAGGAGCGCCTGCCTTCATGCTCGGATCTCTTAACTGGGCGTATGGAAATTACACCTGGCATACACAAAGAGACACGTATGATAAAATCGTATTTGACGATGTGAAAAACAACGTAGCTCTGATCGCTATTTTGACTTACATGGCAAGTGAAGACCCAGAAAAGTCTTCCAATCAAAGAATCAACCTTCCTATTAACCCTAGAACAGGCAAACAAATGGAATGGCCAAAAGTATCAGAACCTACCCGCAAAGGAGGTCTTGACTAAAGTTAAAATTTTTATAAAGGTCCGCCTGGTTTTCTCACCAGGCGGATTTTTTTGATGTTTTCAAGGGGCTTAGAAACTTTGTCTTTCCACTTAAATCCCTTAACTTTGTAGATACTCAATTTTAATCTAAAAATTCTTAAAATATGTCTAAAGCTATTTCTCAGGTGCCATTCGCAGTGAATGAACCGGTAAGAACTTACGCACCGGGCTCACCGGAGGTAAAATCACTTATTTCTACGTACAAAAAAATGTGGAAAGAAAAAGTGGCTATTCCCATGATCATTGGGGGTAAAGAGGTGACAACCAAAACGGAGGTAAAAATCTCTTCTCCGCAAGACCACAAACACAATCTTGGATTCTACTACGAGGGGAACATGAAGCATGTAGACAGCGCTATTAAAGCGGCTCTTGCTGCAAAAGAAAAATGGAATGCTCTAGGCTGGGAACACCGCGCTGCCATTTTCTTAAAAGCAGCGGATCTAATTGCAGGTCCTTACAGAGATAAACTCAATGCGGCGACCATGATTGGGCAAGGGAAAAACGTACACCAAGCAGAAATCGACGCTGCTTGTGAATTTATTGACTTCCTACGTTTCAACGTAGAGTTCATGACGGAACTTTATAGCGAACAGCCTGTTTCTGACGAAGGCATTTGGAACCGCTCTGAGTACAGACCGCTTGAAGGATTCTGTTTTGCCATTACCCCATTTAACTTTACCGCTATCTCTGGGAACCTTCCTACGTGTATGGCTCTTATGGGAAATGTGGTGGTTTGGAAACCTTCTAATATGCAAATCTATTCTGCAAAAGTTATTATGGAGGTACTTACCGAAGCAGGACTTCCTGCAGGAGTTATCAATATGGTCTTTGCAGACGGTGCTGATACTGCAAAACGCGTACTTTCTCACCCAGACTTTGCAGGACTTCACTTCACGGGATCTACGCCTGTATTCCAAAGCATGTGGAAAATGATTGGGGAGAACATTCATACCTACAAAACTTACCCTAGAATCGTAGGAGAAACTGGAGGAAAAGATTTCGTAATGGTACACCCTTCTGCAAACGTAGAAGCGGTCGCTACAGCCCTTGTAAGAGGTGCATTCGAGTACCAAGGTCAAAAATGTTCAGCTGCGTCAAGAGCGTACATTCCTAAATCTCTTTGGAAGGACGTGAAAAAAGTGATGGAAGCTCAATTGAAAACGATCAAAGTAGGATCTCCTGAAGATCCGTCAAACTTTGTAAACGCGGTGATTGATAAAAAATCCTTTGATAAATGTGAAGGGTATATCGAGAGAGCTAAAAAATCAAAAGATTCAAAAATTGTTTTCGGAGGAAAATGCGATGGTAAAAAAGGATGGTTTGTAGAACCTACCGTAATTGAAACCACTAATCCTCAGTACGAAAGTATCTGTGAAGAAATCTTTGGCCCTATTCTAACTGTGTATGTATACGAAGACAAAGCTTGGGACGAAACGCTAGAGTTAGTGGATCAAACCTCTCCTTACTCTTTGACAGGGTCTATTTTTGCTCAAGATCGTTACGCGATTGCAGAGGCATACACAGCCCTTGAAAATGCATCCGGTAACTTCTATATTAATGACAAACCGACAGGAGCCGTTGTAGGACAACAACCTTTTGGGGGAGCGAGAGCCTCTGGAACCAATGACAAAGCAGGATCTAAAATGAACCTTCTTCGTTGGGTTTCTGTTCGTTCTATTAAAGAAACCTTTGTTTCTCCAAAAGACTACAAATACCCTTTCTTAGGCTAAACCTAAAAAAGAAATATTCTTAGAAAGATCTCGCGTTATGCGGGGTCTTTTGTTTTTTTAGACTCGAGCTAGGTCTATAAAGAAAAAGAGATTGAATACACAGAGAGGCTCTTTAGCATGGTTTTTGAATTTTATTGCTCTAAAATAAACAAGATGAAGAAACCTATTTTACTTTCCGCAGGAATATTACTGATTCTAGGTTCCTGCCAGAAAAAACAAACCGAAACCCTTCAAAATCCAGCAGATACCATAACTGTGGCGGCAATAGAGGATTCCACACCTGTCCAAGAGATCCCGATTGGGGACACTACTCAGAACTCTTTAGACTGGGATGGGACCTATAAAGGAACACTTCCTTGCGCTTCTTGCAGCGGAATTGAAACCACTCTTACTCTAAAGAAAGACTATCAGTATACCTTAGACCAACTCTATGAAGGAGCTGATAAAAGCGAAGGCGCAAAATTTAAAGAAGAAGGAAGTTTTGAATTTAGCAAAGATGGGTCCTATATTAGCCTTAAGCCGAATGTCAAAGACAGTTCACCCACCCCTTTTGTTTACTTTGTGGCGGAAGGACATCTTTTCCAAGTTACCGAAATTGGAGATCGAAACTTTAACGATCAGTACAAACTGCTAAAACAATAAGCTCTTTAAAAAGAAGTTTTTAGCTAAAAAGACTACTTGATTCTAAATCAAGTAGTCTTTTTTTGATTATAGTCTTTCGCTTTTAGTATTCAAACAGGACGCTTCCCCATGTAAATCCACTTCCGAAAGCCGAAAGAAGTACAAGGTCTCCTCTGTTTACTTTTCCACGTTCTACAGCTTCAGCAAAGGCTAAAGGAATAGATGCTGCCGTCGTATTTCCATAACGTTCAATATTGTTGTAAAGCTGATCGTCTTTTAAACCTAGTTTCTTTTGAACAAACTGCGCAATTCTTAGGTTTGCTTGGTGGGGAATAAAGACATCTAGATCTTCTACTGATTTTCCTGCCTCAGCAAGGGCCTCAAGCATGGTTTCTGGGAATCTAGTGACGGCATGCTTGAAGACGAAGTTTCCATTCATATAAGGGTATATTTCGGCCTTTGTGACCGCCTCCGGCTCAAGTCTCATTCGATCACTCCAGCCGTACTTAGACCCTGGAAATTTCGTGCATAGCTCCTCAGCATATTTTCCCTCCGAATGCATATTAAAGGAGAGAATATCTCCTTTCTCGTCTTCGCTCGCTTTTGAAAGTATCACAGCACCAGCGCCGTCTCCAAAAATAACGGAAACCCCTCTACCCTCGTCCGAAAAATCAAGACCAAAGGAATGCACCTCTGCTCCCACCACTAATATGTTTTTGTAGGTACCTGATTTAATGAAGGCATTCGCAACGCTTAATGCGTATACAAACCCAGAGCATTGGTTTCTTACATCCAGTGCACCGATCGTATCACAGCCTAGCTCCTCTTGAAGAAGCACCCCACATCCTGGAAAAAAATAATCCGGCGACAGTGTGGCAAAAACGATAAAATCGATGTCTTTCGCATTTAAATTTGCATTTTTGAGAGCCATCTCACTTGCTTTTAGCCCTAAGTAGGAAGTCGTTTCCTTCGCATCATTGCGATGCTTACGGTGATGACGCTGTTTGATTCCTGTTCTCTCTGTAATCCATTCATCGTTTGTGGTCATTAACTTCGACAAATCGTCATTGGTAACGACATTTTCAGGAACATAGTATCCGGTTCCCTTGATGATACTTCTTATCATAATTTTGTGTTCGTTTATCGTGTTATTTTTAGAATCTGTTTCCGTTTTTATTTCTTCGAAATAGGCAGGAAAACGATCGTTTTTCAAGAGACGAATCTAGCTCGCTAGCCCCTCTCACAAATTACCGTAAAGATAAGAAAAAGTGCGCGATTTTGGTTTCTCTCTATCCTCTCATCTCAATTTTTAGGTTTAAATCAAGAGTCGATCGAGTGCAATATACGCTTCCATACAGTTGCGCTCAGCTAACAAACAGCATTTATTTACGCTTTGCAATCTGTTTTGTCAAAAATTGTACTAAATTCGTTATGAAAACTTTTCTAGAACTTCACCCTATTTTGCTTTAAGATGCCCTTAGAAACCCTTTATCAAAATGATCAGTGCCAATGGCTAGATTTGGAAAAGCCCACTGCAGAGGAATTGCAAGATCTCCACAAGCAGCATAAGATTGGACAGCTACTTCTCGAAGACGTAGTGGATCCCAATCACTTACCTAAATACGAAAAAGACGAAAATCTTGAATTTTTCTTAGTTCGGGAAACGAGCGAATCGAATCATGGAAGACACAATGCGATAAGCGATATCTCTACCAAAATTGGTATTTTTTTGATGGATTCCAAAATCATTACGGTTCATAGACTTCCTACTGCAAGTATTCAAAAGGCCAAAGAGTATCTTCAAAGTAAAAACAAACCCTTTCGCGCGGAAGATATCCTTTTACGAATTGCACTGGAAGTTATTCAAACTTTTGATAAGGAATCGCAGGATATTTTTGAAATTTTAAACAAAAAAGAAGAGCAAATCTTTTTGAAAAAAGCGGATAGAGCAAACCAACTTCGAGGACTCTACAAACTAAAGAGAAAAATAGATCTCTCCCTTCGTATATTAAACAACTCCTCACAGTGGGTGGAAAAGTTCGCCCATCTTGAACTCTCCAGCACACAATCCACGGATTTGCATGATAAATACTTAGACGTGATGACGGACTATGAACATATGCTCTCCCAAATCACCAATTTAATTTCGCTATTCCTCGCCATCTCGGACCAAAAAGCCAATTATGTGATGAAGGTTCTTGCCATCTATTCGATGTACTTTTTACCCCTTAGCTTTATCGTGGGACTTTATGGAATGAATTTTCACAACATGCCCGAGCTATCAAGCCCCTACGGATACGTTGGAGTGCTGCTAGTCATGGCTACGATCGTGATTGTGACTTATATTTACGTGAAACGGCGCAAATGGTAAGGCTTTACTTTTTCGTCCTACCTACAAATCCATTCATCGTATCGTAAATTCCAAACACATCGCGCATCACCCAGTTGTATATTTTGTCCGGCAAAATCCCTTGCGTAAGACGAATAAACCAATAAGGAAGCGGAATCGCATAGAGCCCTTTATGCTTTTCAATGGCCTGCATAATTTTTTCGGCTGTTTTCTCTGGATCTAGTATCGGAAGCACCTTTGATTTTACACCGTCAAACATTCCTGTACTAATGAAAAAAGGCATAATAGTGGTAATATAAACCTTTTTCTTAAGCTCCTCCATCTCCAGACGAAGACTGTCACTCCAACCTGTTAAAGCCCATTTCGAAGCCGCATAGATGGCCATTTTCGGATTGGATATAAGTCCAGCCGAAGAGGCAATATTACAGATCGACCCACTATTCTGCGCCATCATACTTCCTAGAAATTCTCTTGCAATCAGCATAGGCCCAGTGGAATTAACCCAAAGAGACTGCTCAATTTGAAGCGCTGTGTTTTCATGAAAATAGCCTTTAAAAACAACGCCTGCATTGTTAATTAAAACATCGACTACGCCATGCTTATCCAGCACCTGCTTTGCTGCCTCCGTTATTTCCTTTCCTTTCGAAACATCCACCTTATAAATATCTACACTACCTCCAAGACTACTAAATTCCTTTGATACGGTTTCTAGGGCCTCTAAATTAAGATCCCAAAGCACTAGGGATTTACAGCCTCTTTCAAGGCTTTTTCGGGCCATAATTTTACCAATACCTGAAGCGCCTCCCGTAATGAGGACCGTTTTATTTTGAAAGTTCATAGGAATTCCTATTTATAAGTTTACTTTGGTGATCTAAAAAATGCTAATTTTACAAATAAGCAATTAAAGATAATGAACTTTCAAGATATAATTCTTACCCAAAGAACCTTTTTTGAGTCCCAGAAAACCAAAGATTTAAAATTCAGAAGAATTCAGTTAGAAATTCTACGCTCTACACTAAAGAAAAATGAAAATTTGCTTTTTGAGGCCATGCAAAAAGACCTAGGCAAATCGAAGTTTGATACGTATGCGACCGAGCTTACGATGGTTTACAGTGAACTTGATTATTATTTGAAGAATCTCCGCTCTTTGGCTCGTCCTAAGAGAGTCAAGACCAATTTAGCAAACCTTCCAGGTAAGAGCCAAATTTACAGGGATCCGCTTGGCACCGTCCTCGTTATGGCTCCTTGGAACTACCCTCTTCAACTCTCGTTGTGTCCTGTCATTGCTGCCCTTGCAGCAGGCAATACGGTGGTTCTAAAACCAAGTGAGCATGCCCCTCACACAATGGCCCTACTCACAAGTCTAATCAACTCCACGTTTTCCCCTCATACTTTTTACTGCGTACAAGGAGGAGTAGAAGTTGCAAGCGAGCTTTTAGAGCACAAATGGGACAAGATCTTCTTTACAGGCAGCACGAAGGTTGGAAAAATCGTTTATCAGGCAGCCGCCAAACATTTGACCCCTGTGACGCTTGAACTTGGCGGGAAATCACCTGCAATCGTCACACGCAATGCAGATTTAAAAACGGCAGCCAAAAGAATCGTGTGGGGAAAATTCCTAAACGCAGGTCAAACCTGCGTGGCACCGGATTACATACTCGTGGATGCTGCCGTAGAATCCGAGTTTTTATCTCACGTAACTTATTACCTTAAAAAGTTTCGTTATGAAGCGCAAAGTGGCCATTACACGAAGATAATCTCTTCTTCGCATTTTGAGAGGCTGGAAGGTCTGTTGGAGGGAGAAGATCCTTTTTACGGAGGGAATCGCGACAAAGAAGCCCTTTATTTTGGCCCTACTGTGCTTCGCGGAATCAGCAGAAATAGCGCTGTAATGCAAGAAGAAATCTTTGGCCCTATACTTCCGATACTAACCTATAGCTCCTTTCAAGAAGCTCTTCAAGGTGTGCGCTTAGAGGACAAACCTCTTGCGGCGTACCTCTTCTCTAATCGAAATTCAGAAAAAAAGGCTTTCCTCTCTCAGCTTTCTTTTGGTGGAGGCTGCATAAACGATGTGGTGATGCATCTTACGAATCCAAGCTTACCCTTTGGCGGAGTGGGTCCTTCCGGAATGGGAAGTTACCACGGCGCAAAAGGTTTTCTTACTTTTTCGCATGAGAAGTCCCTACTTAAGCGAGCCACTTGGGGAGAGCCTTCCCTTAAATACCCGCCTTATTCGGAGTCCAAATTGAAATGGATTAAAAGACTTATGTCTTTCTAGAATTAAGAGACTTGCGGTAAAAAAGGACCAAAAAAGAAAAAGGGCTCAACGAAAAGTTGGGCCCTTACTCCAATTAAGATTGTATCTAAGATTTAAGCCTTTGGCTTCCATGCGTTGAAAAACGCTTTCACCTTCTCAAGGCTGTAGCCTTTGTCCTGCTCTAAACTTCCACTCTCTTGCGTATGAATTTGTTTTCCGTTTTTATCTAGGACGATAAAAACAGGATATCCGAATTCATCCCCAGGATTTCCATAACTCGCAAAAACTTTCTCATTTTTGTTCTTAGGGGAATAATTTAGATGGTAATACAGATAGTTTTGATCGATTATTTCTTTTAACTCGGGCGTGGTTTGTACGTACTGATTAAAGCGAAGGCACCAAATACACCAGTTTCCACCGGCCTGAAGAATAATATTCTTGTTTTCTTTTTGAGCTTGCACCACAAGTTCTTTAATTCGGGCTTCTGCATCTTCTGTCTCGCTATAAGGCTTGGGAAGAGCCGCTTTTTCTTTTTCTTGATCCGCTTTCTTTTTTGCCGCTATGGCCGCGCTATCCAGCACTTCAACCTTGGCCGAATCCTCTGTGCTCTTCGTGGTTTCACTTTTCTTTGCGCAAGAAAAGAGTGTCAAAGAAAAGACGGCAAGGGCTAAAATTTTTGCTTTTTTCATATTAATGAGTTCAAATAAGGCTCAAAAATACAGTTTTTATTTTACTCCCTAGCTTGTCTCAGGATTTAATTCTTAAATTTGTACACTCTATGAAGGTACTATTAGTCTTATTCCTTTGGATCTCAAAACTTCCTCTGTGGCTACATTACGGCATGTCAGATGTACTGTACTTTCTGAATTATTATCTTATTGGCTACCGTAAGAAAGTCGTGAAAGAGAATCTTCAAAATGCTTTCCCTGAAAAAAGCGACAAAGAGATCTCCAAAATTCAAAAAGAGTTCTACCGAAATTTTACAGATTACCTTGTCGAAACCGTCAAACTCTGGAGCATTTCAGAAAGAGAATTAAAAGTACGAGTACAGCACCTGAATCAAAACTTATTTCACGAAGCAAAACAGGAAGGCAAAAACGTAATTCTCTTAGCGGGCCATGTCTTTAATTGGGAGTGGATCTCGGCTTTAGCCACCGTACTTCCTCAGTCACATTCTCATCCTGTTTATCGAAAAATCAACAATTCATTTTGGGATCAGCAGATCCTTAAGATTCGCAACCGATTCCAAAACAAGTCCCTTGAGGACAAAGACGTCATTAGACATATTTTAAGTCATCCAAATGACGGAGACTCCGTCTATATGTTTGTTGCAGACCAGTCTCCTCACCACACGCATGTGGACAAAGGACTCATGTTTTTGAACCAAGAAACCCCTGTGTTTATCGGATACGATAAGCTTGCTACGCGAATGGATCTGGCTTTCATTTATTGCGAGATGAAGAAAGTAAAAAGGGGCTATTACCAAATCAACTACAAAAGAATTTACCCAGAGAAGGAGCAGTTTGCGCCATTCGAAGTGGTACAAAAATTCCATGAACTTTTAGAAAACACCATTAAGAAGAGACCTTCCAATTATCTTTGGTCTCACCGCAGATGGAAATACCAAAAGCAGATCAAAAGTTTACTTCCGCCTTTATAATGCTTAATTTGCTATGAATTCTACTCCTGATTTAGCCATTGCCATTTTGAATTGGAACGGAAAGAAATGGCTCGAGAAATTTCTTCCCTCCGTGGTCATGCACTCGGAAGGCGCCCTAATCTACGTCATCGACAACGCCTCCAGAGATGATTCGATTGCTTTTTTGAAAGAAAATTACCCTCAGGTTCAAATCGTAGTGAACACTGAGAACCACGGTTTTGCCGGTGGATATAACGAAGGATTAAAGAAGATCAGAGCCAAATTCTATTGTCTTTTAAATTCCGATGTAGAAGTTACCCCGGAGTGGCTTTCTTCTCCCCTTGAACTTTTCTATGCCCGCCCTGACATTGCCGCCATTCAGCCCAAGATTCTTAGTTATGCGAAAAAGGATACCTTTGAATTTGCAGGCGCCGCAGGGGGACTTATTGACAATTTAGGCTATCCGTATTGCCGCGGAAGAGAATTTGATGTGCTCGAGAAAGACTTAGGTCAATACAACGACCAAGTAGAAATCTTCTGGGCCTCAGGTTGCTGCCTTTTTATTCGCAGCAAAGATTTCTGGGTACAAGGAGGATTTGATTCTCGATTCTTCGCCCATCAGGAAGAAATTGACCTTTGTTGGAGACTCAAAAATTCAGGAAGAAAAATATACTACACAGGATTCTCAAAAGTATACCATGTAGGAGGAGGAACCTTAAATAAACAGAGTCCACAAAAAACGTATTTGAACTTCCGAAACAACTTATCCATGCTGCTTAAGAATCTTCCTTTCCCTTCATTGCTAGGCCTTATCTTTTTGCGCCTATGCCTCGATGGAATCGCTGGTATTCGCTTTGGAATCCAAAATGGAATGCCCCATCTTTGGGCGGTTGTAAGAGCGCACTTTGGTTTCTATCGCGAGGCCAAAGAAACCTGGAAAAGAAGAGGGAAAAATCAAATGAAAAAATACTACCAAAGCAAATGGCTTATTTTCAAGCATTTTCTTTTGAAATAACCTTTGGAATTAAGTAAATTATGCCCTTAATTCCAATCTCATGAGATGTTTTCGCTCTTTTGTAAGCCTTTTCTTTTTTTTATGTCTACCGCTCGTTCCTGCGCAGAAAACAGGCTCTAACTACGAACCTAAACCCTATGTGCAGCTAACAAGTCCGTCTTGGGTAAAGAGCGCGACACTCTACGAGCTAAACATAAGACAGTTCTCGAAAGAGGGTACTTTTAAAGCCGTGCAAAAGGCGCTGCCCGAATTAAAAGCCATGGGCATAGACATTCTTTGGCTCATGCCTATACATCCCATTGGAGTTAAGAACCGCAAAGGCAGTTTAGGAAGCTATTATTCCGTGAAAGACTACTACGGAGTAAATCCAGAATATGGAACGAAAGAAGAGTTCAAAGAATTGGTGGATGCCATCCACGCCCAAGGAATGCACGTCATTCTGGATTGGGTGGCCAATCACAGTAGTTGGGACAACGAGCTTGCAAAAAAGCATCCCGATTGGTATTTACAAAACTCAAAAGGAGAATTTCAGCCTACCCCCTGGAGAGATTACGACGATATTATCGATTTTGATTATTCGAAACCCGAATTGCGGGAGTATATGACAAAAGCGCTCATTCACTGGGTCCAAGAGTTTGATATCGATGGCTATCGATGTGATATGGCTAGTTTTGTCCCCATTGAGTTTTGGGAGAATGCACGAAAAGAACTTCAGGAGATAAAACCTGTTTTTATGCTCGCGGAATCCCAAGACAAAGATCTCCATCGCCGAGCCTTCGACGCCACTTATGCATGGGAACTCTACGATGTGCTCCATGAGATTACAACGAAACATACGCCTATCTACAAATTAACAGAGGGTTATATTGCGGAGCACGTCTCCACCTTTCCCAAAGAGGCCATTCGACTGCAATTCACAGACAACCATGATAAAAATTCGTGGGAAGGCCATCAATACCTCAATTTCAAAGAGGGACTTAAGGCTGCTATGGTCCTGATGACCACCCTTGATGGAATGCCGCTCGTATACAGTGGGCAAGAGGCCGGACTTTCGCGTTCTCTTGAATTTTTTGAGAAAGATCCCCTTGCTTGGAAGCCGCATGAAAACCGAGAAATTTACACCCGTCTTTTTCAGTTAAAGCACCAAAACGAGGCACTTTGGAATGGCAAATGGGGAGGAGAAATACAGCGCATTACCAACTCCAAAAAGGACTATGTTCTTAGCTTTGTTCGAGAGAAAAACGGCGACAAAGTTCTTACGATTGTAAATTTAAGTCCAGAGACTCAGAGTTTTTCACTGGATTTAAACGTGCATAGCGGAGTGTATCAAAATGTGTTTGAAGGCAAAAAACAGTCCCTTAGCCCTAAGCAAAGCCTTTCATTAGAGCCTTGGGCGTATTTAGTGTTAAGTCAAAAAAACAGCAGCCATGATTGATTTTTGTGCTATCGATTTTGAAACCGCGACCCATGAAAAGAATTCCGCCTGCGAACTTGGAGTGACGCTCGTGGAACAAGGACAGATCGTACAGACCAAAACGTGGCTTATTAAGCCTCCAGGTTTTCCTTATTTCCATCCTCGAAACATCGAAGTGCATGGAATTGAGCCTAGGGATGTCGCTGATTCGCCTACCTTTGATGAAATTTGGGATGAAGTGTACTCCCTTCTTTATGGAAACTTAATTCTTGCGCACAATGCGAGTTTTGATGCGGGCGTACTAAGAGGCACGCTAGAACACTACGGCCTTTTCCCACCAAAATTAAATTACCTCTGCTCCATTCAAGTAGCCAAACGTTCTTGGAAAGGTTTAAAAAGTTATAGTTTGAAGAATTTAGCCCTTGCGCATCAATTGGAATTCAAACACCACCGAGCCGGAGAAGATGCGGAAGTCTGTGCTAAATTAGCGCTTCTAGGCTTTGAGAGGCTAATTATTACCTCGACCGACGAAATAATGCCTCTGTTTCAAAAACAGATTAAAAAGCTTTAATTCTCTTAATTGCACAGAACGAGAGAGTGCAGTTTAAACTTCGGAATCTCCACATCGAAAATTTCCTCTGTAAGTAAGTTTCTAAATTGATAGACGCCTGTCATATAGCCTACGCCTGAACTCAAGAGAACATTAGAAAAATAGTCAAAATCATTGCCGGGTAGAATTACAGGTGTAAGTCCAATGACACCCTCTCCTTTCACCTCGGTAAATCCATACCCTAAATCGTAAATCAGCCATTCTCGTCTAAGGAGTTGAATTGGAATTCGACTTAAATTTTCAATTGCAATATCGTACCGAAAAACAAATCGATTCTCGAGTGGATAGCTGTTTTTCGTATCGTATACGGGACGCACAGTAACCTTAATATTGAAAGTTGTTTTTGACTCCATGCAGGGGATTTAATTAGATGGCAGCAAAAAGGCTGCCTAAGTCGAAATAGAACTTAAAAAAAATCCTACAAACACTCAAGGTCTGTAGGATTTTTAAGGTTTATCAAAAGAGATCGATTAGAGTTCTAATCCTTTGCGTTCGTCTCCGTTTAATAGGAATTCTACTGGATTGTCAATAGCTTCTTTTACGGCCACAAGGAATCCTACAGACTCTTTTCCATCAATGATACGGTGGTCGTAAGACATCGCCACATACATCATTGGACGAATTTCTACTTGTCCGTTAATAGCTACCGGTCTTTGAATGATGTTGTGCATTCCTAAGATCGCAGATTGTGGTGGGTTAATGATGGGAGTGGAAAGCATGGATCCAAATACACCTCCATTGGTAATAGTAAAGGTTCCTCCTGTCATTTCATCTACGCTAATGCTTCCCTCACGTACTTTTTCAGCAAGCGTTTTAATATTAGCCTCTACTCCTCTAAAGCTCATGTTCTCTGCATTTCTAAGAACAGGTACCATGAGTCCTTTTGGACCGGATACAGCCACTGAGATATCAGCAAAGTCATAATTGATTTTGTAATCTCCATCGATAGAAGCGTTCACGTCAGGGAACATTTGTAGAGCTCTTGTCACTGCTTTCGTGAAGAAAGACATGAAACCAAGTCCAACTCCATGTTTTGCAGCGAATTCTTCTTTGTGCGCCTTGCGAATTCTGAAAATCTCAGACATGTCCACTTCGTTAAACGTCGTAAGCATTGCTGTTTCATTCTTTACAGAAACAAGTCTACTTGCCACTTTTCTTCTAAGCATAGAGAGTTTTGTAGTGGTCATTTCTCTTGATCCTGAGGTAGAAGACACAGATCCAAAAGAAGGATTTGCTTTTACAGCATCTTCTTTTGTAATTCTAGAATCACGTCCTGATCCCTGTACACTTGACGGATCGATTCCTTTTTCGTCTAGGATTTTTTTAGCGGCTGGTGAAGGTGTACCTGCAGCGTAAGAATCCGATTTAGGAGCCTCGGCTTTCGGTGCTTCTGCTTTTGGTGCTTCTGCTTTCGGAGCCTCCGCTTTGGGTGCTTCTGCTTTTGGAGCCTCTGTGCCCCCTTCTGGTTTTGTGGCAGACATGTCGATTAGACATACTACTTGACCCACTTCTACTAAATCGCCTTCTTCTGCTTTTAGGGTAATCACCCCACTTTCCTCTGCTGGAAGCTCTAGGGTTGCTTTATCAGAATCTACTTCGGCAATGGGTTGGTCTTTCTCTACGTAGTCACCGTCTTTGACTAACCAGGTTGCAATTTCAACCTCTGTAATCGATTCGCCCGGTGAAGGAACTTTCATTTCTAGAATTGACATATTTGAATGTTTTTTTGACGTTTATTTTTTTAATTGAATACTCTTATAAGGCGTTTTTCTAATTAAGCCTTTGTAAAGACACGCTGAAGGATATCGGCCTGCGTATTTTCATACATCTTATGGCTACCTGGCGCCGGCGATCCACTTGCGATTTGCGCAACCACTTCAATGTTTTCACGACGGAAATTACGAAGTATGTAAGACCATGCTCCCATGTTTTCGGGTTCTTCTTGAGCCCAGATAAACTCTGTTCTTCCGCTATACTTCTGCAAAATCTCTTGCATTTTATCCTCTTGGATTGGGTAAATCTGCTCTAAACGAACGATGGCAACATCCTCTCTTCCGAGTTCTTCTTGTTTGGCTAGTAACTCGAAGTAGAGTTTTCCACTACATAGTACTAGTTTTTTCACTTTCTCTGCTTTCGCTGTCGGATCATCTAAAATAGGCTGGAACTGTCCCTGTGCAAAATCTTCTAATTTAGAAACCACTTTAGGGTGACGAAGTAGAGATTTTGGTGACATGACCACTAGAGGTTTTCTAAAGTTCCATTTTAGCTGACGTCTTAATAGGTGGAAGAAGTTGGCAGGAGAAGTTACGTTCGCTACCACCATATTTTCATTTGCACAAAGACCTAAGAACCTCTCTAGTCTTGCAGAGGAATGCTCTGCTCCTTGTCCTTCCGATCCGTGTGGAAGCAGCATCACAAGTCCATTCTGCGTTTTCCATTTTTCCTCCGCTGCCACTAAGTACTGATCAATAATAATTTGTGCTCCGTTCACGAAATCACCAAACTGAGCTTCCCAAATGGTAAGGGTGTTTGGAGAAGCCATCGCGTATCCGTAATCAAACCCAAGAACTCCATATTCAGACAAATGGGAATTATAGATTTGGAAGGTGCTATCGGTTAAATGATTAAGCGGAATATATTCTTCTTCTGAATCTTCAGTTTTAACCACGGCGTGACGGTGAGAGAAGGTTCCTCTCTCCACGTCTTCTCCTGAAATCCGAATGTCATGGCCTTCGTGAAGTAAGGTTGCGTACGCAAGCCACTCCCCGAGTGCCCAATCTAAGGAATCAGATTCAATCATCTTAAGTCTTTGATCAAAGAGACGCGTGATTTTCTTAATGAATTTTTTATCTTCTGGAAGACTTGACATTTTTACAGCCAGGTCTTTTAACGTTTCTAAATTAAAACTGGTATTCACCGCCTCTTGAAGTCCTCCTTTTTTGCTAAGAGGGAACTTTTGCCAAGCTTCGCTCATGAAAATATCCAAAACGTTCTTCTCGATTTGTTTTGAAGCATCAAAATCCTCATCAAGTAGCGCTTTAAATTCCGCTTCCATCTTTTTCAGAACCTCTTCAGAAACCACATGCTCTTTTACAAGCTGTGTTTTGTATATCTCACGAGGGTTCGGGTGTTTTGAGATGGCTTTGTATAAATTCGGTTGGGTGAAACGAGGTTCATCCCCTTCATTATGTCCGTATTTACGGTATCCTAACAAATCAATGTAAACGTCTTTTCCAAATTTCGCTCTAAACTCAGCCGCAAAACGAATAGCGTGGACTACAGATTCCACATTGTCTGCATTTACATGCATTACAGGAGAGCTTGTGACTTTTGCAATGTCTGTACAGTAGTTAGACGATCTTGCATCCACATAGTTTGTGGTAAAGGAAACCTGGTTGTTCACTACGATATGAACGCTTCCTCCTGTTTTGTATCCTTCAAGAGTCATCATTTGCGCGACTTCGTATACAATGCCTTGTCCGGCAATCGCCCCGTCTCCATGAATCACAATGGGAAGTACTTTTGAGTAATCTCCGTTGTAGGTATGGTCTACCTTGGCGCGGCAAATCCCCATGACAAGAGATCCTACAGTTTCAAGGTGAGAAGGGTTCGGAGTTAAGTTAATAGAAACCTCTTCTCCATTGGCCGTCACAATTCGTTTGGACGAGCCTAAGTGGTATTTCACGTCTCCTGAGAAAACATCCTCTTCAAATTCTTTTCCTTCAAATTCAGAAAAGATTTGCTTGTAGGATTTTCCAAAGATGTTCGTTAGTACATTTAATCTTCCACGGTGAGCCATCCCTAGCACCACTTCGTCTACTCCTAATTGAGAGGAGCGCGTAATGAGTTGATCTAGGGCTGGAATTAGCGATTCACCTCCTTCAAGGGAGAATCTTTTTTGACCTACAAATTTGGTATGTAGGTAATTCTCAAAGGCAACCGCTTGGTTTAATTTTTGTAAAATTTCAACCTTTTCGTCCGCCGAAAGAGTCGGATGGTTTTCATTGACTTGTAGCCACTCTTGAATAAAAGTCTTTTCCTCCACATTGTCGATATGCATGTACTCGACTCCGATGGAATCGCAGTAAATTTTCTGCAAATGAGTAAGAATCTCTTGAAGAGTAGCCGCATTTGGCATCCCCGTTTGGGTAGCACAGTTGAATTTCAAGGACAAATCTGCCTGACTAAGACCGAAGTTCTCAATGGCAAGAGTCGGCTCAAAATGGCGACGCTCGCGAATCGGATTGGTTTGCGTGAAAAGGTGACCCCTTAAACGGTAGGCATTTATTAAGTCTAATACTTTAAATTCTTTGACAATTTCTTCCGGAATCTCTCCTTGTCCTACGGCGGGCTTTGCACTGAGCGCTTTTTGAGTCGTGTTCAGTGAGGAGGAACTAGAAACTGCGGGAGGCCCATCTTCTCCATAATTCTCTAAGGCAAAGTCAAAACCTTGAAAAAAAGCCTTCCAGGAAGGTTCCAAAGAATCGGGGTAAATTAAATATTTTTGGTACAAATCCTCAATGAGCTGAGAATGTGCTGCGTTTAGAAAGGAAAATCGATCCATTATTTACAGTTTCTGTTCAATAAAAATGTTAGTTTACAAATTTAATAAATTTCTATGACCCAAGTGGAATGAAAGCACTAAAATAATTATGCGTGAATTCACTGTTTTTTCCCTTTAGCGAAAAACGGGCAAGGACAGTTTTAAATTCACATCCGTGTTTTCTTTTGGCGCCTGAAAAAATCGTTGAGAGAGCTCCCCATAACGAAGGGAATCTTTTTTAGCTTTCGCCACTAATTTCTCAATGGCATTTTGTCTTCTTTCGTAAGGACCTTTGTAGTAAAGCACGTAAGTTTTCGCCGGATTAAGCGTTTTAAAACTGAAACTATTGTCTGACAAGGCGGCTCGCTTAGAAACGGGAAAGCCGTAAAAATAGGATACTTCACTTGATTTAGGATTTTGAGCTTGTGAGATCAAAATCGGAAATCCAAATTCCTGCTCATCCTTACCTAAATCGGTGGTAATGTAATTAAAGACTTTGTTGTGGTTAAGAACAATGTTTTTGAATAAGGCATCTCCATGGTTAGACGTACTCACGTTGACCCCAAGCAAAAGGGCGCCCTCTTGCTCTTCTACCATCAGAGAATCGTAGGTGATATTTGAGAGCAGTTGATCTCGGTCTACTCGATTACTTAGTACCGCCGCCAAACTTACCATACTTTCATCCACTACTTTTCGGAATTCCTCTTGGTCCCATCGACTAAGCGAACTTTTAAAAACAGAGCGGCTCGGCGTCTTTATACTCCAACGAATATGAGTGCTGTTTTCATCCTTTTTTATGAATTTTAAGTCTATTAAATAAGGAAGACTTTCTGTTCCTTCAAAAAGTTGGTAACGAAGAGTCGAATTGGGATTTTCATACCGAATAAACATTTCCATTGTATGGCTTTCTTTCGGATCAAAGTAGTGAAGCGAAGCTCCCTGCCCCTCGTAAGGACGAAAAAAATGGATTTGAGCAGACTCTGAGCCTTTCATTAAAACATTCCACCGTGCAAACTGCTTTAAATCTCGGAACATCGGAAATACTTTCTCTATCGGATAATTTACATTTTTTTCAATGGTAAACTCTGTACTTCCCTTTTTAAAAAGCAGGGAGAGTCCATATCCTATCAAAAGCAGAACGGCAAAAATAAAAGCAAATCGAATCCAGCGCATGGGCAAAAATAACAATTCGTTAGCGAGTGAGCAACACTTGCCTACTCGCTAACGAAAAATAATTGTGAACTCATTTTTTAATTATCCAATCTGAGTTCCTTCGGGAATCACAGCTCCTTTTTTGATCACAACGATGCCGTCTTTGATCGAATGCGTATGGAAATCTCCATCTTGCAGATGTTTGCCTCCAATAATCTTTACATGGTTGCCAATACGTGCATTTTTATCAATAATCGCGCGGTCAATATAGCAGTATTTTCCAATGCCAAGATTAGGCTCTCCCGTGCGCTCGTTTTCTACAATATCCACAGTGGATTGATAAAAGTCCGATCCCATCATGTAGGAATTTAAGACCGTACTTCCCCGATCGACCCGAGTTCTATTACCAATCACAGAATTCTCAATCTTATCGGCCATAATAATGCACCCGTCGGCAAAAAGCGCTCTTTGTACATAGGAACCTAAAATTTTGGTAGGAGGAAGCATTCTTGCTCTCGAGTAGATGGGTTTACTACTAAAGAGATTGAATTTTGGAAAATCCTGCGCAAGATCAATGTTGGCTTCATAAAAGGATTCAATCGTTCCTATATCGGTCCAATAACCGTCGTATTGGAAACTAAGGGTTTTATATCCCTTCTTAATTGCATTTGGGATTAAATCCTTACCAAAATCATCGCCTGGATCCTCTTCAAACATTTTTCGAATGATGCCTTTGTTAAAGACGTAAATCCCCATAGAAGCCAGATAATGATTCCCTTTGTTTTTATTTTGTTCCGAGACCTCACTTCGCCACTCGTCAAGCTGCTCCTCACTTGGCTTTTCTATAAAAGATTCAATGCCGCTCTGTTCATTCGATTTTAAGATACCAAATCCAGGTGCGTCTTTGGCGTTCACCGGAATTGTCGCAATCGTAATGTCTCCTTTTTGCGCCACGTGAAAATCAATCATATCTCTAAAGTCCATTTGGTACAATTGGTCTCCAGAGAGAATGAGCACGTAATCAAACTCATACTTTTCAAGATGTCTCATGCTTTGGCGCACGGCATCAGCCGTACCTTGAAACCACTCATCATTATCCATGTTCTGCTCCGCCGCCAAAATATCCACAAACCCTCTACTAAAGATATCAAAGTGATAAGAGTTTTTAATATGAGCGTTTAAAGAGGCAGAGTTAAATTGAGTGAGCACCATAATTCGGTTAAATCCCGAATTAAGGCAATTGGATATAGGAATGTCCACAAGACGATATTTTCCTGCGATGGGAACCGCAGGTTTACTTCTGGATTGTGTCAAGGGAAAGAGGCGCGATCCACGCCCACCGCCTAAAACAATGGATATTACATTGGGTTTCATATTGTATTTTTTAGTGTAAGTGTATTCAAAATAAGAACTGCGCAAGCAAATGTAAAAATAGGGAGTTTAGCCTCTTTTACGATTCATATTTCTGATATAAAGTTACATAATTTTGTGCGGAACTCTCCCAGGAAAAATCAAAATTCATATTCGCTTCAATAAGAGCCTCCATGGTGGAAGGATTTTGATACAGACTTAAGGCTCTTAGCATCGCTTCCACCGCTGCGTCGGCGCTTGCATAAACAAAATTAAGCCCTGCACCTCCTGTACTGATGTCCGCCACCGTATCTTTTAAGCCGCCTGTATAACGAACAATAGGTACCGTACCATAGCGCATGGCATACATTTGATTTAGCCCACAGGGCTCAACGCGCGAAGGCATAAGAAGAAAATCACAGGACGCATAGATTTGATGGGAAAGCCCTTCGTTATACCCAAGGCCAAGGGCCAAATTCGAAAATTTCCCATTCAGCTCTGAAAGCGCATGCTCTAAGCCCCCATCTCCAGAACCCAAAACAATGATATTCAGCGCTCCGTAGGTTTTTACAATGCTATCCACGATAATCTCGGGTAGAAAATCTGCGCCTTTTTCTTTCGCAAAGCGGCCAATGAACCCAAAGAGAGGCAGCTCTGGATTAAGAGAGAACTGCTCACAAATTTTGGCTTTGTTTTTCGCTTTGCCCCTAAGCGCATCGGTCTTATCAAAAGGATAGGGCAAGTAGGGATCTGTCTTAGGATTCCAAACCTCCGTATCAATTCCATTTATGATCCCATAGGCCTTATTTCTTTCCGCCTGAATCAACCGATCTAAACCTTTAAACTCCGTGAGAAGCTCTTCCATATACCCCCTAGAAACCGCGGTAAACGCATGGGCACATTTAATCATAGAGGCAAGAGGGTTGATTTTCCCATCCCAATCTAAAAGTCCTAAATGCGTGCGGTCACGCACAAAAGGAAAATAAGAGAGCATCTCCCACTTCATTTGTCCTTGGTACTCCCCATTGTGTATCGTTCCAAAAGTAAGGACTCCTCGAAGCGCCTCAAACTCTGGACAGTGCTCCACCATAAAAGGAATGAGTCCTGTATGATAATCATGGCAGTGCAGTACATCCACTTTTTCACCGCAAGCGGATAAATAATGAAGAGCCGCATGCTGAAACGCTAAAAACTGCTGACCCTCATCCCAGTATCCATAGGGATTCTCACGGTCTAAAAGTCCAGGCATACGGACCAGGTAAAGATCAAATCCAAGGGTAGAGTCTATTTGTTTTAAAATCTCAAAAAAATATCCCTGTCCATTTTGATGAATCCATCCCTCAAAGATAGAGTCAAAGGTATGATTTAGGACATACTCTCGATTGTACCAAGGCATCATTACACGAGCCTCAATCCCCGGAATTTTGTTTTGGTATTTGGGAAGTGCCCCTACTACATCTCCTAGACCGCCTACTTTGGCAATCGGGTAACATTCCATTGAAAGATGGTAAATCGTCATTCCTATTGATTTTATGATTGACTACTAACTATTTTTATCTTCCCAAATAAGAAAGAATCTACTCTTTTTCCCGCAGCGATTCCCCTCTTTTTAACACCACAGCGCTTAAAGGGGGAAGACTTACGAGGTAACTCTCGTTGTGATTCTTCCAAGGCTCCTCTTTACGACTCGAGAACACCACTTTTTGCCCGCTTCCTCCATAATTGGAGTCATCCGAGTTTAGTAAAATCTCCCAAGAGGCACCATAATTTGCACCCAAGCGGTATTCAAGTACCCTTGGTTTTAGATTCAAAATCACTAAGATTTGCTCATAGCCTTCTGATTTTGAGTTTGTTTTTCGTAAGAAAGCATACACAGAATTCTCTATATCGTCCGCTTCTACCCATTCAAAGCCCTCAGGACTAAACTGCGCCTCAAAAAGAGCTCTCTGCGTTTTATAAAGTCTATTGAGATCCTTCACTAGCAATTGAAGTCCTTTATGCACTTTGTGCTCTAGAAGGGACCAATCTAAACTTTTAGAAAAATCCCATTCACTCGTTTGGCCAAATTCACCTCCCATAAAAAGAAGTTTTGCCCCAGGATGCGTATACATATAAGAATAAAGGGCTCTTAGATTGGCAAACTTCTGCCATTCGTCCCCTGGCATTTTGTAAATAAGGGGACTCTTTCCATGCACAACCTCATCGTGGGAAAGAGGCATCATGTACTTTTCATTGTCCTTATAAACGCTTGAAAAGGTAAGCTTATGGTGAAGCTCTTTTCTTTGAGAATATTCGCTTGAAAAATAGGAAAGAGTATCGTGCATCCATCCCATCATCCATTTCATATCAAACCCCACGCCTCCTTCTTGCACAGGTTTTGTAAGTTTTGGAAAATCGGAACTTTCTTCCGCAATGGTAAGGGTTTGAGGGAAATGCTCGTCTATGGCTGTATTTAAATCTTGTAAGAAAGCTTTGGCTTCTAAATTTACATTGCCTCCGTGCTCGTTGGGAATCCACTCGCCTGGCTCTCTTGCATAATCTAAATAGAGCATTGAAGTGACGGCATCCACGCGCAGTCCATCGGCGTGATAGCGATCTAGCCAAAACAAAGCATTGGAAATCAGAAAGGATTTAACCTCAGGTCTTCCGTAATTAAACAAATGAGAATTCCATTGCGGATGGTATCCTTTGCGGGGATCTTCATGTTCAAAAAGAAACGTTCCATCAAAATAATGAAGCCCATTGCCGTCGCCTGGAAAATGAGAAGGGACCCAGTCCAAGATAACTCCTATTCCATTTCTGTGCAGTGATTCAATTAAATGCATTAAATCCTGGGGTGAGCCAAAACGAGAGTTGGCCGCATAAAACCCTGTAATTTGATAGCCCCAACTTGGTTCATAGGGATGCTCCATGACGGGCATAAACTCCACATGGGTAAAGCCCATTTCAAGAATATAGGGAACTAATGATTCTTCAATTTCTTTATAGCTTAAAAAGCGCGAAGGATTCTTTGTGTCACGCAGCCACGACCCTAGATGAAGTTCATAGACGGACAAAGGTGCCTTAAGGCTGTTCTTTTTTGCGCGCGTATCCATCCAGGCCTTATCCTTCCACTCATACCAGGTACTTGAAATTAAGGAAGAGGCCTGTATATTTTGCTCCCAACTAAGGGCAAAAGGATCGCTTTTCTCCAAAAGTTCATCTTTGGAAGTTCGAACCGCATACTTATAGAGCGTTCCCCAAGAAAGGCCTTCAATAAAACCTTCCCATATTCCAGATCCATCCCAACGTGGAAAAAGCACATGGGACTCTGAGTGCCAAGAATTAAAATTTCCAATGACAGAAACTCTCTTTGCATTGGGCGCCCAAACTGAAAAATAAGTTCCTTTTTTTCCCTCGTGCTCTAGGGTATGAGATCCAAATTTTTCATACAGGCGGTAATGCTTTCCCTCACGAAAAAGATAAACATCCTGGTCTATAAATAAAGAATAAGGTTTTACGGTTCCCATACCATTCGAATCGCATGACTAATAAGAATCTAATTTACGAATATATCACAGTTATTGGAACAAAAAAGAAAAAAAAGATATTTGCTTCGCAAAAGAAGAATCATTCTAAATTTAAATGCGCAAATTAAGTTTGAAAAATGGGCACTTATCTTCCCTTTTTTTGCGCTACTTTGCCATACGATAGAAAAGCAATATCTTAGCTCTACCCGAATCTGTGAGGCTCTAAGAAAGTCGCAGCAGAGCAAAAAGAGCTAAAAAAGTAGGAATTACGCCTTATAGGAAAGCTTTCTATACCTTGTGGGAAAATTTGTAACGGACTTATTAAAAGACTTTTAATAACTTTATGGTTGAAAGCATGCATACGTTTACTATTGGCATCGAAGAAGAATACCAGATTATTGACAAGGAGAGTCGAGATCTGATTTCTCATGTCTCAAAAATCATTGAAGCAGGAAAGGCCACACTAAAAGAGCATCTAAAACACGAGTTTCACGAATCGGTCGTGGAAATGGAAACGGGCATATGCGAAGGAATAAAACAGGCCAAGGCGGAACTTTACGATCTACGATACAAACTTATCAAAACTGCGTACGAACAAGATCTACGCGTTTGCGGAGGTGGAACTCATCCCTTTTCACAGTGGCGTGTAAGTACCGTCACAAGCCAGGACCGCTACAATAAGATCGTCGAAGACATGGGCGATGTCGCAAGAAGCAACCTTATTTTTGGACTCCATGTACACATTGGCATACCTTCAAGAAGCGAGGGGCTTAAAATCCAAAACGCGATGCGGTATTTTTTGCCTCATATCTACGCTCTATCGACAAGCTCTCCGTTTTGGATTGGGCGAAACACAGGCTTTAAATCGTATAGACAGGAAGTTTTTGCAAAATTTCCAAGAACAGGAATTCCTAGCTATTTCCAATCGCTTGCAGAACTGGATGAGTACATTGAACTCATGAAAAAAACGGGAGCGATCGACAACGCAAGAAAAATCTGGTGGGATCTTCGAATGCATCCTACCTATCCTACGATCGAGTTTCGAATTTGTGATATGCCCCTGCGCGTGGAAGAAACGATCTGCCTAGCTGCCATTATGCAAGCGCTGACGGTAAAGCTATACAAACTGCATCAGCAGAACATCAGTTTTCGCAGCTACCGCCGCCTTCTCATTAGTGAAAACAAATGGAGGGCTGCAAAAAAAGGAATTCACAGTGAACTTATTGACTTTGGAAAAGAGACCTCTGTTCCTTACCCGCAGCTCCTAGAGGAACTATTAGAATTCATTGACGATGTTGTAGATGAGCTCGGATCAAGAGAAGAAGTGCAGTACGCCCGAGAAATTCTAAAAATGGGAACGGGTGCAGACCGGATTCTTAAGGTCTATCGGGAGACGCAGGACTTAAAAAAAGTAGTGGATTACATGATTGAAGAAACCCAGATAGGCATTCCCACTCCCTTAGACATTCCTATTTCAAGTACCAAGTAACCCCTGCAATCCGAAGAGAATGAAGCCGATAAAAATAGCCCTACTCGATCTAAACAACCAAATTCCTAACCAAGGGATTAGGAATCTAATTGATCTTGTAGAACGTTTCAAATCGAACTCTGAAAGGGAGATTTTTTTAGAAACCTTTGAAGTTCGCGCTATGAGGCAACTGCCAAGCATTGAGGATTTTGATATTTTTCTTTCCTCAGGAGGCCCCGGAAGTCCGCATCCGTGTGGAGAGCCATGGGAAGAACCATATTTTGCGTTTTTAGATGCGGTTTGGAACCACAACCAAAAGCACAAAACGAAAAAATACCTCTTTTTAATATGCTATTCTTTCCAACTCGCAATTTTGCATTGGCAGCTAGGCATGATATGCAAAAGAAACTCGTATGGGTTTGGCATCATGCCCGTTCACAAAACACATAAGGGCGATAAGGAACCCCTTTTCGCTTATTTGCCTGATCCCTTCTATGCGGTCGATTCGAGAGGTTATCAATTTATAGAACCCAACTATCCTCATTTAGAAGCAAGAGGAATTGACATTCTTGCGCTGGAAAAGATTCGTCCTCACGTGGATTTTGAGCGCGCTGTTATGGCAGCCCGATTCTCGCCTGAGATTGTGGGCACACAATTCCACCCCGAGGCGGAAGCAAAAGCCATGATTGAGGTCTTAGAGAGTGATCAGATAAGAAAAGCGATGGTGGAAAGTTTTGGACAAGAAAAATTAGATCAGACCCTTGAGCAGGCTCAGGATCCCGATAAAATCAAACTCACGCAAAGTACGATTTTGCCCCAATTTTTAAGGGATGCGATTAAGGACCTTACGACTAGGCAGAGGGAAAGTCAGATGGAATCTTAAACTTGCAATAAGAAATGATTGAGCACTTACGAAATAAATTCAATTCCCTCTACAGTAGGGAATCAGAGACTCGGGTACTACAGGAACTTCAAAAAAGAGCAAATGAGCCCGCTACATTCCGGGTTTCGGAGTCGCCTATTTTTCTTCCTCTCGGCTTCAAAAACAAACTAAAATCGACCTGCAAGTCCATCATAGATCAAATTGAGCACTTCTCTATCGAATCTCTTGAGAAGGCGATTCCTAACGAATGGAAAGTTCCCAATTGCAATTCTTTTTCTCATTTTTTAGCTATTGATTTTGCCATTTGTCAAAATAAGGAAATGCAGCTTGAGCCTCAACTCATCGAGCTTCAAGGCTTCCCGTCTTTATTTTCGTTTCAATATGAGTTAACACGAGCCTTTGAAAAAACCTATCCTTTTTTGAAAAGTTTAGAAAAATCCACCGATCTAGAAGATCCTCTTAACGTATTGAAATCGGCACTTTTAGGCTCACACGAGCCCAAAGAGGTCGTACTCTTAGAGCTCTATCCTCAGAAGCAGAAAACAAGTATTGATTTTGCGCTCACAGAGAAGCATTTGGGAATTTACACGCTTTGCGTTACCCAAGTAAAAAAAGAAGGAAAGCAGCTTTTTTATGAATACAAGGGCGAAAAAATCCCGATTCGGCGCATATACAACCGCGTGATTTTTGATGAACTTGCGCAGCATAAGGATTTGAACTTAGAGTTTGAATTTCAGGAAGAACTAGACGTGGAATGGATTACGCATCCCAACTGGTTTTTTATGATTTCAAAATTTTTACTTCCAAGACTTAAGCACCCGTACATTCCCCCGAGTTATTATGCCTCAGAGTTTCCTTCGGAGGAATCGATTTCCAAATACGTATTAAAACCTCTCTTTTCCTTTGCAGGCGCAGGCGTTAACTTAACTCCAAGCAGAGAAGATCTTTTGAAAATTGAGGATCCTGACAATTATATTCTGCAGAAAAAAGTAACCTACGCTAATCTGTTCAAAGATTTGGAGGGAGGCTATTCCAAAGCGGAAATAAGGATGCTATATCTTCGCTCTTCGCAGCAGGAAGAACCCGTTTTATGGGATACTCTTGTGCGCATGACCAAAAGCCCAATGGCTGGGATGAGTTACGCACAAAAAGAAGACACTTGGATCGGAAGTTCTGCTGCTTTTTTCGAGCCTTAACGAGCTTTTAAAAAAAGCGTTCAAGAGACTTTCATTTAGGCTAAATTATCCTTAATTTGCCCTAGTGAATTACAAGGCGCAAATACAGAAGTTTTTATTCTCTCAATACCTCTACGCAGGGACACGAATGGCGCTTGCTATTTTAATTCCTAGCCTTGTTCTTGCTTACTTTGGTCTTTTAAAAGAGTACTTTTTATTTCCACTTGCTACGAGTTTCATTGGTTTTGCAGACCAACCCGGTCCTTTCATTCGTCGACGAAACTCTCTTATTCTAGCCGTTTTAGCCTTTAGTGTGGCCGCCTTACTGGCCTCCCTCTTTAAGAGCCATCCCTCCCTTGCGCTTGTCGGAATCATTGTCCTTAGTCTTATCTTCTCTCTTGTAGGCATCTATGGACAGCGATTAATGGCCATTGGGAGTTTGTCCCTTGTGGTGCTCTCCATCTTCCTCGATGGGCATCTCATTGGGGATAACCTTCTGAAAAGCATCTTAATTTACACCTTAGGTAGTTTATGGTTCGTGCTCGTTTTCCTTGTAATGAGCAAACTGCAGCCTTACAAGCTCGCCGAGCAAATGATTGGGGAAAACTATTTGCAACTAGCAGAGTACCTTCAAATTCGCTCTAAATTCTACCTTCCTCTTCCCGACTATACAACTCTCTATCGTGAGGTGATCAGCAAACAAATTGAAATCAAGAATTTGCAGGAAGAAACTCGGGAGCTTGTGTTTAAGACGCGGACCCTAGTGAATGAATCCACCACCACAAGCCGGGTGCTCATGCTTCTTTTTTTAAATTCGATCGATCTCTACGAAAAGCTCTTCACGACGGACCAAAACTACGAGAAGATCCAAAAGCAGTTCCACGATCAAAACATCCTTCCTTACATTCGTCATTATTTGATGGGGCTTTCGGAGGAAATCACTAACATCGGACTAGCGCTTCAAAGTGGGATTAAAACCCATCCGATCCATAACATTGAGCACGAACATGATCTGTTATACAACGCCTATTTCGAGCTACGAAACCACCAGTTAACGGCGCAGAATCTCTCTCAGTTCATGGCGCTTCGTCTCATTCTAAAGCGACTCACAGAATTAAAAGACCAAATCAAAGCCATTTATAGGGTGTTAGAACAAGACACAAAAATTGCAAAGAGCCTTTCTTCAGGACTCGATTTAGATAAATTTGTTCCGAAAGAAGCGCCTTTAAAACTGAGCATTCTAAGGGATAACCTCTCTTTAGAATCGGCGCACTTTCGTCATTCAATTCGTCTCACAGTGGCACTGGTCATTGGGTATTTGGTCTCTCAATTTTCGTTTTTAGGCATAGGGCATTCCTACTGGATTTTAATTACGATCCTGGCTATTATGCGTCCTGCCTATAGCGCCACAAAACATCGAAATCTTCGACGATTGTATGGCACCATTCTCGGGGCCATTACGGCGTATGTCCTTCTTCAGTTTGTGGTCTCTCCTGGTGTTCTGCTTGCCGTCATGCTAGGTTGCATGATTTTATGCTTTGCTCTACTCAAAGGAAAATACTCCTGGGCCGTATTCTTTATGACGGTGTACATCTTTATTGCCTTTAATTTTTTAAATCCTGGAAATGTCAATGGCATCTTCAAAGACCGTATTTTGGATACGGCTATTGGGGCGCTTATCGTTTTTGTGGTTTCTTATTTTGTGCTTCCTCTTTGGGAGCATACGCAGAATTTAGATCTCATGAAAAAACTAAGTCGTTCCAACAAAGCCTATTTCGAAAAAGTAGTGGATATCTTAGAAAATGGACAGACCGATATTCAGCTCTATAAACTAAGGAGAAAAGAGGCGATGATTGACCTGGCGAATCTCTCGGATAATTTTCAGCGCATGCTTTCCGATCCTAAGAAAGAGCAGTACAAACTTCAAAAAGTGCATCAGTTTGTTAACACTTCGCATCTATTTACGGCTTATACGGCTTCATTAGCCCAGTATGCGCAGGAACAACCTCAATTCCCTGAAATTGATTTTGAAAATTGGCTCAAACGAATCTCTTTTGAACTCGAAATGACGCAGTGGCTTTTGAAAGGGGATAATTTAGCCGAGGCACCGACCCCTGTTCATGATCTCAAACCTCGTGATTCCGTAAAACCTTTACTCGAAAAAAGACAAACGGAAATCCAGGAAAATGAATTTTACAATTTGAGAGACCCTCAAAAAATATCGTACCTAACCAAGTTAACCAGTGTTCAAGAAATACTAGAGCTTATTTTTGATGTGGCGCGTGAACAAAGGAAAACGATTGAAAAATACATGAAAATCGATTAAAACAGAGCATTGGGTTTTAACGGAAAATTCAGCTTGTGATGTTCTTCAATAATTGCAAAATAATAATCTTCTATTTGTTGCACTTTAGCCACGTACGAATCTTTAAAATGCGTATCAAAGACTTCGCACTTGATACTAGACAAATCCTCAAGACAGAACGGTTCGACCCGGTAGTATTTCTTTAAAGACCAATATTTAGAGGGATGCAGCTTGTAAAGCGCCTCCTTAATGACCCAAATGACGGTTAAAAACTCCACCTCAGACTCTCCTCTTGTCCAGGAAATCTCCGAATCATGCAAAAACTTATGCTCTATTCGTTTTATCTTAGGCATAATTTTCTCAATATCAATGCCGACTCTACTCTGTGAGATCGCGAGGGCCGCAAAAGGAAAAGAATGCGTGATCGAAACAAAAGCATCTTTTGGATCCAGATAAGGCTGCCCTATACTTTTGTATAAAATCTTGTGCTCCGGATAACTTTGTTTTAGCATCTGCCTTACCATTAGGTATTCCAATTTTTTCTTCGGATGGTAATTCTCCACCTCCTCCTGGGTTTCTTTCCCTAAAAGCTTTGGAAGATCGAAAAGGTCCCCAGAATCGTACTTCCAGAAAAGGATCTGTGAATCTTGGGTGGTGAAATCCTGATAAAATGGCATATTTTGCGGAGCGAGATTTAGTTCGTAAATTTGCAAAAAATATTCGAGATAATGAGTACCGAAACGAAATACGTGCCTTACAAAGTGAAGGACATCTCCCTCGCAGAGTGGGGTCGCAAAGAAATACAACTAGCCGAAGCAGAGATGCCAGGACTAATGGCTCTTCGTAAGGAATACGGGGAGCAGCAGCCCTTAAAAGGGGCCCGCATCGCAGGTTGCCTTCACATGACCATCCAAACTGCGGTTTTAATTGAAACCCTAGTCGCTTTAGGAGCGGAAGTCACTTGGTCTTCTTGTAATATCTTCTCCACCCAAGACCACGCAGCAGCAGCCATTGCAGCGGCTGGAATTCCGGTTTACGCTTGGAAAGGCCTAAGCGAGGAAGAGTTCAACTGGTGTATTGAGCAGACTCTTTTCTTTGGAGAAGAGCGCAAACCTTTAAACCTTATTTTGGACGACGGAGGAGATTTAACCAACATGGTTTTTGATCAGTATCCAGAGCTTGCTAAAGGAATCAAAGGACTTTCTGAAGAAACTACCACTGGTGTTCATAGGCTCTACGAGAGAATGAAAAATGGAACGCTTGTCATGCCTGCCATTAACGTAAACGATTCGGTTACCAAATCCAAATTTGACAACAAATACGGATGTAGAGAATCTGCAGTAGATGCGATTCGTAGAGCTACAGACGTGATGCTTGCGGGAAAACGAGTTGTGGTGTGCGGTTACGGAGACGTAGGAAAAGGAACTGCAGCCTCTTTCCGTGGAGCGGGATCTATTGTTACCGTTACTGAAATCGATCCCATTTGCGCGCTTCAAGCGGCTATGGATGGATACGAAGTGAAAAGACTTGAGACCGTGGCTCCTATTGCAGACATAGTAATTACGACGACAGGAAACTTCAACATCGTTCGTGAAGAGCACTTTAGAGCGATGAAAGACAAAACAATCGTGTGTAACATTGGTCACTTCGACAATGAATTAGACATGGCTTGGTTAAACAAAAACTACGGTCACACAAAAACAACCGTAAAACCTCAAGTTGATATTTACAACATTGATGGAACCGAGCTTATTTTATTAGCAGAGGGTCGTTTGGTTAACTTAGGATGCGCCACAGGGCACCCAAGTTTTGTAATGAGTAATTCATTCACCAACCAAACTCTTGCTCAAATCGAGCTTTGGCTGCATAGCGATCGTTATGAAAACGAAGTTTACATGCTTCCTAAGCATCTTGATGAAAAAGTAGCAGCACTTCACTTAGAAAAACTAGGAGTAGAACTTGAGACTTTAAGTCAAAAACAGGCCGATTACATCGGTGTAAACGTAGAGGGTCCATTCAAACCGGATTACTACCGTTACTAAGATAAAAAAGGGAGTTTTTTAGCTCTTATAACAAAGCGATTTCTTTTGGGGAATCGCTTTTTTTTATTCCCTCTGAAAATAAGCGGGAGCCTTTATGGGAGGCGAACTTTCTTCTCAACCCACACTTTCGATCTAAGTTAATACTACGAAAAACTCACCTTTCTTTGGAATTTTTTTGTAATTTCATTGAATGAAATGGGTTCGATTACTTTTTCTACTTCTTTTTAGCGCTTTGTATTCACAGAGTCATTTTCAGCTCATGGGAGGAAAATCCAAAGTCGTAATCCCCTTTCAACATATTAACAACCTTATTTTCATTCCCGTCACGGTGAACGGCGTGGAGCTCACGTTCCTACTCGATTCGGGCGTCAACGAAACGCTTTTGTTTAGTCTAGAAAACAAAGAAGTGGATTTTAATCAGGTCGAAAAAATGCGGTTTTCAGGTCTTGGAGACAAAGTCCAAATCGAAGGTCTACTCGCAGTAAACAACAGATTAGAAATCGGAGAAAACCTAGTGGACCGGGGGCATATGCTGTACTTAATTCTAAACGAAGATTTCAATTTCTCGTCTCATGTAGGCATCCCTGTCAATGGAATTATTGGTTATCAATTCTTCAAAGACCATGTGGTAAAAATCGATTACACAAGAAAAAAAATAACGCTTTACGATCCCAGCCATCCTCCAAAACTGAGTCGAAGATACGCGCACTTAGATTTAAGTCTTGAGCTTAACAAGCCTTATGTGATGGCAGGTATAGAACAAATCCGTAAGCTTACGGATTCAAAAATGCTGATTGATTTAGGAAACAGTGATGCACTCTGGCTTTTTCCAAGTGTCATCCCTGGCTTTGAATACAACCGCCCAAACATCGATGATTTTTTAGGTAGAGGATTTAGCGGAGACATTTATGGAAAACGAAGTCGCATTCACCGCTTAGTTTTGGCAGGTTTTGAACTCCCTTACCCTCTTACTGCGATGCCCGATGAGTTCTCCATACAACACCTAAATTTGGTTCCTGGCAGAAAAGGATCCATTGGAAACGAAACACTTCGTCGCTTTACTCTCATCTTTAATTACCCAGAGAAAAAGCTATCGCTCAAGAAAAACAAATTCTTCTCCGATCCTTTCCATTTTAACATGAGTGGACTTGACATTAGGCATGATGGTATGTCTTGGGGACAGGATCTAGTTCAAGTAGAAAGCCAAAAAAAGTCATACTCAACTACGGAGGGAGATAGGGTTTATACCGCGCCCACAGCGTTTCAGTATCGCTTTGTTTTACTACCTGAGTATTCGATTGCAGGATCTCGCCCGGGTTCTCCAGCCTACATGGCAGGACTTCGAAAAGGAGATAAAATTCGTACTATTAATGGAAGGAAAGCAAGTACTTACACTCTCAACCAAATCCTTGAGGTTTTAAAATCTCAAGCGGGTCGAAAACTCACCTTTGAAATCGAGCGAAAGGGCCAAATCCATAGCTTCTTTTTCTACTTGGAAGACCCTATTCCTTATAAAGAATAAGAAGGCTAATGCACAGAAGCCTAGGACTCTTTTTTTCTGGCTTCTCTCTCGGCTCTTACTTTGAGTCGATTCTCTTGAGAGGAAAGAATATCCTCCAAAAAAGGAGAAATTTCATCGGCTAATTCTTTTTCAGAAACTTCATTTGATGCGGGATCCTTAACTAATTCTAGCCAAGGTCTAGTCTTGTAATCTGTCTCGCCATACACAATCACAGGCGTACCGTTTGCTACAACCTTTGATCCATCAGGGGTAATCACCCACATATCGGCCCATGAGTACATCCATTTGGCATCTTCTTCTAACAAACGAAGGCATGAATGTGAGGCATGGAAACCTGGAAGGTCGTACTGATGCCATCCAATTCCAAGGGTATTGTGGATATTGAAATTCCAACGCAGCTTCCAGCTTGAATCCACCGTACTTATGGCTACTTCTTTCTTCCAGTTGGTAAACATAAGTCCTTTTTTGGTGGGCGCCTTTTTGGTTCCCATACTCGAAGGGCCCCATTTCACTAGTTTGCCGTGTTCATATAGGGCGTAGGCCATTAATGGATAAGAAAACAGAGCAATTTTATCTACATCTTGAAGAAGTTCTACTTCCAGAGGAAAGGGTGTATACTTTAGAAAATCAGTCTCTATACTTTTAGGAATAATAAGCGAATCGGCTCTCCATTTGTTTTTCAAATCGAGTCGGTTTAAGGCAAGGATAGTATGCTGCTCAGACTTATCATAGGTGTCGGTGAAAAAGGCCATCGCAGAATCCCGAGAATGCTTCGATTTTGGAAAGATGAAACTCGTATAGCTCATTAATTCCTTTTCTTTCTTCTTCTTCGGGGAAGTAACCTCTTTCTTAGGCTCTGTCTTGGGTAGTTCTTTCGTCTTCTTTTTGCAACCGATCATAAGGACACCTAGCGAAAAAACAAGGGCCATCAATGCAAAAAGTTTCTTCTTATGATTCATCTATTTCGTTTCAAATCAAGGTTTCAATTTTGATACCAAACCCGCCTTAAAACACCTTTATTAGGACAAAAAAACAAATCCTTTGAAAATTTTCAAAGGATTTATTTAATTTTAAAATATTGTTTCAGAATTACTCCCATTCAATGGTTGCAGGCGGTTTGCTTGAGATGTCATACGCAATGCGGTTAATTCCTTTTACTTCGTTTATGATTCGGTTGGAAACCTTCTCTAAAAAGTCCCAAGGGAGCTTACTAAAGGTAGCCGTCATAAAATCAATCGTATTTGCCGAACGAACCACCGCCGTATATTCATAAGTTCTTTCGTCTCCCATGACACCTACAGACTTCACGGGTAGAAGCACGACAAAGGCTTGGGATACTTTCTCGTAGAGATCTGCTTTGTATAGTTCTTCAATAAAGATATCGTCTGCTTTTTGCAAGATCGAAACCTTCTCTTTGTCCACAGCTCCTAAAATCCGAATTCCTAAACCAGGTCCTGGAAACGGGTGACGATACACAAGATGATGCGGAATACCAAGCTCCTCTCCTACTTTTCTTACCTCGTCCTTAAAGAGCTCACGAAGCGGTTCTAAAAGCTGCAAATTCATTTCTTCAGGAAGTCCTCCTACATTATGGTGAGACTTGATGACGGAAGAAGGTCCTTTGACAGACTGACTTTCGATTACATCGGGATAAATGGTTCCTTGCGCAAGGAAGCTCGCGCCTTCAAATTTTTTCGCCTCTTCATCAAACACTGCTACAAACTCATTTCCAATAATCTTTCTCTTGGTTTCCGGATCCGAGATGCCTTCTAGCTTCGATAAAAAACGCTCAGATGCATCTACCATATCGATTTTCATTTGAAAATGAGATCCGTAGTTCTCCATAACCTTTTTCCCTTCGTCCAGTCTTAATAGACCCGTATCCACAAAAATACATTGAAGTTGATCTCCAATGGCCTTGTGAATAAGGACTGCGGCTACAGAGGAGTCTACTCCTCCCGAAAGACCTAAAATTACTTTCTGATCTCCTACTTTTTGCTTAATGTCCTCAATGGTACGATCAATATAGCCTGTAAGTTTCCAATTTTGTTTCGCTTTGCAGATATTAAATACAAAGTTCTCAAGCATTCTTGCTCCTTCCTCTGTATGGGTTACTTCGGGATGGAATTGAATTGCAAAAATGTTTTTCTTTTCGTTTGCCATGGCAGCGATCACTCCACTACGCCCTGAAATCTCAAATCCTTCAGGAACCTCTTCGACCTCATCGAAGTGGCTCATCCAAACGGTGGATCGTCTTGATATGCCTGTGAAAAGGGGGCTGCTTCGAATGATTTCAAATTCGCTTTTGCCGTATTCCGCTTTCTCTCCTTTGCTTACTTTTCCTCCTAGTAGATGCGTGGTAAGCTGCATACCGTAGCAAATTCCAAGAATTGGAATACCCGCGTCAAAAAGCGCTTTGTCAATCAAATGCGCCTCAGGAGAGTTTACGGAACTAGGGCCTCCTGATAGGATAATTCCCACAGGCTTCTTCTCAAGAATCGTTTCAAGGGGTGTATAGTAAGGGATAATTTCGGAATACACTTCCATCTCCCGGATTCGACGTCCAATTAACTGATTGTACTGGCTTCCAAAATCCAGAATAAGAATACCATTTTTCATAGGTAAAGTTGATGATATATAAAGAAGAATCCTTAAGCGTTTATAAAATTGTACTCTTAAGGATTCTAAAAATTAAAATTTAGCGATGTCCTCACGGTAAAATCCGTAATCGAAGTTTACGGGAAGGGCATCTTTGTATACTTTCTTTCTCGCTTCTTCGTAAGAATCTGCAGTGGCCACAAGGTTTAAAACTCTTCCTCCAGTGGTCACGATTCGATCTGCATGACGAGCGGCTCCAGCAAAAAGAACTTCGCTTTCTTTCACTTGATCTAATCCATGAATTTCAAAGCCTGTTTCTATATTTCTTGGATACCCGCCTGAACACATAACAAGGCATACCGCTTTCTTATCAGAGAATTTAAGCTCCACGTCTTTTCCGGCAAGACAGTCCTGGATTACATCAAGTAGTTTGTTTTCCATCAGAGGCAAAATTACCTGCGTTTCCGGGTCTCCCATACGCATGTTGTACTCAAGAAGATAACATCCTTTCTTCGTGATCATAAGTCCAAAGAAGATAAATCCTTTAAAATCCAAAAGCTCTGCTTTTAGTCCTTTGATGGTAGGGGCTAAAATAGATTCTTCAAAGTCTTTCTGATGCTCTGGTTTAAATTGAGGGCTTGGCGCTACACTACCCATTCCCCCGGTATTCACACCGCGATCCATTTCGGCTACTTTTTTATAGTCTTTTACAGGAATGCAAGTGAAAATCTTATCTCCATTGGAAAAACCAATAATAGAGGCTTCGAAGCCTTCTAAGTATTCTTCAATCACGAGTTGAATTCCGGCATCTCCGTAGACTCTACGGATCATAAAATCATGTATCGTGGCCTCTGCCTCTTCGTGCGTATCGCAAATTACGACTCCTTTTCCTCCTGCAAGCCCACTGGCTTTGATCACAAGGGGATACTCGTGCTTTGCAATGGCTGCTTTTGCCGCATCATAAGAATCCACGATTTGAGCCGAAGCGGTTTTAATTCCATAGGTCTGCATGAATTTCTTAGAGAAAGCCTTGCTTCCTTCTAGATGGGCTGCGCGCTGCTTCGCTCCAAAAATGGGAAGGCTATGCGCTCTAAATTCATCTACAATCCCATCCACTAAAGGAGCCTCTGGTCCTACAATCGTAAGATCAATTTGTTCTTTAATGGCTAGGTTTCTTAATTCAACGACGCTTGTTTCAGGCACATTTTTTCCAAGTGCGTCGGTCGTTGCATTGCCTTTCGCAAAAAACATTTTGGTGACTCTTGGATCGGCTTTCAATTTCATTGCGAGGGCAGATTCTCTACCGCCTTCACCTACTATTAGTATTCTCATAGTGTTATTGTATTCATTTTGCGTAAGACAAACTTACGGATTTTGTTGTTTTATCTCGAGTGCTTAATGCAAAAAGTGGCGCATTTTTGTAAAGACCATCGGAATGCTGTGTTCATTGGCAGCCTCGATGCTTTCTTCATCTCTTACACTTCCCCCTGGCTGTATCATTGCCTTAATATCCATCTTCGCGCAGTAGTCTACCACATCTCTAAAAGGGAAGAAGGCGTCTGAGGCTAAAACGAGGTCTCCCTCAAATTTTTCTTTGGCTCTAGAAATAGCCTGCTGGGTAGCCCAGATTCGATTTACCTGGCCTCCCCCAATGCCTAAGGCCTGTGTTCCGTTGGAAACCACAATAGCGTTGGATTTCACGTACTTCACGACTCTTTGCGCAAAAAGGAGTGCTTTTTTCTGCTCCTCAGAAGGTTTAAATACCGTTACTACTTCAAGGTCATTAGAGAAACTTGAATCAGTGTCTTGAATAAGCATTCCTCCATCGATTTTCACCCATGTCTTTTTGTCCACAAGAGGATTGGTGATTTGAATCACTCTTAGGTTTTTCTTTTGATTTAATACCTCAAGGGCATCCGAATCAAATTCAGGAGCCATTACGATTTCTAAAAAGGTCTTATTCAGCTCCTCTGCGGTGGCTTTGTCCACTTTGTAATTCATAGCGACAATTCCTCCGAAAATAGAAACAGGATCGCATTCAAAGGTCTTTTTGTAGGTGTCTACGGCGGTATCTCCAATGGCTACTCCACAAGGCGTGGAGTGCTTCACAGCACAGCAAGCTTTCTGTTCTTTAAATTCCTGTACTACTTTCCAACATAAGTCCATATCGCGCAGATTGTTGAAAGAAAGTTCTTTTCCTCCTAACTGCTTAAAGTCTTTCATCGCTCCATTTTCAAAGGTAGATACGTAATAAGCGGCTGCTTGGTGAGGATTTTCACCGTAGCGAAGATCAGCCACTTTTTGATAGGAAGCATTTAAATAAGCAGGAGACTTCTCTTCTAGTAACATACTTGCAATGGCTGCATCGTACGCAGAGGTTAAATTAAATACCTTTCCCGCAAGTTCTTTTCGGGTCTCTAGCGAGGTGTCTCCTGTAGAGGCAATTTCCTCCACTACCCTTGCATAGTCTTCGGTATCGGTAAGCACCGTTACACTGTCAAAGTTTTTTGCAGCGGAACGAAGCATGGAAGGACCTCCAATATCAATAAATTCGACTTTCTCTGCCAGAGAAATGTCTTTGTTTGCATTTTGAAAAAACGGATACAAATTCACAACCACAAGATCAATTAGCCCAATTTCATGGTCTTTTACAGTTTGCATATGCTCTTGGTTAGAGCGAACCGCAAGAAGGCCACCGTGAACCTTAGGATGCAGAGTCTTTACTCTTCCGTCTAGCATTTCAGGAAAACCCGTCACCTCTTCAATGCCAATCGGATGAAGTCCTGCCTCACTCAAAAATTTAAATGTACCTCCCGTGGAAATAAGTTCGTAGTCTTTCGCCTCTAGAAATTGAGCAAGCTCTAAAAGTCCACTCTTGTCTGAGACGCTTAATAACGCGCGTTTTTTCATTCGATTCAATATTTACTTTTTCTTAGATTATTTCTTTTTCACTTTTACTTTCCGCTTAAAACCTTCTCAATGGCCAAAGGAAAAATTCGGTATTCGACCTGATGTACTTTCTGAGCTAGAGATTCGAGCGTGTCTTCTTCTTCGATTAAAAAAGATTCTTGCAAAATCACTTCTCCAAGATCGACCTCGGAGCTCACATAGTGAACAGAGGCGCCACTTTCTTTGTCACCCGACTCAAGAACAGACTGATGCACTTTGGATCCGTACATCCCCACGCCTCCATGCCTAGGCAAAAGAGAGGGATGAAGATTAAGGATTCTCTTTTCATAGTGCTCGCAAAACTCCTTACTAAGTATAGAAAGGAATCCCGCTAGTACAATAAGATCCGTTTCTTGTGGAATAAACTCTTTTAGTCTCTCACTAAACTCCTTTCCCCTCGGCACAATAAAGCTTTCAATGCCCCAATTCTCTGCTCTTTTTAAGGCGTAGCAGTCCCGATCGGCAATCACACGACTTACTCTTGCATCAGAGATTTCCCTCTTTTCGATGGAGTTAAGAATTTGCTCAAGATTGGTTCCTCCTCCAGAGACTAAAACGACTATATTTTTCATTAGGCTTTTGGGTTTCCAAAAACAAGTTCCATTTTTTCTTCACCTTCTGTGATCTCTCCAATTGTATAAGTGTCTGGAAGGAGTTCAAGCACTTTTGATTCGAAGCTTGGATCTACAACCACCACCATGCCGACTCCCATATTAAAGGTACCGTGCATTTCTAGACGCTCAATTCCGCCTCGTTTTTCTAACTCTAACATGATACTTGGCACCTCAATTTTATCTTCCTCAATACGGGCGCACAATCCTTCTGGAATGATGCGAGGTACGTTTTCAATAAGTCCCCCCCCCGTAATGTGAGCGATTCCGTTTAAGGTAAGCTCGGAGCGAAGGGTTTTAATGGATTGATAATAAAGTTTTGTAGGCACTAAAAGGGTCTCATGAAGTGGTTTTCCTTCAAAAGTCTCATGGAAATCAGGGAACACTTTTCGAACGAGCGAAAAGCCGTTGCTATGAAATCCTGAACTTGGTAAGGCAATAATTTTATCTCCACGCTTAATTTTAGAGCCATCAATAATCTCGTCTTTTTCGACTATCCCTACGCAGAAACCCGCAACGTCGTAATCTCCTACTTGATACATACCCGGCATTTCGGCGGTTTCTCCTCCAATAAGTGAGCATTCATTGTCTTTACAAGCACTTACCATTCCCATTACAATTTCTGCTGCCACATCGGAGTCAAGCTTTCCGCAAGCGAGGTAATCTAGAAAAAACAGAGGTTTTGCGCCATGGCATACAATATCATTTGCGCACATCGCAAAACAATCAATCCCGATGGAACTATACTGCTTGGTGTCTAAAGCCACTTTTAGTTTGGTTCCGACTCCATCAGTACCTGAAACTAATACTGGGTTTTTATATCCTCCGATTTCATAAAAGGCTCCAAAACTTCCTAAATTGTTAAGGACATTTGCATTGTGGGTACTTGCGACGGCAGACTTAATCTTATCGACTGTTTTATACCCTTCCTCTTTGTCTACTCCTGCGGATTTGTACGTACTACTCATATTAAATGCTCATTTTTCTCGCCTTTGCTTATTTTCGAAAGGACGCATTAAAGTTACTAAATTCAACTAAAATCAGGATTTTTGAACCTTCACCTTTGCTCAGGTACCTTAAATAAAAAAGCCGACCATCCTAAGACCATCGGCGTCGATATTTACTCAGCACATGTGCATGACTTATTCGTATGGAATTTCACCGACTGAAAATAGCATGGATACTGATTCAAAACTCTTAAATTTTACTTCTGCGAAAATACGGGTTTTTAGGCTGATTTAAAAATTATTAGGGCAATTAATCTAAATGCAATTTGGAACCCGAGATTTTAGAACTGTTTTGTGAGGTTTTGTAAATTCATTTCCGAAGAAAAAGTTATTTTTGCACATACTCAAATTTTATGGCATCAGGATTTTTTGCAATACTTGACGATATCGCAGCCTTAATGGACGACGTGGCCGTCGCCTCCAAAGTGGCTACCAAACAAACGGCCGGAATCCTTGGCGATGACCTCGCCGTGAACGCTGAAAAAGCAACAGGATTCCTCTCCTCAAGAGAAGTTCCCGTCCTTCTTGCTATTATGAAGGGATCTTTTGTAAACAAACTCATCATTGTTCCCATTGCCTTTGTTTTGCAAGCATTTTATCCGCCAGCCATTACCGTCATCCTTATTTTGGGAGGACTCTATCTCTCCTACGAAGGGATGGAAAAAATTGTAGAATTCCTTTTTCACCGGCCGAAAAAAGGGAAGGAGGTCATCGAGGAGCAAAACGAAAACGATTTAGGGAACGACTCGGAAAACGAAAAAGCCAAAATAAAAGCCGCAGTAGCCACGGATTTCATACTCTCGATTGAAATCGTCATCATCGCACTGGGCACTGTTTTACACCAATCTTTTATGATTCAACTCCTCACCGTCTCCATCGTGGCCATCCTAGCGACTGTGGGTGTCTATGGGGTGGTTGCCCTGATTGTAAGAATGGACGATGCGGGCTATAAACTTATCAACAGATCTCAGGGCGAAGGAGTCTTTCGATATGTCGGTGAAGTTTTAGTCAAAGCGCTCCCTATCGTCATTAAAGCTCTTGGGATCATAGGTACCCTAGCCCTTCTTCTTGTTTCGGGCGGAATCTTCGATCACAATATAGAATTTATTCACAGTAGCTTCCCAGAAGTACCAGGGATAATCAAACAATTGTTGTTAGGCGTTGTGGCTGGACTAGTAATGGTCCTTATCTTAGGCATAGGCAAAAAGCTGTTCCCTAAAAAAGAAGCCTAAACGAAAACCCTTCATATTATAAAACAAAAAAGGCCATCGCGATCAAAGATCACGAGGGCCTTCTTGTTTTTATATCTAGTTTGTGCTATTAGAACTGCATGGGTACTTCCATTAAAAGGATTTCAGAGTCTGAAAGGGCTTCCAACTCAAAATCTTTTAAGGATTCAAGTCCTACGGCATCTCTTTCGAATAGTTCAATGTCTCCAATTTTTACACTACCCTTAAGCACAAAGACAAAAACGCCGTTTCCCTCTTTGTTTAGGGTGTACTTTCTTGTATTTCCTTTTGAAAATTTGGCCAGATTGAACCACGCATCTTGGTGAATCCAAACGCCCTCATCCTCTGGACTTGGAGAAAGAATTTGCTGAAATTCATTCGGAGTGGCGTTCTGTTCAATATTAATCTGATCGTATCGAGGCTTTACGCCCATTTTATTAGGCACCACCCAAATCTGAAGGAATTTCACTGGCTCATCTACATTCTTATTGTATTCGCTGTGCATAACGCCCGTTCCAGCGCTCATCACTTGGATTTCTCCTTTGCGAATCACCGCAGTGGTTCCCATCGAGTCTTTGTGCTCAAGATCTCCTTCCAAAGGAATGGATATAATCTCCATATCTCTGTGCGGGTGAGTTCCAAAACCCATTCCTTGCGATACGGTATCGTCATTAAGGACTCGAAGGGCCCCAAAATTCATTCTTTCAGGATTGTAGTAATTGGCAAAGCTAAATGTATGATAACTTTTAAGCCATCCGTGGTCAGCCAATCCTCTCGAGTCTGCTTTATAAATTGTTGATTTCATAATGTATGTTTATTGGTTAATTTGGTCATGCAAAGATGAGCAATGTAAGGCTTAGATGCATTGACCTACGATAAGAAACCTCGTAAGAGATTCTTTTTTTTAAAATCAAAATCGTAACTTTCCTAAAGATAACAACAAACGATTAAAAAAAATGAAAATAAGAACCAAAAGAACCTACGACGAAATTGAAGAGGAAGATGAGTTTCGGGTACTAGCCGATCGATTGTGGCCCAGAGGCATCAAAAAAGCAGACGCTCAAATCAATTATTGGGCCAAAGAAATTTCTCCTACCACAGCTTTAAGACAGTCCTACCATAAGGAGGAAATTACCTACGAGGAGTTTAGCTCTTTATACCGCGAGGAATTGGAAGCAAATCTAGAGTCTCTTCCCTTTATAGACAGGCTAAAAACGCATGATACCGTCACGTTACTTACTTCCAGAAAGCCCATTGAACTCAGTGAGCTTCCCACCTTAAAGGCCTTTATTGAAAAGTATAAGTAAACTTTTTTTAAAGAAGCAGATATCAACTAAAAATCACATTCTTCAAAAAGGGGTTTATTCCTTTTAAAGAATGCGATTTGCTTATTTTTAAGAGCTGTATTTAAGCTACTCACCACATAGAATTCTGCTTCTTCGGGGCAAGTTCTATGGAATTTCAAAAACCCTAAAAGGAGATATTCTTGCTAGGAAACTTCTATATGATTCTCGATTTCTCCTTCTTTTCCGACTCCTTTCAAACTTAAAGAAAAAGCAGCAGCAACAAGCATGGCAACTCCTCCCACCATCACATAGCCCATGGCATGGTTTCCAAATAATGAGCTTACAATCGGACCTCCAATTATTCCGTTCACGATCTGAGGAAGCACAATGAAAAAGTTAAAGATTCCCATATAAACGCCCATTTTATGCTGAGGAATGGCGTGAATAAGCATAGAGTACGGCATGGCTAGGATACTTGCCCACGCAAACCCTACTCCAACCATAGAAATCCATAGATAGCCTGGATCGGTAATAAAATACATAGAGATAAGTCCTAGTCCCCCAAAAAACAGGGCAAGAGCATGGGTTTGTTTCTTTCCTATTTTCCTTGCAAGTGGAGTCAGAAGAAATGCAAATCCAATCGCAAAGAGGTTGTAGTATCCAAAGAGTACTCCTACCAAATTCCCGGCCTCGTTAAACTCTGCCGAAGAGGCGTCCGAAGGGGAAAGTCCGTAATGATGCGTTGCAATGGAGCTCGTGGTATACACCCACATAGTGAAGAGGGCAAACCAGGAAAAGAACTGAACCCATCCCAGTTTTCTCATGAGCGAAGGAATTTTCGAAAAATCCTTCGCGATATCAGAAAACTTAGGCTTTTGCTCCGAAACCTCAATTCCTTCCGAGAATGAAGCGAGCTCTTTTGGAGAGTATTCTTTCGTTGTGAAAATGGTATAGAGTATGGTCAGAATCAAGATTGCCGCTCCCAGGTAAAAGGAATAAATCACGGAATCCGGAACAAATCCTTCCGCAGCCACATTAGAAACCCCAAGTTTTGTCAGCCATAGAGGCATGTTGGAACCAATAACGGCTCCTATTCCAATCAAAATCGTTTGCACGGAAAAACCAATGGTCCCTTGATGCTTAGGCAGCATATCGCCCACCAAAGCTCTAAATGGCTCCATGGCTACGTTAATGGACGCGTCCATTAGAGCGAGAAATAAAACCGCGAAAAGCAGTACTCCAGCCGCTAAAAACGTTCCTACAGACGCCGAATTAGGCAAAAAGACAAGTCCGATGGCTGTAAGTATAGCCCCGATTAAAAAATAAGGTTTTCTTCTTCCCCACTTTTCACTCCAGGTATGGTCTCCCATATGTCCAATAATGGGTTGAACAATTAATCCCGTAATGGGAGCTACGAGCCAGAACCAAGACAAATGGTGCACATCCGCACCAAAGCTTTGAAGGATACGGCTGGCGTTTCCATTTTGAAGCCCGAAGGCCATTTGAATTCCTAAGAATCCCATGCTTATATTAATAATCTGAGCGAGGGACAAGTTGGGTTTTATAGAACTAGACATAAAAGACTTCTTATTTTCATTAACAAAGGAATTCAAATTTACTTAAGTTTTTCCTTTTGAAGCGCTTCCTCAGAAGATTTTATTTCCACCACTTTTCTTGCCACCGAATTTGGAATGGTTAAACTAAGAACGTACTGCTTAAGTTTCCACTCTCCATTTTTTAATTCTAAGACACCAGAACCTCGGCAAAGACCGTATGCACTATCCAGCACCTCACTAAACCAAGCCATCTTCGAATCCTGACTAAAGTGAATATTTCTTGTGACGGGAGTATAGCTCCATCCTTGTCCTTTCTCAAAATAAGGCTTGGTATAGGCCATAAACTGCTCTTTGTTCCAGATTTCGAGAGCATCTGTTCCGATAAACTCTGAGTCCTCCGTAAGAAGTTTAAAATACTCCTCAAAATTGGCCTCGGCCGCCATTTTATGAAAGTGATCAATCATAGCTCCCACTTCTTTTTGCGTTTCGGCATTTTTGGATAGAGAGGACTGCGCGCTAAGGGAAGTGCTTAGGAAAAGACTAAACGCTAGGATAAGGATTGTAGAAAAGGGTTTCATAAGATTTAGTTAAGTTCTAATATTAAGGCATTTTTTGCAGGCGCAGTGAGGGACTTATCCGCAGAAATTGAGAAGGTTTTTTCACTAATTACATCCTTTCCACTAGAAACCCCTTCAAGACTTTCTTGGAAGCGAGCAAGAGACAAGTCCACAGGCTTTTCATTATTATTAAGAACCACCATTACTTTCTTTTGGTCATTGTATCGGAAATACACATATACCTTATCTTGAGGCATGTAATGCGTCGTTTTTCCAGAATGGATCACCTCGGCAGATTTACGCCAATTAAGAAGCTTTTTGGTAAAGTTGTAGAATTCTTTTTGCTCTGGCGTTTGCGTAGATTCCACAAATGCATTTTGCGTATCGCCTTTCCATCCGCCTGGAAAATCACGACGAATGTCCGCATCTCCTTTTGACTTTTCTCCACGCATTCCAATTTCAGAACCGTAGTAGATTTGAGGAATTCCGCGAATCGTTGAAATTAAACTAAGTGCAAGCTTATAGTAAGCAGGATCTGCGTTAAACATTTCGTTTAGTCTTTCTGTATCGTGGTTTTCGAAAAAGACTAATAGGTTATTTACATTCGGGTAAAGAAAGTCATTGCTTAAAGAATTGTAAATCTGAATCATTCCCTTATCCCAAGACTCGGGTCCTTTGAGTGCAGAAGGAAGCTCTGTGTATAAAGAGAAGTCCATCACGGAAGGTAGATAGGAATTGTACTTATCAATCTCTCCTACTTTGGAATCTTTCTGCCAATAGGAAATGTGCGCTGGCGACTGCATCCAAGCTTCTCCTACGATGTTAAGGTTGGGATATTCGGTTGTGAGCGCCTTGGCCCATTTGGCCATCGCTTCTTTGTTGTTGTACGGGTAGGTATCTACTCGAAGTCCTCCTAGCTCCGCGTATTCAATCCACCAAATGGCATTTTGCGTCAAATAAGTTAGGAGTCGAGGATTGGCCTGATTTAAATCGGGCATCGTCGTATCAAACCACCCATTGAGAGCCTCGTTTCGGTCGATCTCGGAAGCGTTGTGATCCATTTGAGAGGTAATTCGGTAATTGGAACGCTTAAATCCATAGCGGCCTTCTCCGTCTTTAAACTGATGAATCCAGCTTTCTTCGGGAAGGTCCTGAATCATCCAATGAGAGATTCCCCAGTGGTTCGTTACGTAATCTTGGATCAGCATCATTCCACGTTTATTCAGTTCCTGAGAAAGTTCTTTGTACTCATCATTGGTTCCATAACGAGCATCAATTTTGTAAAGGTCCGTTTGAGCGTATCCATGGTAAGAATATCCTTTCTCATTGTCCTCATTCACAGGCGTAAGCCAAAGAGCGGTAACGCCTAGGTTTTGTAAATAATCGAGGTGGTTGATAATACCTCGTAAATCCCCACCGTGACGTCCTCCAGGAGAATTTCGATTGCTTTTTTCAAGGAGTTGTTTTTGAGAATCGTTGGAAGGATCTCCATTGGCGAAACGATCCGGCATAATCAAATACATTACGTCTTTCGAAGAATACGACCTACGCATTTTGGAGCCTTCTTTTCTTTTCTTTAGTTCGTATTTGTATTTACTTTTTACTTTTCCATTTTCTTTGAGGCTAATTTGAAAATCGTCTCCAGAAACTTCTTTTGTATCAATGGTCACAAATAGATAGTTTGGATTTTCGACCTTATCTACCGATTTAGGTTTTAAACCGCCAGAAAGCTCTAGGGTTTGATTTGCAATGGAAGGTCCATAAAGAAGAATTTGCAGCTCAGAGTTTTCCATGCCTTTCCACCAAAAAGCAGGCTCCACTTTCTTAAGTTGAGCAAAGGTGAAACTAAAGCAAAGCAAAAGAAGAAGTAAGGGCAATTTTTTCATAATCTTATTTGAAGTTAAAAAGAAGAGGCGCTCAAAAAGGGCGCCTTTCTTTACAAAATGTAAATTAGTTAATTGGATTCACTGAGATCGCATATCCTCCACTTCTTACTAGGTGGATAGGAAGTTTGGTTTTGCTAGTAACTGTTTTTTTCTCAATCTCGTAGCTTTGAGGATTCTTAATATAATCCGCGTCTTTTCCATCCTTGTATATAATGGCCTCGTATTTCTTATTCTTGGGAAGGAATGAGAAATCCACTGTGAAGGTTCTTGCATTTTCATCCGTTACCCCTCCCACAAACCACTGGTCTTTTCCTTTGGTTTTTCTTGCGGTATGGATATAGTCTCCTGGTTCCGCCGCTAGAATTTTCGTATCGTCCCAATCGGCAGCCACATCCTTAATAAATTGGAAGGCATCGAGGTGTCTTTCGTAGTTTTCAGGTAGATCCGCTGCCATTTGAAGCGGGGAATACATAACCACATAAAGCGCTAATTGTTTAGCAAGTGTGGTTTTTACAAAGCGGGTATCGTTTGGAAAATAATAATTCAGCTGGGTTTGGAAGATTCCAGGGGTATAATCCATGGGACCTCCCATAAAGCGCGTAAATGGCAAAATGGTTTGGTGCTCGGGATCGTTTCCACCAAAAGCTTCATACTCGGTTCCTCTCGCAGCCTCTGCCGCGATCCAGTTTGGATACGTACGGCTCTGTCCTGAAGGCCTTACACTTTCGTGAGAGTTCACCATGATTTTATACTCGTTTGCTTTCTCTGCAATGCGAATGTAATGGTTGTTGGTCCACTGCGAATAATGATGCTCCCCACGAGGAATAATATCCCCTACATAGCCTGTTTTGACGGAAGGATAATCGTATTTGTTCATAAGGGCAAAAGCCTTGTCAGCCCAGCGCTCATAGTTCGTTGCAGAACCTGAAGTCTCATGGTGCATCATTAGTTTTAGACCTTTGGAATGCGCATAGGAATTAAGCTCCTCAATATCAAAATCAGGATAAGGAGAAATGAAATCAAACACATATTCTTTCGAGTTTCCAAACCAATCTTCCCATCCTTCGTTCCAACCTTCAATTAAAAGAGCATCAAACCCATGTTTGGATGCGAAATCAATATACTCTTTCACTTTTGTGGTGTTCGCCGCATGGTTTCCATTCGGAGTGAGTTTAGTGAAATCCGTTTTTCCTAAATGCACATTCTTGGAAGTAGAATAGGCCCAGTTAGACTTTCCAATAATCATCTCCCACCAAACGCCCATATACTTTGTAGGTTTGATATAAGAAGTATCGGTATAAGAAGTAGGTTCATTCAAATTGAAAAGCATCTTAGAGGCTAAAACCTCTTCTGCTTTGTCCGATACAATAACCGTACGCCAAGGAGAAACCGCCGGAGTCTGAATATATCCTTTTACGCCCTGTGCATCAGGAGTCAAATGCGTTTTGAATTTAAACTCATTTGCATCGACTTCTAGATGAGAAGCCGCGTAGTTGATCACGGCTGCTTCTGCAATGTTTAAATAAAGAGGATTTTTTCCTTCTTTTTTAAGCATAACCGGAGACTGCACAGAGTTTTTCACGGGTGTTTGTGAGGCGTTGCTATCAAACGAATTTGCCCAGCGCGCTGGAATCTCGGAGAGTTTTGTAGTCATGTACTTATACTCCTGAGAATCATAATCTCCAGTGATCCACCAAGTTTTAGTATCCCATGGTAGATCAAACTCACTGTCTTCTTCTCTTAGTCTGAAATAATTTAGATTTTCCTGTTCTGGGAACTCATAGCGGAACCCTAAACCGTCGTTAAAGAGTCTAAATTTTAGTACGATATGACGTTTGTTTGCGGGTTGATCCAGAGTTACTGCAAGTTCATTGTAGTGGTTTACGTACTCTTTCTTCTCTCCCAGAATAGGCTGCCAAACTTCGTTTTTTGAATCTGTTTTTTCTGCTACTTTTTCAAATCCACTTAGAAGGTCTGTAGGACGTGAAGAATTCTTATCGATTGCACTTGCAAATTCAATTCCTTTGTCATCGAAAAGTCTAAGTCCTAATTTTGAATCTTCAACGACCGTTTCTCCTTTGTATTTTAAATGATAATAAGGTACGCCTTCTTTCAGCTTGAAATTCATTTCAAACTCGCCATTGGGTGATTTAAGTGTTTGAGCATGAAGAGATATACCTCCAAGAAGCAAAGCCACGATGCTCAGATTTAATTTATGCATTCTAGATTTTTTAATAAGTTTGAAAGATAAAAAAAACTGCTACTAAAAGCAACAGTTTTTCTTTTTTTTACAGAAAGATCTCTTTCTTATTTTTTGATAAGGATGTATCTACCGTCTAAGTCATTGAAGAAGATATCATAGACTCCGGCTTCTGTGACAGGGATATTAGGTCCTCCGTAAAGTCCCACTCCTGATATTGGGGTTGAATTCCCCCAACTATCATCCCAAGCGTCATTCGCTCTAAATTTCAATTCGCCCACGGTTAGAGTTACATCTTTAAGGCTCCACTGGTGAACATCAAAGCTAGAATGGACCAAAGCGGTTTGAGCATCCCAACCTCCAGCAGTACTGTTTCCAATGATTCCCATTACTGGATACGTTTTCTGCGCTCCGGTGTAGGCTGTAATGCTATACGTTTTGGCAAGAATATCAAGCTCAAAGGTATAGAATCCAGCGGCTGGAATTACAAAGGTTCCTGGCTCATTGCTAGAATCTGGATTGCTCGCATGAACGACTCCATTAGTCACTCCCCACTGAGGATGCCAAGTGTTGTCTCCTAACTGCTCGAGAACTTTAAACCCTCCAGCATTAAAATACCCCGTGTAATAGAATTTATTCGTATTCTCAGCATCGCGGTAAAGTGGATGGTTGTTATTGTTTGAGCTCCATCCTGCTTCTACGGCTTCTCCCACGAAGAATAAATCTTTGTAAGCTACGTATGGCGTCACGCTAATCTCAATTGGAGTCGAGATTGCAAGTAATGTTCCCCCAACAGAGCTTGTGCTTGCAGATACACGAAGATCTACTTTGGCGGCTACATCGGGAGCAAGTCCTAACTTCATTACTGCATCATTGAAGCTCTTGTTGGTAAGCTCTAAGCTAGTGGCATCCGATACAGTTCCAGCCGCTACATAGTCCGTAGAACCAGCAACTGCCACTTCTACTAGGTAATCCACTTGAGTACCGTAGGTATAATCACTCCAAGTCACCGTTGTGGCTGCTTCGTTTGGAGCACTCATATTGAGTACAAATTCAGCGCCTGCACTTGGACTTGTAATTATCGGTTTTGCCGAAGGATACGTCGTTAAATCGGTAGAAATCACATTGGATACATTCGATCCAGAAACCACCCTAAAGTAAAGTTTCTGACTTTGGTAAGGATGTAAACCCGCTGCAATCGCAGCTTCGTTTAAGGCTCCAATTGTGGTCGTTAAACTCGTTGTATCAGAACTTCCTAATTCTACTTTTGTAGAAAAATCCTCTAGACTAGAAACCTCTACTACGTAGTTATTTCCACCGCCTAAACTGTTGTCCCAAACCAAACGGAAAGCATTGTTTTCCATGGTTGGATACAAAACACTGCTCGCTAGAGTTGTATTGTAAAGCTCAAAGCTAGGTTCTTTTTCACCCATGGTGAATTCATCATCCCGACACGCCTGAAAGACGATTGGAAATACCAAAGCGAGAACTAAAAATTTAAATATCGTTTTCATATTGTTCTTCTCTATTTATTATTTAGCAACAATTTTATAGGTACCTGCTTTTAGGTTCACAGTGATTGTGTATTCTGCTCCACCTCCAGAGAATTGGATATTTCCGTTATCTCCTTTGGGTCCTAGGAATCCTGAGTTTCCTGCATTGTCCTTAAGGATGTTTGCCCACTCGAGATCTCCCCAAGATTGCTGTCCGATGAATTTAAACTCTTCATTGTCTGCAAGCGTCACGTCGATCGAGTAAACGCCCTCAGACACTTTCGCCATAGGAAGAGCTGTTTCTGCAGTCCATCCATTTAAGCTACCCACTACGTAAATTTCTGGGAAATCGAATCCTTTCACTGCAGAAGCTTCAACCGTTAGAGACTGAACCCCAGAGGCCGCATCGATTTCTACTTTGTAAATCCCCGTTTCATCTGAAAATTTCATGTTTTCTTCTCCGTCTTGAGCAATATTACCAGATACTTGTTTGAAATAACGATATCCGTCTTTCGTACCTGCTAAATCAATACTGTAGTTGGTAGGATTCCAATCTTTCTGTCCTAAGAATCGGAAGGACTTCCCATTTTCCATATACATATAGATTACGGACTTACTTTCTGATTTGTAAAGTTCCTGCGCATCGCCTGCATTCCATCCCACGTAAGAAGCATCCCCTACCAAGAAGAAGGTTGGATACACTAAACTATACGGTGTAATGTTTAAATGCGTCACATTAGAAAGTACGGAAAGATATTCCCCTTCATCTCCAATGTAAGAAGACACTCTTAAGTAAAGAGGAGCTTCTTCTCCTGCGGCAATCCCAAGGGTTTGCGCCGCTTTGTTCATCTCGGCCACTGTATAAGTAACAGTTCTAACCGAACCGCTCACTGTTCCAAGTGTATAAGGCTCTTCAAAACCTTCCGTGCTGGAAGCTTCAATTTTGTATTTTACTTCTGTCGGCTGCGTATACTTCGCTTGTTGCCAAGAAACGTTTAGCGCCGGGTTGTCTGGAAAGTTCTGGTCTAAAAAGAGAGATTCAGAACTAAGGTCCATAATAATGGCGGGCGTTTCGTTGCTAATTATGAGTTCCTCTCTATCCTGGCAAGCCATTAGGCCTAACAGCATCACTAATGCGAGTAACCCTTTTTGTATAATCGATTGTTTTTTCATTGTAATTATCTTTGGGCTGGAATTAATAACCTGGATTTTGTATAAGGTTTGAGTTAGCAATCACATCATTGGTTGGAATCGGATACAGATTTCTATATTCCGCAACGGAAGCTCCTTCTTTTGAACCTCCTTTCCATTGCCAAAGCATACTAGATCCCGTGAATTTACCAAAACGGATAAGGTCTGTTCTACGCGTCATTTCCCAAGAAAGTTCACGTGCACGTTCCGCTAGTAAAAAATCTAAGCTAAGACTTACCGCAGGGGTAGCTCCTGCTCTTTTACGAAGCTGGTTTACATATCCTAAGGCAGTCGCCATGTTTCCATTTCCTCCTCTTACAGTGGCTTCTGCGTACATTAAGTACACATCTCCAAGACGGTAAAGAGGTAGGTCTGCATCCACAAAATCACCTCCCGTATCGGACCCTGCAGATCCATCAGAGAAATTGATGTTTTTGTATTTGATAAAGGCGTAACCTTGTTTAAAGTCACTAATCTCAGAGATGTCAAGAGATTGTCCATCTGTATAGAAACGACCTCTTTTGTCAGATCCATCCTCTGGGAATAATCCTACAAATTGCTTCGTGACACGAAGTCCTCCCCAACCTCCGTTCACACCGAAGTCAGAAGCAGGCATTGATCCTCCAATCGCCGCGTGCACTAAGAAAGTAGTTCCACCAAAAGTTCTGGTTTTGTTTCCATCGTAATTAATGGCAAAAATCACTTCTGGGTTGTTTAGATGGTTATCCGCCATAAAGAGATTTTGGTATCCATAATCCACACCTCCTAAAAGGTCTTTCTTTAATGAATATCCTGCATTAATAATTTTTTCGGTGTAAGTGATGACATCGTCATAACGCTTCGTTCCATTATAAACTTCCGCATT
>JAEWIE010000058.1 GCA_023387375.1 Bacteroidota bacterium | reverse complement strand
CGCAAAGAGTGGAGCCGAGAGTGGAGAACCGAACTCCTTATCGTACACCAGACAGTGGGTTTAGAAATTCGAACTCAGGTGGATTTAGAAACGACGGAGGTTTCCGTTCTTCGGGATCGTCAAGCTCCTCAGGAGGAAACCGTAGTTCAGGAATGCGCGGAGGATTTAGGTAAAAAATAAATTTCGTACTTTTAATAAGTCAAACCTTAAATCCAAAATATTATGAGACTTCAAACCCTCTTCATGGTCAGTCTTTTTGCAGGAGGCGTTACGCTTCAAGCCCAAAGCACAACAGAAAAAACGGTTAAATCTGACAAAGAAAACGCCGTTCAGAAGAATTCAAATTCACAGGTAGCAGAGGCTTCGCTTAGTCTAAAAACAAATACAAAGAAAGGGCCCAAGTACCATACAAACGCGATGGAGTCTAATAAGAAAAACTTTGCTAGTTTAAGAAACAGAGGTGGATTAAAAAGCAAAGAAGCTCGTTCTCAACAAAATTTAAGTTCATCAACCGCATTTAAAGAAATCGGGGGTCGAACTTACAATGAGGATGGAAAATTACTTCCAAAGGCGGTAATCCAGTCTAATCGTAACTCTGGATACAACGGCTCTGTTAGTCAAAAATAACAAGTAAAAATATAAATGTTTAAAAAGTCATTCACACTTCTTACGATTTCTGCAGCTTTCTATTTGCAAGCGCAGGACACGTCCGTTCTTCGAAATTCAATCGATATTTATAGTAGTCCTAGCACTCTAGGTTCTTCTAAATACAATGCCATGGCAGGGTCCATGGGAGCCTTAGGAGGAGAAGCCTCTGTAATTTCCACGAACCCTGCGGGGATTGGGGTTGCGATTGCAAGTGATCTTTCTGCTAGCTTAAGTATTGATAAAACGAAAAACACAACTTCTCTACACGGTAGTAGCTTAGACTACAAACTAAACAATACAGATTTAGGCCACGTGGGAGCTGTGGTTGCTTTCCCTACAGGAATGACTTCCGCTTGGAAGTTTGTAAACCTAGGGGTTAGCTTTTCAAGAGAATCAATCGAAGACTATTCGGAGTCTCCTGGAAACAGCAATGTAACTTTCGATCTTGCGGACGGAGACCAACTCTCGTACAGCGCTCATGCCTTCAACCGCCTTGGAGACAAAAGTAAAATGTCTATCGCGGTCGGAGGAAACTACGACAATAGAATTTATGTCGGGGGTGCAATTAACTTACACAGCGCTTCTTTATCCCAGTGGGATACAGCGGCAATGAAGTATAGAAGTGACGGAGAAACCGAAGTGTTTGCAAAACAATACACGCCTTATTTTGAAGACGCGAATGGATTTTCTGCTTCGATTGGTGTGATTGGAAAAGTAAGCCCAGAATTCCGTCTAGGGGCAGCCATTGAAACGCCCACATGGTGGAGCATGGAGCGTACCTATAATTACTACGGTCTAGACAGTAGCGAGGATGGAGAATACGGAGAATCTCGCAGTATTTCAAGTCCTGCAAAAGCGACTATAAGTGCCGCGTATGTTCCAAGTAAAAACTTTGCTTTAAACGTAGATTATAGTTTGGGACTATCCAAACCTAGCTTTGGAAAAATGGGCGCATCAGCGCAAAGTGAAATGGATGCGTTTTACTCAGACAATTACAAAAACAGCTCTGAAGTTAAAATTGGGGGAGAATATCGCTACGAAGGACTCCGCCTAAGAGCCGGTTATGGTTACGCTTCTAGTCCTATAGACAACATGACTCTTGGAATTTTGAATTCACAGGGAGCAAGTGAAGATGCTTCGTACAAGGATCTATATGTAGGCGCAAAACAAACGCTTGCAGCAGGGATTGGTTACGACTTCAAATCTTTCTATGTAGATGCGGCGTACAACCATATAAGCTCCGAATACAACATGCCTTTCTTAAGAGGTTCCGATGCTGCGCAGTCGCAGTACTATTCGCCTAGTGCTTATTTCGCAAACGATTACGCTTTAGTAAGCAACGTCGATTCGAAAAGATCACTTGTCACGATTACTCTAGGTTGGAAGTTTTAAATAAGAAGCATTTATTAAGATAAAAAAGGATTCGCATAGTTTGCGAATCCTTTTTATTTCTAGAATGATGCTCTTTTGCTTCTATTAATGATGATGAAATTGATGCCCTAATAAGGCTAGCGCAATCCCAAGAACGACCAAAACAATTTTCGTCCAATCCACATTGTGGTTCTTGTTACTCTCAAAGATAATAACCGAAGAGATATGAAGAAAGATACCCCCTACGATTGCAAGGAAATAAGGTTCTAAATTGGGATCAAAATACTTTCCTAGTAGCATGCCTAAAGGAGAGGCAATCGCAAAGAGTGCAATAATAAACCATGAAGACGCAGAAAACTTCTGATGCTTAAATAAAAAGGCACCTAAAATAAAGGAAATGGGAAGGTTATGAATTAAAATTCCTTGCAAGTAAGGGGTGTTCCAATCCGTTTGATTTGCGAGGGGAATGCCTTCAATAAACGCATGGACGAAAAGCCCTACAATAAGAGCCGAAGGCAATATTGCATCTTCTGTGTGGTGGTGCATATGCCCGTGCTCAAAGCCTTTGGTTAGATTCTCTAAGAACATTTGAAGAAGAACCCCCGCAATGACCCACAGGCCAATATGATGATCGATCTTTTCATAGACAATCGGAAAGACTTCATTTAAGCAAATCGTAATTAAAAAACCTGCGGATAACACCAAGAGACTCTTGGCTACTTTTTGTTTTTTTCCTAGGTACTTTCCTAGAAGGACGCCTACGACAACGCTTAAAATTAAAAGGAGTATAATCATAAAGTGGATTTTCTAAATACGCTTATGCAGCGAGGAGATTTCATTTCATCGTAGGGATTTAAATTATAATCTCCGTATATTTTTTCTCTAACGAGTCCATACTCATTTGCGAGAGACTCTATATAGTCTAAAGAATGCAGTGTTACCCTCTCAAAGAAAAAGTAGGGTTTTCCCTTATCTTCAAAACGAATCTCTTTAACCACAGCTCCCTCTTCGATGCGCTTTTCAATCTGAAATACAAGATCGTCTCTTTTTTCTTCACTTTTGGAAGTAAGCGAATGAATCACCTGCTCTTTGTTTAAAAAGTCAAGCACAAAATAACCTCCGGGTTTAAGCACCTTAGAGACGGACTCAAATACTTTCTTGTCGTCCTGAGGATCATTAAAGTAACCAAAACTCGTAAAGAGATTGAAAACCGCATCGACGGGTTCAGACTCAATGGGATCTCTCATGTCGTGCACCTTGAAATGCAAATCTTGGTGCTCATAGGCTTTATCTGCGAGGATGCTCTCTTTCGATAAATCAAGTCCAAGTACTTTAAAGCCTAACCTGCTTAAAAAAACACTATGGCGTCCTTTTCCACAAGCAAGATCTATAATATGAGCCTCAGAGGGCAATTGAAGCTCCTCTAAAAGTAGGGTTAGAAAGGCCTCCGCCTCCTTATAATCTCTATTTTTGTATAGTATATGATAGTATGGCGAATTGAACCATGTTTTAAACCACTCCATTGTGCAAAAATAGCTAAATTTGCCAAATTAAGACGGATTTATTCCCATGGGAAATATCAGCTAGTCCCTAGTAAATCCTTTTCTTACGATAATACGACTTTATGACTTCAGACGATTTACAGATACAAATCAAAACCTTTTTTGGACTCGAAGAGCTTCTTGCCGAAGAAGTGAAAAAACTAGGAGGCCGAAATGTACAAATTAAAACCCGCGCCGTAAACTGTGAAGGAGATCTTGGTTTCTTGTACAAGATTAACTACTCCTTAAGAACCGCCCTTAAAATCATTGTACCCCTATTTGAATTTAAGGCCTACAACGAACAAAAATTCTACGACAAGCTTTATCGCATGCCGTGGGACAAATACCTTAAGCCAGATCAAACCTTTGCCATTGATTCTACGGTTCACTCGGAGACTTTCTCACACTCGCAGTTTATGACCCTGAAAATGAAAGATGCTATCGTGGATTACTTCCGAGATAACTTTCAGACGCGTCCTAGCGTGGAAACTAGAAATCCCGATATCAAATTCAATCTACATATTGACCGCGAATTTGTTACCGTCTCCTTAGATTCTTCAGGAGAGCCGCTTTTCAAAAGAGGATACCGACAAGACGGCGGAGAGGCTCCCATAAACGAGGTCCTTGCCGCAGGAATGCTTCAAATTGCGGGATGGGACGGAAAAGGAAATTTCCTGGACCCTATGTGTGGATCGGGAACTCTATTAATTGAAGCGGCGATGATGGGCATGAACATGCCAGCGCAGCTTTACCGAAAGAATTTTGCCTTTCAAAACTGGCCCAATTACGATGAGCCGCTATTTAATTCCATTAAAGAGCACCGCTTAAATCGAATGACTCCCCTCGATGGAAAAATTCTAGGATTTGATATAGATCCCAGAATGCTTCAGGCCGCCAAACGAAATTTGGAGGCTGCCGAACTTGAAGACGTAATTGAGGTTCGAAACCAAGATTTCTTTGAAAGCAAAAAAGAATTATTCCCTCTTCTTATTGTGTTTAATCCTCCTTATGATGAGAGGATTGAAATCAAAGATCCTGACTTTTACAAAAAGATTGGAGACACCTTTAAAACCGCTTATCCCAACACCCTCGCGTGGCTAATATCTTCAGATTTAGAAGCGGTCAAAAAGATTGGTCTTCGCCCTTCGCGCAAAATCAAACTCTTTAACGGCAAATTAGAAACTCGCTTTTTGCAATACGAGATGTACGAGGGCACAAAGAAAAGAGCAGGACAAAACAAAGAAAAAAATTAATATCCAAACCTTTAGAAAATTAAATCAACTTGACTCCTACCCTTAGCCTTATTATCGCCATTTACAATCGAAAAGACGAACTTTTTGAGCTCCTGAATTCCCTTGGGTTTCAGTCGGACAAAGATTTCGAAGTGATTGTTGTGGACGACGGATCCCAAATCGCTCTTCTTCCTACCATCGAGCTATTTCAGGATCAATTTCCGATCGAATTCTACCGAAAAGAAAACACGGGACCCGGCCTAAGTCGGAACTATGGAGCGGCACGAGCCAAAGGAGACTATCTAATTTTCTTAGACAGTGACGTCATTGTGGAAAAGGACTATATAGAGAACGTCAAAAAGAGCATTCTGGAGATCCCTTGCGATGCTTTTGGAGGCGCAGACAAAGCGCATCGAGGGTTTAATTTAATGCAAAAAGCCATTTCTTATGCGATGACTTCTCTTTTTACCACCGGAGGAATTCGGGGAAACAAAAGAGGAGTGGGTAAATTTCAACCTCGAAGCTTTAATATGGGCGTTCGTAGAGAGGCATTTAAAGAGGTAGGCGGGTTTTCAGATCTACGTGTAGGTGAGGATCCCGACCTCTCCATGACTCTATGGGAAAACGGATACACAACGGCCTTTTTTGACAATATTGCGGTCTACCACAAAAGAAGAACAGACTTTGGCAGGTTCTCCAAGCAAGTGAATCAATTTGGCGTGGCTAGGCCTATTCTTAACCAAAGACATCCCAAGTTTGTGAAAGCCACATTTGCCTTTCCTTCCCTCTTTTTAATTGGGTATGTTCTAGGTGTGGTGGCTTATTATGGTTTCGCTAATCCCCTTCTTTTGCTACTGTACGGATTCTATACGTTCCTGGTGTTTTTCGATGCCTTAATTAAAACCAAAAACATAAGCATTGCGGGGCTAGCTGTGATTGCGACTTATATTCAGATGTTCTCTTACGGTTGGGGCTTTCTAGAATCGTGGTTCCGATTAAACGTACTAAAACAGGACCCAAGAAAAGTATTTCCTAGGCATTTTTACAAGCC
>JAEWIE010000051.1 GCA_023387375.1 Bacteroidota bacterium | reverse complement strand
AACATAGGGTGAATATTTTGAAAAGTTAGTGTGAAAAGAGGGACAGAGCACAGAGTCGATCCGCAGTGAAATAGCGCTACCTATACTCCCTAGAAATGTCCTCTTAACCAAAGGCTAACAGCAGCTTTTGGTACTTAAGAAATAACGGAACTTGGTCATTAAACCCATTTGTACTTCGGTATTTGGTCTGTACAGACCCATCTTTCAAAAATGAAAATGCAGGATTTCCACAGAAGGTGGAACCTGTGACAGGTATAATCTTTACTTGTTCAAGGCTTACTTTAGAGCTATTCTCAACACTTAATTGCGTACTTTGGTTGCACGCTTGGAAATTAGAGTACGGAGTTGCTGATGGATTTTTAGAAAAAGTAGACTGTACAGGCGGTGTTTCTCCTGTCCACATTTTCACGCTTGCTTTCATCGGGCAAGGGGAAAATAGCAGAAGCAGTACTGCGAAAAGCGCTAGTAAAGGCTTATTCGGATAATTTGAAATCACCGTTTTGTAAGTCATGAGGGCAAAACTACGGCTATATCTCTCTAAAGACAAGTCGAGCGTGAAAGTTTAAACGTTTTTAACATATAAAAAGAGCTCTTGAATATTGGATTACCTCAAGATTGAACAAATTCACAATTTTTTACCTCTGCTGATCACATGTAGGATTTGGATTTTTATATAAAATTCTGCGCTCAATCCATCGACCATCTCTGTCAACTGATAATCTAAATCTACCACTACAATCGATAGCTTTTTATGTATTGTTAAACTAGCGCGTGAAAATTTCACGTAACCTATCATAAGCGGTTAACAGCAGTAGATCTCGCATCCTACTTCGGAATAATGCTTTCTACTAAAAGCAAAATAACTTATAATTTGCTTATTTCATTTAACAAAAATAACTATATTTGCTTTTTATGAAGAGCAATTATGGAAGATTTATTATTAGAATTTCAATCAAAATTATCACGTATATCACTAGATATACAGCGATATCTTGTTTATCAAATAGATTTGAACAACCGTTTGATTGCGGTAAAAGGGGCAAGAGGTGCAGGTAAAACTACACTCCTTTTACAAATTGCAAAGTTGCATCTTCCTTTGCAATCCACGTTGTATGTAAGTTTAGACCATATTTTTTTCTTTGATCGCAAGCTGTATGAATTAGCGAAACAATTTGTTCAATTCGGTGGAACATACCTATTGCTTGATGAAGTTCACAAATATCCCAATTGGTCAAGAGAAATAAAACTGATTTACGACAACTTCCCTGAACTCCATGTAATCTTTACATCCTCTTCGGCACTCGAAATATATAAATCTGAATCCGATTTAAGCCGAAGAGCAGTCGCATATTATCTTAAAGAATTATCTTTTAGAGAATTTATCATGTTTGAAACTAAAAAAATACTTCCTGTCTATTCGTTTACAGAAATTTTGAAACACCACAACACCATTGCGACTGAACTCATACGTGAAATAAAACCTTTGCCTTTGTTTGAAAAATATCTAAAGGTAGGGGTGTTTCCGTACTACAAAGAGAATGAAGTTCTTTATATACAGAAATTGCAAAATACGATTAACCTCATTATAGAAATAGACATCAATGCGACCGAAAATTTACAATATGACACTCTGGTAAAACTGAAAAAATTACTTATTACGGTTGCTTCAAGCGCGCCATTCACACCCAATATTACGAAATTGAGCGAAAAAGTAGGCATTTCTCGAAATACACTAGTGCAAAGCCTTAAAATTTTGGAACGTGCCGGGTTGGTCAGTGAACTATACCAAGATGCCTCCGGCATTGGTGTATTGACCAAGCCTGAAAAACTATATCTGAACAACAGTAACTTAATGTATGCGTTGGCAAAGGAAAAAACGAATATAGGGAACGTTCGTGAAACATTTTTCTTAAATCAATTTAAACATTTACACGAAATAAGCCGCTCAGAAATTGCCGATTTTAAGATAGACAAAACTTATACTTTTGAAATCGGCGGAAAAAATAAATCCAAAAAGCAAATCGCAAATACCGAAAATGCTTATGTAGCGAAAGACGGAATTGAAATCGGATTTGATACAATTATTCCGGTTTGGCTTTTTGGTTTCATGTATTAGGACAATATCGTCTCATCTTCTTACAAACCACTGAAAACCTCCGGGTCTTGGCTTGTATTAACAATTTGATTTTAACCTTCGCACACGATAGAATTTTTTAGGGTAAAGAAGCACAAGGCAATAAGATGACGCTGTTGGTCGTCTTACTGCGTTTTTCTGAGCATCGTCCGTCACTCGATATGCTTTCGCATTCAGTTAAGATGCATATCTTTCTCAAACCTAAGATAAACAAAACAAATGAGCTAGTATCAAAATTAGCTTGAATCATACGCCAATACTAATGACAAATTTCGTATATTTGTAATACTATAATAGTAATTAAAGCGATTAAACTACCACAAGTAACATTATAATGATATTTCTACCTCTTTCAAGAATCCAAAAAAAAATAACTGATAATGTCCGTGCAAGGCGTTTGCAAATGGATCTTACACAGCAAGGTTTGGCCGAAAGATCAGGTGTTCCGCTATCTACATTAAGAAAATTTGAGCAAACCGGCTTAATCTCTTTGGAGTCATTTCTAAAATTACTTTCCGTTGTGGGTGGATTAGAAGAAATGGTAGATGCTTTGAAACCAAAGCCACAAAATTTTAAATCTATTGATGATGTATTAAAATCAGCACAAAAGTCAGTGAAAAAACGAGGTACAAGAACATGAAAACAGGCATCAAAGAAATAAAAGTGGGACTTAATTTCAGTTCTGAAATTTGGTCCGTTGGACGTTTGGCCAATGATAATAGCGTCCTCTATTTTGAGTATGATGAAGAATTCCTTAAACGAAACCTGGAAATATCTCCAATAAAACTACCTTTACAGTCCGGTGTAAGCGAACTTCCAAGAAATCCTTTTGAAGGTTTAGCTGGTGTTTTTAATGATAGCTTGCCTGATGGCTGGGGAAGGTTACTCTTCGATCGAATGCTTCGTATGGAGGGAATTTCTCCTTCTGATATTTCACCACTAGACCGCTTGGCACACGTAGGGCTGAACGCTATGGGCGCATTAGTTTACGAGCCTGATCAAAGCCTAGAAAGCGGTACGGATTCTATTAACTTAGACCTGTTAGCTAGTCAATCTGCAGATGTTTTGCAAGGGGATTCCGACGAAGTCATTGAGGAACTACTAGCTTTGAATGGTTCTTCTGCTGGTGCAAGACCAAAGGCATTAATTGGAGTGGACAGCGAAAGAAAAAACATAGTGCATGGTATAAATCTATTAAACGATGATTTTGAGCCTTGGATCGTGAAGTTCGCAAACTCTTCAGACGGAAAAGATGCGGGTACAATCGAATACGCTTACGCTTTAATGGCAATAGATGCGGGAATTGATATGCCTAAGGTCCATTTATTTCCTTCTCAAAAAAACGGAGGCCATTTTGCTGCAAAGCGTTTTGATAGGGATGGAAATAAACGCTTTCACATGCATACGGTCAGTGGACTAGTTCATAGTAATTTTCGGCTTCCTTCACATGATTATGGAGATCTTTTATCAATGACCGCATACATAACCAAAGATATACGAGAAGTAGAAAAAATGTTTCGCTTAGCCGTTTTCAATGTTATGGCGCACAATAGAGACGACCACGACAAGAATTTTTCATTTTTAATGAATGAATTTGGACATTGGAAATTGTCTCCCGCTTACGATCTTACTTTTTCATCGGGACCAGGCGGAGAACAAAGCACCATGGTAATGGGAGAAGCTCGAAATATAACAGCCACACATCTGACTAAATTAGGACACGAAGCAAAATTATCTAATGAGTTCATAGCAAATGTTATTGAACAAACAAGCCATGCCCTTCGCAAATGGCCCAGCCTATCTAAAGATCTGGGGGTTAGTAAATCCAATAGAGATTTAATCAACAGATGCATTAAATTTTTTTAATCTAAGATTTGAAAAGGAGGCAACAATGAAAAACACAGTAATCCTAAAATCACAGCTAGTACAGCTTAGAGCTAATTAAAGACCTTCTTTTCTCCTAAGTTGAGCTGTGCATGGGAACGTCCGACTTGTAATTTTACTTTTGCGTTTAATGCTCTGAAAATGCTCAACAAGGTCTCCATAGTAACATTTCCGGCGTTGTTTTCAAGCCGCGAAATTTGGGATTTTTGAACCCCAATGAGTCTGCCTAACTCTTATTGTGTTAAATACCTTTCTTGTCGTGTTTGCTTAATGGCTTTACCAATTAAATCCATTTGAAGCTCGTACCCAAAAAGGTCTCTTTCAGAGACTCCTACCTTTCCAATGAATTAGTCTTTTAGCTGGTAAAATGTGTATGTTTTCATTTCCTTCCCAATTCTCTATTTGATCATTTCTTCAAAAATAGAATTTCAAAACCTTGATACATTCATTGTTCGTCAACGACACAAAATTACAAGAGCTTCGTTTTAATGTACCCCCTCAAGCAACCTCATATTTGAAAATTAAGAAATAAGCCACAATTTTTGCTGGAAGAATAAGATATGCAGAACTAGCAAGAAGAGATTATGCAGTTTCAAGAGAGCAGAGAGAACGTTATCTGTATCAGAAGGTGTATGATATGTTGTAAGGGTTCGACGGCCTATGCGGACTGGTAAGTGGCAAACTTGAAAGGAATCCCGCGGATGGCAGTGTTTATCTTTTCATCAACCGTAGCCGTAATTAGCCCAAGCTTCTGCATTGGGAGGGTCGCGGCTTCGTGCTGTACCAAAAAAGACTTGAGGAGGGAGCCTTCTGCCTTTCTAACCCCACTTCTGAAAAGATCAAAACATCCTGGGCACAGCCTGTCCTTTTCACCGAAGGGATACGCTAATATTACATTGATTATCAACTCTTTATTTTCTTTTTCGTAAACATCATTATTACCTTGTAATTCTGAGAGTGCTACTTGAGGGCTATCTTTTCCTAATAAAATTAAGGCTAATTCATATAAATTTGAATTTCTAGATACGTGCTGAAATTCATATAAAAACTAAAAAAGCATTTCAAAAAACTTAATTATCGTAGTAAATTAAAATCAATTTAGGCTTGATAGGCTTAAATAAAAAAATTAAATTCCTATTTGCTTCAATTTACTCTCATAAATCTGAATATATCCTTGCTTATATTCATCTGTCAAAAAACTTCTTTTAATCAAATCGTAAACTTTGTTAAGTTGTTTAGAAAAATCTTTATAGATATTATCTCGAACAATAACGGTAAGCCCTAAACTTATGGCAAATTGGTCAAAATCAGAACGTTTTATTTTTCGTTTCCGTCCACATAAAGTCAAAGCTAAATCCTCTTTATCGTCTGGGTAAATGAGATTTACATTCAACAAATCATAAGCTGGGGAAAACAAAATACCTCTGTCGGTATGCATCAACGAAAAGTTTTTCAGGTGCATATCTTTATTGCCTGTTAAAAAAGAAAATAAGACTAATCTAAAATATTTAATCGCATCCAATCCTGAATTGGTAGCGTATTGCTTGATAATCTTTCCCACTCGCTCGTAAGAACTTTTATATTTTTGCTCCGTTAGCAATTCAGATAACTGACATAAATCTTCAACGTGGAGTTTCTTACCGTTCGCTCGATCAAAACGTTTAGTAATATAAGCGAGTTCACCAGTGGAAGTTCGAATTAAAGTATGCTGAGCTGTGTCAATCTTAAATAACTTCGCCAAATGCATAGTCAAATCTTCAACTTCTGGCATAAAAGCAAAATCGGTAGATTGTGGTTTTAAGATATAATCGCCCCATAAACCCACTAAGGTCAATTGTTTATTGCCGTCCTCGTTATTTAAACTCAATGATATTTTAGGCTGAACACCTGTTAAAGCCAATCGCTCATTTACCCTAATTTGAGCTAGTTGATTTAACTTTTCTCGGTCTAATTCCAAAGCAGGAGCTTGGCTTGTACCAAAGAATTTCTTGCAGCAAGCAGGGTGATATTCACCTGTTTCTAGAGGGTGATAGCAAAATAAACAATTACTCATGATTTTCATCCATTGGATATACAGAAACAGCTCCAATAGTATCTCTGCATAAATTGATTAATAATTCATAGCGGTCGCGTGGGTTGAGTTTCCAATGTTTTTCACCTATTTCTAATAACCAACCTTCGGGAATTAGACCATCAAAAAAAGGAAATAAAACCTTGTTATGATAGGTGTTTTGTGAAAGAGGCAATGTTAGACTGATTGCTTTTGGGTCAGAACTGTCCAAGTAATCCTTTTCATAATGGAATGTATACCCATTATCGCCCTCAACCAGAATACCGGCTAATTGATTCTGAAAATATATTTTTGCCTGTCGTGCCATTATTCTCGGATTTTGTCTATTACACCAACTTCTTTACCGAACAATGCCAACACATCATTTACTTTATCCAAGCGAAGCGTTTTCTTTCCCTGTTCCAAATCACGTACAAAACGCAAGCCTACACCCGCATTTAAAGCTAAATCTTCTTGGGTGAGTTTTAGTTCTTTGCGTTTCTGTTTTACAAATAATCGTATTGAATCCATAGCTATACCTTTACTGGTATAAATATATGTAAAAATTTGATACGATACCATTTCGGGTATAGAAAAAATATATAAAAGTATGATTATACCTTTTGAGGTATAAGTGATGCATTAAAAAAAATGTAACCTTGTTCACCCTTGAATAGATTTAAAGCAGAAAGTTCAACATCTTTACACATAATAGTATATTGTTGACAAAGCTTAGTGATACAGCTTTTTCTGATTTCATACTCCCTATAGTAAAACCTACACTTCCTGAATAATTTGTCATTTTCGATGAAATAGCTGTATTAGCTCAATACAGCGTTCCCGTAGTAACTTATACAAAACTAAAATGACGGCGCTGGGCGCCGTCATTTCTATCTTTTTAAATCAAAAACTTATACAAGTTCTCCGTAAAGATCAAATTCTTCTGCAGAAGTAATTTTCACGTTTGCAAAATCTCCTACGGATATATAGGTGTCTTTCGCAGAAACAAGAACTGTATTGTCTACGTCTGGGGAATCAAACTCGGTACGTCCCACAAAGTATTCTCCTTCTTTTCGGTCAAATAAGACTTTGAAGATCTGTCCAATCTTTTCTTGGTTCTTTTCCCAAGAGATTTGGCTTTGAAGTGCCATGATTTCTTCTACTCTTTGGTCTTTTACTTCTTGAGGCACATCGTCCTCTAATTGGTAAGCCGATGTGTTTTCTTCGTGAGAATAAGTAAAACATCCTAGGCGATCAAATCGTTGGTATTTAACCCACTCTTTCATCTCGTCAAAACGCGCCTGTGTTTCTCCTGGATATCCCACGATTAAAGTCGTACGAATTGCCATATCCGGAACAAGTTCTCTAAATTTGGCTAATAGTGCATCTGTCTTTTCATGCGTGGTTCCACGCTTCATGGACTTTAATAAATCAGAGTTAATATGCTGAAGAGGAATGTCAATATAGTTACATACTTTAGGCTCATTCTTGATTACCTCAAGTACATCTTCTGGGAAACCAGTTGGAAATGCGTAATGCAAACGAATCCACTCAATCCCCTCTACCTTCACTAATTCTTTCAATAGATCCGCTAGAGCTCTACGCTTATAGATATCAAGACCATAGTAAGTCAAATCTTGCGCAATCAAGATAAGTTCTTTCGTTCCTTTTTTGGCTAGGCCTTGTGCTTCTTTCACTAGATCTTGGATCGTCTTGGATTGATGTCCACCTCTCATTAAGGGGATTGCACAGAAAGAACAAGGACGATCACACCCTTCTGAAATCTTCAGATAAGCAAAATGCTTTGGAGTTGTGGTTAAACGCTCTCCTACTAGTTCATGCTTGTAATCGGCGCCTAATTGTTTTAGTAGTTGTGGAAGTTCTCTTGTTCCAAAGTACTGATCTA
>JAEWIE010000011.1 GCA_023387375.1 Bacteroidota bacterium | reverse complement strand
GCTGGAAAATTTAACTTAAATGCTAGACTTTTGTTTCAAAGTGCGCTTGGTAATAAGGAGCTTTTTCCAATGCCAGATTTAATAGCAAGGGCGAATGTTTACTACAAAGCACCCGCTTTCAAAAATGCAGCGCAGGTAATGACAGGTCTTAAAGTTTATTATTTCTCCAAGTTTAATTCGAGAGAGTATTCGCCTGTAGTCAGTGAGTTTATTTTGCCTGGTGCATCAGGCTACGCCATTGGAGGAGAACCTATCGTGGATGTCTATTTTAATATGAAAGTAAAAACCATGCAATTTTTCATTGAAGGTCAGAATTTAACCGCTACTTTTATGCAGAATAAATCCTACACAGCGCCTTATTATCCTCTGTACGATTTTAGATTAAACATAGGTATCCTATGGAATTTATTTCATTAATATTTTGAAAAACATCACCCACATACCCTTTACGCAGATCGATAGCGTTCCCCAATTAATTAAGGATTATTTGGAGGGCGATTTAGAAGCGTACAACGAAAACCGCTTTAGCCTCGAAAACTTTGCAAAACAGATTGAGAAAAAGAAAAATTCCTTTTCTTCCTCGAGTAGAGAAATTCTCTCCGAGGTGCTAGCCGACCAACATAAAGATTTAGAACTAAGCGAGAAGCAAAGGATGAATCTGGAGTTGATGAAATCAGAGAATACATTTACTCTCGTCACGGGGCATCAACTTAATTTATTTACAGGTCCCGTCTTTTTTATCTATAAAATACTACAAACCATAAAAACAGCAGAATTTCTAAAAACAAATTTTCCTGAGATGGATTTTGTTCCTCTGTTTTGGCTTGCTAGTGAAGATCATGATTTTGAAGAAATAAATCATTTCAAAACAAGAGGCCACTATTATGAATTAAAGGCAAAATCAGGCGGAGCTGTGGGAAGGATTAAGGTCGAAGAGCCCTACTTTATCCATGAGTTTGAAAAACAGTTTGAACATTCAATTTACGGAACGGAATTAATTCGATGGATGCAAGAAGCTTACGAAACAGGAGTAAGTTTGACGGATGCCACAAAGAGACTTGTGAATCGTTTGTTTGATTCTTATGGACTTCTTATGATAGATGGAGATGATCGTCGTCTTAAAAAAAGCATGATTGCCACGTTTCGCGAAGAGTTGGAGAGCGAAGCTCTTTTCCATTATTCCAAAGAGGAGGTCAAGACGATCATTGATGCCTACGGCAAAGCGCAGGTGAATCCAAGAGAAATTAATCTTTTTTACCTTTCTACTACTCGCAATCGGATTGAGGCAAGTGCAGAGGGTTTTGATGTCGTGGATACAGAGCTTAAATTCACGAAAGAGGAGCTTTTTAAAGAATTGGAGAAGTATCCGGAACGATTTAGCCCTAATGCACTCATGCGACCTGTATATCAGGAAACGGTACTTCCGAATCTCGCTTACATTGGAGGAAATGCAGAAATTATGTACTGGATGGAGCTTAAGTCTTATTTTAAACATTTAGATTTGGATTTTCCACTCTTAATCCCACGCAATTCTTTTTTAATGATTACGGAAAAGACACTTGGAAAAATGGAACGATTGGATTTAGATGTGCTCGATTTCTATAAGAATTTCGCACAGATTGTCAATCATAAATTCATTCATGAGTCTAAGGTTTATCCAACTTTAAGGGAGCAAAAAGACATACTACTAAACGGGTTTGAAACTCTTAAATCCAGAGCCTACGAAACCGACAAAACTTTTTTGAACTTAGTCCTTGCAGAGGAGAAAAGACAGCTTCGCTCGTTTGATAAAATGGAGAAAAGACTTCTTCGTGCGGAGAAAATCAAGCACCATGAAAAATTGGATAGACTTGAACAGCTATTTTTGGTGGTTCATCCAGGTAAAAATTGGCAGGAGCGAGTCTTTAATTTCAGTGTCTTCTACTCAGAATTCGGACGAGATTGGCTCCAAAATTGTTACCTTCAGATGGAAGTTGAAAAATCGGGTGTCAATATCCTGATGATTTAATTTGAAAGCGTTATTTTTGCAAGCAAGAGACACTGATATGATAAAAAGATTCCTACTATTATCTGCCGTTGTGCTAGGTTTTGCGGCCAGTGCCCAAAACACACACACCGTCATAAAAGGGGACACGCCATATAATATTTCGAAAAAATACGGCATGTCTATTAATGAATTGTACCGATTAAATCCCTCAGTTGCCGAAGGGACTATCAGAATTGGTGATGTACTTAAAGTATCACGCGGTACTGCTCAAAATTCGGGGCAAAGTAGCGCAGGATCGTCCACAGGTTTCATTGTGCTTCAGCCTAAGCAAACCATTTATGGAATTACAAAAACATATCATATCTCAGAAGCGGATTTAAGAAAACTAAATCCAGAGCTGGACTCTCATATGAAAATTGGAGATAAAGTTGTACTTCCCCTTGAAAGCATTAGAAAGTACGGCACTGAATCTGCCTTCGCTGAAAGTAATGCGAATCAAAATTCTTCAAGCCCTTCAGCACCGGAAGAAGTAAGCGATCTTTTGCAAAATCAGGAGCGTTATGAAGTACAGCCTCGTGATAATTATTACCGAATTACAAGAAAGTTCAAACTTTCCCAAGCAGAACTTTTTGCCCTGAATCCAGGTCTTGAATCTAGAGGTCTTCAGCCCGGAGATTTACTTATTGTAAGTGCGAACTCACAAACGGCAGACAATTCCGAAATAGTTGCAAAGCAGGAGCCAGTCGCTTCTCAAGAGACGCCTGTTTCAACGGCCCCAAAAGAGGTAAGTCTCGAGCAGTCTGGAGATTACCTAACTTATACAGTTCGTAGTGGAGACACCGTGTTTGGAATTTTGAATGAGTTCAAGATTTCACTAGATCAACTACTCTCTCTAAACCCCTCTTTGAGCAGTGGACTGAAGGCAGGAATGGTTTTAAAAATTAAACCAATAGATCCCCAATATGTTAAAAAATCAGGAGATGAGTTAAATGTAGTATTAATGCTTCCTTTCGGATTTGATGCAGGAGATGGCAAATACCGTAGTTTGGCCAGTGATTTCTTAAGCGGTGCTAAACTTGCCATTGAGCGGAATGCAGCCGGTGGACAAAAACTGAACATTAACGTAGTTGACTCTGGAAATGACTCCAGCTTTAAAAATAGTCTTAGCCAAATTCAAAAGGAAAATACAGATTTGATTATTGGTCCTTTCTTTAAATCAGGAATTGTAGAGGTACTAGACTATGTAGGATCCTCTAAGATCCCAGTGGTTGCCCCTTTTGCAAATACGGAAGATCTCTATGGACACAGCAATTTAATTATTGTAGAAACCAAAGAAGACATTTATGCAGACCGTATTGTGGAGGAGGTACATAAGGTATTTAACAACCAAAAGGTATATATCGTTTCCGATTCTGACAAAACGCAGGCGAACCGCGTGAAAGCGGGCCTTGAGAAATCCCTTAAAAACGCATCGATTTCCATGGTGACGTCGGTAGCTGATATTGTAAGCGAAACGAATATGATGACAGGGCAGCCTGCACCTGTAATTGCGGTTCTTGCTTCTAACAATGATTCACTTGGAACTGCCTTTGGACAACGCATGATTCAAATGTCTAAGGAAGTGAAAGGCAATCGTGCCTTTAGCCTCTATTACAACAGTATATTCGAATCTCAAATGGATGCTTTAAGCCAAGCCAATTTGGTGTATTTAATGGATAGAAAGGTCAATGTGGAGGGGAAATTTGAAAAAGAAATTTTAGCGGCCTATGAAGCGAAGTATTGTAAGTCTCCTTCGAGATATGCAATTATTGGATTCGATGTCGTAAATGATATTTTAAGCAGAGAAAATAAAAACGGGGAGGTTTTTAAACAAATAGACAAAGTACAAACGCAACTTGCAACCAAGTTCGAATACGTCCGAGCCAAACGTAATGGTGCCTATATCAACACAGGGTATCGTGTAGTTCGTTTGGTGCCTTAAGACTAAAAAAACAAAACCCTTGATTTACTAAATTAATTATGAAGAAAGCATTAGTGTTTCCCGGACAAGGGTCACAATTTGTCGGCATGGGAAAGGAATTGTATGATTCTAGAAAGGACATCAAAGATTTGATGGAGTATGCAAACGAGATTCTAGGGTTTAATATTCTATCCACAATGTTTAGTGGAACGCAAGAAGATTTAACCAAGACAAGCATTACGCAGCCTGCAATATTTATTCATTCTGTGGCTGCTGTAAAAGCAATAAACGCATTAGGAGCAGAGATGGTGGCTGGGCATTCGCTTGGAGAATTCTCCGCCTTAGTGGCCAACGGAGTTCTGTCCTTTGAAGACGGACTAAAATTAGTTTCGCAGCGAGCTCAGGCCATGCAGGACGCGTGCGATAGCAATCCGGGTTCTATGGCTGCTATTCTTGGTCTTGAAGATTCGATTGTCGAAGAAATTTGTGCTCAAATTGACGGAGTTGTGGTTCCTGCCAACTACAACTGTCCTGGGCAATTGGTGATTTCAGGAGAGACGAAGTCTGTGGAATTAGCTTGTGAGAAATTAAAAGAGGCAGGTGCCAAGAGAGCACTTATGCTAGGTGTAAATGGAGCTTTCCATTCACCCCTGATGCAGCCTGCGCAAGACCGCCTCGCTTCCGCTATTGAAAGTACCAAATTTAGAAAGGCGACCCTTCCTATTTATCAAAACATATCGACCCTCCCTGTTACAGATGAGAATGAGATTAAAGCAAATCTAATTTCTCAATTAACAGGTCCCGTTAAATGGACGCAGAGCGTACAGAATATGGTCAAGGACGGCGCGTCCTTATTTATGGAAGTAGGACCGGGCAAAACATTGCAAGGCTTAATTCGTAAAATCGATTCTGACGCGCAAGTGACTTCTGCCATTTAATTCTGTTCTATGGAGTCTTTTTTCTCACCAGGAAAGCTCTTACTAACCAGCGAATATGTCGTGCTCGACGGAGCCCTTGCTCTAGCCATTCCTACGAAGTGGGGACAGCAGCTTTGGTCGGAAGAAAAGTCCGATTCAAAATCCCTTGTCTATTGGGAAGCGTATCATCAGGATGTTTTATGGCTACGCTGTGAAATTGATTATGCGAGTTGGCAAGTGAAAAGTACAAGCAATAAGGAAGCTTCTCTATTCGTGATGGACGTACTAAAACTTGTTCAAAAGTCTTCTTCAAGAGTTTTACAAGACAATTGCTCTTATCATCTAAAAACCAATTTGGAGTTCCCTTCTGATTACGGGCTTGGGAGCAGTTCCACGCTCATGAATAATCTTGCTCGTTGGGCTGATATTGATGCATTTGCATTAAACGATCAGGCATTAGGGGGGAGTGGTTACGATATTGCTGTAGCCAAGGAGAACCATTCGCTTCTTTTTCAAATCCAGGGTTCGAAAAAAGAAGTACAGCCAATCGATCTTAATTTTAATTTCAAAAATGAACTTCTTTTTATTCATCTGAATCAAAAACAAAACTCAAGAGAAGGAATTAAACATTATCGAAATAAACCGATTAGCACGAACTTGGTGGCAAAATTTACAGATATCACAAAAAAGATTGTCATTTCTGAAACTCTTGAGGAATTTTCTAAGTTCATAAATTTACATGAAGATTTGCTTTCTGCCCATCTAGAGCTTGATACAGCGCGTAAATTGTACTTTTCGGACTGCCCGACTTTTGTAAAAAGTCTAGGGGCTTGGGGAGGCGATTTTGTGATTAGTGCCAAATTTGAGGGGTATCAGAGCTATTTTCAGCACAGGGGTTTTTCAACGATTTTTGAATGGTCTGATTTAATCGGATGATAATGAGCTGTTTACAATAAATTTCTAATTTTGTAATATCTGATTAATATCATTACCTTCCCCAAGAGAAAAGTTTTCAATAAGTGTAAATTTGGATTCTTGAAAGAAAATCGAAAAAAAGGTAATTTTATGAAAAACAATCAAATCATTCAGCAGCTGCATGATATGGGTATTGAGGGTTATGAAGAGATACTTTATAATCCGTCTTATGAAACTTTATTTAAAGAAGAAATCTCTGAGCAAAACCAAGGTTTTGAAAAAGGAGTTCTAACGAGTTTAGGTGCCATCTCGGTACAAACCGGAGAGTTTACAGGACGTAGTCCAAAAGACCGTTATATCGTACTAGATGATGAAACAAGAGACACTATTTATTGGGATGGAAAAGTGAACGTTCCCACCACCAGTGAAATTTTTGGACATTGTAAAGATTTGGTTGTAAATCAACTTTCGAAAGCAAAAAAACTATACGTAGTAGATACCTTTTGTGGTACCAATCCAGATACGAGATTAAAAGTAAGATTTATCATGGAAGTGGCTTGGCAAGCGCACTTCGTTACTAATATGTTCATCCGTCCTTCTTCATTTGAAATTGAGAATTATGGAGAGCCTGATTTTGTGGTTATCAACGGATCTAAAGCGACCAATCCGAACTGGAAAGAGCAAGGATTAAATTCTGAGAATTTTGTGATGTTCGATTTAACCGAGAAAGTACAAATCATTGGAGGTACTTGGTACGGTGGGGAGATGAAGAAAGGAATGTTCTCCATTATGAATTACTATTTGCCACTAAATGGAATAGCTTCTATGCACTGCTCCGCTAACGTAGGAGAAGATGGAGATGTTGCACTTTTCTTTGGTCTTTCCGGCACGGGAAAAACGACTCTATCAGCAGACCCAAAACGTTACTTAATAGGAGACGATGAGCACGGTTGGGACGACAACGGTGTATTTAATTTCGAAGGAGGTTGCTATGCGAAAGTAATTGACCTTTCCGAAGAGAAAGAACCGGATATTTATAAAGCGATTCGTCGCGATTCCCTACTTGAAAATGTGGTAGTGGATGAGAACGGAGATTGTGATTTCACTGACAAGAGTATCACTGAAAACACCAGAGTATCCTATCCAATTCACCATATTTCAAAAATTGTTCTTCCTTCAAAAGCAGGACATGCTAAAAAAGTAGTTTATTTATCTGCAGATGCATTTGGAGTGTTGCCACCGGTATCTCTTTTGAGTGAAGACCAAGCACAGTACCATTTCCTTTGTGGATATACTTCTAAATTAGCAGGTACAGAAAGAGGAATTACAGAGCCTCAACCGTCCTTCTCGCCCGCATTTGGAGAAGCCTTCTTAACGCTTCACCCAACAATGTACTCAAAAACCTTAATTGGAAAAATGCATGAGCATGGTGCAAAGGCCTATCTTGTGAATACAGGATGGAACGGGACTGGAAAACGTATTTCCCTAAAGGATACAAGAGCTATTATTGATTCTATTATTGATGGATCCATTGATGCGGCAAACAAGGATGTCATCCCAGTAATGAATCTTCAAATTCCAAAGTCGCTTCCAAATGTGTCAGAAGGGATATTAGATCCTCGCGCTACCTATGCGAGCGCAGAGCAGTGGGAAGAGAAAGCGAAAGATTTAGCAGCACGCTACATAAAGAATTTTGAAAAATACACAGATACAGAAGAAGGTAAAAGACTTGTTGCAGCAGGTCCGACTCTTTAATCTTGTCGGGAAAATAAAAATCCTCCGTCTTTTCGTAAGATGGAGGATTTTTTTTGTTTAGGATTTATCAAGTAAGCTTTGAACGGCTAATCGGTAGCCTTCTATGCCAAAACCAGAGATAAGTCCTTTCATATAGGGCGCTGTGACTGATTTGTGTCGAAACTCTTCGCGCGTATATAAATTGCTAATGTGTACTTCGATTTTGATCTTTTGGCAATTCTTTAGACAATCCGCTATTGCATAAGAATAGTGAGTAAATGCACCGGGGTTTATAATTAGGGCATCAAAATCCTCTTTTTGAATCCGATCAATTAAATTACCTTCCGAATTGGATTGAAAATACTGAAAGTCAAATTGAGAGAATTCGGTTTCTAGTTCACTTAAAGTACTCTCCATGCTTTTGGTTCCATAAATGCTAGGCTCTCGGGTGCCAAGTAGATTTAAGTTCGGTCCGTTAACGATTAATATTTTCATACTCAAATGTAAAGAAATTTAGCTAAGAACAAGGCAAAGTTCTAGGATTTGATTTAAATGTGATGTTCCTCGGGTAAAGAAGGGGGCATCTGGTACGTGTAAACGTTATAGGGAAAGATCCATTTTGAAAAATAATTTGCGCTCACAGAACCAATAAGAATAGGAAGTGCAAGGGTGAATCCATTGGGAACTAAATTGCAAATTAGGAATAGAGCAGTAAAAGGTGCATAAATACTAGCTGAAAGCATAGCTGCGGCGCCCACAAGCATGAAGTTTAGAGGAATGAGTGAAGTGCCAAAGAATGTATTGCAAAACAGAGCGAAGGCTAATCCTAAGAATCCACCTGCTACAATACTCGGTGCGAAAACACCTCCGTCTCCGCCAGCGCCCAGTGTAAGTGCTGCTGCAAGTGGCTTAATAAAGGCGAGTATTACTAGGGTAAGAATCGCGTAGCTTTCTGGATTTAAGGCGAGATCATTTAGTCCATGGTAACTATCTCCATAAAGAACAGGAAAAAGAAAGAGCATAGATCCTACACTAAGTGCTCCTAAGTTCACTCGGATGAAATTGTTGTTTATTCCTGAGAAGAAATGTTTAAGTCTAGTGACTAAGAATGTGAAATAGATAGACATAAGAGCGCCAAGGATGCCTAAAATTGCCATATAGGGAATTGCTCCCCATTTCCAATCGCTTACATGTACAGGAATGATAGGCTCCGTATCGAGAATGTTTAGGAGTCCCCAAGAGACTAGGGCTGCCGCGGTGCAACTTAGTATAATTGTTTTGTTGAGTCGACGAGCAATAACCTCCACTGCAAACAGCCATCCTGCGATAGGACTATTGAATAGAATGGCTACCCCTGCACAAACCCCTGCGCAAACGAGCTCTCTTTTGTACATTTTGGCTGAAAATTGCCATTTATAGATTCCATTCCCAATGGTAGCAGTAGCCACTACAGTGGAAACTTCTACACCTGTAGATCCTCCAAAAATCACAGTGAGAAAGCCGTTAATGTAGTGAGAAGGAACCTTAAACCAAGGCAAGTGTTCTTTTCGAAGGTCTAGGGTTTTATAAATTTCTTGGATTCCTTTGTTTCGTCGGTTTTTAAAGACGTATTTCCTGAGAAAGTAGATTGCGGTAATCCCGACCGAAGGAACTATGATGAAGAGTAAATAACTTTTTAATTTTATGAAATGAAAAATATGTTCCTGAAAAAATTCCGTAATCTTCATTAAAGAATAAGCCATAAAAGAAGCTAAAACTGCGATTAATGCGGCGGCAAAAATTAATCGGAAGTAATATTGTCTTTGAATGGTTGCTCGATTCATAATTTTCTGAGAATTAATATGCAAAGTTACATTATCTATTTGCCAATCAAAAATTATCAGATATTCAATTCAAAGAGAATTGTGAGTTCTGCCCGCAACTTTGTGAAATGAGACTCTTGTTGTCAAACAAGTGACGCGGACAGTACAAATTTGCGTCAAAATCTTAACGTTTATCTAAAGAATATTGTCATATTAAGGTCCACTGAATGCGTTATGGAAAAGTGCAAGATTAATGAAAAGCACATCGTAAGTGTTTTTTTTTGCAGAGCAAATAAATCCTTTTAAAACGCAACTAAATAAAGATTTGTTTTATGCGGATTTTTCTCATTTTAAAAATTACGGTAATTCGATTTCGGGGTGTCGGTATGCGGCAATACCTAAAGGACCTGTGCCAGATAGATATAGTAGTCTTTTTGAAAAAAGGGTAGAGGATAAATATATCAGGATTGAAACTAAATATTTTTACGGATATGAAGGCGAGAAATTTTTCCCATTAAAAGAATTTAGTATGGATGTTTTTACTAAAAGCGAATTGCAGACATTATATGCAGTTAGCTCATTTCTGAAAAATAAAACCACAAAACAAATAGTCGACTTAAGTCATGAGGAAAATGGTTGGGTTGAAAATGTAAAGAGTTGTACTTTGATTGACTATAAATATGCAATAGATCTAAAATTATTTTAAGTTAACTTAGACAAGAAATAATAAATAACAATAGATGGAAGTTTTTCTTCCTCTACAGATTACAGAAAATATATGCCTAGACACAACTTTTGCACCTGATCGGAAATTTCACTGCAAACCCCTCTTGATAGTGGCTTCTTTGAATATTATTAAATAAAAAAAGGACTTCCGAAGAAGTCCTTTTTTTTTAAGTAGCCGAACCCGAACAAATCTCGAAACATTTTTTGGAAGATTTGGAACGGTTAAACTCGTTAAGTCACGAAGCTACTGCCTAAAAGCATTAAGTAGAACCCTAATGAAAAAATATATTTGTTGATACTGTTTTATAATGTTAAAGTATATGTTGGTACATTTTTTTGACTAAATTTATAACCTATTTAAGCCACGAAACCGAATTATCAAGCATTATAATAGTTATCTTTTCGTAATTTGTTACC
>JAEWIE010000029.1 GCA_023387375.1 Bacteroidota bacterium | reverse complement strand
TCAGAGTCTTTTGTAATACCAGATAAGATTTGAACATTGATTCCGTCACTAGCTCCTAACTTTACAGTGCGTTTCTTAAAGGAACCGTCCGGTTGTTTCACTTCAACGAAAGGAGTGTCCTTTCCATTGACTTTTTCATATTGAATAAGAGACTCTTCCAAAAGTAGTGCATTTTTTTGAGAACTAAGCACTATTTCGCCATTTGCTGAAAATCCAGCTCTGATGTATTCGTTGTCAGGATTGAAGACATCTCCTTCCACCGGGAATTTAATGGTCCCGTTTTCATCGACTCCCTTAGGAGCAATCATGGTAAGTTTACCTGGGAATTTTTTGTTTTGAAGTGCTCCAATGATGATGTTTAAATCCATGCCTTCTTTTAGCTTTCCAGCCTGAGCTTCATCGATCTGTCCTTCAAATATAAGAGAATTTAAATTAGCTACAGAAGCAATGGTGGTACCCGCGTTAAAGGAGTTCGCTTCAATTACCTGACTTCCCACTTTTACAGGCACGTCTAAAACAGTTCCTGTAGCTTTTGAACGAATCTGTGTAGTAGCCATGCCTTGAAGTTCAGGAGTTACTCCCGTTCTTGCAATTTGAAGACTTTTTCTCGCTGTAGAAAGTTGTTGGTTAGCGTTGTTTAATTGAATCTGTGCGCTTTGGAGTTGCTGCTGAGCGGTAAGGAATTCTTGTTTTGAAATAACGCCTTGTGTGTAGAGCTTTTGTTGCATATCAAACTGCTGTTTCTGATTTGCAAGGTTTACTTTTGCATTGCTAATTTGAAGATTTGCATTGTGGACTTCTTGCATAGATGCGTTTACGTTCTGTACACTCGGTACAATTTGAAGTGTCGCGATCAGCTGTCCTTCCGTCACATGGTCTCCTTCTTTGACTAGAATTTTATTGATAATTCCAGGCATGTTCGGCTTGATTTCAATTTCTTCTCTAGGAACAATCTTTCCTGTGGCCATCACCTTATCGTCCATGTCTTTGATAACTGGTTTTTTGGTTAGAAACACTTCACTCTTACTTGAGTTAGAGCTGATAAGGTAAGAGATTCCTGAAATGAGGCCTATGGCCAGGATAAGACCTAGGAAAATGTAAAGGGCTTTTTTCAGGGTGAACTTCTTTTTCATATTGTACAGTTTTTTTCTTATTACTTTTTTATTCGGTTCTTAGAGCTTCGATAGGTCTAATTTTCACGGCTCTTTGCGCTGGGATCATTCCAATGACGAGCCCTAGGGATAGCATGACCGCCATGGCAATGGCGACGTTCGAGTAGTCCACTGTGGGATTATAGAACGGGAATGCATCTTGGTTTTGCGTAGCCATGTTTAAGACCATGAGTAGAAAAATACCAAACATGAATCCTAAGATTCCCGAGCTTAAGGTGATTACCACACTTTCTAAAAGAATCTGATTTCTGACTTCGCTGGGTCTAGCACCAAGTGCACGACGAATTCCAATTTCTTTTGTACGTTCTTTTACCGTAATTAAAAGGATGTTTGAAATGGCAATCACTCCTGCAAGAATAGTAAGGGTTCCCACGATAATTGTAAGGAGCTGCATCCCGGTTAAAAAGCCCGTAAGTTTTTTAAATTCCTTCCCAAGGTTGAAGCTTCCATAGGCATTGCTATCGTCTGGAGAAACGTCGTAACGTTTCTTCAATTGGTCTTTTACTTCTGTTTCTACGGCTGTAAGATCGGCCTCAGGTTTACTGACAATGGCAAAGAATCCTACTTTGTCTCCGTCGTTATACATTTTTGTAAACGTAGATAAAGGAATATAGGAAGCTCGATCACTTTCCATTCCACCTTGGGATTTTACTTTGAATACCCCAATTACATTAAAAAAGATTCCTTTTACATTTATGGATTTGCCTAGTGGATTCTCTTGTTTCTTATGGTCAAAGAAGTTCTTGTAGATTTCCTCACCAATGACAATCACGTTTTTACTTTCGTTGACATCCGCATCGTTCAGATAACGGCCGTATAAAAGTTTCTTCTCCGAGATTTTATTTCCTATGGGAAGATCCCCCGTAAGGGTATAGGTTTCTGTGATTCCATTTCTTGACATCTGTTCCCCAGGGCTTCCGAAATTTCCTCGGCTATTCTGAGGAGAGATGTAATCGATCTCCGGAACTTTGCTCTGCAGATACTCAATATCACCCAAATGGAGATTCATTTGTCTTCCTTTCGGAAATCCTGCATAAGGAATGTTGGTGTTTTGTGCCCACATGAAAATAGAGTTCGTGGCAAAACCAGAGAAAACTTTGTCAAACCCATTCTCCATTCCTTTGGCAGCACCTAAAAGAGCTACGTATAGAAACATACCCCAAGCCACACCAATCATGGTAAGAAACGTACGAAGCTTGTTGTTTCTTAATGAGTGGTAGATCTCCTGCCAAGTGTCGCGTTTGAATAGGATGTTCATGCCGGTTTATTTTCTCTTTATTACGTTCAGTTCTTTTATTCGGTTCTAAGGGCTTCAATCGGTCGGATTTTACTGGCTCTATAGGCAGGCACGAAACCTGCAATTAATCCCGAGATGATTAAAGCTATAAAGGCCATGGCCATCGTGCCCCAACCTACGGAGGGATCTTTAATAAAATACTTTTCTAAATTGTCCCCAATTAAGGATAGGGTGAGTACTCCTAAAAGTACCCCTGCAATACCTGAAATAATGGTAATGACAAGACTTTCTTGTACAATAAGCCCCACAATGCTTTTCGGTTTGGCTCCAATTGCTTTTCTGACTCCAATTTCCCTTGTTCTTTCTTTTACAATGTAGACCATGATGTTTGAAATTCCAATAATTCCCGCCATCAAAGTTCCTAGTCCAATGAATCCAACGATTAAGGTTAAGACGAACATAAATTTAATTGTATCCTCCATGTTGCTAGCATTGTTACGAACGACAATTGCATTGTCATCGTCTGGCGAGACTTTATGTTTGCTTTTAAGTTTGGATTCTAAATCTTCCCCGTACTTAATGGCCTCAGAGGGAGAAAGGTTAGGATTGTAAGTAAGGTATATGTTACTAATGGTATCCGAACCTTTTTTCATTTGTTGTAAGGTAGTCACGGGAACCGTAATCATTCGTTCATCCCAGTCTCCCCCGTCGTCTGAAAAGACGCCTACCACGGTAAACATGGTTCCATTAATGTTGAGTTCCTTTCCGATTGGGCTTCCATTTTTGATTAAGTCTCTCTGAACCATACGTCCGATGACAGCCACGTAATTGTTTCGGTTGATATCGCCTGCGTTGAGGTAGCGTCCTTCCAGAAGGTCTCTGTTTTCAATATTTTTTTCCTCCGGTTCACTTCCCGAAATTTGGTACGTGCCGCTTTCGTTTCCGTATTTAACGAGAAGGGAGGCGGAGTATCGAGGCGCGGAATATTCTAATTTTTCAGGATCGTAGGAAAGAACCTTATCGTAATCATCGTTTTTGAGAACGATGCGTCGGTCGTCCTGAAGTCCTCCATAGGCAACTGTGGTTTTTCCGGTGAAAATGGAGATTAGGTTTTGTGCGTCTCTTGCAAAGCCTTGCGTAAAGGCATTTTGAAGCCCTGTCCCTATCCCAAAAAGAACGACAAAGATATATAGGCCAAGGGCTACCGTAAAACCTGAAAGGACGGTTCTAAGGACATTGCTTCGTATGGAGGCGAAAATTTCTTGCCAGCGGTCTAAATCAAACATGAGGTCTTGTTAGGATTTATGGTACTCTATTTTATTACTTTTTTTCTTCTTTAAAAGGCTTTACGAAAGGACTCTTTGCTCGATGAATTCATCACTTTCAATTCGACCGTCCTTTAAAAGAACGTTTCGTTTTGTTTGAGCGGCCACATCAGGTTCGTGGGTCACTACGACAATGGTTTTGCCTTCCCTGTTAATTTCTTGAAGAAGCATCATGATTTCGTGGGTCGTTTTACTGTCAAGTGCTCCTGTCGGTTCATCCGCAAGGATTACTTTAGGGTCTGTAATAAGCGCTCTTGCAATAGCGACTCTTTGTTTTTGCCCTCCAGAGAGTTCGTTAGGCAAATGATTGGCCCAAGGACCTAAGCCTACTTTTTCTAAGTATTCTTGTGCTTTTGCGTTTCTTTCTTTTCTCCCAACGTTTTGGTAGTAGAGAGGAAGTGCCACGTTTTCTAAAGCCGTTTTGTACCCAATAAGATTAAAGGATTGAAAGACAAACCCTAGAAAACGACTTCTGTATTCAGCCGCTTTGGTTTCATTTAACTGCTCAATCGGAATTCCATCCAGTTCGTAGACTCCTGAATCTTTTTCGTCTAAGATTCCAATGATATTTAAAAGAGTTGATTTTCCAGATCCCGAACTTCCCATAATGGAGACAAACTCACCCGCACCAATAGAAAGGTTTATGCCTTTAAGCACGTGAAGTTTGCTTTTGCCGGTATCGTACGATTTATGGAGATCCTTAATAAGTAACATGGGCCCTTAGATTGATTTCTCAATAAGTGTAAAAAATAAATAAATTGTTACAGACCCTTTTGAAAATCCAAAAAAAGAAAGCGAATTAAAAGGGATATGATTCTTTGTTGTTCTCGTTTTGATTTCTGGTAGAAGAATAAGAGTAGCTATTCGTAACAATAAGATTGGAGTTCGTAGAAATTAGATCCTCTTTAAGTGGATTAGCAGATCATAGAGAAGGCCTAAGGAATGTTTTGTTCTATTTAAACAAGAGGTTTCAAAGTGCGTGTTTAATAGTATTTACCTGTACGTAAGTAATATACAAATCTTTGTTTAACGCCAAATCCTTGTTTTATGTGGTTTTGTAAAGAGTGAAGGCTGTAACCTGCTAACAATGCGCACTCTGTGTCATTGTGGAAAACTTTTGGCCCTCATTTGATGAGATTTAATACTCTTCATTTTTTATCTATCAATTCATTCTCTATTTTTGCTACTGTTCGTAAAAGGCAAAATCCATGAAATTTAATGGAATCTACAAAGCGGATAACTTTTCGTTATCTCCTTTTTTATGCCCCTAACGATAAAATCATTTTAGTAACCGTTTAACTTGCACCTTTCATTATGGGAATCTTTGATAAAAGAATTAGCTACAAGCCGTTTGAGTACCCAGAAGTACTTCAATTTACAGAAGCCATTAACAAAGCCTTTTGGGTTCATTCGGAAGTCGATTTCACGGCGGACGTACAGGACTTTCATTCGCAGTTAGAGCCTCATGAGAAACTAGCGGTCAAGCATGCTCTTTTAGCCATTGCTCAAATTGAAGTGTCAGTTAAAACGTTTTGGGGGAACTTGTACCACCATATGCCTAAGCCAGAACTCAATGGACTGGGAGCTACGTTTGCAGAATGTGAGTTTCGTCACTCAGAGGCTTATTCACGCCTGTTAGAAGTTCTTGGATATAACGAAGACTTTTTAAAAGTAGTGGAGATCCCTGTAATCAAGAAAAGAATTGAATTCTTATCTAATGTACTTCGCCATGCGAATTCCACGACGCCAAAAGAGTACGTTTCCTCTCTTTTGTTATTCTCGATCTTAATTGAGAACGTTTCTCTTTTCTCACAGTTCGCAATTATCTTGTCTTTTACCCGTTTTAAAGGATACATGAAAAACGTGAGTAACATTATTGCTTGGACTTCTGTGGATGAGCAGATTCATGCGAATGCAGGAATCTATCTAATCAATAAAATTAGAGAAGAGCAGCCTGAACTTCTCACCGATTCTGATATTGAGGACATATATACCCTTGTGGACCATTCCATCGAAGTGGAAGGTGAGATACTAGACTGGATCTTCCAAGGAGGAGAACTTGATAATTTCTCAAAAACGGATCTTTTAAACTTTATGAAATACAGAGTAGACGATTCGTTAAAGAAAATCGGGATGCAGACCCGTTACAATGTATCGCCAGAGGAGTACCGTCCGATGGTATGGTTTGAAGAAGAAGTTTTTGCAAATTCGCTTGATGACTTCTTCGCAAAAAGACCGGTGGATTACACCAAGCACGACAAGAGTATCACTGAAAACGATCTTTTTTAGATTGTAGTTGCTCTTAATTAATCACAATACAACGCCTTTTCCTTGAAGCAAAGGCCTAACTCTCAAAAACAACTATGGAAGAAAATACCGATATCTGGTGGCTTAATGAAGAGTCCGAACAAATGCTAAACCGCGGGTATCTACTAAAAGGAGAAACCGTAAAAGGAGCGATTGAGCGAATTACTACGGCGGCTGCAAAACGTTTATACAAACCCGAGCTTCAACCCGCGTTTGAAGAAATGATTACCAAAGGTTGGATTAGTTTCTCTTCTCCCGTATGGGCGAACATGGGAACGCAAAGAGGGCTTCCTATTTCTTGTTTTAACGTACACGTACCCGATCATATTGAAGGTATTACCCATAAATTAGGGGAGGTTATCATGCAAACCAAAATCGGAGGTGGTACTTCTGGATATTTCGGAGAACTTAGAAACCGCGGAACCGCAGTGACTGACAATGGAAAATCCTCAGGAGCGGTTTCCTTCATGAAACTCTTTGACACCGCAATGGATGTGGTTTCTCAAGGAGGTGTTCGTAGAGGAGCCTTTGCTGCCTACTTAGACATTGACCACGGAGATATTGAAGAGTTCTTATCCATCAAAGATATTGGATCTCCCATCCAGAATTTATTTACGGGAGTTTGCGTTCCGGATTACTGGATGCAAGACATGATTGACGGAGATACAGAGAAGAGAAAGATCTGGGCGAGAGTCTTAGAGAGTAGACAGCAAAAAGGTCTTCCTTATATCTTCTTTACCGACAATGTGAATCGAAATAAGCCTCAGGTCTATAAAGATTTAGGTCTTACTGTGAACGCAAGTAACCTTTGTTCTGAAATCATGCTTCCTTCTACGAAGGATGA
>JAEWIE010000018.1 GCA_023387375.1 Bacteroidota bacterium | reverse complement strand
CAGTTGAATTTCTAGAGTCTGAAATTTACTCGTCCTTCACCGCAGGCTGAGTAAACACCTCCAAAAGACCTTCTGGAAGCTCCATTTTAATAGTCTTTGCATCTCGATTCACTTCTAAGATCCAGTCTTTGATAATGGGAACCACAACTTGTTTTCCCTCAAGATTGGATAGGAAGTAATGTTGGGCGGTTTGATCGTTGATCGATTCAATGACTCCAAAGCTCACTCCGTTTTGATCTAGTAGCTCAAAACCGACGACTTCATGGTAATAGAACTTCTTGCCTGAAAGTTTAGGAAGTGTGGACAAAGGCAAATAAACCTCTCTTCCGAGCACTTGATCGATCTGGGATTCGGAAGCATTTTTGAAAAGCACCAATTTTGAGTCTCCCTTTAACCACTGCTGCTTCTCAATAAAGAAAGGCACAAGCATTCCGTTAATTTCAACAAAGATTGCCTCTAACTTACTATAGAGCTGAGGCTGGTCTGTATCCAACTTTAAAACCACGTTTCCCGCAAGTCCGTGTCGGCGCGTAAGTTTTCCTAGCAAGTAATAATCTTCTTTATTCAAAACTGATCAATTTTCAAATTATAATTTAGTCATATATCTTCAATAGAACCTTAGAATATTCTCTCCAAGTTCCAAAAAGTTTCCTCTGTGCAAATTTAAGCGAATTGTTCTAATTAAGTCGGATGGATTTGTATTTGGTAGGACTTTAGTTTAATAGAAAACCCCAAATCTAGCTACGCCATGGCCCGAAAAAAGAATCCAAAGATTTTATTCAAAAACAAACCGGATCTCTTTAGGCATAAAATGGAGGGCCTCAAAATCAGAAATAACCTCAATTTGGTGGGAAGTTTCCGCCGGCACGACAAGGGAATCTCCTTCTCGAAGTGGAGTGGCCTTTTCATTCGTATGGAATAAGATTTCACCGCTCTTCACGTAAATAATGGATTCTAAACTAGCGGAATGCCTTGGGAGCATCTCTGCTTTTTTTCCACTCATTTGTTTTAAGGTGAGAGACTCTCCGTTTGAGAGTAGCTTTGGCATCGTATTTACAGAATGTTTCATGTTAATATTTTTGTATTTGTTCTACCAAGATACCATTTACTTATGAAATTAAAAAGAACTCTGATTTTAATCACGGCGCCATCAAACAAAAAAGGTGCTACTTTAAAGTAACACCTATTTTATAAGTTTGTAAGTAGAACTTAAGCCTGAGCTTCACCCTCTGCTTCTGGAGCTGCATCTTCAGCTGCTGGAGTTTCCTCTGCTGCTGGAGCTTCTGCTGCTTCCGCTTCTGCTTTAGCCTGAGCTTCTGCTTCTGCTTTCGCTGCTTCTTCCGCTGCTTTTGCTTCTGCAATCACGGCTTCTTGAGCTGCTACTCTGTCTGCGTTTACTTTTGCTTCTGCTTCAAGAGCTGCTTTTTTAGCATCTTCTTTCGCTGAGCTTAGTGATTGTTTTTTTCCTTCTACCGCTTTTTCTTTTTCTTCTACCCAAGCTGCAAATCTTTTGTCTGCTTCTGCTTGATCAAAAGCTCCTTTTGCTACACCGCCTTGAAGGTGTTTTTTAAGAAGGGCTCCTTTGTGAGAAAGAATAGCTCTTGCCGTATCGGTAGGCTGAGCTCCTTGGTTTAACCAAAGTACTGCTTTGTCCACGTCTAATTCGATAGTCGCTGGATTGGTGATAGGGTTGTAGATACCTAGTCTTTCGATGTAACGTCCATCTCTTCTAGCTTTCGCGTCTGCTACCACAATGTGAAAGAAAGGTTTTCCTTTCTTACCGTGTCTTTGTAATCTAATTTTTACTGACATAAATTTAAAATTTTGGGAAACTCGTCCCGGTTAACATTTTCAAGTCTGCAAATTTAAGTTATTTTTTTCAAGTAACCTTCTGTTATTCTTCTATTTTCAAAAAAATATCAAAGTTTTTTGAAAAAGACGGTGCGAGATAAAAATAAACAGTTCAACTTTCTATACCTCAGACTGTTTCTGGCTTCGAAAGAGATCCCATAAAGAAAAAGCCTAAGCAGTATTGATTCTCTTCCATTTTGAGCTCTGGTCCCATATGATCTTTTAGTGCAGGGGAAGACCAGTACGCGCCTACACCTGCAGCGCTCGCTGTTAGGTACATGTTTTGAACCGCCATGGCCACGGCGGCAATTTCTTCCCACTCAGGAACCAATCCTGAATAGTTTACAACAATTGAGACCACCGCATCGGACTGTGCCCACTTGTTAGAAATATCCTTGTATTTCTTTTCAAGAAACACCTGTGGATTTGTAATCTCTTTGTAGACCTCAGCAAGCCTCTCTCCCATTTTGATTTTCTCCTCTCCTTGAAAAACCTGAAAACGCCAAGGGCGCGTTCTCTTATGGTTAGGAGCATAATTAGCAGAATCTAAAATTTCTTTTAGAACTTCGGGATCAATAGGTTCTCCGTTATAATCTCGTGGGAATCGGCTCCTGCGGCCTTTTATAATTTGACTAAGTACTTCTTGTGAATTCATGCCTCAAAGATAATTCGATATTCTCAATAAAGAAAGGGAACCCTAGTAGATTTGCTCTATCCTCTGAGTGATGTTATTCAATCGAAATTCATCTCCTTTCTTTTTGCCAAGTAAGGTTTGCGCCATGGGACTTTCAATGGAAATGGCGTAGTATCGATCTCCATCGAAGAAAAACTCTCCTAAAGAAACAGAAATATAAAATCGGGCTTTGTTAGTGATCACGAGTGAGCCTCTTTGAATTCTCTTCGTGGAAGAAGGAAGTACTTTTTCAAGTTCTTTTTGCATCGTCTTTAAACTCGCCATTTGCCTATCCAAATGATAGAGCTCCTGGTGCAGTTCTTCTCTAAGGCTATCGTATTTTGTGGTCTTTTTAATGTCCCTACTAGCTTCGCGAGTAAATTCGCGGTAGAACTCCAGAGTTTTTATTTTTCCAGAGAGGGTTTGCTTCACGAATTCTCGAAGCTCTTTCTTACTATAGTTTCCTGTTAGCACATTTCAAATGTAGAGAATTCCTTTTATTTCTTCGCCTTCCCTTTTTTAGGGGCCTTCCTAAATATAGCTTCTTTTTTTACCGATTAAATAAAAGTCTTTCTCCTGCTTTCCTTGCGCTAACCTCTCCGCTTTCATAAGCTAAATGGCCATTAACAAACGTATGGGTCACTTTGGATTCAAATTTCTGATTTTCAAATGGAGACCACTGACATTTGTAGAGTAAAGATTCTCTAGTCACTTCCCATGGAGAATTAAGATCCACTAAAACTAAGTCCGCTTTATAGCCTTCCCTTATGTAACCACGGTTCTCAATTTCAAAAAGGATAGCTGGATTGTGACACATCTTTTCCACTATTTTTTCAAGCGATATTTTCCCTTGATGGTAGAATTCAAGTAGTGCGACTAAAGAGTGTTGAACTAAAGGCCCTCCAGAAGGAGCTTTCGTGTAAACTTGCTGCTTTTCGTCCCAAGTATGCGGAGCGTGGTCGGTTGCAATCACATCGATTCGGTCGTCTAATAAAGCCTCCCAAAGAGCGTCCCTGTCTTTCGAGCTTTTTACGGCAGGATTCCATTTGATTAGGGTACCTTTCTTAGCGTAATCTTCCTGACTAAACCAAAGGTGATGCACACAGACCTCTGCGGTTATTTTCTTATCTTTTAAAGGAATATCATTTCTGAAAAGTTCGGTCTCAATTGCAGTAGAGACATGGAACACATGGAGCTTAGCTCCTGTTTTCTTCGCAAGCTCTATAGCTTTCGAAGAAGAAATATAGCAAGCTTCCGCGCTGCGAATTTCAGAGTGAAATTCCACCGGAATATCCTCTCCATAGAGTTGTTTGAATTTCTCGGTATTCTCTCGAATCGTTTGCTCGTCCTCGCAATGCACTGCAATGAGCATCTTCGTGCTAGAAAAAATCTTCTCAAGAGTCTCTGGGTTATCTACAAGCATATTTCCCGTGGAAGATCCAAGAAAAAGCTTGATGCCTGCGACATTTCTAGGATTGGTTTTAAGCACCTCCTCTAAGTTATCATTTGTCCCTCCCATCATAAAGGAGTAGTTAGCATAAGCGCTGTTGCTAGCGATTACGTATTTGTCTTCCAAGAGTTCTTGAGTGACGGCATTAGGCACCGTATTGGGCTGTTCAATAAAACTTGTGATGCCTCCCGCGACTGCCGCTCTACTTTCTGATTCAATGTTTCCTTTGTGCGTAAGGCCAGGTTCTCTAAAATGAACTTGATCATCAATGACTCCTGGTAGCAAATAAAGTCCTTCAGCCTCAATAATTCGATCTACATTCTCAGTGGACAGTTCGCTTCCGACTTTAGAAATTCGGTCCGCTTCTACCAAAACATCCCCTTTAAAAATTTTTCCTTCGTTAATTATTTGAGCGTTTCGTATAAGCGTTTTCATATGATTTTATTTCAATGTTTATTCCCATTCGGTATTTGTACGCTCCCAAATTGATTCAGATTCCATTAAAAAAAGAGGTTACGTTATCTTTCCGATAAAGGATTCGTTATGGAGCGCCTCAAAATTACAAAAAAAGAATACGATTTAAACTTCTTATAAGTCAGATTCAAACTCTGATTAC
>JAEWIE010000003.1 GCA_023387375.1 Bacteroidota bacterium | reverse complement strand
GCGCCTTTGCATGCTGTGGATTCTCTTCTACAATAAGTACCTTTTTAGGGGAACGACTAATCGCCTTTTCTAAGGTGTTGAAGATTTCTTGCATTTGCTCTAAGGCAAAAGGCTTGTTAATGAAATCTACGGCGCCACGAAGTAGGCTTTCATGCTTAAATTTCATGGAAGACATGATGTGCACTGGAATCGGTTTGGTTTTCGGATTCGATTTTAAGGCCTCCATCACCTGCCATCCGTCCATAATAGGAAGCTGAATATCAAGTAAGATGGCTAGAGGATTATACTGCTCTGCAAGCTGGATTCCGCGGTCTCCTCTTACCGCAACAAGTCCTTTGTATCCTTTCTTCCTAGCGTAATCCAGAAGTATTTTTGCAAAAGAGGTATCGTCCTCAATGATTAGAATGACTTTGTCGTCATTTTGAATCTGATCGCGGTCGTCCTCAACTGGTTTTGGAATGTTAGGAGAAATGTAACGCGGCTCTGTTTCTATAGAGGAATCTACAGAGGAATCTATGGAAGTAGACTCTGTATTAGTCGTTTCCGTCGGGCCTATTTCTTGCTCCTCAGGCTTTTCGATCGGAAGAGTCGCATTAATCGGAATGATAAGGGTAAAGGTGCTACCTTTTCCTTCCTCACTAGATAGGTTGATTTCTCCTCCTAAGAGTCTAGAGAGCTCTCTACTAATGGAGAGTCCAAGTCCTGTTCCCCCGTATTTACGCTGCGTGGATCCGTCCGCTTGCTGGAAGGCTTCAAAAACCATTTGGATTTTTTCTTTGGCAATTCCAATGCCTGTATCCGTTACTTTGAAATACACTTTGCCTTGGTCCTTATCACTTGAAATGTCAAGCGATACCTTTCCTTCCGAGGTGAATTTTAGTGCATTGGAAAGTAGGTTTCTTAAGATTTGCTCTACCCGTAGTTTATCGGTATATAGCGTTTCCATTTCTAGATTTTTTGTCGTGATCTCAAGCTCTAGATTTTTCTCTTTCGCAATTTCACCAAAGAGCATTTGCATATCCTGCGTGATTTCCTTGACAGGTACCGTATGAAGCTCAAGAGTCATTTTTCCCGATTCAATTTTAGAAAGATCTAAAATCTCATCGATTAAAGTTAAGAGCCCTTGGCCCGAACTGTGAATCACATTTGCGTATTCCACGTATTGCTCCTCAAGTTCCTCTGTCTCTGTCATTAGTTTAGAGAGGAGTAAAATGGAGTTTAAAGGTGTGCGCAGTTCATGCGACATATTGGCTAAGAATTCGGATTTGTATTTTGTGCTTTGTTCTAAAGCCATTGACTTTTGCTGAATGTCGATATTCCTTTGTTCAATAAGCTCATTCTGCTCTTCAAGTAGACTTGTGCGCTCTTCTAGTTCTTGATTGGACTGAAGAAGCTCTTCTTGTTGCACGCGGAGTTCTTCCTCCGAGGCAAGTAGTTTTTGAGATTGAGCCTCGAGTTCAGAGTTGATGTTTTCGAGTTCTGTTTGTTGACTCATAAGCTCCTCACTCTGCGCCTGGGTTTCCTCTAAGAGCTCTTTTAGTCTAATGCGGTTTTGCGTGTCAAAAATAGCAAGGCCAATGGTACTTGCCGAGCCACGTAAAAATTCAAGCTCCGTTTCACTGTACTCGTGGGTCGTCGCAATTTCCAGAACTCCCAAAGGCATATTGTGACGAGTGAGAGGCAGAATAAGTAAATTAGTAGGAAGCGTCTTTCCACTAGAAAAGCTGACCGAAGGGGACTCTTTATTAAAGTCATCAATAAGGATTTCTCGTTTGGATTGGAATGCCTGCCCTACAAGTCCTTCGCCAATGGAAATTCGTTTTGGCGCTGATTTTAAATCTAGGGCAAAACTTCCGCGAAGATGCAGCTGGTGGTCCTCTTCTTCGCGAAGATAAATGGCGCCTAAAAAACTTTTCGTTTTGCTCGTTACAAATTCTAAGATATCGTTACTTAGCACTTCTAAGGATTTTTCACCCATCATTCTTTCGCTCAGTTGAGCGCTCGTCGAACTAAGCCATTCTTTGTCTTCTAAGAGCTTGAAAGAGGAATCTAAGGAGTCAGCCATTTTATTTAAAGAATCTGCCACTGAACCTAATGTATTGCGCGCGTTTTCATCCCATAAAATAGTGTAGTCACCTGAAGAAATTTGAGCCGCTACATTTTCGATGGCTTGAAGCCTATTTTCACTTTCCTCATTTTTGGATTCGAGTTCGTGGGTAAGACTAACCGTTCTTTTGTAGCCTTCGCTTACCTTACGAAAGAAATAAAAGGTAATCAGAAAGGCGAGAAGGGCAGAGGCCACAATTAAGTAGGGCGTATAGGAAGCAAAAGTATCCACTTGACTGTTACGCCTCTCTAGGATTTTTGTCTCTTCTTTTTGTAGGCGTAAAACGGCGGATCGAATGGTGTCCATTTTCTCTTTGCCTTTCAGAAGATCTTGGGTGGAAGTACCCGTATGAAGCTCTCGTACTTCCAAGTTCTGGTCCAGTAGTTTGACTCTCTCTTCAATACTCTGTTTTAAAACCTGAAAATTTGCTCTTTGTGTTTCTGAATCGCTAAGTTTCAATCGAACTTCTTCAAGCGAAGAGTTTAGTTTGTTCTTCCCTTCTTCATAAGGCGTTAAAAATTGAGGATCTAGCGTCAGGAGATAACCCCTTTGGCTGGTCTCTGCATCTTTTATGATGGCCAGAAGAGAGGTGATGTCTTGAATGGTCTCGTTGCTTTTTTTGACTTGGACAGAACTCCTGATTAGATTGGTGATACTAATGTAGGAGGCTACTGAACTGGCAACAAGAATAAGTAGGGCAAGACCGAGACCGTAATATAGATTGGATTTAAAATTCATAAGCTTTTAAAAGTTTCTCTTTTTTAAACAGTAGGGGGATTTAAATGGACTTAAGAGGAATGCTAAAATAAAATTCAGAGCCTTCTCCTAGCTTAGAGTTGACTCCGATGGTGCCTTCATGGCGATAGATGATTTCTTTGCAAATATAGAGTCCGATTCCAAGGCCTTGGAATCGTTCCGAGGATTCTTCGATACGATAGAATTTTTCAAAGACATTTCGACGATTCTCTTCGCTCATGCCAATTCCTTTGTCACGCACGGAGAAGAAAACTTGGCCATCTTTCTCATAGGTTTTAATAATAACCTGCGTCTGACCTGGCGCATATTTAATCGCATTGGTCAAAAAATTAATTATAACCTGTTCAATTCGGTTTTCATCCCCATAGATGAGTTCACGGTAAAGTATTTCGTGATGAAATTCAATCAGGGGGTTCGAAGGCTGCATAACGTCGAGAACGCGGTCCACCAAATCGCTCATCGAAAAGTAATTTTGATTCAGGCGCATTCTTCCGCTTTCAATATTGGATATATCGAGTAGATCTGCAATAAGAAGATTTAGCTTTTCAATTTGATTCTGGACTTTGGTTAGTCTTACTTTAGTGGTTTCAATATCGCCTTTGTAAAGGCTTCTTTCCATGAGCTGAATGTAGCCTTTAACGCTGGTCATCGGAGTTTTTAATTCATGACTCGCAATGCTTATAAACTCGTCTTTTTTTCTTTCTGCGTCTTTCCGAGTCTCTATTTCCGCGCGAAGCGTGTCTTGCATTAAATTAAGCGCTCTGTTTTGTTCATAAATACGATAGAAAGTTTTTACTTTTAGAAGCAGAATGTTCATGTCCACCGGCTTGGTGATATAGTCTAGTCCTCCTGAGGAATATCCTCTCGTGATCAGATTGACATTAGCGCTTGCCGCGGAAAGGAAAATAATGGCGGTTTCTTTGGCCCTTGAAAAACCAGAGATTGTCTCCGCGACTTCAAAACCATCCATTTCTGGCATTTGAACGTCTAGGATAATTAAAACGTAGGAATTGTTTAAAATTTTTCGAAGGGCCTCTTTTCCAGAACTAGCGGTATCGACTGCGAAATTATTTTTTTCGAGTACTTTTTTTAACGATATGATGTTCTGTGGTGAGTCGTCAACTATAAGAATCATGCGTTCAAAACGATTATCGGTTTTTAGATGATGCAATATAGCAAAATTAGAGAGTTCGAGCTCTTATATAATTTCCATGTTTGCGTGTTTATCTGTATTCTTCCTATTAAAAAGGAATAAATTGTGGTTAGAAGATGAATTTAAATACTCTGTAAGGGTCTAATTTTGCTTTTGTTACGTAATTATCTAAAACATGCAATAAAATCAGTAAATTTATAGGGTCTAATCGAAAGGTTTTTCTGTATATTTACCTAGTCAATTGATTTTAAGTTGCAGTAGAAATATGAAAAGAATAGTCTTACTTGTGGTGTTTTTTGTGAGCGTTCTAGGCTATGCTAATGAAGGAATCGTATTTCAGGATTCTTCGTTTTCCGAGCTGTTAAAAGAGGCAGATCAAAAAGATAAGCTCATTTTTATTGATGCCTACGCCGTATGGTGTGGACCCTGTAAGCTCATGGAGAAGAACGTCTTTCCAGACAAGGAGGTGGGAGAGTTTTACAATTCAAATTTCATAAATACCCATATAGACATGGAGAAAGGCGAGGGGAAAGAGCTCGCCGAGATCTATGGAGTGAACACGTTTCCGCATTATCTATTCTTAGATTCAGACGGGGAGGTCCTTCTACGAGGATACGGGTATCTAAATAAAGAAGCCTTGATTAAGCTAGGACAAAAGGCACTTGATCAGAAGAAACAAGGCAGCGCGAAGGTTCGCTTTGAAAAAGGGGAAAAGGATCTTACTTTTTTAATGGAGACCAGCAAAAAGTACTTTAGTACTGAGCCTGAATTTGCAAAAAAAGTGGTGAATCGCTATTTTCACCTAAAGGCTGTAGGCCCTTACAATCATGAAGAAATAGCGCTTTTACTTTCTTTTATTGAATCTACAAGTGATCACACATTCCATGTGTTTGAAAAGAACAAAAAAGCCATTTTGGAGCTATTGCCACGCGATATATACGATTCTTACGAACAAAGAATACGGCTTAACACACTCGCTAGGTCGGCGATGGATATGGAAAAGGGGATTTTGGACGAATCTCTTTTTTTGAAGGGTGCTGTGAAGCTTTTAGGACCTGAAAAAGGAAACCTAGAGCTGCACCGATTGGCTATGAATTTTTACCCCTCTGTGGGTGATTTTGATAAATATCAACATGCGGCGAAAAACTATCTTCGAGAAGGAAAGGAAATTGAGAGTTCCGTGTTAGACGAGGCATGCTATTTGTTCTGGAAACACGTTCAAGATCCTAAGGCCCTTTGTCAGGCGGTTCATTGGGCAGAAGAGTCCATTGAAAGAGAGGCTCGCACAGAAAACACCTATCTTCTGGCGCTTTTGCACCAGAAATTAGGTCATCTTGAGCTTGCAAGCCATAATGCAACTCGGGCCCTTGCCCTTTTCAAGAAAGAAGGAAGAGATCCTTCTCAAGTGCAAGAATTAATAAGTGAACTTGAAAAAAGTTAATGAAATTCTTATCTATTCTCTCGTGCCTTCTTCTACTTGGAACTACTCGTTTTTCTGCGCAGCAGGAAGAACAAAACGATCACAAACTCTATCTAAAAGGCAATGCACTTTTCGCGCCTGCCTTAGTTTTAAATGCAGGTGCGGAGTACCAAATCTCTCCAAAACAAACGCTACAGGCGGATTTTTTGATTTCCCCATGGAAATCCTTTGCGGGAAACCATATGCAAATCTATATGGGGCATGTGGAGGGAAGACATTATTTTAAATCCGCAATGGACGGATTTTACTTAGGATTAAATGTCGGTTTTGGTCTTTACGACCTTACCAAATGGAATTACATCGGAACTGATAAGTTCCAAAGAGGTTTTAATTTCATGGTGGGGGGTACCCTTGGGTATCAGTGGCAGATTCATGAGAAATGGAATCTTGATGCCTTTATTGGAGGAGGAACGAGTCAAGGTATGTACCACGGTTATGAGCAGGTTCCACCTGACAAATGGATTCGTTACGACAAAGCAAAAGATTGGAATAAAAGCGGAGAATGGCTTCCGTACCGAGGAGGACTTATGATCTCTTATAAACTAAACTAATTATGAAACTATTTGGAAAAGCACACATTATATTTTCAATTCTGACGTTTGCCCTAATCTTTGGGATGAACTACATTGGAAGTGAAGCGGAAGATAGACTCTCTCGCGCCCTTCTAAACGGCGCGGCAGGCGTGATTGGACTCTCCATTGGAATGTTTATCCTTTACAAAAACAAGGATGACAAAAATAAGCCTGAGCCTTTCGATTAGTTCGGGTAAATAATGTATTTGCTGCGAATGGCCTCAAACGAAATGAGTCCTTTTTGCCACGATTCTCGAATCTCGGATTCAGATTTTCCGGCGATGATTTGCTTTCTTAGTTTGTCGGTGCCCGCTAATTTATCAAAGAATAGATTCTTCAAAAAGAAATTCTGACTCGGATTCTTATACGCTTTGTACGCCTTTAAAAGGTAAGAAAGATTGAGTTTCCTTAAATCTGAAGGTTCAAGCGAGAGGTTTTCTCCATAGCTTTTTTGTCCATTTAGAAAAGGGTCGCTTGCCCCAGGCTTAGGGCTTGGGGTAAAGCTGTAGGGAAGCGAAGGCGTCCATGGGCTTCCATAGATTTCAAAAGGAAGATCCGTTCCTCTTCCTACAGATACCTGCGTGCCTTCAAAGAAGCACAGGGAAGGATAAAGGTTAATGGCCTGGTCTGTGGGTAAGTTAGGAGAGGGTTTTACTCTCATCGGATAGCGCTGTTTTTTATGGTAGCCAAGCATAGGAATAAGCGTATAAGACGGTTTCACCCCGTTTTTAAGCCATCCTTCTTCAATGGTCATTTTTCCATATTCTCCAATGGTAAGTCCGTAGACTACAGGAACAGGATGAAGGCCTACAAAACTTGAAAATTTAGTCTCTAAAATAGGCCCGTCTATATATCCGTCGTGAGGATTAGGACGGTCTAAAACGATGACGCCTACATTTTGTTCGGCGGCCGCTTCAAGAACGTAGGCTAGCGTCGAAATGTACGTATAGAAACGAACGCCTACGTCTTGAATATCAAACAAAATAAGATCCACACCTGCAAGTTGCGCAGCGGAAGGTTTTTTGCCACTTCCGTAGAGCGAGAGAACAGGGAGTCCTGTTTTCGTATCCACTCCATTTTTCACTACGGCGCCCGCGTCAGCGTCTCCTCGGAACCCATGTTCAGGGGCAAAGATGTGTTTGATTTTGATGTTTTTCGAAATAAGAAAATCCACTAAATGTTGCCCATCTTCTAAGAGTCCCGTTTGGTTTGTGACCACGGCAATCGATTTGCCTTCTATTAAAGGCAAATAAAGCTCCGGTCGGTCGGCGCCTGCTTTAAAGCATTCCTTTGCAGGGGGCTGCGCCGAAAATAGGGCGATTGCTGCGTAAAAAATTAGGCTTGTAAGAACTAAAGTTTTAATTTTGAGGCTAAAATTCATAGGTGAAGTTTCCTTTCTATTTCTCGCAGAAAATTGCGTTCTCCAAAGATAGCAAAAATAATCTCTCACAGACGATCATTTTCATTGGTCGACTCTCTGTGGCCCTTGGCATTATTGTCTCTTTAATTACAGTCTCTACAGGCATTGGATCTAAGAATGCGATTAAAAATAGAATGTCGGATTTTGCCGGTGCTATTGAAATCAAAAACGAACAAAGTAGTAGTTCTTACAATTCCTCTGTTTTAAATTCCGCGAATCTGGATTTAAAAGCAATACAAGCGAGCCCGCATGTCACGAAGGTGCAAAAGTTTGTCACCGTGAGCGGCATAATGCGCACGGAGCAAAATTTTGCAGGAATTATTTTTAAAGGAATCGGAAAGGATTTTGACCATGAGCGTTTTAAACAATTCCTTACTGTAGGTAAAACCCCAATTATAACGGAAGACGGATTTTCAAACGAAGTAGTGCTTTCTGAAAAGCTAGCTAAGGATTTGCAGAAATCAGTTGGAGATAGCATTGTTTCTATTTTCGCAAAAGCAGATCAGAATCCTATCTACCGAAAATTCAAAATTTCTGGACTTTACAAAACAGATATCAAAATGATTGACGATTTGTTTGTCCTCGGAGGGATCAATCACGCCAGAAGAATTCAAGATTTGAGTCCCACCGATGTAGGGGGATATGAGGTCTTTTTAGACGACAATAACGATTTGGATGAGGTATTTCCTTCGGTCGCTGCGCATGTCGGCGCAGGAAATAGAGCGGAAAAAGTGACCTCTAAGTATCCCAAAATCGTGGATTGGATTAATATCTTTGATGTCAACATTGCACTTATTATCACCATCATGCTGACCGTAGTGGTTATTAATATTATTATGGTGCTTCTTATTTTAATTATTGAAAGAACGCAGTCGATTGGACTTTTGAAAACCCTTGGAGCGAGCAATGCACAGGTGAGAATGATCTTCATTAACTATACGCTTCTTATTATGATTCCAGGACTCATCGTAGGAAATGCGATCGGAATTGGATTTTTGCTGCTTCAAAAGTACTTTGGAATTATCTCTCTCAATCCTGAGAATTACTACGTAAGTCAGGTTCCTGTGGATTTAAATCCGCTTTATATAGTGGGAATTTCAGCAGGGATCCTTTTGATTTCTGCACTTTCACTTGTTTTACCAAGTATCCTTATTTCCAAGATTTCTCCTGTACGCTCCATCAAATACAACTAAAGGGAAAGTTGTATCTTTGCACCACTTAAATTCTAGTAGAAACTACCTTATGAAGTATGCAAATACGATTCTCGAGACCATCGGGAATACCCCACTTGTGAAATTGAACAAAGTGCTAGGAGAAGATTTTCCAGCCCTAGTCCTTGCCAAAGTGGAAACCTTTAATCCTGGGAATTCAGTCAAAGACCGTATGGCTTTAAAGATGATTGAGGACGCGGAAAAAGACGGACGATTAAAAAAGGGAGGAACCATTATTGAAGGAACCTCAGGAAATACGGGAATGGGACTTGCCCTTGCCGCTATTGTGAAAGGATACAAATGTATTTTTGTCACCAATTCCAAGCAGTCCAAAGAAAAATGCGATATCCTTAGAGCTCTTGGAGCGGAGGTTATTGTTTGTCCTACCGATGTGAAACCTACCGATCCTCGTTCTTATTATTCGGTTTCCAAGCGCCTAGCTGAGGAAACCAAGGATGGCTGGTACGTAAACCAGTACGACAACCTTTCTAACCGCCAAGCACATTATGAGTCCACCGCCCCTGAAATTTGGGAACAAACCGAAGGGAAGCTTACCCATTTTATTGCAGGCGCAGGTACAGGAGGAACTGTAACCGGATGTGGTAAGTTCTTCAAAGAAAAGAATCCGAATGTGAAAGTAATCGGAGTGGATACCTATGGGTCTATCCTTAAAGAATATCATGAAACGGGCGAAATTCATCCAGAGAATGCCTATAGTTACATTACCGAAGGAATTGGAGAGGATATTATTCCTGAAAATTACGACATGAGCGTCATTGACCATTTCGAGAAAGTAACGGACAAAGACGGAGCGATCTACGCAAGAAAGCTTGCAAAAGAAGAAGGAATCTTCTGTGGATATTCCGCTGGAAGCGCTATTGCCGCCCTTGTTCAAATGAAAGATCGTTTTTCGAAAGACGATGTGGTTGTCGTGCTTCTTCACGACCACGGTTCGCGTTATGTAGGGAAAATCTACAATGACGAGTGGATGGAAGAAATGGGATGGTTGTAATCCTTTAGAAACTTTTCGATCGTATTGTATACGATCCATTAGATAATAAAAGTCCGTTTTACCCTTGGTCAAAACGGACTTTTTGTTTGAAGTTGAGAGGTAAGTCTGGCTTAAATGAGAGATTTCACCAAGCGCTCAGTCTTAGTGATTAGCACGCTTTTCAAGTTCTTTGTTAATGGCTTTTATCGCTGCTGCTTTTTTGAAAAACATCGGAATGAAAAAGAGGGGGAAAAACGTAAGAATACTTAGACCTTTGGTATAGCTGCTGTAAATCGCAATGATAGTCAAAATACCAACAATAACCGCGTTCGAAGCGATCGTTGTCTTCACTTTTGCTCTCTCAGAAATGAGCTCCTGAGCAGTCTTTTCGGAAAGATTTTCGAGTGGAGTCATGTAGGGATAGGGTTTACGAATTTAAATCTTCTAGTGCACTGACAAGTGATTGGGTTAAAGCGCGCCTTGTGAACTTTTCAATAGAAGCTGATTTTTCATTTTTAACTCCCGACTCAAAACTTTCCATTTCCTTTTTCAAAAATTCTTTCAGTGAATCCGAATCCTCATAGGTGAAATGAGATCCGCTCCTAGTTTCTTCTAGAATCTTTTGCACGTCTGCGCCTGCAGGTCCAAAGGACAAAATTCGTTTTTCAGAGGCTAAGTATTCAAAAAGTTTTCCAGGGATAATTCCTTTGGAAGCCGCGGAAGGAAAATTGGTGATAAGGAGTAAATGGGCCTGCTTCATTTGGGCTAATGCCTCTTCATGGGATAGGTAGCCCATTTCTTTTAAGAAAGGAGCTAATGGAGAGTTTTGAAGACTCTCAAAAAGTTTAGGATCGATTCGACCTACAAAACGGATTTCAAGTTTCTCTTTCCAAAGCTCTTCACTTTGAACGAGCTCAGACAATACCCTCCATAGCAGTTCTGGATTTCGTAGTTGCTCTAAGACGCCGATATAACTAAGGATAAATTTGGAATTCGATTTAGCATTTTGCTTTGGGCATGCAGGAAGATCGCTTGGATCAAATCCATTGGTGATGCAGATGGCACGTCCGCCTAAAGAAGTCAGCTGCTCTTTGTCCGCATAACTAGTAGCAAGGGTTAAATCGGCCGTTTGTAAAACCTCTTTCTCTAGGAGATGGTGCTTTTGATCCGCCCACCTCGAGAGCTTTAGATGTTTGTAATAGGAGATTTCTGTCCACGGATCTCTAAAGTCTGCAATCCACTTTAAAGAAGGATCGCTTTTTTTAAGTCCAAGACCAATTAAATGCATGGAATGAGGAGGACCGGAAGTGATAACCGTATCAATGCCATTCTCTTTCAAATAGGACTTTAGAAAACGTATGGAAGGTTTTACCCAAAACTTTCGGGCATCCGGAATAAAGAAATTTCCTCGAACCCAAATGGAAAGTCTTCCCTTTAGGCTTTGGTTTTCTTTTTTGTCAAACTGACCTGCCTTGTATTTTTTGTTGCTGGAACTTAAAAGTTCCGCCAGTTGATAGGGTTCCCAAATTTTGGTTTTGACAAGCGTGAGCTCCCTCGGCACCTGCTTTTCTAAGGTAGAGTCTAAGAGTGGATAGCTTGGGTTTTCGGGTGTATACACATAGGGCTCATACCCAAACTCAGGCAAGTATTTTGTGAATTTTAGCCATCGCTGTACGCCAGGTCCCCCAGCGGGAGGCCAGTAATAGGTGATGATTAAAACTTTTTTTTTGCTCATTTTTACTCTTGTGATTTCTCTTTTTGCTCGTTTTCACTTGGACTAAAAAGGAGTTTTTTCCTTTCGTAGTAGAATCCAAGTCCTGCTAATAACACAAAAAGACCTGTGCTTAAAAGAGAATAAAGTCTTCCTTTTTGAATGACCTCAGGTTCAAAAACCATTTTTACCTCATGACTTCCTGCAGGCAGATAGATTCCACGAAGAAGATAATCGACTTTAATATACTCCGCAGGCTTTTGATCTATATAGGCTTTCCAACCATGCGGATAGTACATTTCCGATATCACGGCTAGCTGCGGCGTTTTTGAATTCGAATGAAATGCAATTTCATTGGCTTTGTAATCCGTTAGTGTAAAGCTTGCGCTTGAATCCGCGGCAAGTGGTTTGCCATCGAAATAGGCTTTGTCCGCTTCATTTACCACGGCTACTTTTTTGCTATCCACCTTACCTATTTGCTCAAATTCTTCATTCGCCGTTTTTGCGAAGAGAACTTCGGAAACAAGCCATCCCGGTCCGTTTGCATCTGGATTTAGAGCCACCTTGGGATCTGAGGTAGATCCATAGATGAGGTATTTTGCATTGAGAAGGTTTAGTGCTTTTGGCGTCTTAATAGAGTCTCCTCTTATAAAATACCCATCGATGAGGTCATCGTACCTTCTTAATTTTGCGGCAGAGTATCCCCCAATAGAGGATTTGAAATAAGAGGTGTTCGTTTCTCCAAAGGTTCCTAAAGTTTGATTGTAGATTCGATAATGAGTCGTATCGGCGGCGGTTAATTCCTCGAGAGTCTTATTTACGGGGATTTGGCCAAGTAGTCCCTGAATGTAGGAATTGTCACTTGCTTTTTCCTGCAAAAAGGCAGAGTCTTCCGTTAAGAAGGGCTGCTCCGCAAAGGCTTTCTCTACGAAGTTCGAGTCGTTCAAATAACGTTTGTTTACGCTCCAAAGATCTAGTAAGCTAATAAGCCCAATGGCGATTAGAACTACATTTTGGGATAGTTTTTGTTTTAAACTTAGAAAGAGAAGAGCAAACACAAGCACGACATAGCCTAAGGCTTTTAACGTATCCTCTACAAAGACTGCATGACGGTTTTCCACTAAGTAATCTAATAAGTAGGGCGGAAGGTAAGTCTTTTCGCTAGGCGTATAGAAGCCTAAAAGAGATTTTCCACCGACGAGAAGGAGGATTAAAAAGAGTATAACCGCTCCACTTACGCGCAAAAGTGTTTTCTGTTTCTTTTCTAAGGACAATTTCTCATTTTGAAAAAACTGATAGAGTCCTAAAATGGCGACTAGTGGGAAAAGAAGTTCCACCACCACTAAAATGGAAGAAGGAGCTCTAAACTTATTGTACAGAGGAATATAATCAATGAAAAAGTTTGTGAGTAGAGAGAAGTTATGTCCCCATGCGAGTAAAATGGTAAGAATACTCGCCCCAAGGATCCAGTATTTGTACTTATTCTTTACAAAGAAAAACCCAAGAATCGCTAAGAATACGACCACTGCGCCTTGGTAAGCAGGACCCGAGGTTCCCGGCTGCTCACCCCAATAGGTTAAACTACTAAGACCTTGAGAGATTCGCTCCCACTGCGCCTGACTCTGTACGTTTTCTTGGACCAAAGACTGAAAGCCTTCCATAATTTTATCGGATCCCTCTTCGTTACTTGCCCCGCCCATAAGACGCGGAATAAAGAGGTTTAAGGTCTCTAGTTTTCCATAGCTCCACATCGTAATGGATCCTTTGTCGAGACCTGATTTTGCGCTTGATTGATTTGCGTTGTCAAGGATTTGTTTTCCTCGAGTGGTTTCTTGAACGAATTCAGCATTGGCTAAAAGCCTTTGGGAATTCATTCCCACTCCTAAGACAAAGGCAAGAGCCAAGATTCCTGAACTTACTAAAAAGTGACGAAGTCTCGTTTTGTCTTTGATGGCTCGATAGAGTTCGGATAGAAAGAGGAATCCTAGCGCTAAAAAAAGATAGTAAGTCATTTGCGGGTGGTTCGCCGAAATTTGCAGCCCCATGAAAAGAGTCGTTAGGACAAATCCAAGAAGATACTTCTTTCGGATGTATACCAAAAGAATTCCCGCGAGTAGCGGTGCAAAATAGGCTAGGGTATGCACTTTACCATTGTGCCCCGCCGCAATAATAATGTAAAAATAAGTGGAAAGACCAAAGAAGGTAGCCCCTAAAAGAGCGTATTTCCAGCTTTTGGTGACGACATAGCCAAGCATAAAGAACCCGGCCATCAGAAGGAAAATATAATTGGCTGGCCTAGGCAAAACTTGCAGGGCATAATCCACCTGCTTTATTAAATCACCTCGAAATTGCGCTCCCGATTGATAGGTGGGCATTCCTCCAAACATGGCATCACTCCAATAGGTTTCCTTTCCGTGGACATCTCGGTAGTCGAGAAGTTCATTTGCGCCTCCTTTGTAATGCACAATATCAGGCTGAATAATACTTTTGCCTGTAAGAACAGGCGAAAGGTACAATAGAGAGATCAAAAGAAGGATCCCTAAGGAAATAATAACAAAGAGGAGATTAGTCTTTTTGGCCATTTGTTTTTTCGTTTATCTCTTCATACTCCACCGTTTCAGCGTCCCATTTTAAATTGGACTTTACTTGGTCTTTCGGAGTCTCTGTACTCTTTTTTGGACTCGGAAATTGATAGAACTTGTTAAAAAAGAGTCTCTTTAAAATATTCCACACAAAGAAAATGATAATTGTGGAGAGTATGGTAAGAAGGATGAATTTCATGGAGTTAAAAATCTTTATTTTTCAGGGTTGACAATAATGGTGGAAGTCGATTCGCTTTTCATCGTCTCGCTTTGTTTTCCATCCGAAAGTGTTTGGCTTTGCGTTGATTTAATGCTCACGTTTTGGTTTTTGATCCAACCTGTGGCCTGATCCAGTTTTACGCTTCCACTTTGCGAAAGCTCAGAGGAGATTGTGTTAGTGACTCCCTCATTTGTTTTCTTATCAGATTTTTTGGGAATACCGCCCGTCACTTTAATCGTCACGATTCCATTGTCTACTTTTTCAAGGGTGTAATGGGTGGTTAGTTTCACGGATCCATCTTGAGAAGCGTTTTCCGTCTCACTCCATTTTTGTCCCATTTTCGCGCCCGCTTTTGGAAGAACCATTAAGTTTTTAGTAAACTGCTCTTTAATGGTGTTTTCATTAAAGCTTGCTTTGAAGCCTTTAAGAAATTCCTGTTTTTGTCCCTCGTCTTTGATAAGGGTTGTAGCTGCCGTTGTAATTTTCTTATAAATAGGATCAAAGCCCGTAATGGATAGAACGTCTCCTTTTGAATTCATCTTCATTTGAAGTTTGTTTCCCGTAAGAGCGCGGTTCATATGCCACATCATCTTTAGCTGCGGATCTTGAGGTTCTTTTCCCTTTGTATCGACGCTGATTGTTTTCCCGTCCACGGTTTGAGAATTGGTTTTGCCAATGAGGTTAATCGTAAGGTCATATATTCCGTCTTTAAAATCATTTACGGTAAAGCTCATTTCGTCTGTCGAATTGCTAGAGGCTTTTTGGGTCTTACCGTCGGGTCCTACTACGGATTGTAGGTTTCTTTGGTAGGTTGTAAGAGGGTAGGTTTCGCCTACCGTTAAATTAAAATTTTGCGTATAAACGCCGTCTTTTTCTGAAATGGCTGGTCCAGCGGCTACACCGCCTAATACCGCAGTAGAATCCATAGCGGTCCCCTTAGGTGCAAGGCTATCGGTTAGCGTATTTGTAGTGGAAGTTTGGTTTTCTTTTTTGCACGCGCTAAGACTTAGTAGTGCGATAAGGAAAATTGAATATTTTTTCATAAAATGGGTTTAAAGTGGTAGAATCTTAGGATTCCAAATTAGCAGAAAGAGATTTTTGACGAAGAGCTTCGTATAAAATGGCTCCCGTAGCGACCGAAACATTGAGAGACTGGGTTTTTCCTTCAATCGGAAGTTTTATTTTTTCGTCTGCATGGTGTAAAACTTCTTTTGAAATTCCGCTTTCTTCATTCCCCATGACAAGAGCGCAGCCCTCACTAAAGTCTACGTCATAGACTAGTTTTTGCGCTTTCTCTGTAGCCGCATAAACGAGCACTCCATTTTGTTGAAGGTAGTCCACGGTATGGGCTAAGTTTTTCTCTTTGCAGATTTTAAGGTTGAAAAGGGCTCCCGCGGAGGTTTTTATCGAATCTGAAGAAATCGGTGCGCCTCCTTTTTCGGGAATGATCACAGCATCAATACCTACGCACTCTGCGGTTCGGCATATCGCTCCAAAGTTTCGTACGTCTGTAAGGCGGTCTAGAATAAGAAGAAAAGGAGTTTTTCCTTCTTCAAGCAAATCGGGAAGGATTTCTTCAATGGAATAAATGGGCACTTGTGCAATGAATGCAACGACTCCCTGGTGGTTTTTTCGAGTCAGTCTATTTAGCTTTTCAATCGGCACATAATTCGGACGAATCTTGTGCTTTGCAAGCAAAGCTTTAAGTTCTTGCACGTTATGGCCTTGAAGTTGGTTTTGAACAAAGATTTTGTCAATGTTTTTTCCACTTTCAATGGCTTCCATCACGGGATGGATCCCAAAGACCATATCGTCTTTTTTATCGATTTCGCCTTGCGCGTTAAAATCTCTCATATTAATACGTTTCGCCTAGAATGGCGCGTTTTTGTGCAAGGGCATACCCGTAATGTAATCCTTCGTGCACGTTGTTAAATACTATGGCCTCTTCAATGGAATTAAGGGTAATTCCAAAACTTGTCGGATACTTCGTGTACTCTGGAAAGAGTCCCGCCTCATAATCTTTCACTAAAATCTTAGAAGTCTCCGTCAGTAAGAATCCAAGATCCTCGATTTCGGAGGTGGAGACATCTAGATTAGGAAACGTTCCTTTTTTGTAGGTTTCTACCCAGTATTTATCAATTCGAAAGGAATTGCCGCTAAGGTAATAATGAAGCAGTTGTTGGGTTGCGACGCAGTGCGCAATATTCCAATACAGATTGTTGTTGAATCCATCCGGAATGAGCATAAGCTCTTCGTAAGGAGTGGACTCTAAAACATCTTTTAAGTTTTTTCTGACCGTTTTATGGGTCTGAAATTGATAGGTCATAAGACTTGGTTTTAAAGCTCAAAAGTACTTTAATAAATTGTAAATCACAAGTAGAGGCTTTTAATTTAAGTCCTTTTTAGGTATTCGTTTTAGGAGTCTTAAAGGTCGTTTTCCTAGGACTTATTTTGAGGGCGGCGCTTATCTTACTACCTTATTATTTCTTATGTCTTTTTAAATGTTTCGATTTTTAGGCCTTAAGCGAAATGCTCTTGTTTGCTTTGTTTTAGGGCGTTATAGCGAAGCTGTTTATAGGTTTTTGAGAGAGTGCTAAAAAAGGGCAATTGAAAATTAAGAGATCAATTTCAAGTTTCAATCCTAAAAATCTTGTAAATTGCACTTAGAAAACAAAACAAATAAGGTTCTACGACCCCGTTTCATTGCTTTTAGATTTAACAAATTTTAACTTGAAATTGGCACTAATTGTGTTGACTTTTGCTTGTATTTGTCGCAATTTTACCCACGCAATATTAAATTTAGTATATGTCAGAAATAAAGCAGGCTGAAGAACTTCAGGTTCTTACGCAAAGGCTTACCGAATCGAGCGCAAATTTTACGCGCTTAAAACAAGAAATTAACAAGGCGATTGTAGGACAGTCCTATATGATAGACCGACTGCTTATTGGGCTTCTGGGAAGTGGCCACGTTTTATTAGAAGGAGTTCCGGGTCTAGCCAAGACCTTAGCGATTAAATCACTGGCGCAGGCGGTGCATGGTGAATTTTCTAGAATTCAGTTTACGCCCGATTTACTTCCCGCGGACGTCATTGGAACTCAAATTTACAACATTAAAGAAAATGACTTTCTCATTAAAAGAGGTCCTATTTTCGCCAACTTTGTTTTGGCGGATGAAATTAATAGAGCGCCTTCTAAAGTGCAGTCTGCACTTTTAGAAGCGATGCAGGAAAGACAGGTGACCATCGGCGATGAAACCATGGCTCTTCCAAGACCGTTTCTAGTGCTTGCCACCCAAAACCCGATCGATCAAGAAGGAACCTATACGCTTCCGGAGGCGCAGAGTGACCGTTTCATGCTAAAATGCACTATCGATTATCCCGATTTTGAAGACGAAAGAGAAGTGATGAGACGAGTGGCTACAGGAACGCCTGAAACGATTAACGCTGTGTTAAGTTTAGAGCAGATTCTAGAAGCTAGAGACATCGTCAATCAAATCTACCTGGATGAAAAAATTGAAAAGTATATTCTAGATATGGTCTTTGCCAGTAGATATCCGGAAAAATACGCTCTAAGTGAACTTTCCGATTATCTTACCTTTGGAGCTTCTCCTAGAGCTTCCATTAATTTAGCGATTGCCAGTCGCGCCTACGCCTTTTTGCAAAACCGCGCCTTTGTGATTCCAGAGGATGTCAAAGCGGTAGCGATGGATGTTTTAAGACATAGAATTGGACTTAGTTTTGAAGCGCAGGCGGAAGAATTAACCTCAGAGGCCTTAATTGAAAAGATTTTAACTAAAATTCAGGCGCCGTAATAAAGGGTCTTCTCTTGCAAAAACAAAAAGCGCGAAGCAAAGAATTTCATGGACATTAAAGAGCTTGTTAAGAAAGTCAAACAAATTGAGATACGCACCCGGCACAAAAGCCAGGCTGCGCTCATGGGGGAGTACCATAGTGCTTTCAAAGGACAAGGTATGGTCTTTTCTGAGATTCGACCTTACGAGCCTGGCGATGAAATTCGAAGGATTGATTGGAACAAAACCGCTCGATTTAAAGAGCCTTATGTAAAGGTAATGCAGGAGGAAAGAGAATTGAGTGTCATTCTCATGGTGGATGTGTCGGCTTCCATGGATTTTGGAACCCATAGCTCCTTAAAAAGAGAATACATGGCGGAGATATGCGCAAGTATTGGATTTTCAGCGGCGGGCAATCAAGACAAAGTGGGCCTTATTCTCTATGCAGACAAAGTCTACAAAGTGATTCCTCCAAGGAAAGGAAGAAAGCATGTGCTTTCTCTTCTTTCTCAAATTCTTTCTTTTCAGCCGGTTCGTACCAGAAGCGATCACGCCGAAGCGCTTTCGTATCTTATGAAAGTCTTTAAAAAGAAATCCTTTGTCTTTATGATATCGGATTTTGAAGACGAAATTGAGCAAAAAACACTAGGTGTAGCGGCAAGAAGTCACAGTCTGCTTGCGTTTCGTGTAAGTGACCGAAGCGATATGCAATTGCCAAATTTAGGCTACGTTGCATTGGAAGATTCCGAAACGGGAGAAGTCAAATGGGTAAATACGTCAAGCAAACGCTGGCGTTATAACTACGCGGAAGCCAGAAGAAGCAAAGCGAAAAAATTAAGAGAAATTTTGGAAAAACACAGTGCAGGACTTATTGAATTAGAGTCAGGCGCCCCTTACGTTCGCGCCCTGCACCAGTATTTCTTAAACCGATAAATGTAAGGAGATTGAAAAAACTAATCTTTCTATTTTTAGGGCTGTGGAGCCTTTCGATAAGTAGTCAAACGCTTTTTTCTGTACTAGAGAAGAAAACGATTGCCCTAGCAGAGCCCAATACCTACAAGATCCGAATCGAAAATTTGGGCGGACAAAATGTGGAGCTTGCGCCTAGGGGAGAGCTTCTGCCTTTTCATTTTGAAGAAATTAAGGACAGTATTGCGATTCAAGCCGATCTTTATGAGCGCCTCATTACCTTTACGGTTTTTGAGGAAGGCACCTTTACGCTTCCCGCTTTTGAGGTGAAAGTGGGTGACAAAGTTTTAAAAACAATTCCTTATACTTTGGAAGTCGTGAACACAGCCCAGAAGGGAGATCAGATTCATGACATCATGAAAAACAGGGAGGTAAAGCTCAATATGAAAGACTATTGGGAGCTTTATAAATTTTACATTTTAGGCCTACTAGCGCTCCTAGCGATTATATTCTTAATCTATCAATTCCTTCGCTACGGCAAAAGACAAAAAGACTCTCCTAAAGTAAGAACCAATCAAACCTTAAAAGCCCTCTCTCAGCTTAAAAAGAAACAGTATATTGAAAAAGGAAACTACCGTCTGTTTTATGTAGAGCTCATCGATATTTCAAGAGCCTTTCTTAGCTCTCAATTTAAAATTCCAGCCGATGTGCTTTTAACGGAAGACTTACTAGATTTAATCCATCTGAATCAAACGGTGTCGAGCTCTAGTGAAGCCATTTTAAAAGAGGTATTTACGAGAGGAGATTTAGTAAAATTTGCTAAAATTTTCCCTGACAAGGAGGCGATGACTAAGGATTACGACTCTATTGTGCATATGGTAAAAGAATCGAGCAAGGATTTAGAATTTGAAAATTTGAGAAAGGATGTTTGATTTGAATTTTCAATGGGAGAGCCCCTGGATGCTTCTGCTTTTTCTTTTCTTTTTGCCCCTTCTTGCTCTAGATTTTTCAAAGAAGAAAAGACAGATTCTTCGCGTAAGTTCTCTTGAGGATATGGACTCTTCCTCGCTCTACGCTCTTGTCCACAAATATTTAAAGATATCGAAGTATCTGTTTCTAAGTCTTCTTTTTCTAGCCATGGCAAGGCCAAGAACCTTTAGTATTTCTGAGTTGCAAGACGATACAAAAGGAATGGATATTATGCTGACCGTGGACGCCTCCCTAAGTATGCTTTCGAAAGACTTAGAGCCCGATAGGCTTACGGCGCTTCAAAAGATTGCAAGTCAATTTGTAAGGGATAGACCGACAGACCGAATTGGTCTTGTGACCTATAGTGGAGAAGCCTTAACCAAAGTGCCCGTGACGTCAGATCATCAAATTGTGCTTGATGAAATCGAGCAAATTGATCCGATGGAACTAGAGCCTGGAACGGCGATTGGAGATGGACTCTCGGTAGCAGCCACGCACCTTAGGCATTCCAAAGCAAAAACCAAGATTATTATTCTCATGACCGATGGAGTGAATACCATCGAGAACTCCATTTCGCCTCTTGTGGCGGCGGATTTGGCGCAAAGTTTGGGAATTAAAGTCTACACCATTGGAATTGGAACCAATGGCTACGCTTTAATGCCCACTAATTTGGATATCTTTGGAGACCTCGTTTTTACCGAAGTAGAGGTCAAGATTGATGAACCCACACTTTTGGACATTGCACGAAAGACGGGAGGAAAGTACTTTCGAGCCACTTCAAACGATGCGCTGCAATCGGTATATGAGCAGATCAACCAACTTGAAAAATCCGAGGTAAAAACCTCAAAAATGTATAACTACACAGAGTATTTTCGTTATTTGCTTTTAGGAGCGCTTTTCATTTTGCTTGTGGATGCACTGCTTCGATGGGCCGTGTTTAAAACCATACTTTAAAAAAAAGATTCTCAATGAACGTAACCTTAGGTCAACCTCTTTATCTGCTTCTCCTACTTTTAGTGCCCTTGTTAGGTGTGCTACTTTTCGCATTTTTGCGATGGAGAAAGGAGTCGCGTGAGGCCTACGCCGAGCCTAGGTTTAGAAAGCATTTGTTTGCAAAGAATAGTGGAATCTCTAGAGTACTTCCCCTATTTTATCTTTTGGCTGTTACTTTTTTAGTCCTTTCGATTGTAGATGTTTTAGGCGCAAGCGAAAAGATTAAATCCGAGCAAAAAATGAACAACGTTCTGTTTTTGCTTGATGTGTCCAGTTCTATGAATGCGGAGGACATTGAGCCTAGTAGGCTCACGATGGCGAAAAACATTTTGATCGCAACCCTGCAAGGACTAGAAAACGATCGAGTAGGAATTATTGTTTTTGCGGCAGAAGGCCGATCCATTCTTCCTTTAACAACAGACTTTACCGCGGTGGAGTCCTATGTGAAAGGCATTGAAACCACCATTTTGCAAAGACAAGGAACGGATTTTCTAAAACCCATTGAGGAGGCCGTAAAGAAATTCAAATCGGTTCCCAAAGGATCTAGGCAGATTGTTTTAATCTCCGATGGAGAGGACAATGAAGAAAAGCAAAAAGCCGCTTTAGCCCTTGCAAAAAAAGAAGGGATTCGTATCTTAAGCGTGGGAGTAGGAACCTCTGAGGGGGCTCCTGTTCCTGAATATTTGTATGGACAGCTTTTAGGCTACAAAATGGGTCCCAATGGTCAGCCTGTGGTCACCAAAAGAGAGGAAAAAGCGCTTATTGCCTTAGCAGAGGGAACGGGTGGCAGTTATGTCAATGGAAATTCTCTTGAAAATGCCTACAGAGAAATTTTGCATGATCTTAGAAATGCGGCAAGCGATTCCAATCTCTATGTAGATTCCCAAAATGCAGCTCATTATTACCAGTATTTTCTTGCCGTATCCCTGTTTTTTTTCCTGCTGATTCTTCTTTTCAATCCGAAAAGAGGCTTTCATTTTTGAAACCTTATGCGAGGCCCTTTGTTTTAACCAAATTTTAACGGTTTTTCCCTCAGATATTCAGATTAAAAGAAATAATTTTGTAGCAGCAATGGTCAAAAAAAATTATTTTCTATTTTCTTTCCTTTTCTTAAGTTTTTACGCTGTAAAAGCGCAAACGAGCTACAAGCTATTCATGCATGAGGGGAATCAATATTTTGAAAAAGGAAAGTTCTCTGAGGCAAGAAGTAAATTCTTAAGTGCGGTAGAGAAGAGCCCTAACGATTTTGCAGCCCATTACAATCTAGGAAACTCCCTTTACAAAGAAAAGAAGTTTGCAGAGGCTAGGGCAGAATATGAAAAAGCCCTATCTTTAGCTAAGACAAAACAGGAGGGACTTGTCGCGAATTACAATTTAGGGAACTCCCTAATGAAACTTGACGATTCGAAGGGGGCAGCTGCGGCCTACAAAAAGGCGCTAAAATTAGATCCTTACCAAGAAGAGGCAAGACGCAACTACGAAATTGCCATGCTTAGAGAGAAAGAAAAAGAATCTCAAAGTAACTCTGGTGCAGGAGGCGGCGGAAATGACGGGAAAAACAAGAGCAAAGAAGCGCAGAAAGACCCTAACGGGAAACCTAGCGAAGGTACCGGTGGAGAAGGCGGAAGTGGAGAAGGCGAGGACGGAGAAAATAAAGGAAATGCGCCCAAAGGAAGTCAGATGCCAAAAGATGAGCAAAAGGCACTCTTAAATAGAGTCGAGGGAAGAGAATCCGAGACCGCAAGAAAAATATTAAATAAAAACACCTATTCGGTGCCACGAAGCAACGAGAAAGATTGGTAATGAAGACTAAGTTCTTATTTTTTCTGTTACTCTTTGTCTCAGCTCTAAGCGATGCGCAGGTGAGTCTACTAGCAGATACCGATAAGAAAGTTCTTAACGGCAAGGAAAAATTTACCCTCTATGTGATTCAGGAGCTTAACGGGAATGACCTGATTCAAGAAACGCCTCTTCGTACGCCCGATTTATCTAAATTTAATGTGCTTGGCCAAGGCTCCGTCCGCCAGACCTATGGAGATCCTTCCACCAGTACAGTAATCAATCAACTTATTTACGAATTTCTATTAGAGCCCAAAAACAGTGGAAGATTTAAAATTGGATCTTTTCTTGTGACGGTCAACGGACAGATTTACATGACCGATCCTTTTGATATCGTGGTAAGAGAAGGCGATTTTAATGCGCGCGGCGCGCAGGAATCTGCCCAAGCAAGAGTCTCTATCGAAATGGAGATTGAGCAGAAAAATGTTTATCCAGGGGAACCCACTCTTGCCATTATTCGCTCGTATAGCAAAGATTTTAACCAACTCCGTAGGGTAGGCAAGGTAAAGTATCCGAAAAGCGAGCATATGCGTTTTAAGCCTGTGGCGCTAGACAAATCCGAAATTGAGCAGAAATCGGGTGTTTCTTCTCAAGTGATTGGAAAGGCGCTTGTCATTCCTTATGGTCCAGGTGCGCATGTGGTTCCCCCCGTTAGCGTGAAACTAATGGAAGGAGCCAATCGAACACAAGAGCTTAAAAGTGGTAGTGTGAAGCTGCATGTAAAAGGCCTGCCTTCCACGCCTCCCAAAGGATACAAAGGAGCAGTAGGAGATTATAAACTAACCTTAACACCGAAGTTGAACCAGCATCCTTTGGAGGTCGGCAAAGCGATTCCCTTTGAGCTGCGTCTCAAAGGAGTGGGAAATTTAAGTCGCTCAATGCTTCCACATTTGTCCGTCAAGGGAGAAAGCTCCCTGTTTAGACCCGAGGTCACGACTCGGATCTTAGGCGGAAGCAAAGGACTAGACGGCTATGTGAGCGCTAAGTATCTTGTGATTCCGCGAAATGCGGGTCGCTTTCAAGTGGCAAGTACTCCTTTTGTCTATTTTAATCCAAAAGAGGGGCAGTTTCATACCTTAAGTCCAAGTCCTGTCGTGGTGAATGTACTTACGGCAGAAGAAATCAAAGGAAATAAATCCGCCATTGAAAAAGTGAACGAGTACACGAACAGTGTACTAGAAACCGTGAACTCACCGATGGTGGAGACCGCTCAGTATAAAATAGAGGAGAAAGACAAAATCAATTGGAAGACTTTGCTTTCAAACTATACCTTAATTGCGGTCTTTTTAGCCGTCATTTTACTCTTTTATTCCCTTTTTAGAAGATTTATGTCGAGCGCGCCTAAAACGGAGTCAGTGGATTTAGGCTCCGTCCATGAAACCGAAGAGAAGATTCGAAGAGAGATGGAAAGAGATTTTGATGCTCTTTTCTCAGATCTTTCGTTGCACGCAAAAAACGAAGATAGAAATGCTTTCTTTGAAGAACTTGAGGAGTTAGATCGCAAAGCGGCAGAAAGAATAACGGAAATAAATCCAAAAGGATTAAAATCGCAATTTGAAGTCGAGTTTGGGGCAATGGCCGCAGAGGAATATACCCGATTTAGACAGAAGGTGAAGATTGAAAAATACGCTCCTGCGGACGCTGCAGAGCCTCTAGAAGGGCTTTTTGAGCAGGCAGAAAGAATCTATAAGAAAATTATATAATTTTCATTTATTATTCATATTTTTGCGAAATTAATAATTTGAGTTATGGAAGTACTAGGCCATTTTTCTTTCAAAGAAATTCTTACGTGTTCAATGATTCTTTTTGCCGTGATTGACATCATTGGCTCGATTCCCATTATTGTAAGTTTAAAGCAAAAGTTTGGTGCGATTGAATCAGGCAAAGCTTCCCTTGTAGCGGGAGTCATCATGATTTTATTCCTTTTTGTAGGAAATAAGATTCTTGGCTTTATTGGGGTGGATGTGAATTCCTTCGCCATTGCCGGAGCCTTCGTAATCTTTGTGATTGCGCTTGAAATGATTTTAGGCGTTCAGATTCAGCGTCACGAAGAGGCGAAAGCCGCTTCTATTGTTCCCATCGCTTTTCCACTCATTGCAGGGGCAGGAACTTTAACCACTACGCTTTCCTTAAAAGCACAGTACCATGACATCAATATTATCTTTGGGATCATACTCAATACCCTATTTGTCTACCTTGTGCTTCGCTCTGCAAGCCTTATTGAAAGAAAGTTAGGGCGCTCTACACTCAAAGTAATTGAAAAAGTATTCGGAATTATTCTTTTAGCGATCTCTATTAAATTATTTACGAGTAACTTTGCCGAACTTATTCAAACGTATATTCATTTTTAAACTATAGCAGATATGCAAGGGCTTTATAAATTCTTTTTAGTACTCTTTTTACTTTTTATTGGGATCACCCTATACGGTGTAAATTGGAACTTGGGACTTCTTCATGAAGAGAACACGAAGTTTGTGGTTTCTTTAGCAGCTGGAATTGTAGGACTGATTTTAGTTTTTGTACTAAGTACCTGGTCAAAGCTACCTGCAAAGAAAGAAGCTTCGAATTAGGAGATTATTTCTAAATGGTTTCCGATGGCCTGAGCTTTTAGCTCGGTTTCCTCAAATTCTTTTTCGATATTGCTTTTCGCAGTAATGCCTCCTCCCACAAAGAGATGGGCTGAATTTTTGTATAGTTTTGCGCAGCGAAGCATTACAAAGTAATATAGTTTGTTTCCTATTTTAAGCTTACTGTATCCCGCGTAGAATTCTCTTGGATAGGGTTCAAGCCTCTCTAGAAGCTGTCTGCACAAATCTTTGGGTGCCCCTAAGACGGCGGGCGTAGGATGGAGGTCCTGAATTAAAGAGTCTAAATTTTCAGGCTTAATTTGACACGAAAAATCAGTTCGTAAATGTTTGATTGGGCCTGAGGGATGAGAATAAGTCTCTGAGGTCTTAATTTCTTTCGAATACTTTCGTAAAATGGACTCGATATAACGAGTGACCGCGGCCTGCTCCTCTTTTTCCTTTACTTCCCACTCTTCTTCAATAGGAAGAGTTCCCGCAAGACTCATCGTTTTAAATTCCCTCGTATCTATATTGTATTCTCCTAAGAGTTCAGAGAATGCGCCAATCCAGCTTTCGGATCCTTTCGCAAAGACGTAAGAAAAGGCCTTAGGATAGGCTTTGGTTAGATTTAAAAAGCTTTTCGAGAGCGAGAGCTTATCATAATTAATAAGCTTTCTTCTAGAAAGCACAAGCTTATCGAGTTTATGTTTTTTAATAAGCTCGATTGATTCCTTAAGTTTTTCTTCATACTTCTCCCTTGTTTGTGCCTTTAGTTCGGAGCTTTCTATAAGCTCCGAAGAGAAGAATTCAGCTTGGAGAATTTCCTTATCACTTACTTTTTCAAGGGTTCCTTTAAAGCTCAGCGTGTTTTTTGTGTCGAAAGAGACGAACTCTAAAAAGTCCTTAGAGGAGTCTCCTTGTAGAGTGAAAAAGTCCGAAGTAAAGGGAAGCTTGAAATAAAGCATTACTGAAGTTTAGAAAGAGGTATAATGTTGTTAGTCATTGTCGTGTGGTTGATCAGCTTACCGCGCTCATCACGAATCTCAATTTGAGAGACGTGCATAGTATTGCCTTTGCGAATAAAGGTCGCTTTGCCTGTCACAATTCCTTGTCTTATGCTACGCAAATGATTAGAGTTGATATTAGTTCCCACAGGTGCAAACTTCTCTCTATCCACATGAAGAACCGATAGAGTAGAGCCAAGAGTCTCGGCTAAGGCCACGCTCGCCCCTCCATGAAGGATTCCGTAGGGTTGATGAACTTTGGGTTCTACAGGCATGGTTGCCGTAAGGCTCTCGTTATCTATATCGGTAAACTTAATTCCAAGAGTAAGAGCCATAGACTCTTCTCCCCAGGAATTTAACGCATCTAAGCGTCGTTTTTTTTCGTCTAAATCCATTTTAAGAAATATTAGGGTTCCAGTTTTCTGGAATTTTTGGCGTTATATCGTTTTCTACAATGTAGTCACTGATGGAGGCAAGAACCTCTTCATAGGTCATCTTTTCTAACTGCTCATAAGGAATCTGATGGGCAAGGAAGATCGTTTTCTTTTTGTAGCATCCGCCCGCAATTACAATGGGAACTTTGGCCTGCATTGCCATATGGTAAAATCCTTTTCTCCATTTTGGGACCCAGCTTCGGGTTCCTTCGGGCGTGATGACCAGGCTAAAATCGTCCTTTTGAAACTCTTTCGCCACGAAATTCACGAGATCGTTTTTCTGACTTCTGTCAATGCCCACGCCGCCAAGCCACTTTACGATGGGTCCGTACCAGGTTTTCGTATGCTGGTCTTTAATAATGATTTTAAGAGGTTTTCCTAGCTTCCAGTAGGCAAGACACCCCAAAATAAATTCTGAGTTGTGGGTGTGAGGAGCTACCACCAGTATGCAGCGATCGAGATTGTCTTTATCCCCGTGCAGAACCACTTTCCATCCCGCTAATTTTAAGCCTAGACTTCCGATTAATTTTTTCATAAGACGATTTAACTTGAAACAAAAAAGTATAACCAAAAAACTTGGTTATACTTTACAAATATATTGAAAATAGATTCGCTTAAAACAAATTGGTGATGAAATCAATAACTTTGATTACAATCTCAAGAACTAATTGTACCATAAGATTCTTTTTTAAGGGTTGGTTTCTACTTTTTGAATACCGCTCGGTAAAGATAAGACAATTTTTACGATTCGAGCATTACATTTACATATTTATTTTATGTCTAATTCACTAAGAGTGAGGTGCTCAAGCTTCGTTTTTTCCTTAAACTCTCCTCTTGTCGCTAGTTTTTTTCAAGTCCGATAATTAATTTGTTTTAATGGTGATTTCTTTTTTGCCACTTTGGATATGAATATTCTTTAGAGTGCCAAAATCAATATCCATGGAATCTAAGATACGATCGGCCTCTTTTTGCGAATATTTCTTGTTGTCAATGATGACGCTATCTCCCATTTTGGAATCATAAGAAATTCGTTTTCCATTTACAGTCATATCCACGGATTTTGAGATTCTTACCCCGGGATTGTCCTCAGAAGAGCGGATATTTACCTCATCATCCTCGTCGTCGTCGTCAATTCCGTTTCCATCGAGATCGCCATCGATGCTCATTTGGTATTTACCCGCTTGGTTAAATACTCTTGTTTGCATAGGAACTACTAGTTCGTATCTAACACCATAATCTCTGAAACGGTGGTCGTAAGAATATTGAATGAAGTTCGGAAGATAAACTGTGTTTCCATTTATCTGCACAGGAACTTTTAAGTCTAGAGGTACGTTGTATCCTTCCGCTTCTTTTTTGATAATTAAATACGGCTCTGTAATGCCAGCTTGACGAGTAACGTTCACATCAGGATGATCCTCTTCAAATACTCGGTTTTTGTCTGAGAAAAGATCGTTATCATACGCCGTGAAATTCTGAGGAATTACAACTTTGTTTATATCAAGGTAAATTGAATCGCTAGTGGTTGAGATGGCTAAATTCTCTGTGTCCTCGTTGTGTCCTTTGTAGATCATGTTTTTCTTAGCTACATTGATTCCAAAGAATGCACCTAGACCGATAAGGGCTATAAACAAGGCGAGTAGAACCCATCCCACATTTTTCATCTGTGTTTTTGGCGAAAGAAGCTTAATTGCAAAATAGCCAAAAATAAGAGCCGGAATTAAGGTTCCTAGTACGGCCATGGCTTTCACGGACCATCCTAAAGAGTCGCCGTCAAAAAGGAAGTCGAGTTCATTAAAGCCACTCATTGTCGTGGTGCCCATAAAGCCAAATACAGCAAAAGTTCCAATAATACAGGAGATACTCATCAGTAGGAAGATGGCTCCAAGGACGTAGCGCGCTACATTCCAAAGTCCGCTTGTAGCAGAGGATATATAGGGTTTGTTCTCGTTGTAAATTTCGCCTACTCTTTGAGTAGATTCGTTTGCAAACTGAACAATCTTGTTTGATTCTTCCTTAAGGTTATCAAAATTGACGGGCTTCCCCTTCATTTTTAGATGGTCTGAGGCGGTTTTGGCCACAGGAAGTACCACCCAAAGAATAATGTAAATACTCACAATAACAGTGGTTGAAATCGCTGCTGTAAAGATGCCTAAGATGGCTACTCCAAGCCAGATGCTACGCATCACAGTGATGTCTAGACCTGTATAGTGCGCTAGTCCTGCGCAAACTCCTGCAATTTTTTGTCTTTCCGGATCTCTAAAGAGTTGTCTTTGACCTGTATAAGTAAATCCTTTTTTAGAGGTTTTTTCTTTCGCGTCAGAGTAATACGCCTCCTCTTGTTCTTCGATTTGTTCTGGACGACCGATCTGAGCCATTACTTTCTCTACATCGTCGGAGTTTATGACCTCACGAGCGCCTAGAATATCTTTGAAGATCTCGACCATACGAATCTCGATGTCGTGCATGACTTCCTCAGCTTCCTGCGGATCTAGAGTTCCTCTTAGAGCCTGTAGGTAGTCGCTTAGTTTGATGTAGGCATGCTCTTCGATAACAAAAGAGAAGCCTGCAAGTCCTATGGATAGTGTTTTGTTCATGATATTCTAATTTTTGCTAGTGATTTGGTTCACTGAAGTGGTAAGTTCGTTCCAGGTATTTTGTAGTTCGTCCAAAAACAGAATTCCTTTGTCTGTGATTTGGTAGTATTTTCGAGGAGGTCCTCCTGTGGATTCTTCCCATCGGTAGGAGAGAAACTCTCCGTTTTTCAGCCGAGTAAGTAGAGGGTACAGCGTGCCTTCCACAACGTCTAGTTTTCCGCCTTTAAGTTCTTCCATCAGATCGGAAACGTACATTTCACGATGACTGATAAGACTTAAGATGCAGAATTCCAGAATGCCTTTGCGCATTTGCGCCTTTGTGTTTTCTGTATTCATTTTTAGTACGTAAGCATTGGTTAATTTTTTTAAAGGTCACGACTCAATTAAAAGCGCTAAGAAGTTATACCTTTAACTCTATGATGCAAAGATATGTAATTATATTAGTATTATGCAATACAAAGTAGTGAAATAATTTGCAAAATGTACGTAAATGACTGATAATCAAGTACAATATTTTTTAATAAGAATTTTAAGATTTTTGAAAATTAGGCAAAAATGGACTTTTAGCCTTTTTGTCTATAGAATAGACTTCGTTTTTCTTCGAAGAGGAATTTCTGTTTTTGGAAGGATGACTTCGCACGCTAAAAAGGGATTCCACTGTAGATTTACTTTTTTCATTGCTTTATTTTGCCGAAATTTGAAACATGAATCTTGAAAACGAACTTAAGTTTATCCTAGCGATGGACGCCCTAAAAAGTGTAGAGCGTCGGAATTACAATCTAGATGAGTCCCGACGTGAGAATACAGCAGAACACAGTTGGCAAATTGTAGTGCTTGCGCAAATCCTTTATCCGTATGCAAAAAATAAGGAATCCATCTCTCTACTTCGCGTACTTCGTATGCTCTCCATTCATGATATTGTAGAGATTAAAGCGGGTGATACTTTTCTATTTGATGGCGAGGCAATGATAGGGAAGTATGAGAGGGAACTAGAGGCGGCCAAAAGCCTATTTGGAATGCTTGATAATTCCATAGGCGAAGAGTTTTTAGAGCTATGGATGGAGTTTGAAGCGGAGGATACGCCTGATGCGATATTCGCTTGCGCTGTAGATCGCATAATGCCCTTTCTGTTGAACTGCTCCACAAGTGCCAAGAGTTGGAAAGAGGCAGGGATTAAAGCTTCTCAAGTGGAAAGCATGGTGGGAGAGGCCGTAAGGCGCGCATCTGCGGAAATGGGAGAGCTTTTCTATACTCTATTTGAAGAGTCCATTACAAAGGGAAAACTACTTTCTTAGATTCTCTCGAGCTTATCGGAATCAATGGTAGTCTTTAAATGACCAAAGTTCACAATCGCTTTTTTCTTGTCAAGCTTCTCAATCGTACCGACACTTGAAGAGCCTATGATCCGTACTTTTTGTCCTGGTTTTAACCAGAGTTTTCGTTCGTCCTGTGTGCGCTTTTCAATTTTCTCGTGAGTTTCTACGATTTTCTCTTGAATCTCTTTGTTTTTAAGCTGCTGGGTTACCTTACGCTTAATGACTTGCATGCGTTTGGATTCGTCTTTATTAGATTCCGTGAATTTGAATTTCTCCTGTTCTAAGAGTTTCACAAAATCTTTTACAACTTCTTTTCGGGCTTTGCCCTTCGTGTAGCTCTTTATAAATTCTTCAATGCGAGAACCAAACTGAAGCTTTCGGTGTTCCGTGTCGTATAGTTTTTGAAAATTGTAAAGTTTTTGTTGAATTTGCTCATTTAGCTTTTGTAGGTTCTCTCTTTTAGCTTCACTCGATTCCTTCGTTTGCGCTAGATTGGACCTGAGTTTTTCGACTTCAAATTTTTCTTGTTGCAGTTTTACAATGGTTTTATCGAGGTTCACTACATCTTTTTCAACCTTTTTTCGGGCAGAATCTAAAATGAATTTTGGAATCTTATTTTTCTCTGCCACCTCAAAGGTAAAAGAGCTTCCCGCCTGACCTACTTCCAATTTATAAAGTGGAGTAAAGGTTCTTTCATCAAAAAGCATTGCTGCATTTTGCGCATCGGGCAGACTTTCAATAAGGAGCTTAATATTGGTGTAATGCGTTGTAATAATAGCAAAGCTTCTCTTTTTGTAAAAGAATTCAAGGAAACTCTCTGCAAGAGCGCCTCCAAGTTCAGGATCTGATCCCGTTCCAAATTCATCGATGAGAAGCAGCGTATCTTGATCGGCCTGTTTGATAATTCCTGCCATCTTTTTTAGTCGTGACGAATAAGTAGAGAGGTGATTTTCAATGGATTGGTTGTCCCCAATATCCGAGGCTATTTTGTCAAAGAAGAACATCTCGCTTTTTGGATGCACGGGAACCATGATCCCACTTTGAATCATCAGCTGCAAAAGCCCGACGGTTTTAAGCGTGATGGATTTTCCACCTGCGTTAGGCCCCGAAATACAAAGAATTCGGTTTTGCTCTGTTAAGGTAAGGGACTGCGGAAAAATACGTTCTCCTTTTTTCTTATTCTTTAAATAGAGTAGAGGATGATAGGCGTCCTTTAACCTAAGGGTTCGATGAGGGTTTAATTTCGGAAGCACAGAATTAGTTAGTTCTGCAAATCTTGCTTTGGCCTGCGTAAGATCAAGATCAAAAGCATAGGCTTGGTACTCGGCTAAGATTTCTTCAAAAGGCGCTAATTCTGCGGTCAGAGCGCGAAGTATGCGGTCAATTTCTTTTTTCTCCTCGTCTTTCGCCTCACGGAGTCGAAATTGGTGCTTTTGAACACTTTCCGGTTGAATATAAGATATAGAACCTGTTTTTGAAACGCCAAGCGTAGGTCCAGGCACTCTTTTCTTAAATCCAGATTTGACCGCAAGAACTCTTTGATCGTCGATAATTCTCTCTCGAATATCGTCAAGAAGATCCTGACTCCCATAAGTGACAAGCGCCCGGTTGAAGTTTTCTTGAATGGCTTTTTGTGCATGCTGAATTTCTGTGCGAAGTTCTCTTAGGGCAGGGGAAGCCTCTTGTTTCACCTCTCCGAAGCGATTGAACACTCGGTCGATTTTGTCTACGATTTCTTTTCGGTAGTCTAGTTTTTCGACTTCTTCTAAAAGCAGCGGAAAGGTAAGTGAAACGCTTGGGAAGTATTTCTTAAGACGCCCAATTTGCTCGGTTAAGGTTTTGATTCTAATAAAACCTGCGTTTTCAAGGCGGAAGTTCTCAATCTTTAGATGCTTTAGATCCTGCTCCAGATTAGGATACTCAGAAAAAGGAATCGCATTTTGACTCTGAAAACTTGTTAGGTATTCAGAGGTCTTTCTTAGAGCTCTTTGTGCCTCGTCAAAAGGCATAGGCAAAAGCTCCATAATTTGCTCTGCGACATGAGAAGAATACGCCAGAGGCGCAATCTGAGAAAGCAGTTCTGGAAATTCCAGTTCGATTAAATCGTCAGTTTTTATTTGCACAGTGCAAAAATAGCAAATCTTATGGTTTTTCCTTTTTTTTAGTTTGTCTTAGTGCCTATCTTTGAAATTCAAATCTTTACCTTTTGCCTTATGGATAGTTGGAACTCCTTTTTTGAGTCTTTAGAATCGGACGCACTTTATCAGGAACTTCAAAAAAACCTTGATTTTGAGTATGAAAATTTTGTGGTTTATCCTAAAAGAGAGCAGCTTTTTCGCGCGCTTGAACTTTCTCCTTTTGAAGAGGTTAAGGTGGTTATCGTAGGGCAGGATCCTTACCACGGTGCTGGCCAAGCGAGTGGACTTGGATTTTCCGTCGATAAGAACACAAAACTTCCGCCTTCGCTTCGTAATATATTTAAGGAGCTTCACTCCGACCTTGGAATTGAGAGAGTTTCAGGAGATTTAGAATCTTGGGCAAGGCAAGGCGTACTGCTTTTAAATTCAACCTTAAGTGTTCGTGAAGCGAGTGCAGGATCGCATCAGTTTTTAGGATGGGAAAGATTTACGGACAAAATGCTCTCCCTACTAAGTGAGCACAAAGGGCGCGTTATTTTTGTTCTGTGGGGAGCGCATGCTCAAAAGAAATTGTCCCTGATTGATACTTCGAAGCATTTCGTGCTTCAAAGTGTCCATCCTTCGCCACTCTCGGCGTACAGAGGCTTTTTTGGAAGCAAAGTGTTCTCTAAGATTAATGAGGATTTAACCTCTAGAGGACTAGATCCTATTGACTGGTCGTAGGCGTAGGATAAACTTTAATTTTTGCTGAGTAAGGATGCGTGGATTTATCCTTTGGAGTGATAGGGTAGGGATTAACCTCTACTAGCTCAAAAGTATAGCCTTCAAATTCAAGTTTGGAAAGAGCCCTAGCCCCAATAGATAGAATTCGCCAGTCATTTTTCTTTTCATTGACGGCTAAATTGACCGCAATTTGAACGTTTCCAGCCCAAACGCAGTTTACGTCTTTAGGGCATCTACTATCCCCGAGCACTTTTGCAAATTCAAGGTAGATTTGATCCTCTTTTTTTTCTTGCGCCTCAAACCTTAAAGTGCCTGATTTAGCTACTTCTAGCGTCAGGGACTTACTGCCAAGAGAATCGGTTTGAGTGGCAGAGGGAATTTTAAGGACTTCTTTTTTCTGAGTTTGGCAGCTCACAGCTACTATACATAGACCTAGAGCAAGTAGAAAAAGAGAGAAAGAAAAAAGGCGGACTCCCCAATTTTTAGTAGGTATCATAGGAGGTAATTTTTAGTTTAAAGAAGATCGTATACAACTACAAAAAGCATGGCGAGCGCTACTACAAAATTAAATCCTGTTCCATAGAAAAAGCCAATAAGGGCACCTTTCATAGAGCGCATGGCCTTTTTTGTATCCTTTCGATCATGCAAAAGTTCTCCTACAAACACACCTAAAAACATACCAATTAAAAAACCAAAGGGAATAGGAATAAACAAAAGGCCCACAAAAGTCCCAATGACCGAGCCAACGGAGCCCCATCGGGTGCCTCCGTATTTTCGGGTAGTTCTAACCGGAATGACATAATTCAAAATGACAGCCACGACCGTAAGCAAAGAAAAGATCCAAACGTAGTTCATCGAAAGACTAGCGTCTGTTCCAAATTTATAGATCAGTAGTCCGCAGAGGCTTAAAAGCAGGCCAGGAAGTACCGGTAAAAAGGTCCCTAAAAGACCGATGATAAGCAATGCAAGGCTCAGAAGTACAATGATTCCGTAATCCATAGTCTCAAAATATCGTTAAATTTACAGAATTGCGAGGAATTCACAAGCGATTTTAATAGTTTTGCATACGTGGAGCAAGAATTAAATAAAACACTCGATTTACTGCAGTTAATTAGCGACAAGATTCATTATTTTGTGGCGGAGCATATCTATGATGGATGGATTCTTCAAGTCATCGCCAAGTTTCTGTTTTTAGGCCTTTTGGTCTTTGTGATCGATTTTATCTTAAAGCATATGGTAAGCTTTATTTTTCGTCAGTTTTCAGACGAAAAAGTCTTTCCTTTGATGAAAGCAATCTCTCAGTCGAGAATTACGTATTCACTTGCTCACCTCATCACCCTTTCGATTGCACAAATGGCGCTTTATTCCGTTTTTTGGAGACATAAATACAGCCACCAATACCTTGAGCGAATCATAGGTTTTGTGATCGTCATTGTGATTGCCAATTTAGCAGCTCGTTTCTTAAAAGCGATTCAGTACTATTATACCTATAAAGGAGATTATTACCGCATTGTGGCCATTAATGCCATCTCGCAGACGTTAAAGACGATCGGGATATTCATCTTTACGCTTCTGGCCATAAGCGTCATCTTTGGAATTAAGGCATCCACTATTCTAACAAGTTTAGGTGCCATCACAGCCGTTTTAGTCCTTGTGTTTCGAGATACGATTCTTGGATTTATGACGGGGATTCATGTCGCTACTTCGAAAAGCTTAAAGGTAGGTGACTGGATTGGAATTCCTAAATATAACCTTGAAGGAATTATTCAAGACATTGATGTGATTACCACCAAAATTGCCAACTTCGACAAAACGATTTCTACGATACCTACCTATGATTTGCTCTCAACGGAGATTCGGAACAATCAAATTATGGCGGAGGGAAACAAAAGAAGAATTAAGCGTTCCATTATCTTTAATATCAATTCGTTTAAATTTATAGATGCGGAGCTTTTAGCTCAGCTAAAGAAAGTGAATTTGCTTTCTCATTATCTTGAGCATGTTTCCTTAGAAATTGAAAAAGAGAAAGCGCTACATCCTAATGCCTCCGAGGCCATTAACGGTAGACAATTAACCAATATCGGTGTGTTTCGAAAATACGCGCTAGAGTATTTAAAACAGGATCCTGATATCGATCCTGAGGAAATGGTCCTTGTGCGTCAACTAGAAAACACCCCCCATGGACTTCCTCTTGAGATTTACTGTTTTGCAAACAAAGCAGGGCTCACTGATTTTGAAACCATTCAAGCCGATATCTTTGATCATTTGCTTACGGCAGCAAAACTTTTTGAACTTGAAATTACGCAGGTAAGCCACTACTAAAATCCCAGTGGGATTTTTAGGGGCTTTTCTGCTGACTTACTCCATAGAAAAACCATGACAAAATTAAGTGTTAACATTAACAAAATAGCTACCATCCGAAATGCGAGAGGAGCCGATACTCCAAGCGTTACAGAGGCGGCAGAGAAAATTCAATCTTTTGGTGCTGAGGGGATTACAATTCACCCGCGCCCAGACCAAAGGCATATCACCCGAAAGGATGTCTATGAGCTTAAACCCCTAGTGTATACAGAGTTTAATATTGAAGGAAATCCAGAGCGCTTTTTTATCGATATGGTTAAAGAGGTAAAACCTGAGCAGGTGACCCTTGTTCCCGATTTGCCCGATGCTATTACTTCCAATCAAGGATGGGACTGTATTACACACAAAGATTTTTTAACAGAGGTGATTGCTGAGTTTAAAGCGGCAGGGATTCGTACGTCGATCTTTTTGGATCCAAATCCAGACATGGTAGAGGCGGCCTTTAAGACAGGAACGGATCGAATCGAACTCTATACCGAGGCCTACGCATCACAGTATGCAAAGAATAGAGAAAAGGCAATTGCCCCGTACATTAAAACGGCTCTACGAGCGAAGGAATTGGGTCTGGGGATTAACGCTGGGCATGATCTTTCCCTTGAAAATCTTCAGTATTTTAAGCAAAATCTTCCCGGACTTTTAGAAGTCTCCATTGGGCATGCTCTAATTTCAGAGGCGCTTTATATGGGTCTTGAAAACACGATTCAAGCTTACCTTAAAAGACTTGCTTAAGAGTGCTTTTTTTGTCAATTTAAAAAGGCTTTGCTATCTTGTAAGCTAAATTAAAACAATGGAAATTCTTAATTCAAAAATATACGGAAGTGAACTTTCCACGACGCCCGTTTTAGTGTTTCATGGACTTTTTGGAATGCTAGATAATTGGGGAAGTTTTGGAAAAGCGTTAGGGGAGCATTTCCCTGTGCATCTTATCGATCTTCGAAACCATGGAAAGAGTTTTCACTCTGAGCAGATCAGCCATGATTTAATGGCAGAGGATATCCGCAATTACATGGAACACTACCAAATAAGCAAAGTGATTTTGCTTGGCCATTCCCTAGGCGGAAAAGCCGTCATGCAGTTCGCTATGCTTTATCCAGAGCTTTTGGAAAAACTAATTGTCGTGGATATGGGTCCTAAGGCCTATCCCCCGCACCACCAAGCCATTTTAAAAGCTCTCAACAGCGTGGATTTTCAGCCAGGTCTTTCTCGTCAGGAAGTGGAAGCTATATTAGAGAGCCACGGACTTGAAAAGTCAGTCATCCAGTTTTTAGCCAAGAATTTAACGTGGAAAGAAAAAGGTCTTCTTTCCTGGAGGTTTAACTTAAAAGTCTTAACGGAGAAATACCAAGACTTAGTTGGAAATCCCATCAAGAATGGCGTCTACGAGGGACCTACCTTATTTGTGAAAGGAGAAAAATCCAATTATCTTCTGCCTCAGGACTCGTTTCAAATTAAGCAGCAATTCCCTAATTCAAAACTAGTAGAAGTGCCTAGAGCGGGACATTGGGTGCAAAGTGAAAATCCAGTGGATTTCAATAAAGAAGTCTTTGAATTTCTTGGAATTCCTCTAAGATCTTAGATATTATTTATAATCTTATTATTTCAAATCCTTTCCTACGGCTATAGAGAGATAGTAACTTGTCAGAAGGGGGATTCCTTGGTAAATTGCCTAATTTTGATAGATCCTCTCAAGCGAAGGTTAGAAAGGCGAAAGTAGAAGCTTTCAGGCTTTTTTAATTATCTTTGCAGGGAACGAAAAAATTAAAACTTTACTCATCCATGATAGCAGTTACAGGCGCCACGGGTCTACTTGGTCGAGTCCTTTTGTTTGATCTTTTAAGGGAAGAGCAAAAGGTTCGGGCACTATGCCGCGCCTCAAGTGACCTTAATGCTGTGAAAAAAGCATTTTTCCTTTACCATGAGGGCAGTGAAGAATTGTGGGAGCAAATCGAGTGGGTAAAGGTCGATTTTGAGGACCTTGATTCCCTTCAGGCTGCAATCGTGGGAGTAAAACAAATTTACCACTGCGCGGGAGAAGTTTCTTTTGATCCCCGCAAAGAAAAAAAGATATACAAAACCAATGTAGAAGGAACTACAAACCTTCTTTATGCCACTCAAAACTCAGGTGTAGAGTCTTTTTTGCATGTAAGTTCTATCGCCGTTTTAGACGGCCAAAACGCAGAAGGAGAAGTAGACGAAACTTGTGACTTTAATCCTAAACTTGCCCATTCGGCTTATGCGATTTCAAAACATATAGCAGAGTTAGAAGTAATGCGCGCGTCTGCGGAAGGCCTTCGTGTGATTGTCGTCAATCCAGGAATCATTCTTGGCAGCGGAAACTGGACCAAAAGCAGCGGTGAGCTCTATTCTCGGTATAAAAACTTGCCTTTTGCGCCTCCCGGTAGCTCTAGTTATGTGGATGTACGAGACGTTTCAAAAGCGTGCCGCCTTTTAATGAATAGTGAGCCTAAGAAAGAGCGCTATATCCTGGTTTCCGAAACCAAATCCAATGCGTGGGTCGCGAATTATCTGCGAGCAGCGTTTGGGAAGAAAAAAGTGAAAGTTTTGCCTTCCTCTCTTTTAAAACTTGCGGTAGGACTTAATTTTCTTTTAGGATGGTTAATTCCGCCACTTCGAATGCTTAATTCCGTGAATATAAAGGCGCTATGTTCCCAAAACAAAGTGAGCAGTGAGCGGTTTAAAAACGAATTTGATTTTGATTTCATACCGATAGAAGAAAGCCTATCTTACCATCTTCAATATTTTAAAAACAAAGAAAAATCCTCCCTTTAATGAATGTAACCGAATTTCTAAAAACAAACACGGAGAAATACCCTACGCGCGGAGCCATTGGTTTTAAAAAGGACGACGAGTGGAAGGAGCTTTCTTGGATGGATTTTTCTCGAATCGTATACAAAACAGCAAACGCCTTAAAAGACTTTGGAATTAAATCAGGAGACCACGTTGGAATCTATTCGGACAATTCTGCAGAATGGATTGTTTTTGATTTAGCAACTATGGCGATAGGAGCCGTGAGTGTTCCGCTTTATGCAACGGCAAATGCAGAGCAGGTTTCTTATATCTTAAAAGAGGCGGGTGTTCGAGTCCTCCTTGTAGGAAATCAGCAGCAGTACGAACTCGCTTTTGATCTAATGGAAAACGGCCTGGAAATCGAACAGCTGATTATGGCCAAAAAGCGAATTTGGACCAAGAAAACAAGGAGTATTTACCTTGATGATTTTATTAAAGAGGCAGGGGAAACCTTAGAGATCGAACCCAAAGAGGACGAGGATTTAGCCACGCTGATTTATACTTCTGGAACGACAGGAGAACCCAAAGGAGTGATGCTCACCCATGGCAACTTCACAAAAGCGATTGCAGCGCACTTTGCGTTTTTTAAATTCGAGTCCTTTGAAAAGGAGCATTCCCTTGCGTTTTTGCCTTTGACCCATGTTTTTGAAAGAAGCTGGACGCTGCTTTGCCTTACAGGAGCCGCCAAAGTTAGTTTCTTAGAAAATACAAAACTAATTGCCTCGACACTTGTCGAGGTAAAACCTACTCTGATGTGCGCCGTGCCTAGATTTTATCAAAAAATTTATGCAGGCGTTAATGGAATGGTTGAGAAGTCCTCACCTGTGAAAAGAAAACTCTTTGCCTGGGCACTTACTGTTGGAACAGAGCGCGCTGAGCTATTGAGACTAGAAAAAGAACCTTCGTTTTCTCTTCGCGTTAAGTACGCGATAGCTAGCGGACTTGTGTTTCAAAAGATAAAAAACAAAATGGGCGGAAACCTTTGGTTTATGCCTTGTGGAGGAGCCTCTATTTCTCCGGAAGTGACAAGGTTCTTCGCGGCGCTAGGGATTCCAATGACCGTCGGATACGGACTTACAGAAACCACTGCGACTTTAACTGCATTTCCACGTACTTTTTATGAGCACGGTTCTTGTGGAATTCCTCTGCCTGGAACAGAAATCAAAATCGGAGAGGAGGATGAAATCCTCGCCAAAGGGCCTGGTATTATGAAAGGCTACTACAAAAAGCCTGAGCAAACCGCAAGTGTATTCACAGAGGACGGATGGTTTAGGACAGGAGATGCTGGAAGACTCGATGAGAAAGGGAATCTTTACATTACAGATCGCATCAAAGACCTTATGAAAACTTCCAATGGAAAGTACTTAGCTCCACAACTGATTGAAAATACACTTCTCAATGATGAAGACATTTCTCAAGTGATGCTCGTAGCCGAGGATCGAGCGTTTGCGAGCGCTATCATCGTTCCGAATTTCGAGGTGCTTGAATCAAAATTAGAAAGTCTAAATCTTAAACCAGGCAATTGGGAGGAGCTAACAAAAGAGCCTGCCCTTCATGAGTATTATACGCAGAAATTAGCGCAACTACAAAAAGGACTGCAGGGGCATGAAAAAATCAAGAAGTTTATTTTACTACCCAAAGAATTTGAAATTGAGTCTGGAGAGATCACCCCTACACTCAAAGTCAAAAGAAAAGTCGTACTTGAAAAGTACCACCAAGAATTAGAGAAATTGTATAAAGCTTAGACTTTTTTAAGGAAGTAGTGGAAAGGAAAAATAAAATAGAGAAAGAAAATGCATAGTGAATTTATAGCCTCCTTTGAGGCAAATGTTTTTTCGACTAGTGTAAAAGAGACGGCACCGAGCAATATTGCCCTGGTGAAATATTGGGGAAAGTACGCGGGGCAAATTCCAGCCAATCCAAGCATTAGCTACACGCTTAAGAATTGCAATACGCAAACGGAAATGAGTTTTGATTCAGAGAAATCCTTTGGTGTTGAACTTTTTCTTGCAGGCAAAAAAAACGAGGCATTTGCCCAGAAAATTGAGACCTATTTTAAGTCTATTGAGAAGTACCTTCCTTGGATTGCAAACGGATTCTATGAAATTCATACGGTAAACTCCTTTCCTCATAGTTCAGGAATTGCATCTTCCGCCTCTGGATTTGCAGCCCTTGCCAAATGCCTAATGGCTTTAGATGCGAAATTTGGATCCACCCTTTCTCCAGAGGAAAGTTTGCATAAAGCTAGTTTCTTAGCTCGTTTAGGAAGCGGAAGCGCGGCTCGAAGTCTGCACCAGGGCCTTGTGGTTTGGGGAGAGATTCCAGAGTTAAAAGAAAGCTCCGCTTTTTACGGCCATCCTTATCCCTCCTCTCAGGTGCATCCTATATTTAGATCGTTTAACGATTGGGTACTTTTAATTCATGAAGGAGAAAAAAGTGTGAGCTCCACAGTGGGACATTCTCTTATGAATAATCATCCTTATGCAGAGCGCCGCTTTGAAGAGGCAAATGAGAACTTAAGTGAGCTTTTAAGAATCTTGAAAGCAGGAGATTTGCAGGCTTTTATAAAGCTTGTAGAGCATGAAGCTTTGACGCTTCATGCCCTTATGATGATGAGTGATCCGGCGTATCTTCTAATGAAGTCGCAGACCCTTGAAGTAATTAATGCGATATGGAAGTTCCGAAAAGAAACTTCTCATCCGTTATTTTTCACGCTCGATGCTGGCGCAAATGTACATTTGCTTTTCCCTGAGAACGAGTCTAGTGAGGTGATCACTACTTTTATTGAAGAGAAGTTAAAACCGCTCACCCAAAAAGGAGGCATTGTAAAAGACGAAATGGTTTTTTAATCTGTTTTAAGATCAGTTATCCATATAGAAAAAAAGACAAAGATAAATTTATAAAGGAATGAAAATAGGACTATTAGGAGGAGGTCAACTGGGGCGCATGCTCATTCAAGAAGCTTTGAAATACGATGATCAGTGGTTTACGCTTGATCCCGCAAAAGACGCACCTTGTCACGGAATTTCTAATTTCTCGCAGGGCGATTTTAAAGACTACCAAACGGTACTTGACTTTGGTGAGGGCAAAGATGTCGTATCCATTGAGATTGAGCATGTGAATGTGGAGGCGCTTTTTGAGTTGGAAAATAGAGGGGTACAAGTAATCCCAAGTCCTAGAATTATTCAGATTATTCAGCAGAAGATTCTTCAGAAAGAATTTTATCAGGAGCATGGAATTCCTTCCCCTAAGTTCCAAGCCGTACAATCGAAATCGGAAATTAATTTTGACTTTCCCTATGTACAGAAATTAAATACAGGGGGATACGATGGAAAAGGAGTGCAAGTAATTCGAAGTGAAGAGGACCTAGAAAAACTCTGGGACGAGCCCAGTGTCATTGAATCCTTGGTCGATATAGATAAAGAACTTTCTATCATTGTTGCGCGAAGTCCAAAAGGTGAAATCGCCGTCTTCCCTGTGACAGAAATGCTTGCGGATCCTGTCTTAAATTTACTTGATTTTAATCTATGTCCAAGTGACATTTCTTTAGATGCAGCCTCTCAAATCGAAGAAATTGCGAAGCAATTCTTAACCGCGGCGGATTCTCCTGGCCTTTTTGCCATTGAACTCTTTTTAGACAAGAAGGGCAAAGTGTGGGTCAATGAAACGGCGCCAAGACTTCATAATTCAGGGCACCAGACTCAGGAAGGAAATTTTAATTCTCAGTTTGAACAGATGTATCGAGTATTAAAAAACCTTCCCTTAGCGAATACAAAAGAGAAAGGATACTCTGGAATGCTCAATTTAGTAGGAGAGCAGGGCTACTCGGGACCTGTGCAGTACGAAGGACTAGATGCTCTTCTTTCGAGGCCCAATACTTATGTGCATCTTTATGGGAAAACAGAAACAAAACCTGGTCGAAAAATGGGACACGTGAATGTGGTTTGTGAATCAAGAGAGGAGCTTATAAAAGAGCTCTTAGAGCTAAAAAAAGTAGTTCGCGTTATTTCAAAATAGAGAAGAAAGAGGGCCCATCACTCTTTGGTAAGCTAGGACGCAGGCTTTGCTCCATTCTTCCGCAGGCAAAAAAGTTTATTTTTTCAGTATCTTTGAACTCTAAATAAGTAGATATGGTAGGAATCATCATGGGTTCGCAAAGCGATCTTAAAGTTATGCAAGGGGCAGCAGACATCCTAAAAAGTCTAGAGGTTCCTTATGAATTAACCGTGGTATCGGCTCATCGAACTCCGAAAAGGATGTTTGATTATGCGGCCAGAGCCAAAGAAAGAGGCCTTCGCGTGATTATTGCGGGCGCAGGAGGTGCAGCCCATTTGCCAGGAATGGTTGCCAGTGAAACCACCCTACCTGTCATTGGCGTTCCTATTCTTTCAAGCAATTCCATTGACGGATGGGATTCCATCCTTTCCATTCTTCAAATGCCCTCTGGAGTACCCGTGGCTACCGTTGGATTAGACGGAGCCGTGAATGCGGGTCTTTTGGCTGCCAAAATCATCGGTAGTTTTGATGAAAAAGTTTCTGCGAGGCTTGCAGAGTACCAAAATGGACTTGAAACCAAAGTCTTAGCCACGGTGGAATCTCTTAAAGAGCAGCACCCTAACGGGTACGATCTTTAGTGTAGCCACTTGTAAGCGCCTGGAAATTCTCGGTTCCAATAGGCTTCGTTGTGTTTTCCGTCGGGATGTACTTTGTAGTAAATGTTTTTATCCTTTACTCCTTTCTCTTTTAGAAGGCGGATTACTTTTGAGGTGTCTTTGCCCATGTCAAAGGATTCTTTTTCTCCTTCGATGAAATAATACCTCTGTTTCTTTAACGAGTGATCCGATTCTTTTATATAGTTCATTAAGCCCTCACGGTTGAACCAAAAGGCGGAACTAAAAGCGATAATGTTTCCAAAGGTGTCAGGGTATTTTACGCCTCCATAAACCGATATAAGGGCGCCTAAAGAACTTCCGCCAAGCGTTGTACTCTTGCGCGAAGGTTTTGTTCTATAATGAGAATCAATATAAGGTTTTAAGGTCTCAACGACAAAAGCGAGGTACTGATCTCCACTTCCGCCTGCTTTGTACTCCTCGTTCTTGAAAGGAGAGAGTTCATCCATTCGTTTTTCGGCTCCGTTGTCAATACCGACGACAATACTCTGTGCATATCCTTCTTTGGAAAGGCGGTTTAGTGTTTCATCCACTCCCCATTCCCCTGCGTAAGAGGTAGCCTTGTCAAAAAGATTTTGTCCGTCGTGCAGGTACATAACGGGGAATTTTTTACTCTTGGATTCCTCATAAGAAGCAGGTAAGTAGATCCAAATTCTTCGTTCGCGATTTAACTGCGGCATTTCAAAATTCTCAGAAAGAATATGAACGTTTTTTTCTCTTGTGGAAGCTTGCTCTTTCGTTTGAGCCGTAGCTGTGCTAAAGATTCCCACAGCAAGTAGGAGAGTTAGAAATTTCATTTTGTTTTTAATTTAAGATTTGAAAAACTCCATTAAATCCATGTAGTTTTTCTGGTTTACGCCATGCCCACTTACGTATTCGCGGAAGGTGAAATAGCATCCAAAATCGTAAAGCATTTCTGCGCCTTTTGAGCCCCATTCTAAAGGAATGGTAACATCGTCACTCCCATGAGAAACAAAGAAGCGAAGATGCTCAAGTCTCTTTTTTTCTTTTACTCTTTTCGTAAGAAGTCTGTTTTCAGGATAGGAAGAGAGCAGGGCCACTTTTGAAAATTGCTCTGGATAGGTGAGTGAAAGCGCATAACTAAGGATTCCTCCTTGGCTAAAGCCACACAAATGCGTGGGCGTAGAGTTTTCAAGTTTATACCTTTCCCTGATTTCTTTAATAGAGTGCATCACCGCATTAAGAGACTCTGTCGCCTGAGGAACATCCACAAGACGTTCAAGGTCCATAAAGTCAATCTCATACCAGGCGTAGCCTTCCATGGGCGCTTTTAAAGGCGCTCTAAAACTTACGATAATCCAGTCTGAAGGTAAGTCTGGTGTGAATGCAAAAAGGTCTTCTTCGTTGCTACCGTAGCCGTGAAGTAAAAAGAGGATAGGGGTGGAGGGCGTGATTGTTTCAGGTTCCCTTACTAAGTGATCTAATACCATAATTCAAAGATACCGATTTCTTTAAAAACGGGGCCTATGAATTGCATTCTACATAACAAGGAAATTCATAAAAAAAGCCGAATCCTATCGATCCAGCTTTGCATTTTATTTTGAGATTAAAAAGAAGTTTAGTTTACCTTAAGAATAAAGTAATTCTTTTTCCCTTTTTGAAGTAGAAGGAATTTCCCGTCGATTAAATCACTTTCTTTACATTTAAACTCAGGATCTACTTTTTGTTTGTTTACGGAGATACTTTGTCCTTTTAGCTCTCTTTGCGCTTCGCTTTTGGATTTTAAAAATCCACTTAGCTCAGATAAAACATCCACGAGATTACTTGAAAAAAGATCCGCTTGGGATACTTCTTTTTGAGGCACTCCTTCAAAAACTTCTAAAAATGTTTCCTTATCAAGTTCTACTAAATCAGAGGCAGTAGAGCGGCCAAATAGAATTTCAGAAGCTTTTAGAGCCTTGTTATATTCCTCTTCTCCATGAACCCAGATCGTAACTTCTTTTGCTAGCGTTTTTTGAAGTTTTCTTTCGTGGGGTGCTTCTTTATGGGTTTCTATGAGCGCATCAATGGTTTCTTTATCCAAGAAAGTGTAAAACTTGATGAATCGTTCGCTGTCCTCATCACTAGAATTTAACCAGAATTGGTAAAATTTATAAGGAGAGGTTCTTTTTTTATCTAGCCAATAGTTTTCTCCGCTTTCTGATTTTCCGAATTTGGTTCCGTCTGCTTTTGTGATAAGTGGAACGGTTAAGGCAAAGGCTTCGCCTTGTACTTTTCTACGGATAAGTTCAGAGCCGGTGGTAATGTTTCCCCACTGGTCGGATCCGCCCATTTGGAGTTTTACATTCTTCTCTTTGTATAAGTGAAGGAAATCATATCCTTGCAAAAGTTGGTAAGTGAATTCGGTGAAACTCATTCCTTCCGCCCCGTCTTGACCTGAAAAACGTTTTTTCACGGAGTCTTTCGCCATCATGTAATTCACCGTTAAGTGTTTTCCGATTTCTTTTACGAAATCAAGGAAAGTAACTTCCTTCATCCAATCATAGTTGTTGACAAGTTCAGCGCGGTTCTCGCCCGAACCTTCAAAGTCTAGGAAACGAGAAAGCTGCGCTTTTAAGCATTCTACATAATGGTTTAAGGTCGCTTCATCCAAAAGATTTCTTTCCGCAGATTTCCCAGAAGGATCCCCAATCATTCCTGTGGCTCCCCCTACAAGCGCAATGGGCTTATGGCCATGCTGCTGAAAATGAGCAAGAACTTTAATAGGAATAAGGCTTCCAATATGCAAAGAATCGGCCGTCGGATCAAACCCGATATAGGCTGAGGTCATCTCTTTACTGAGTTGCTCTTCGGTTCCAGGCATCATGTCGGCATAGAGCCCGCGCCATTTTAGTTCTTCGATAAAAGGATTCATGGGTAAAAAAATTATAAGGGGCAAATTTAGTAAATACTTCCTTTTGTGCCTAATTTAAGGGGGTGGGCTTTTTAATCCCTCCCTTTTTTTGTGGAGTGCGCTTTCTATAACGGTTAGTTCGCGGTTTATTTCTTGTTTTAAAATAATTGTTTTCGCGGCTTATTTTGCTCAATCGCTTTCATTCAAATCTCCTATAGGAGAAGGTTCTTTTTACACTTTAATTTTTCGTAAATTTGTCTTTTTAATGACGAAATCAAAGCTCCTTTTGCTCATTCAAAAAGCACGCGAAAAAGACCAAAAAGCGCAGACCCAACTTATTAATTTGTATTGGGTGGCCGTCTTCTCGTTTGTCTTAAAGAAGGTAGGGGACAAGAACGATGCAGATGAAATTACAGTCAAGGTGTTCTCTAAAGTTTTAAGCAAACTCGATTATTTTGATCCGCAGTTTGAATTTAAAACCTGGGTTTTAACCATTGCCCAGAACACAACGATTGATTTTTGGAGAAAAAAGAACCGCGAGACGAAAGATTTGCATAGCGACTTAGAAGAGGTGCATAATGAATTCGCGGAGTCGCCCGAGGAACTTATGATAAGTCAGGAAGAGCAGGAGGAAATTCGCCAGATACTCTCTACAATGGACAAGAGTTATCAGCAAATCATCACGCTTCGCTTTTATGAAGAGAAAAGCATTAAAGAAATTGCCGAAGAACTAGGACTCTCGGTTTCCAATACAAAGGTTCGCATTATGCGAGCCAAAAAAGTCCTAGCAGAGTTATTAAAGAAATAAATAAAAGCAGCGGAAAGCTTGCAGACAATTATGGAAGATCAATTAACGAGCCCAAATACAACCGTTCAAAAACCGAAGTGGATTCGAGTAAAACTCCCCACCGGTAAAAACTATAGAGAGCTTCGCTCCCTAGTGGATAAATACAAACTAAATACGATTTGCCAAAGTGGGAGTTGCCCCAATATGGGCGAATGCTGGGGAGAGGGAACCGCAACGTTCATGATCCTTGGAAATATTTGTACCCGTAGTTGTGGTTTTTGCGGGGTGAAAACCGGAAAACCTCTTGATGTGAACTGGGATGAGCCTGAAAAAGTAGCCCGTTCGATTAAGCTTATGAAAATTAAGCACGCAGTTCTTACCTCTGTAGACCGTGATGACTTAAAAGACATGGGATCGATTCTATGGGCTGAAACCGTAAATGCGGTAAGAAGAATTTCTCCAGGTACGACCATGGAGACGCTAATTCCCGACTTTCAAGGAGTTCATAAGCACATCGATCGTTTGCTTGATGTGGCCCCGGAGGTGATTTCTCATAATATGGAAACTGTAAAAAGACTAACAAGAGAAGTTCGTATTCAAGCAAAATACGAACGAAGCCTTGAGGTTCTTCGTTACTTAAAAGAGTCAGGTCAAAGAAGGACCAAAACGGGACTTATGCTAGGACTTGGAGAAGAAAAAGACGAGGTTTTAAGAAGCATTGAAGACATTCGGGAAGCGAAAGTAGACGTGATTACCATTGGACAATACTTGCAGCCAAGTAAAAACCATTTGCCTGTGAAACGATTTGTAAGTCCAGAGGAATTTGAAGAGTACCGCGAATTTGCATTAGGACTAGGGTTCCGTCACGTGGAAAGCTCTCCACTGGTAAGAAGTTCTTACCACGCAGAAAGACACCTTTTATAAAAAAAGCAAAATCTAAAAATACAAATGATTGGAAGCGGCCTTTAGGTGCCGCTTCCTTTTTTTTATAAGTTTTTTAATTTTTTTTAACTTTAAGCACACCAAAAAGTAAATAAGTATGAAATTAAAATTCTTCGGCGCTCTTGTCTTTGCAAGCTTTGCGCTTTTCTCATGTCAGAAAAAAACGGATTCAAACCCAATGGAAACGAAGCTAAGTGAGGATTCAGCCCGTAGTGCATCTGCGCTTTCCACAAGCGTCATTGAGTATGATGCGAACGGTATAAATCATAAGGGTTATGTCGCTTACGATTCCACTTTGGAAGGCTCGCTTCCCGTTGTGCTTGTCATTCCGGAGTGGTGGGGTCTAAACGAGTATGTAAAAGAAAGAGCCAATAAGTTAGCAGGCCTAGGTTATTACGCGGTGGCAATGGATTATTACGGGGATGGAAAAGTTGTTGAAACTCCTGAAGATGCGCAAAAGGAAGCCACCGTATTCTATGAAGATCCTACGAAAGGTCAGGCTGTATATGAGGCTGTTAAGATCATGCTCGCAAAAGACACCAAAGCAGACGCTAGTAAAATGGCGGTGATGGGCTACTGCTTTGGCGGAGCACAAGCTTTAAATCTTGGTCGCACGAATACAGAGTTAAAAGGCGTCGTAAGTTTCCATGGAAATTTACAGACAGGCGTAAAACCTACCAATTCCAGCGTGAAATACCTCGTTTTAAATGGAGAGGCCGATTCCTTTGTACCAAAAGAAGAAATTGCAGCCTTTAAGAAAGAAATGGATTCCATGAAGATTGACTATAAGTTTGTGAACTATCCAGGCGCTGTACATGCCTTTACAAATCCTACTTCCACAGATGTTGGGAAGAAGTTTGGAATGAACATAGCCTATAACAAGGACGCGGATGAGAAATCGTGGGAAGAAATGAAAACCTTCCTTGCCACTATTTATCAGTAGCAAAGTAAGACTCTTTGCAATCAAAAAATTAGGCCCGTTTCACTTGGGAAGCAGGCCTAATTACGTAAGTAAAATGAAATAATGAATGATTTATTTATTCTCTGAAGTACTGACGAAGCTTCCAAGCCATGGTTTCATGGTCAGTCATAAGACCTGTTAAGAAATCTGCCGTACCGGCATCGCCGTATTTGCTTTCGCAACTCTCAATGTATTTACGAAGTGATTTGATGATTTTTTCATGGTCTCCCACAAGTTCTTTGAGCATTTCTTGGTTGGTTGGGATTTTTCCAGGCGTTTCTTTGATTTGAGAGTTTTGAATAAACTCGCTCATCGTACCGTCTGCAATTCCACCAAGGGTGCTAATGCGCTCTGCCACTTCATCAATGGCCATTTCAAGGGCTGTGTATTGAGATTCAAACAGTTCATGTAATTCCAAAAAATCAGGACCTTTTAAGTTCCAATGGAATTTTCTTAGTTTAATGTAAAAAACGTTTCCGTCCGCAAGGACTTTATTTAAGAGTCCGTGGACTGATTTTAAATTTTTGGCTGATATGCCTAAGTCTACTTTCATAATTTTGAATTTGTGGGACAAAGTTAGAACGAATAGAGGTAAAAAGCATTATATGATTTAACTTGATATTTACACAGTTTTTCTGTAAGCAAGCCTCGCTCAATAACAAACGAGTAGCAAAAGTAGTCCCTGTCCTACTGGAAAAACAGGGGCTGGTTAATTTAATGAATGATCGCTGCCATTTTCTCATGGAAAATTCCGACCTTTCCGTAATGAAAGCTGTCATTATTGCCGTAGGTGGAGAGATTCTTGCCGGCGACACACTCGATACCAACTCTAATTTTATCGCTAGAGAACTAAAAAAGATTGGAATCGCTCTTGAAGCAATTCTAACGGTGAAGGATCAGCGTCTAGCCATTGTATCGGCCCTTGCTCGTGGGTTTGAAATGGCAGATCTTATACTGATCACAGGAGGGCTAGGTCCCACCAAGGACGATCAGACGCTTGGCGCTTTAGGAGAGTATTTTGGCGTTTCCGCCGAAATGGATCCTAAGACCTATGAACATCTAAAATCAATTCTTGAAAAAAGAAATCGGCCTCATCTTCTCGATTTAAACCAGAATCAAGCGCTAGTACTTAAGGGAGCAAGAGTTTTTCAAAACGCGCATGGAACCGCGCCCTGTCAAATGATAGAGAAAGAAGGAAAGATCGCGATTTGCATGCCTGGAGTTCCTTACGAGGTAAAACCATTGGTGATAGAACAAATCCTTCCTTACCTTTCTTCTCGGTTTTCGTTTCCTTTTCTAGAAACCAAAACGGTGTCTGTCTCTGGTATTCCAGAGAGCGAACTCTCAAATTTAATAGAAGAGTGGGAACTCTCACTTCCAGAGAATTTAAGCCTTTCCTATCTACCCGTAGAAGGAAGAATCAAATTGCAATTAAGTGGATCGGGCTTTAATAGAGAAGAGCTGCAGAAGCAGCTTTCAGATAGGTTTGATAAAATACGGCCTCTTTTAGAGCCTTATGTGTTTTCATGGGAGGGAAATGAAATAGAGCAGGTTTTACTAACGCTTTTACAAAGGGAGAACTTAACCTTGAGCGTTGCTGAGAGCTGTACGGGAGGCACGATTTCTAGTCATCTTGTCGGGATTCCTGGAATTTCTGCTCACTATCTGGGCGGAATCGTTCCGTATGATACGAAGCAAAAAGTAAAACAATTAGGCGTTTCAGAAAAGACAATTAAGGAGAATGGAGTGGTGTCATTAGAGGTCGCTCAGGAAATGAGTCTCTGCTGCCAAAAACGCTTTGGAAGTGACGTTTCCATTGCCACCACAGGAGCTGCGGGGCCTTCTACAGATAGCTACGGAACGCCTGTTGGAGAGGTCTTTTATAGCGTGAGAGTCCGTGATTTTGAGCTAACAAGAAGGCTCTTTCTTCCTCACTTGCAGAGAATTGACTTTATGAATTTTGTTTCTCTTCGAGTGCTGCATGAACTTGCTGAAATTCTGGTCAAACGAAAAACGGACTGGCTTACGAAAACTTAAAATCGTTAACATTTTTTTAGAAAAAATTTAACTTAACTGTAACTTTTACATCTAAGACACTACCTATAACTAATTAAATCAAATTTATAAATGAAAAAAGTCACCATTGGCTTGCTTGCTTTTTCAGGAATGGTTCTACTCAATTCTTGCGCCACAAAAGCTCCAGCAGCCGACACCCAAACTGAAGCGAGTGCATCCGCTCAAACTGATACACAGGAACATGGAATCAACCTTGAGTACATGGATACGTCGGTAAAACCGACTGAGGATTTCTTTACCTACGTAAACGGAAATTGGTACAAGAACACAGAGATTCCTTCCGATAAAGTATCTTGGGGTTCTTTCAATGAACTTAGAGATGAAACAGACAATGCATCGCTTGAAATTTTAAACAAAATCCTTACGGATTCGTTTGAAAAAGGATCAGAAGGACAAAAAATTCAAGCTCTTTATAGTAGCTATATCGATTGGAATACTCGTAATGCGCTTGGACTTTCTCCCATCAAAGCTGATTTAGCAAAAATTGATGCGATTTCTAATTTAAAGCAGTTCCAATCCTACTTAAACGAAGCGACTAAAACAGGAGACAATCCTTTCTATGGATGGAGAGTAGGATCGGATCTTAAAAATTCGGATATGAATGCCGTGTACTTAGGAGGTCCTGCACTGGGTCTAGGAAAAGACTATTACCAAAAGAAAAGCGAGGCGAATACAGCTACGATCGCAAAATACACAGAGTTTGCCGGAAAATTATTTGCGACTTTAGGGTCTAAAAATCCAGCAAAATCTGCCTCCGAAGTGGTGGCCTTTGAAAACCAATTAGCTAACTACCTACTAACAAACGAAGAGGGTAGAGATGCGAATTTACGTTACAACCCAAAAACGATTGCAGAGCTTAAAACGCTAGTGAAGAATGTAGATCTTCCTACTTATTTAACAAATGTAGGGGTGAATACAGACCGCGTCATTGTGGGAGAACTTAAATATTACCAAAATATGGATAAGTTCATCACAGAGAAAAACCTACCTCTTTTAAAAGAATACATGAAAATGCATTTACTTAGAGGAAACCTAGGGAATCTAAACCAAGAGATGGACAATCTAAACTTTGAATTCTATTCTAAATACCTTCAAGGACAGAAAGAGCAAAGACCTATGGAAAAAAGAGGACTTTCTCTTATCAATGGTATCTTAGGAGAAGCCTTCGGGAAACTTTATGTGGAGAAATACTTCCCTGCAGAAGCCAAATCTCAAATGGTTACTTACGTAGATTACATCCGCAAAGCCTTTGATAAGCGTATCGGAGATCTCGATTGGATGAGCGCAGATACCAAAGTAAAAGCAAAAGAAAAGCTTTCTAAATTCACTGTGAAGATTGCTTATCCAGACAAATGGAAAGACTATTCGAAACTTCAAATGGCCTCTCCAAAAGACGGAGGATCTCTTTATGGAAACCTTCTTAACCTATCGAAATGGAATTATGAGAAAAACCTAGCGAAGATAGGAAAACCAGTAGACAAAACGGAGTGGGGAATGTCTCCTCAAACGGTGAATGCTTACTATAGCTCTACCAACAATGAAATTGTTTTCCCAGCTGCGATTCTTCAACCTCCATTCTTTAATTTTAAAGCAGATCCTGCTGTGAATTTCGGTGGAATTGGAGCCGTAATCGGACACGAGATTTCTCACGGTTTTGACGATGGAGGATCTAGATTCGACGGAGACGGAAACCTTAAAAACTGGTGGACAGAATCAGATCGTACGAATTTTGATAAGAAAGTGGCGCAGCTTGCGGCTCAGTACGACACTTACGAACCTGTAAAAGGAAGCTTCGTGAACGGTAAATTCACAAGTGGAGAAAACATTGGAGACTTAGGAGGCGTTTCTGTTGCTTATGAAGCTCTACAGATGTACCTAAAAGACCATGGAAATCCAGGTAAGATCAGTGGATTTACACAAGACCAAAGATTCTTTATGAGTTGGGCTACTGTGTGGAGAACCAAATCCACAGACCAATACATGCAGAATCAAGTGAAAACAGATCCGCACTCTCCGGGCTACTTTAGATCGTTTGCGCCTCTATTAAACGTAGATGCATTCCACAACGCTTTTGGTACCAAACCAGGAGATAAACTCTACAAAGCGCCAGAAGATCGTATTCGTATCTGGTAAGCTAGTGTTAGCCCAAAGCTTCCTAAAGCTTGGTAAAGACAAAAACGAAGGGCCCTTGCAGTTTGCAAGGGTCTTTTTTTTGTAGCGCTGTTGATTCCAAAGATAGGGCGCAATAAAAAAGCCGCCTCAATTTTGGTATTGAGACGGTTTTTTTTGGGAGGTATGGTATGCTTCACTTATTTTGTCGCAACCACGTGCAGATCAAGATCTACTTCTTGAGAAATCATCCAGTCTTTTGGATCTCCTTCTGTTCCGTAAGTAAGGCCCCAGTCTTGACGGTTGATTGTGAATTTAGAAATGATGGAAACTTGGTTATCAAGTACTTCTACTTTCGCTGGAAAGCTTACGTTTACGGTTTTTCCTTTGATTGTAAGGTTTCCGCTCACTAGTTTGTTCGCACCTTCTACTTTGCTAGTGGTTTCTGCTGGCAAGGCTTCTACTTTCGTAATGTCAAAGCTAACGCTTGGGTGTTTTTCAATGTCGAAGAAATCGGCGCTCTTTAAGTGGTTGTCTAGATCCACGGAAGTTTTCCCATCTGTAGTGCTTGGGTCTACTGAAGAAGGATTTGTAGTTAAGGATCCCATATCCGCTACAAGGTTTCCAGAAATAAGTTCTCCGTCTTCTACAGAAAGAGTTCCTGTTGTCTCAGTGGTTCCGAATCTAGGGTTAAGACCTCCTGCGTGGTAAGCCGTCCAGTTCACTTTGCTACTGTCCGAAGAAACTGCGTAGGTGTCTTCCGCGTGAGCGGCTACGGTTTGTGCTTCCGATGTAGAAGCCATATCGGTTTTAGATTCTTTGCAAGATGCAAGGGCTAGAACAGAAGCTAGCGCGAATAGAGATAATTTTTTCATTGGATAAATTGTTTGTTATTTTGAGTGCAAAAATAAGCTTGAGAAATGAGCTAAAAATTGACCTATGATAAGAAAGTAATTCCCGAAGAGATAGAAATGAAAAATACCCCTGGAATAGGCTATTCCAAGGGCATTTTCTAAAAAGTCTTTCTACGACTATTTTACAATTTTCATTTCGTTTAGAAGCCATTTGGCATCAGCGTACTTGTCTACAATGAATAGAATGTACTTCGCATCTACCATAATGTTTCGACTGAAGCGTGGATCGTAGTTGATGTCACTCATGGTTCCTTCCCACTGACGATCGAAGTTAAGACCAATTAAGTTTCCATGGGCATCAAGGGTTGGACTTCCTGAGTTTCCCCCCGTTGTATGGTTCGTTGCTGTGAAGTTCACAGGAACATCTCCATTTGCATTGGCGTACGGTCCATAGTCTTTTTCGTTGTAAAGAGTGATTAACTTCTCAGGTACATCAAACTCATAATCTCCTGGAATGTATTTTTCCATAACACCTGATAGGTGAGTTTGGTATCCGTAGTAAAGAGCATCTTTTGGATTCGATCCCGCTACTTTTCCGTAGGTAACACGAAGGGTTGAGTTCGCATCTGGGAAGAATTTGCGTTCTTTGTCCGTTGCCATTTGCTGAGCCATGTACGTTTTTTGAAGCGCATCAATCTCATCTTGGTACTTCGCGTATTGGTTCTGAGTCGTTTTTCCGTAGGTATCTCTAAGGGTTGCAAAGAGTTTTACCATTGGGTCTTTTTCTAGAGCCGTAGCCAGTGCTTTTGGATCTGAAAGGACTTTCTGAAGATCGGTGTAAGCTGTAGCTCCATTCACAGAAGCTCTTCCGCTCACGATCGAGTTCTTTGAGAAAGACTCAATGGTAGCTAAATTGCTTGTTTCGTCTTTGAAGGCTTCAAATCCAGAAGGAAGGAATTTTGCATCCATTTTGCTTGCGTACAGAGCAAGTACTTTAGCCGTTACTTTTGCATCAAGCTGGGCATCATAATTCTTATACGTATTACTTAATCTTGAAACAAAGTTTGCTTTGGTTTGCTCCGTTAATTTTCCGCTCTCGGCTAAGGCTAAGTATTGAAGATAGCTGCTTGCAAGGCTTAAAGTCTCAGAGTTACGAATCACTTCGCTATAGTACGCACGGTTAAGAGCGTAAGGAGCTTGTTCCGTGTAAAGAACATTGAATCGATCAAGAGTAGTTTTGATCGCTGGATTTTTTGCGATAAGTGTCTTTTCATACGCCTGTTTTTTACCTACTGCATTGGACTTGGTTAATCCTTCCACTTCCCCTCTCCATTTTTTCCAGTAATTCGCTACGCTTGCAAATTTAGAAGCATACTTGATTTTTGTAGCTTGGTCTGCGCGCATTTGAACGTCTAGCGTTTTGATGGCCACGTCTCTTACCGCAATCATAGCCGGATCAATCTCGGTTCTGATTTTTTCCACGGCAATCGATGGAAGATACTCCGTCGTACGTCCAGGGAATCCAAATACAAATGTGAAGTCTCCTTCTTTTTTATCCTTTAGAGAGATAGGAAGGAAATGCTTTGGAGTGTAAGGAACATTGTCCTCACTGTATTCCGCAGGCTCATTGTTTTTGTTTGCATAAATTCTAAACAGAGAGAAGTCTCCTGTATGTCTTGGGAAAACCCAGTTGTCCGTGTCGGATCCAAATTTACCAATGGAACTTGGAGGTGCTCCTACAAGGCGAATGTCTTTGTAGGTATCAATAATATACGCGTAGTATTTATTTCCGTAATACGCAGCTCTTACAAGTACTTTTTGATAAGGCTTAATCTTGAATGATTTTGCAACAGTCTTTGTGTTTTTTTCAATGGCGTCTTCTAGAGCTTTTCCTTCTAGTTTATCCGTACCTTTTAGTACCTGAGAAGTGACTTCCTTAATATCGTTAATGAAGTCTACGGTAACCCCTGGGTTAGCTAATTCTTCTCCCATGTTTCCAGCCCAAAATCCATCGGCCAAATAATCATGCTCTACGCTAGAGTGCTTCTGAATTTGACCGTATCCACAGTGGTGGTTGGTGAGTAAAAGTCCCTGTGGAGAAATGATTTCTGCCGTACAGCCTCCGTTAAACTGCACAACGGCATCTTTAATGGAAGGTTTGTTTGCATCGAAAATATCTTTGGCGCTGATTTTCATGCCCATTTCTTTCATTTCTTGCTCGTTGATTTCGGTGGGAATCCACATGCCCCCATATTGCTGGGCAAAGGCCATCGCTGCCGGAATCAAAAGGGCAGAGAGAATAAAATTACGTTTGATCATAATGGTGTTTTGTTTTGTATAAGTTGAGTGGCTAAAACTACTAAATTTTAGCGAGATGAGAAAGCAATATGGGCTCAAAATTGAATTAGAAAGCCTCTAGGAGGAAGCGTTTTCATTCGTCTCAATTAGATCCAAAAACTGCTGCTCGTCTAGGATTTGCACGGTTTTTAAATCCTGCGCTTTCCTCAGTTTGCTTCCTGCTTTCTCTCCAACAACAAGGTAGTTTAATTTGCTTGAAACCGCAGAGATATTTTTTCCTCCGTGGTCCTCTACCATTTGCTCTGCTTGTTCTCTTGTAAACAAAGAGAGTTTGCCTGTAAAAAGAAAAGTCTGGTCCTCAAGAGAGTGACTAAGGAGGCTTTTCTCTTCTCCTGTGCTTTCTAACTGAACGCCATAGGATTTAAGCCTTTCCAAAATAAGCTGGTTTTCTGGATTTTGAAAGTAAGCTTCTAAACTTTCCACAATCTTTTCTCCGATGTCGGGTACTTGCAGAAGCTGCTCTGCCGTAGCCTCCTTGAGGGCATCGATGGAAGGAAAAGCTTTGACTAATTTTTTGGCTACGGTTTCTCCCACGTGTTTGATGCCTAGTCCAAAGAGGACCTTTTCAAAAGGTACGGATTTGGATTTTTCAATCGCATCTAAAATGTTTTGCACGGATTTTTCCGCCATTCTTTCCAAAGGAAGAAGCATTTCTTTGGTAAGAACGTAAAAGTCGGCTGGATTTTCCACGAGTTTTGAGGCGTAAAGCTGCTCAATGGTTTCGCTTCCTAAATTTTCAATGTCTAGCGCTTTTCGAGAGACGTAATGAATCATTTTTCCTACGACTTGAGGCGGACAGTGAAGCTCGTTTGGACAGTAATGAATGGCTTGGTCTTGAATTTTTTCAAGTGGCGTATCGCACTCGGGACAATTTTGAATGTATTCTATAGGCCTGCTTCCCTCTAGGCGCTTCTCAAAATTCACGCCTACAATCTTTGGAATGATTTCTCCTCCTTTTTCGACAAAAACATAATCCTCTTCATGAAGATCTAGTTTTCGAATTATGTCCTCGTTGTGAAGAGAGGCTCGCTTTACAATAGTTCCGTTTAAAAGGACGGGCGCTAGGTTAGCCACCGGCGTAACGGCGCCTGTACGACCTACTTGGTAAGTCACTTTTTCTAGTTTGGTTTCCTGCGCAGTGGAAGGGAACTTATAAGCAATAGCCCAGCGCGGAGCTTTGGCCGTAAAGCCTAGCTGCTGCTGCTGTAATAGATTGTTGATTTTAATGACAATTCCATCGATTTCAAAGGGAAGATTGTCTTTCTCTTCTTGCCAATAGGAGATAAACTCCCATACTTCTTCAAGGGACTTGCAGATCTTCGTGTGAGAGGAGGTTTTAAATCCCCAAGATTTTGCTTTTTCTAAAAGTTCGAAGTGACTCTCTGCCACAGTCTCCGTGGAAACAATCTGATACATAAGTGCAGAGAGTCTGCGTTTGCGTACCTCAGAGCTGTCTTGCAATTTTAAACTACCTGACGCTGAGTTTCGAGGGTTCATAAAGGGATCAAGTCCTTGCTCTAGACGCTGAGCGTTAATTTTAGCAAACTGCTGTTTCGTAAGAAAGATTTCTCCTCGGATATAAAATTGCTTAGGAAACTCTCCTCGAAGAGTAAGAGGGATATCCGATATTGTTTTTACATTGGCTGTAATTTCATCTCCTTGAAATCCATCGCCTCTTGTGGTAGCCGATTTTAATTTTCCATTCTCATAGTATAGGGAAATAGAAGCCCCATCGTATTTTAATTCAGCCACAAATTCGAGTGGCTCCTCTAGAGTTTTGCTTGCCCTTTTTGCCCAGTCCTCTAAATCTTTCTCGTTATAGGAGTTGTCAAGAGAATACATTCGATACTCATGGCTCACCGTGGGAAACGATTTGTTTATGCTTCCTCCCACGCGATGGGTTGGAGATGAGGGATCGTCAAACTCAGGGTATTTAAGCTCTAAAGATTGAAGCGTTTTTAATTTTTGATCAAATTCAAAATCGGAGATTTTAGGCGAATCAAGGATATAGTAATCGTAATTGTACTCGTGCAGTTCTTGTCTTAGGGACTCAATCGTGGCTTTTATAGAATCGGACATAGGTTTTAAAAGAGGGTTAAAGTTCTTCTTGCGCTAGGGTTAAAATCGATTCTTTTAGCCTAGCCAAAAGAACTTTCCTAGGGGCCGCTTGGCCCTATGCAATAATACTGATTTTCGATTAGATTCTCTTTTGAGTGGATTGCTTTTTTTGCGAAGAAAAGAAAGATTTCCTTTTTTGAGTAAAAGTGAGTAAGAGCGAGTTTTTGAGCCTTTTTTCTACTTACAATGCATAGGATAAGAAAATTAGAAGAGATAACCAAAGAATGAAAGTATTAACTTTTGTTAACGCTTGCAATATTCGGCTTTTCAAAGAATTAGAAGTGGACGAAATACTCTGTTCATATTCACGTTATAAATTCTTAAAAGAACGTTAAGGGCGAGGTAACACGCCTCAGGGGCCGAGTAGGCTACTTTTGCCACTTAATAAATATGTAACGTGAAAAGACAATTTGTAACTCTACTAATCCTCGCACTAAGCGGCTCGATTTCTGTGGAAATTGCGGCCCAAAGTCGAGTCGATACAGTAAAAGAAAAAAACATCGAAGAGGTGGTTGTGACCGCTCTTGGAATCAAAAGACAGGACAAGTCTCTTGGATATGTGGCGGAAACCGTCGGATCGGAGACCTTCGAAGAAACCCAGAACAACAACTGGGCGCAGTCTATGGAAGGGAAAGTTGCCGGTTTGAAAATTCAAACTACGGGAGCTGGACCCCTAGGATCTTCTCGAATCACACTTCGGGGTGAGAAGTCCATGAGCATGGACAACAACTATGCGCTTATTGTAGTGGATGGGATTCCTCTTAGTGACGGACCTAGAGTAAACGCGGGATCAGGAACTTCGGCTTACGGCGCGGGATCCGGTGGAGACCTTCCCATTGATTTTGGAAATGGACTTAATTCCATAAACCCAGACGATATCGAAAGTGTAACGGTACTAAAAGGAGCCTCCGCAGCCGCGCTCTACGGATCGCGCGCAGCGAACGGAGCTTTAATGATTACCACCAAATCCGGAAAGGGAAAGAACGGAAAAATTCGAGTGACGCTTAATTCAAGCGCTTCGTTTGATACGGTTCTAAAATGGCCTGATTTCCAGCATGAGTACGGACAAGGAACCCTTGCCAAAGACAAAAATGGAAACTTCTATTATTCCTACGGCGCGTCTGCTGACGGCGTTAGCACAGGGGGAACTTCGAGCGCCTTTGGACCTAAGTTTGACGGTCAGATGTACTACCAGTACGATCCTACGGTAGAAGGACAAAGCCTTTCGCGCCAACTCTGGAGACCGTATAAGAACAACGTAAAGGACTTCTGGGAAACAGGCTCTACCTATTCCAATAGCATCTCGATAGAGAACTCAAATGAGAAGACTAGCTACAGAACTTCCCTTACCTATTTATCAAATGAGTGGATGATGCCTAACACAGGTTTTGATCGTTTCAATTTTGCGGGATCCTTTTCTCATAAGCTAAACGACCGCTTAAAGATCAGCACAAAGCTTTCCTTCAATAGAACCAAAAGTGACAATTTACCCGCGACAGGATACAACAACCAGTCGATCTCTTACTTCATGATTTTCCAAAATCCAAACGTGGATTTAGCCTGGTACAAACCTGTTTGGAAAAAAGGACAAGAGAACGTGGATCAAATCCATCCGTTCTCCTCTTACATTGACAATCCTTATCTAATCGCTTACCACATGCTCAATGGGGTAGACAAAAAAAACCTTGGCGTCAATGTAAGTTTAGATTATCAACTAAATGATCAGTTTAGCTTTCTGCTACGCTCAGGAGTGGATTATTTAAACGAAGAAAGAACGACGCAAAGACCTTATAGCAGCGCTAATTACCGTCAAGGATTCTACCGCGAACAGCTTATTACGAACCAAGAATACAATACAGATGCACTTTTAACCTATAAGAATCAGTTCGGAAAACTAGATGTTTCGGCTTCGGTAGGGGGAAGTATTCGTTACAATGAATATTTGATGAACGATTACCGCGCAGAGGGACTTAAAGTACCCGGCGATTATAGTTTGTCAAACGCCATTACGCTTAACACTAGACTTCCAAAGCCTTACGATGAGCGCGTCAACAGTGCCTACGGACTCTTAACGCTAGGGTATGATCAGAAAATATTTGTGGATATAACGGGAAGAAACGATTGGAGTTCCACTTTAATTAAATCGAACCGCTCGTTCTTTTATCCTTCCGTAAGTACAAGTTTTATTCTCTCTGATATCTTTAATCTTCGCAGCCCAGGATTTAGTTTCTGGAAACTACGCGGATCTTGGGCAAAAGTAGGGATCGATGGATCTCCTTACCAACTTACCAAGTATTACAACGTAGGCGATTTTCCAGGAAGTATTCAAACGCCTAGCGTGTATCCAAATCCTAACTTGAAGCCCGAAAACAATACGAACATTGAAGCAGGGATGGATTTTGGATTCTTTAAAAACCGTTTGAACTATAGCGTTACGCTGTACGAGAACTTAACCGACAATCAAATTCTGTCGATTCCTGCCCTTTATGAATCAGGGTATTCTCACAGAATCATAAACGGAGGAAAAATCCGAAATAGAGGAGTAGAGATGAGCCTAAATGCAAGGCCGATTCAAACCAAAAGTTTCACATGGAATGTGAATGCAAACTGGTCTTTAAACCGAAACGAAATTCTTTCGCTTCCTCCTGAATTTAATGGAGAGCCGTATACCATGTCCACCGTGGCGGGAGTGCTTTACTTTAATGCCGTCGTAGGCGGATCTCTAGGAGATTTCTACGGATATAAACTCTTAAGAACAGAGGATGGACAGGTGATTTATGGAGACAATGGACTTCCGGCTAGGCCTGCAACGATTGAAAAAGTGGCCAACGCCTTTCCAGAGTGGAGAGCAGGACTTCAAAATGAGTTCAGATACAAAAACTTTAGTCTTAGTTTTTCCTTTGATGGACAGTTAGGCGGAAATGCTTACTCTCAGACGCATCACAAGATGTCAGAGCAAGGAAAACTAATGCATACGCTGAAAGGTCGGGATGCCGTCGATGGGATGATTATTGGAGAAGGAGTGGTTCAAAATGCGGATGGATCGTTTAGTCCGAATACAAAGAAAGTAACGCTTTCTTCTTACTACGCCGATTACTACCGACGTGCCAATATCGAGACCAATACGTTTGATACCTCGTTTATCAAACTTAGAGATGCAAGGATTTCTTACTCGCTTCCTAAAACACTTACTAGACCAATGGGCGTGGAGGATTTAACCCTAGCTCTCTTTGGTAAAAACCTATGGATGTGGACGGAGTTCCCAATGTTTGATCCCGAAGTCGCGGCGCTTGACAACAGCACCATTACACCTGGAGTCGAAATTGGACAGCTTCCTTCTTCAAGAACCGTAGGCATTCAATTGAATGTAAAATTCTAACGCTTTAATACAACAATGAAAAATACAGCAATTAAATTAGGTTTCGTTCTACTCTCTTTAGCCGCACTAGGCAGCTGCGATAGATCTATGGACGAAATTAATACAGACACTAGTAAAATTATTAACCCCACGGCGGGAAGTTTTCTAGCGCCACTCCAATACGAAATGGCATCCTATGGATACAACCGAGCGGATGACTTTACCTTTCAATTGATGCAGGTGGCCCTACCTTTTCCTAACGAAGGAAATACACCAAGTAGGTATTATCTGACCGAAAACTCAGGGGGAGGCTATTGGAACACAAGTTACAAATGGCTCAAGCAGGCAAAAGAAATGGAATCGTTTGCCGCAGCCGAAAACAATCCCAATTACATTGCCATTGCAAAAGTGCTGCAAGCTTGGATGTATTCAAATTTAACAGATACCTTTGGAGATGTTCCTTATTCGGAGGCACTTAATTTGGAAGAGGGAATTATGACCCCCAAGTTTGATTCTCAGAAAGACATTTATCTCGCGCTTTTAGACGATCTAAAAGAGGCCAATTCTCTTTTTGATACGAGCGTAACGCTTGGAGAGCTCGATCTCTTCTACCACGCAGAGCAGTCTGCTACGGGCGTTTTAAAGTGGAAAAAATTCGGAAATTCGCTTTCCCTTCGCCTTTTGAATCGAATTCAAAAAAGAAATGGAGAACTTAATGTAAACGAGCGTATCTTAGCGATTGTAAACAATCCGGCTGAGTATCCACTCTTTGAATCGAATGACGATTCTGCGGCGATGTTGCTTTCGGGCATCTCTCCTTATATGCCTCCGATTCCAAGACCTCAGGACTTTACCTCGTACAGAGCTGCAGGAGAATTTTTTGTAGAAACCTTATCAAAAAATGGAGACCCAAGACTTTCTCAGTTTTTTACCTCTGCAAGAAAGCTAAGTGATAACTCTGTGATCGGATTTAAAGGTGCGCCTTCAGGCTATGCCCCTGGAACAGCCCTTGATTATCAGCCCTCGAACATGAATCAGAATCTTGCCAAAGCTCCACTCAAAGTGCTTGTGTATCCTTATAGTGAACTTCAGTTCACATTAAGTGAACTTGCCCTTAAGAATATTATTCCAGGAGATGCAAAAGCTTACTATGAAAAAGGCGTAACTTCAGCCATCGAGCAGTGGGAAGCCGAAGTGCCTGCAGGCTACTTTGACAATCCTGTAGTGGCTTACAACGGAACGCTGGAACAGATTATGACCCAAAAATACATCGCCTTATTCTTTGTGGACCATCAGCAGTGGTTTGAACACCGTAGGACAGGCTACCCAACCTTGCCTAACAACGGTGGGCTACTCAATGACGGAAAGATGCCTCAGCGTCTTATGTACCCAACGAATCCTAAAATCATGAACAGGGCGAACTATCAGGCGGCTGTTCAAAGTATGGGCGGAGACGATATTAATACCCTTATGTGGTGGAATAAACCTTAACTAATGAAAAAATACGCCCTAAGCTTTCTTCTTTTACTCGCCGCATGGTGCCAGGCTCAAATAGGCATTGTCGCGCACCGCGGCTATTGGAAAGCAAGTAAGGAGTCACAGAATTCAATCGCTTCTCTTAAAGCTGCTCAATCCTTAAGAGTATACGGATCTGAATTTGATGTCCAGCGAACTTTGGATGGTGTGCTAGTCATAAACCATGATGCTGAGATTCAGGGTCATGAGATTTCAAAAACGCCTTTCAAAGAGCTAAAGAACCTAAAGTTAAGCAATGGAGAAAAGCTTCCTACACTTATAGAGTATCTAAAAGCAGGAAAGAAGGATCCTAAAGTGAGACTTGTGATTGAAATCAAGCCTACGGCAGACGTAAGTTTAGAGAAAATCGTAGCGCAGCAGGTTCTTAAGGAAGTAAAAAAAGTAGGTGTAGAATCCCAAAGTGAGTACATCTCTTTCTCCCTTGGAATTTGCAAAGCTCTAAAGGAGCTCGATTCTTCTGTGCATGTACAGTATTTAAATGGAGATCTTTCGCCTCAGGCATTGAAACAGGAAGGAATTGACGGACTAGACTATCACTATAGCGTGCTTTTAAAGAATCCTACTTGGGTTTCTGAGGCCAAAGCGCTAGGGTTAAGCACGAATTCGTGGACCGTGAATTCGACTTCTATTTTTACTCAATTACAAACCATGGGAATCGATCTTGTCACAAGTGACATTCCTGAACAATTAATTTTATTAAAGAAATGAAAACAAGTTTTATAGTACCTCTATTATTTTTAGGCGCCGCTGCCCTTGCGCAAAGTTCTGTATCGGGCTATGTATATGAAGATACGAATGGAAACCAGCTCAAAGACAGAAAAGAAAAAGGAATTGCCGGCGTTTCTGTCTCGAATGGGCAGCACGTGAGCGTAACCGATCAGAGCGGTCGCTACTCGCTTCCTCTGACGGGAGACAATACGATTTTCGTCATTAAGCCTTCGGGTTATCAAACCCTTGTAGGAAAGGACCAATTGCCTAAATTCTATTACCATTTTAAACCAGAAGGCTCTCCAATAAACTATAAGTATGCAGGCGTGGCTCCCACAGGAAAACTTTCAAAATCAGTGGATTTTCCGCTATACAAAACAGAGGAAGAAAAAGAGTTTACGGTTCTCGTTTTTGGGGATCCGCAGCCTTACAACTTAAAAGAAGTAGATTACTTTCGAAGAGGCATTATTAACGAAGTAAAAGAAGCCAAAAAGAACGCTCGTTTTGGAATCACTCTTGGAGACCTTGTAGGAGACGATCTTTCTTTACATCAGCCCTATATTGATGCAGTGAAAGAGCTTCAGCTGCCATGGTATAACGTGATGGGAAATCATGATATGAATTACGAAGCTATTGAAGATTCAAAATCAGACGAAACTTTTGAGAAGAATTTTGGTACTCCCAATTACGCTTTCAATTATGCGAATGCCCATTTTGTGATATTAGACAATATTCTTTATCCAGATCCAAGGGATGGAAAAGGCTACTGGGGAGGACTTAGAGAGGAGCAATTGCAGTTTTTTGAAAACGATCTTAAGAACGTAGATCCGAATACCTTAATTGTAGTTTCTTACCACATTCAAATGAAGGCGGAAAGAGAAGGAGACGATCATTTTAGACTTAGCGATAGAGAAAGAATCTTCAATGCCTTAAAGCCTTTCAAAAATGTGCTGTTAATGTCTGCCCATACCCACAAACAAACGCAGATCTACTACGGCAAAGAAGAAGGATGGAGCGGCGAAGGAAAACTTCATGAAATCAATATGGGAACGACCTCAGGCGACTGGTATTCAGGAACCGTAGACTCAAAAGGAGTTCCTATGTCCATCATGAGAGACGGAACCTACAGAGGCTATTCTTACCTTACCATTAAAGACAACAAGTATGAAGTGCAGTACAAAGTAGCTGGGCATCCGGAATCGTTCCTTATTAAACTTCATGTTCCCAAAGTGGTCACCCAGACAAGAAGTTCTGCAAAATTCTATGCCAATTTCTTTACAGGGTCCGCCTCGGATAAAGTGGAATATAGAATTGATGGAAGCGAGTGGAAGCCTATGAATTACACGAAAGACATTGATCCTTCCTTTATGCTTTCTACCTTTAAGTGGGATGAAAGAGCAGAATTAGAAGAGGGTAGAAGACCCTCTAATCCAGAACCCTCTAACCATTTATGGAGCATAGGCGTTCCAAAAGGTCTTAGTATCGGCACTCACAGTTTTGAAGTGAGAGCTACAGACCGCTATGGAAAGACCTCCACCGAGAAAGAGAGCTTCCAAGTGGAAGCCCTCAAATTTATTCCTTAATTTTTTTTCAATTTTCTAATTTTACGTGGCCTTCAGAATGAAAATTCTGGAGGCTTTTTTGCCATTTTAGCTATAGGGAAGGATATGTAAAGTGATTTATTTCTTTAGCTCTTCTCTTAACACGTATTGCAGAATCCCACCGTTTTGATAATAGGCAATTTCAATGGCGGAGTCTAAACGAGCTTTAGCATCAAATTCTATTTTCTCACCTGATTCTTTCACGGCGGTCACTTTAATGATTTTAGAGGGTTTCAAGGAATCCGATATTCCACTAAAGTTATAAGATTCCTTTCCTGTTAAGCCGAGGGAGGATGCGCTTTGTCCTGAAACAAATTCAAGAGGAAGTACGCCCATTTGTACTAAGTTACTCCTGTGTATGCGCTCAAAACTTTCTGCAATCACGACTTTAATGCCTAGTAAGTTAGTTCCTTTTGCTGCCCAGTCTCTTGAGGATCCGCTACCGTATTCTTTCCCGGCTAGTACGATAAGCGGCGTTTGATCCTGGCTGTATTTCATGGCGACGTCGTACACCGTACCGGTTTCTTGAGTGGGGAAATAGCTCGAGTAGCCTCCTTCTTTGTCTGTGATCTTGTTTTTAATACGCACATTTGCAAAGGTCCCTCTCATCATCACCTCATGGTTTCCACGACGTGAACCATAGGAGTTAAAATCTTTTCTTTCTACTCCTTGGTCTACGAGGTATTTTCCAGCAGCCGAAAAATCGCTAAAAGCTCCCGCAGGAGAAATGTGATCCGTGGTTACTGAATCTCCTAAGTATAACAATACACGCGCATTTTTAATGTCCTCTAAAGGTTCAGGCGTTTCACTGATGTTTTTGAAAAAAGGTACCTCCTTAATATAAGTAGAATGCTCGTCCCACTTATAGGCAGTTCCTGAAGGGGCTTTTAATTGCTTCCACTGCTCGTTTCCTTCAAAAATTACATTGTAGACCTCTTTGAAATCTTCTACTTTCATGCAATCCATGATGGTTTGGTTGATTTCTTCTTGGCTTGGCCAGATGTCCTTTAAGTAGACAGATTCTCCATTGGGATCATAGCCTAACGGTTCGTTTATTAAATCGATATCGACTCTTCCCACAAGCGCGTAGGCCACCACTAGCATGGGTGACATCAGGAAGTTCATTTTGATTTGAGAATGGACCCGGGCCTCGAAATTTCGGTTTCCTGAAAGCACTGAGGCGACCACCATATCATGTTTATCGATGGCTTCGGCTATATAGGCGGGAAGAGGTCCACTATTCCCAATACAAGACGTACAGCCGTACCCTACTGTATGGAAGCGCAAAGCATCCAAATCCTCGGACAGACCAGAGCGCTCAAGGTATTTGGTGACGACTTTTGAACCTGGCGCAAGACTTGTTTTGACCCATGATTTGGTTCGTAAACCCCGAGCGACTGCATTTCGCGCTACCAAACCTGCGCCCACCATCACAGCGGGATTCGAGGTGTTGGTGCAGCTTGTAATGGCCGCAATGACGATGCTGCCATCGCTTAATTTATAATCTGCATTTTTGAATTTGATTTTAACGGTTCGTAAATCGTTGTCTTTGTTGTCTTTAACAATATTGATGTTTTCCGACAATTCAAGTTCTTTTGAAGGTGCGAACTCACTTCCCGATCCTCCTTCGTTCAGCCATGCATGTTCGCGACGATCTCCAATGGGAACGTATTCCCTTTTGAATTCTTCTTTTAATAATTCTGCAAACCGCGTGTGCAAGTCTTCAACAAGGATTTTATCTTGAGGACGTTTGGGTCCAGACACGGTCGGTTTCAAGGTTCCTAAATCGAGCTCTACAATTTCTGAGTATTCGATCTGCTCTTTTCCAGTCCTCCAAAGCAGGTTTTCATTGCAATAGTTTTTAACCAAATCTATTTGCTGCTGCGAGCGATGGGTTCGCTTCATATAGTCTAAGGTTTGATTGTCGATCGGAAAATAGGTCACGGTGCAACCGAATTCAGGCGACATGTTTGCAATGGTGGCGCGGTCAGTGACCGTTAAATGGTCAAGTGCATCTCCGTATACTTCTACGAATTTCCCGACAACGCCCACCTGACGAAGTAGGTTTGTAATGGTAAGCACCATGTCTGTGGCGGTACATCCCTGAGGGATTCTGCCTTTTAAATTGAGCCCCACCACTTTAGGACAGGTAAAATAGATGGGCTGGCCCAGCATGGCGGCTTCCGCCTCAATTCCTCCTACGCCCCAACCGAGTACTCCTATTCCATTAACCATGGGCGTATGGGAATCTAATCCCACTAAAGTATCGGGAAATGCCCAGCCCTCACGCTCGATGACTCCTTTGGCTAAATATTCCAAATTGACCTGGTGGCAGATTCCCATACCGGGAGGAACCACCGTAAAATTATTTAATCCAGTTTGCGCCCATTTTAAGAGTTGATAGCGTTCGGCATTACGTTCGTATTCTCTCTCTACGTTTTTCCCTTCCGAGTAATTGGTTCCAAAAAAATCCACCTGAACCGAATGGTCAATCACTAAATCCACGGGAATGGCAGGATTGATTTTTGAGCCTTCGCCTCCTTTTCTGACCACTTCTGCGCGTATGGAGGCAATATCTACAACGGCGGGAACTCCTGTAAAGTCTTGCATTAATACGCGTGCAGGCTTAAAGGGTATTTCCTTGTCGGTACCTGCTGGATCCCAGTTACTCAAAGTTTCTAAATGCTCATCTGTGATGGCAAAGCCATCATGATTCCTTAAGGCATTTTCAAGTAATATACGAATGGAGAAGGGAAGACGGTGAATGTTTTTTCCTTCGTGCTCAAGTTTTTTAAGGGAGGCGATTTTTTGATCCATGATTTGAAATTTTGATTTTGTTAATTTACGAAATATTCTATAGTGAATTTCGGTTCGCCTGATAAAATTTAAAAGACGCACCGAAGGAGGTGTGCTCAGATAGAGATCTTTAGGTAGTTAGATAGTATATTTTGGGTGCGGCCTGAGTGGGATCATTTTCATGCTTCGCAAACAGATTAGAATTAAGTACCGCCCGATTCAATGGGATTAGTGGGACGCTAGAAGTCGGATTATATGATAAATGTTAGGTATTCCCTTCGTAGGAAAGAAGAGGGAATCGAGTATCTTTAAAGGTTTAAAATGAACCTAAAAAAAACTAATTTTAATCTATGACAGCTATCTCAAAGACACATCATTTTCACATTCCCGTCATGGGCCTCGCCTTTACCATTGACAGTCCGCTTCGCGTGGCTCAATATGGCATTGACTCGGTAATCTCCATTATGGACGACGATTTAATCGAAAAGGTTCGCGGGTTTTACAGCGAAAAATTCAAGCAGCCTTTTGAGGCGATTTCTACTAAAATCGAGGACTATAGAGCCAAACGAATCACTTCTTATTTGAATTTCCTAGAGCAAAACATTGCGAGCAAATTTGAAAAATTTAAAGAAGAATTAGCTTCCAATCAGAAGGAGCTCGAATCCTTTCTTCTTTCCCTTCCTAGCGGTTCCCTTCTAAAATCCAAACTTAGTGAGGTGATCGATGAAAAGAAGCATACTTTTCAAGAACTAAAAGAAATCCTGAATAAATATTTGCACCCAGGATCTATCGATGTGAACATCATGACCAAAGTGGACAAAGACAATTTCAGGGATTCTCAGCCCTTAAGCGTAGAGTATAACGATGCGCATGCGGCTCTTCGAGGCTTTGCGCTAAGCCGTACTCGTAGTTCCGTGATTTTCTCTGCAGGGATGAATCCGCGCCTCTATAGTTATATGGAGAGTTTTGATGTGTTTTACCCAGAACTGGATGGCAGTTTTCAAAAAAAGATTGTGTTAAAAGTGAGTGATTTTCGCTCCGCGATGGTGCAAGGACAATTTTTAGCCAAAAAAGGACTTTGGGTTTCTGAATACCGTATTGAATCCGGACTTAATTGCGGAGGACATGCCTTTGCGACTCAAGGACTTCTCATGGGACCTATTCTTGAGGAATTTAAATCGAAGAAAAAAGAACTTCAACAGGCCGCTTTTGCGCTGTTGGCTCCTGCCTTAGAGCAAAAAGGCAAAAAGGTACCTCAGGTTCTTCCTACTCTTTCTATTACAGTGCAAGGGGGCGTAGGAACAGGAACGGAACAGGCTTTTTTAAAAGACCATTACGAGCTTGAAAGCGTAGGGTGGGGATCTCCTTTTCTTCTCGTTCCCGAGGCTACTTCTGTAGACAAAGAAACGCGCGATCTTCTTGCCAATGCAAAAGAAGAGGATTTGTATTTAAGTGATATCTCTCCTTTAGGAGTTCCCTTTAATACCGTTCGAGGTACGAGCAATGAGTATTTTAAAAACAAGCGAATCGAAGAGAACAAAGCGGGAAGTTCTTGTCCTAAGAAATACTTGGCTTTAAGCAAAGAATATGGAGAAACCGAAGGAATTTGCACGGCTTCTAAAAAATACCAAGACCGCAAAATGGAGGAGCTAGAAGAGCAGAAAGCCACAATGGAGACTGCGGACTACCAGAAAGAAAAAGAAAAGATTACAGAGAAGGCCTGCCTCTGCGTTAGTTTAGCCAGCTCCGCGCAGTTAGAATTAGGCATTCCTGTAAAAGGCCAAAAGCAAGGGGTTGTCGTTTGTCCAGGACCTAATATTGCGTATTTTTCAAAAGAAGTAAGTTTAAAAGATATGATACGGCATATTTATGGAGGCCCTTCTGTCGAAAACCATGAGAATAGACCTCACGTATTTTTAAAAGAACTAGACGAATACTTGAAGTATTTCCGAAAAGAGATTAGCAGTACAAAAGTCGTGAGTCCCGGAATAGAAAAGAAATGGAAAACTTTTCGAGAAAACCTTCTAAGTGGAATCGAGTATTACAACGATTTGTTTGAAAACTCCTCCTATTTTACTTCCATGAAAGAGAAACTTTTTTCAGAATTAGAAAAGAGCAAAGTCCAAATTGAAAAACTTTCCTTTGTGAAGACGCCTTAAGATAAGTTCATAAAGCAATTGTCTCAATTAAATAGAAATCCTAATTTTTAAACCTGTTTCAAGGCGAAAAAATTAGGATTTTATTTTGTAAAACTACACTCAAAAGCTTCTTGCTAGGTCCGTCGTATTCGTTCTAATTGGAGAGCATTTCTCTTATTTTAGCTTCTACTTTCTCTGCTGTGGGAAGCATCTCTTTTTCTAGTATGAAATTGATAGGAACGGCAGGCGTATCTTTTGCCCCCAGAGTTTCCACAGGTAAATCCAATTGGAAGAAACAGTTCTTAGAGATTCTAGCGCTTAGAGCCTGCGCGAATGAATTCGTTACAGCTTCTTCACTTAGTACAAGACATTTTCCATGCACCGATACTCGTTCAAAAACGAGCTCATGATCAAGAGGAACGAGGGTTCGAAGATCGATGATTTCAATTCGGTTTTCAAAGGCCTTCGCAGCCTGCTTAGCCCAGTAAACGCCCATTCCGTACGTGACTATCACAAGTGAGCGTCCCTTATGGATCTGCTCTTGATCGGCCAAACGAATCTGGTTTGCTTTTCCGAAAGGAAGAATGTAGTCTGCATCCGGTTCAATGGTTTTGGCTTCTTCTGTTCCTGGTACTTTCGACCAGTAGAGTCCTTTATGCTCAAGCATGAGTACGGGGTTTGGATCGTAATAGGCCGCTTTTAAAAGTCCTTTAAAGTCGGCAGCGTTACTTGGATAGGCAATCTTAATTCCTTTGATGGTCGCTAAAATGCTTTCTACGCTTCCGCTGTGGTAAGGGCCTCCTCCGCCGTAAGCGCCGATCGGAACGCGAATTAGAGTAGAGATCGGGAATTTACCCATGGAGAGATAGGACGATTTTGAAATCTCAGTAATAAGCTGGTTAAGACCCGGATAAAGGTAGTCTGCAAATTGAACTTCTACGATCGGTTTTAGTCCGACAGCGCTCATTCCTACCGTAGATCCTATAATATAGGCCTCTTGAATGGGTGTATTAAAGACTCTCTCGTCTCCAAATTTGTTTCCTAAGGTAACGGCTTCTCTAAACACGCCTCCAATTCTTTTTCCAACGTCTTGTCCGTAAAGTAAAGCTTCGGGATGCTCGTACATGATTTCTTGGATGGCATGAATGGCGGCATCCACCATGACGATTTTTTCTTTCGTTCCCTCAGGCACTCTTACTCCTTTTTCTTCTACAATAGGAGTGGGAGCATACACATGGTCCATCACGCTTTGCGGGTCTGGATCGGGAGCAGCAAGCGCCCTTTCAAAACTCTCGATCGTTTCTCTTTTAGCCTGTTTTTCGATCTCCTCCAGAGTGGACTGTGAAATGCCAAAATCGATTAATTCTTTTCTTAAAAGTACGCCTGGATCTTTTTTGCGGTGCTCTTTAAGATCCTCTTCATCTCTATAGAACTCTCTTCTTACTCCTGAGGTATGGTGTCCAATCAGAACCGTTTTAGCGCAAACCACCACGGGTTTTTGCTGATCCCGAACAATGGAGAACGCTTTTTCCATTCCTTCATAGGCCTCTATGAAATTGGTTCCATCAATGCGGAGTCTTTCTAGGCCCGTAAATCCACTTGTAAATTCATAAGCATCAGCGGTGCGCGCTTCTTTGCTCGTCACGGAAATGCCCCATTCGTTATCCTGCACTAAAAACAGAATCGGAAGTTGGTGCAAGGCCGCAAACTGAAAGGCCTCAGAAACTTCTCCTTCTGTCACTGAATTGTCTCCAAGAGAACAAACCACAATTGGATTTTTCTCAAAGGTTTTTAGTTTCTGGGTTTGCAGGTATTTAAGTCCCTGCGCAACTCCCGTAGTGGGAATGGCCTGCATGCCGGTTGCAGAACTCTGATGAATCATTTTTGGCTTGTCCTCACTTCTACTCGAAGGATGAGAATAATACGATCTACCGCCAGAAAAAGGATCGTCTCTCTTTGCGAGTAGTTGAAGCATAAGTTCATAAGGCGTGTAACCAATCCCAAGCAGTAGACTCTCATCTCGGTAATACGGAGAGACCCAGTCGTCTTTCGTAAGTAAATAAGCCGTCGCAAGTTGCACGGCCTCATGGCCCCTGGAAGTCGAGTGGACATACGGGCAAACAGCTCTGTTCTCTTCATAATGATCCGCCATGGCTCTTGCCAGCATCATATGCGAGTATGCTTTTAATAGAATTTGAGTCGATATAGGAGTAGAAGTCTTCGTTTTCATAGGAGTTAAATATAATACTTTTGTTGTATATTGAAATTCTCCTAAGGCTTCTCTTTACTAAAGGAGTGACTTTTAGTAACTCACGCTTCGCGGAGACTCTTTTTCTTTTGAGAATTTGCCACCTTAAAAAGATTTGACTTTCCCTAAAAAGGCCTCTGAGCTAGGAAAACAAAAGAAGTTGAAATACAATTTGAATCTGAAAAAAAAAGGCTCTAATTTTACCAAAAATAGCTAGCAAAATGTATTTAGTATTTGATACAGAAACCACCGGACTTGCCAAAAGCATGCAGGCGCCCTATAGTGACACGGACAACTGGCCCCGAATGGTGCAGATCAGTTGGCAGCTTCATGATGTAGATGGATCTCTAATTGAAAACAAAGACTATATTATTCGTCCTGAGGGATTTGATATTCCCTACAAAGCCGCAGAGGTGCATAAAATCACCACGGAAATTGCGCAGAGAGAAGGACAGGATTTAAAAGAAATACTGCTCGAATTTAAAGAAGTTCTTTCTAGAACAAGGATAATGGTAGGGCATAATTTAGAGTTTGATCTTGGGGTTTTAGGCTCTGAATTTTTTAGAAAGTCTCTTTCTTTTGAAATTGAAGACTTGAAAGTGGCGGACACCATGCACATTGGAACCGAGTTTTGCAAACTCTCTTGGGGACGTGCTGGCTACAAACCCCCTAGACTGGGCGAACTTTATAGAGCGCTCTTTGAAGAAGACTTTGATTTAGCGCACAACTCGGCGGCGGACGTAAATGCGACGGCAAGAGCCTTTTTCGAGCTCTTACGCCTAAATGAAGTTCCCTTAAAGGAATTAGGGATTTCTGAGCCGGATTTCTTGTCGTTTAAGCAAAACAATCCGACTCAAATTCAGTCGTTTGACATCGTTGTTAAAAAACAAGCAGAAGAGGAGTCAGGCGCCGTTCACAAAACGAAAAAAGCAGCCACTGAGATTGATCTTGGTTCTTATTTCAATTTCCATAACCATAGCATTTACTCTTCATTGCAGGGCTCCAGTAGTCTTACGGATTTAATTAATGAGGCGTTTGAGAATGAGTTTCCAGCCGTAGGTCTTGTGGACCTTGGAAACATGATGGGCGCTTTTAAATTCAATGCAGAGCTTCAAAGTAGGAACAGTGTGCTCGAAAAAGAGTACAAAGCGTACGAAGAGAGGAAAACAAAAGCGCTTGAGAAAGGAGAGGAGTTTAATGAAGTGCCTCCTAAAAAACCTATTGTAGGTGTTATTGGATGTGAATTTTATTTGTCGGAGAGACCCGAGCAAAAGCAGTTTACCAAGGACGATCCAGACAAAAGATCACGCGTCGTGCTGCTTGCGAAGAACAGGAACGGCTATCGAAATCTAGCGAAGTTGTCTTCTCTGGGGTACGTGAATGGGTTTTATTTTGGGGTTCCTCGAATCTCAAAACAAATGGTAAAAGAATACAAAGAAGACTTAATCGCTATTTCAGGAGGCCTTCAAGGCGATATTCCTCAAACTATTTTGGAGCTAGGAAACCAGAAAGGGGAAGAACTTACCCTTTGGTGGAAGGAAACCTTTGGAGAGGATTTCTATCTTCAAATTCAAAGCCATGGCGTGCAAGAAGAAAACCACGTCAATTCGGTCTTAGTGGAATTCAGTGAAAAGCACTCGATTCCGCTTCTAGCTCAAAACGAAACCTATTACTCGGAGGCCAGCGATGCAAAAATTCAAGAAATCTTAAGCTGCATCAAAGACGGAGAAAAATTAAGTACAGAGGTGGGAAGAGGCTTTGGAAAACGAAAAGCGCTTCCTTCCAAAGAGTACTACCTAAAAAATAGAAAGGAATTAAAGAATTCCTTTGCGCATTATCCTACTGCGTTCTCAGCGTATGAGGATCTTCTCAAAAAATTTGAACCCTATAGTCTTAAGCGCGATGTGCTTCTTCCTGAGTTTGCCATTCCTGAGGAATTTCAAAGTCCTCTTGATTTAGAGGACGGCGGAAAAAGAGGAGAGAACGCGTACTTAAGACACCTTACGATGGAAGGTGCCAAAGCGCGTTATGAGGAGATTACCCCTGAGATTCAAGAGAGAATCGATTTTGAACTAGAGGTAATTGCCAATACAGGATATCCCGGTTATTTCTTGATTGTACAAGACTTTTGCAATGAAGCACGAAAAATGGGCGTATGGGTAGGTCCGGGTAGGGGATCGGCGGCAGGTTCTGCCGTAGCCTACTGCACCGGAATTACCAATGTGGACCCCATTAAATACGATTTGCTATTTGAGCGTTTCCTAAATCCAGAAAGGATTTCCATGCCCGATATCGATATTGACTTCGATGACGAGGGGAGAGATAGAGTCATCAAATGGGTAATCGAGAAATATGGAAAAACCAATGTAGCCCAAATTATCACTTACTCTGTTTTAGGCGGAAAATCTGCCATTAAAGACGCAGGACGAGTCCTTGAACTCTCCATTGGAGAAACCAATGAACTTGCCAAATTAATTCCTCCCTCTCCAGGGATGAACTTTAAAAAAGCGTTTGCAAAATACGACAAGCTTCCTTCGGAGGATCAAATGCTAGTCGATGAAATGAAACGAATCTTAGCGGACTCGAAAGATCCGCGGCATGCGGTTCTCTCTGCAGCGCAAAAATTGGAAGGAGCCATTCGTAATACAGGAATCCATGCTTGTGGAGTGATTATTACGCCTGAGGATATTTCGAATTTGGTGCCTATCTCAATTGCCGCAAAAGACTCGGAAATTCTCGTTTCTCAGTTCGATAACTCGGTGGCGGAGAATGCAGGACTTCTAAAAATGGACTTTTTAGGTCTTCGTACCTTAACCATTTTAAAAGATGCTCTTAAACTAATTAAGAAAAACCATGGGGTGGACATCGACATTGATACGCTTCCCCTAGACGATGCCAAAACCTACGAGCTCTTTCAAAGGGGACACACCGTAGGGATTTTCCAGTACGAGAGTCCTGGAATGCAAAAATACATGAGAGAATTAAGGCCTACGGTATTTGCGGATTTAATTGCGATGAACGCCCTTTATCGTCCGGGACCTATTAAATATATTCCCAGTTTTATTAACCGGAAACATGGAGAGGAAGAAATCGTTTATGACCTTCCTGAGGCGGAAGAATACCTAAAAGAAACCTACGGTATTACCGTCTACCAAGAACAGGTAATGCTCCTTTCGCAAAAGCTTGCGGGCTTTACGAAAGGTGAGGCGGATACCTTAAGAAAGGCCATGGGGAAAAAGCTTAAAAGTGTTCTTGATGAGCTTTATCCTAAATTTATGGAAGGAGGGAAACAGAAAGGACACGATGAAGGCGCGCTAAACAAAATATGGAAAGACTGGGAAGCGTTTGCAGAGTATGCCTTTAACAAGTCCCACTCGACTTGTTACGCGCTGATCGCCTACCAAACGGCTTATTTAAAGGCTAACTATCCTGCGGAGTACATGGCAAGCGTGATGACGCACAACTTAAACAACACAAAGCAGATCACTCTCTTCATGGAGGACTGCCGAAGTATTGGCGTAGATGTATTAGGCCCAGATGTAAATGAATCTCATTATGAATTTGCAGTCAATGAAAAAGGCCAAATCCGTTTTGGTTTAGGAGCCATCAAAGGGATTGGAGAAGGGCCAAGTGAGGCCATTGTTCATGCTAGGGAAGGGGGTCGATTTAAGTCGGTCTATGACTTTTTTGAACGAATTCCCTCGCGTGAAATGAACAAAAGAGTGGTAGAGAGTTTGGTGATTGCAGGCGCCTTTGACGAACTGGATTCTTACCATAGAGCGCA
>JAEWIE010000046.1 GCA_023387375.1 Bacteroidota bacterium | reverse complement strand
GAATATTTCAAAGACTCGTCGGTCGAGGCGGAAAAGAATTTAGCTTTAAAAGCCGATGAACTTTGGCAGGGCGTTGAATGGAGTTGGTATACTCAAAACCAAAACACTCTTTACTGGCACTGGTCCAAGAATAGTGGGTTTCAGATGAATATGAAACTTCAAGGATTTGATGAAACCTTAATTACGTATGTCCTTGCTGCAAGTTCGCCCACATACCCGATTTCGAAAGAGGTATACAAAGAGGGATGGGCCAGAAATGGTGGAATTAAAAGTGCGGGTTCCCTTTATGGTATTCCCTTAGTGGTCAATCATAACGGTCACTCCGGAAGTGTAGGACCCCTGTTTTGGTCTCATTATTCGTTTTTGGCGCTCGATCCAAGAGGGCTATCAGATGAGTATGTGAATTATGGAAATGTGGTCTTAAATCACGCGAAAATAATGTACCAATATGCACTGGATAATCCCAAAGGATATGTAGGATATGGTGCGAAAGGCTGGGGACTGACAGCAAGTTATTCTCGAAACAATGACGGTTCGACGGGATACAGCGCCCATTCTCCCCAAAATGATTTAGGGGTCATTTCTCCTACCGCAGCGCTCTCAAGCATGCCCTACACGCCTAGTGAAAGTATGGGAATGCTCCGATTTCTATACAATGAAAAGAAATCGCAATACGTGGGCGTAGCCGGTCCCTACGATGCCTATAGTATGCAGTACAGTTGGGTAACCCCAAGGTATTTGGCTATTGATCAAGGAACCATTACTCCTATGGTCGAAAATTACCGAAGTGGATTTATTTGGAATCTTTTTATGAAGGCTCCGGAAATTAAGGTGGGACTTAAAAAGCTTGGATTTAGTTCCACAACCCACACTCTTTAAATTGGAAATGAAATGAAGAAAATAATTGTATTTACGCTTGCCATTGGATCGATTGTCAGTTCATGCGCAAGTATGCACACGACAAAAGACTCAGAAGAAAAAGTGAATTTTTCAAAACGTGATTTTGACCTGATGGATCAGGTCCAAAGACAAAGTCTTAAATACTTTTGGGATTTTGCAGAGCCCAATTCTCTGATGGGACAAGAACGGTACCATGAAAACGGTGTGTATCCCTATAACGATAAGCACGTGGTCACCACGGGCGGTTCTGGATTTGGACTAATGAGCATTTTAGTGGGAGTGGAGAGAGGTTTTGTGCCTCGCACGGAGGCGGTCGATAGACTGCATAGAATTGCAGATTTCCTTTCCACAAGTGAGCGCTTTCATGGCGCTTGGTCTCACTGGATTGATGGGAGAACAGGAAAAGCAGTTCCTTTTGGAAAAAAGGATGATGGAGGAGATTTAGTGGAAACCGCTTTTTTAGTGCAAGGCATGATCACGGTCAGGGAGTATTTTAAAAATGGAAATCAGAAGGAAAAGGCCTTGGCTAAAAAGATGGATGAGCTATGGAAAACCGTTGAATGGGACTGGTATACGAAAGGGGGAGAAAAGGTTTTATATTGGCATTGGTCCAAGAACTACGGATGGGAAATGAATTTTCCTTTAGAAGGATATAATGAATGTCTTATTACCTATATTCTGGCGGCTTCTTCCCCTACTCATTCCATTGATGCAGAAACTTATTACAAAGGGTGGACCAGAAACGGCACTTACACGACAGATAAAACTAAATATGGACTTCCGCTTATTGTAAATCACAACGGTGCGAGCGAATATGGAGGACCCTTATTTTGGGCGCAGTATTCGTATCTAGGACTGGACCCTACGGGACTTCAGGACCGTCAGATCCAAAATTATTTTGATCTGAACCGCAATCATGTACTCATTAGCTATCGTTATGCCTTAGAAAATCCAAAGCACTACAAAGGGTATGGACCGAATTATTGGGGCATGACGGCTTCTTATTCTAGAAATCCTGACGGATCTATAGGTTATACCGCTCACATGCCCTCTAACGATAGGGGCGTGATTACTCCTACAGCGGCGCTTAGTAGTTTTCCGTATACGCCGAAAGAATCGATGGATGTACTGCGGTTCTTATATGAGCAAAAACCTGAATTTATAGGAACTGCGGGTCCCTATGATGCGACTTCCATCCACTATGATAATTGGGTAGCCAAACAGTATCTTGCCATTGATCAAGGCACGATTTCACCTATGATAGAAAATTATAGAACGGGACTTTTATGGAAACTGTTTATGAATGCACCGGACATCCAAGCAGGGCTTCGCAAACTTGATTTTAAATCTGCCAAATACAATATCAAATAAAGATGAATTATTTAAAAGACCTAAGCGTACGAATCTTTACTCTTGTTTTATTGCTAAGTATGACAAGTTTTAGTCTCGCACAAGAAATTCAAGCCAATTTTAAAAAGACCGTATCGGTGAAAGCGGAACTAGGGTATGTCCTTGATTATCCCAAAGAGGCTAAATCCGCCGTGCCTTTGATTGTTTTTTTGCATGGTTCTGGAGAGCGAGGACAAAATCTGGAAATGGTCAAGGCGCATAGCCCCTTTACCTATAAAGAGCTTATTAAAGAACCCGTAGCCATATTAGCTCCCCAATGTCCTGCAGATGAATGGTGGGATACGGAGGCGGTTTATGCACTTATTCAGGAAATTGTAAGCAAATACAAAATTGATCCAAGTCGAATTCATCTTACTGGACTCTCAATGGGAGGATGGGGAAGCTGGAAATTAGCGAGTGAACATCCCGAAATGTTTGCCTCTTTAAGTGTAGTTTGTGGTCCTTCGGATCGGTGGATGAAGGCAACCGCTCACAAATACAAAGATTTACCCATCCGAATTTTCCATGGGGGAAATGACGATATTGTCTCTCCAATGGCCTCCATCGAGATGTACCAAGTAATTCGTAAGATCAATCCGAATGTAAGCCTTACAATTTTTCCAGATGACAACCATAATTCTTGGGATTCTACCTATAGCAATCCCGAATTTTACACCTGGATGTTAACAAATAAAAAACAAAAATAATAGAATAATGAAGAAGTTAATTTTAGTGGCTCTCATGGCCCTTAGCCCATTTGCAATGGCACAAGAGCTTGTGCATCAGCCTGTTCAAAAATATCAAACGGCTCAATACCAAGCCAAAAAGAAGGCCTTTATAGAGGGGCTCCTTCAAAAAATGACCTTGGAAGAGAAAATTGGTCAACTTAATTTACCCAGCGCTGGCGATTTTACAACAGGACAGGCGCAAAGTTCAGACATTGGTAAAAAAATTGAGCAGGGACTAGTCGGTGGACTATTCAATATCAAAGGAATTGAGAAGATTAGAGCTGTGCAAAAAGTAGCGATGGAAAAGTCGCGACTTAAGATTCCACTCCTTTTTGGGATGGATGTAATCCATGGTTATGAAACGACCTTTCCTATTCCCTTAGGACTTGCCGCCACTTGGGATATGGATTTGGTGCAGCGTTCTGCGCAAATTGCAGCGAGGGAAGCGGCTGCAGATGGGATTAACTGGACTTTCTCACCCATGGTGGATATTTCAAGAGAGCCTCGTTGGGGGCGCGTATCAGAGGGAGCAGGGGAAGATCCCTTCCTTGGGAGCGAAATTGCGAAAGCGATGGTGTATGGATACCAAGGAAAGGATCTTTCCCTTGAAAGTACGATCCTTGCTTGTGTGAAACACTTTGCTCTTTATGGAGCGCCAGAAGCAGGACTCGATTACAACACTGTGGATATGAGCCATACCCGTATGTTCAATGAGTATTTTCCGCCGTACAAAGCGGCTGTGGACGCTGGCGTGGGTTCCGTAATGGCTTCCTTCAACGAAGTGGATGGGATTCCAGCCACTGGAAATAAATGGCTCATGGACGATGTTCTAAGAAAGCAGTGGGGTTTTGAGGGATTCGTGGTAAGTGATTACACAGGAATTAACGAGATGGAACAGCATGGTATGGGAGACTTACAGGCTGTTTCTGCGCTAGCTTTGAATGCAGGAACCGACATGGATATGGTCGGTGAAGGTTTTTTAACGACCCTTCAAAAATCACTCAAAGAAGGAAAAGTAACGGAAGCACAAATTACCTTGGCTGCAAAACGAATACTAGAAGCAAAATACGATTTAGGACTCTTCGAAGATCCGTATCGATACGGGAGCAAAAAGGCAGCGGAAAAAGAGGTCTTTAGTGCGAAAAATCGTGAAGAAGCAAGAAAAATTGCAGCCGCCTCAATGGTGCTGCTAAAAAATGACAACCAGGTACTTCCGTTGAAGAAATCAGGAACCATTGCCCTTATCGGTCCATTAGTGAAAAATTCAGTGAACATGCCAGGAACCTGGAGCGTTGCCACGACGCACGGAAGTGCAGTCACGCTTTTGGAGGGACTTCAAAAAACGGCGGGCAAAGATGTGAAAATTCTTACGGCGAAGGGATCGAATGTAGAGGAAAATGAAACCTTAGAAAATGTGTACGCAGCTCATGGCAAAGTCGTAGATCGTGATTCCAGAGGGAAAGAAGCCTTGCTTAAGGAAGCGGTGGATATAGCGAATCAATCGGATGTAATTGTACTTGCTATTGGAGAAAGTGCAGAAATGAGTGGAGAATCTTCTTCACGCGCTGAAATTACGATTCCTGAGACTCAAATCGAGCTGTTAAATGAACTTAAAAAAACAGGAAAGCCAATTGCTGTGGTTCTATTAACGGGAAGACCTTTAGCGCTTACCAATATGTATGAAACTCCGGATGCCATTTTAAATGCATGGTTCCCAGGTACGGAAGCAGGCCTTGCCGTGGCAGACGTACTATTTGGAAAGGTAAACCCTTCTGGGAAATTGCCTATGACTTTCCCACGAAGCGTAGGACAAGTACCCATTTACTATAACCATAAGAATACAGGGCGTCCGTTAAGTAAAGAGAAAACGGAAAAATGTGAATACGAGCGATTCCGAAGAAATTACATGGACGAGTGCAATACTCCGCTCTATCCGTTTGGTTTTGGATTAAGCTATACGAACTTTTCCTACTCTGAGCTTTCTGTTTCAAACAAAGCGCCAAAAGGAAACCAAACGATTGAAGCTCGTATCACCGTAACCAATACTGGAAATTATGATGGATCAGAGGTGGTTCAATTATATATTCGCGACTTAGTGGGACGTAACACTAGACCTGTGAAAGAGCTGAAAGGATTTGAAAAAGTTTTCCTTAAGAAAGGGGAAAGCAAAGTAGTTACTTTCAAGATTGATCCAGAACTCTTAAAATACTATGACAATAAACTTCTTCACGATTGGGAAGAGGGAGATTTTGACATTATGGTAGGAACGAATTCTGAGGACGTAAAAACCCAAAGAGTGTACTGGTCTAAATAACCCATTAAGAAAATTTATTTTCAAAATCGCTGCCTCAGGGTAGCGATTTTTTTTCGTAAAAACTGACTTTCATCTCTCAATTAAAATGCATAATTTTGCCTAAAGTCTAAACCTTAAACCAATTGAATGAATTCCTACAAAAATCCATTGGAAGAGCGTTATTCCAGTGAGGAAATGCTTTTTAATTTTTCTCCGAACAACAAATTTCGCACATGGCGACAACTCTGGATCCATTTGGCTGAGATTGAAAAAGAACTTGGATTAGAAATTTCACAAGAACAGATCGACCAACTCAAAGCAAATAAGGACGATATTGATTTTGGTAAAGCGGCCGAGTATGAGAAAAAATTTAGGCATGATGTCATGGCTCACGTCCATACCTATGGCGATGCCGCCCCTTTAGCCAAAGGAATAATCCACCTAGGGGCTACCTCCGCTTTTGTAGGAGATAATACAGATTTAATACAGATCCGTGACGGGTTAAAACTTATACGTAAGCAACTCGTAGGCGTCATTAAACGACTTTCCGATTTTGCTATAGAATATAAGGATTTGCCTACCCTTGGATTTACGCACTATCAGCCTGCGCAGTTAACCACTGTGGGGAAAAGAGCCACCTTATGGCTTCAATCTTTAGTGCTCGATTTCGAAGAATTAGAATTCTTTCTTGACACCCTTCGTTTTCGAGGTGTCAAAGGGACTACAGGTACAGCGGCCTCATTCCTCGAGCTTTTTGAAGGAGATTATACCAAAGTAAAGCATCTTGACAAAGAACTTTCGAGACGCTTTGGTTTTGAGAAAGTATTTGGTGTTTCAGGACAAACCTACGACCGCAAGGTCGATGCGAAAGTAGTAGCTCTACTTTCCAATATCGCGCAGTCCGCTCATAAATTTAGCAATGATTTAAGACTGCTTCAAAATTTAAAAGAACTCGAGGAGCCTTTTGAGAAAAATCAAATTGGGTCTTCTGCGATGGCCTACAAAAGAAATCCAATGCGCTCAGAGAGAATTGGCGCTTTAGCGAAGTTTGTCATGTCTCTTGCAAGTAGCTCTGCCATGGTGGCTTCCACTCAATGGTTTGAAAGAACGCTTGATGACAGCGCAAACAAAAGACTTACCATTCCACAGGCCTTTTTAGCGGTGGATGCCATACTGCTCATTTGGAATAACATTCTCGATGGGATCGTGGTCTATGAGAACAGAATTAAAAAACATATTGAAGAGGAGCTTCCGTTTATGGCCACTGAATACATAATTATGGAAGAAGTGAAAGCAGGAGGCGACAGGCAGGAGATTCACGAAGTAATTCGTCAGCATTCGATGGAGGCGAGTAAAAAAGTAAAAATGGAAGGAAAGGAGAATGACCTTCTAGAACGCATCTTAAATGACGAAAGTCTTAGACTTGATAAGAGTAAACTTCGAGAGGTTTTAGATCCGAAAAATTTCATTGGTTTTTCGCCTATCCAAACCCAGGAGTTCATCGAAAATGAAGTTCAACCTATTTTAAAGAAGTACGCTCACGAAATGGGCGGCAGCTTTGATTTAAAAGTATAAGGTAGCGCAGCCCCATGGGGGCTGCCTATTTTTTTAATTCAAGTTAGAAAAAGAGTACAATCTAGTAATTAAGCATCCCGCGTGAAAGCCGCTGGAGAGTTGAAATGAAAAAAAGAATATTTGTTGAAAAAAGAGGTCTGTTTGATGTGGAGAGTCCAAAAATTTTGGAAGAGATTAAAGCAGTCGTACCTACCATTCAGTCCGTAAAAGTTTACAATGTATACGATCTTTTTGGTCTAAGCCATGAAGAGTTTTCTAAAGTAGTTCATACCACTTTTGTCGACCCCGTGACCGACGTGCTCCACGAAGAGAATCCAGCTAAAGGCCTTTACTTTGCCACAGAATATCTTCCCGGTCAATTTGACCAAAGAGCGGACTCTGCAGAGCAGTGTATAACGCTGCTTACGGGAAACGACGAGGCAGAAGTTCGAAGTGGATCTTTAATCGAGCTTCAGGGCGTCAGCCCAAGCGAAATCGAGCTCATTAAGGATCACTTAATTAATAAAGTGGAAAGTCAGGAGAAGAATCTCGAAATTTTGGAAATCCCAAAACAGCAAGAGCCTCAACCTGTGCCGATTCATACGGGCTTTATCTCTTTCAGTTTAGAACAATTAGAGAAGTTTCACAAAGAACATGATTTTTCATTCGATATGGAAGATCTTAGTTTCATTCAGTCCTATTTTCAAAAGGAAAAAAGAGATCCTTCGGAAACAGAACTAAAAGTACTAGATACGTACTGGAGTGATCACTGTCGCCATACTACCTTTGAAACCGAACTTACCTCCGTGGAGTTTGAAGGATATCAAAAAGAAGTACTAAAGCGCATTTATAAGGATTATCAATCCAAAAGAGCCTTTTTAAAGCGAGAGCATAAGGCCATGTCTCTTATGGACATTGGAACGATTGCCGCCAAGTATTTATACAAAACTGGGAAATTAGAAGACCTAGTGGTTTCGGATGAAATTAATGCGTGCACAATTGAAATTGAAGCCAACTACGATGGCAAGAAAGAGCCTTGGTATTTGCTGTTCAAAAATGAAACGCACAACCACCCGACGGAAATTGAACCTTTTGGGGGCGCTTCCACCTGTTTAGGAGGAGCGATTCGAGATCCTTTGTCGGGTCGTGCCTATGTGTACCAGGCTATGAGATTATCAGGTTCTGGGAATGCACTAGAGCCTATTTCTCAAACGCTGCCAGGGAAACTTCCTCAGCGTACGATCTCGAAAAAAGCAGCCAACGGATACTCTTCCTATGGAAACCAAATTGGTCTTGCCACGACTTTGGTGGATGAAATCTACCATCCAGGATACAAAGCGAAACGAATGGAAGTAGGTTTTGTAGTGGGCGCTGTACCTAAAGATTGGGTGAAGCGAGAAGAACCTTGTCCTGGAGATCTTGTGATTGTCCTTGGTGGTGCCACGGGTCGTGATGGAGTAGGTGGTGCGACGGGAAGTTCAAAAGAACAAGACCAAGATTCGATCCATACACTTTCGACCGAAGTTCAAAAAGGAAACGCCGTCGAGGAGAGAAAAATTCAAAGACTTTTCAGAAATCCAGAAGTCACTAGACTGATTAAAAAATCAAATGATTTTGGTGCGGGGGGTGTCTCTGTTGCTATTGGAGAAATTGCTTCAAGTCTATCGATCCATTTGGACGAAATGCCTTTGAAATATGAAGGACTAAGTGGAACCGAGCTTGCCATTTCAGAATCCCAAGAGAGAATGGCAGTGGTCATTGAAGCGGGCGATAAAGAGAAGTTTATTTCCCTTTGTGAAAAAGAGAATATTCATGCCTTTTCCATTGCTGAGGTCAAAGATTCAGGTCGAATGCAAATGTTCTGGAAAGGAGAGAAAATTGTGGATTTGAGCCGTGAATTTTTGGACACCAACGGCTGTCGAAAAGTACAAGCTGCCAAAATATCGCATTTAAAGCCTTACGAAGAAGAATCGGTTGAATTTTCAAAAGAAAATTTCCTTACCCTTCTAAAAGATAAAAATGTAGCCTCACAAAAAGGACTTCAAGAAATGTTTGACGCCTCTGTAGGAGGAACCACAGTGGCGATGCCTTACGGCGGAATCTACCAAGAAACCCTCATGGAAGGCAGTGTGCAAACACTTCCTGTGATGGGAGCAAAGGAGGTGGAAACTGTATCTTTTGCCTCTTGGGGATTTGATGCAAGCCACTCTAGTGAAAACTCGCTTAGTGGATCAGCACTTGCCGTCGTGGAAAGCGTTTCCAAAATTGTGGCTATGGGTGGGGATTACCGCACGATTCGCTTAAGTTTTCAAGAGTATTTTGAAAAACTAGGTCAAGCGCCTGAAAAATGGGGAAAACCGCTCTCTTCACTACTTGGAGCTTACGATGCCCAAATGAATTTTGAGCTAGCCGCCATTGGTGGAAAAGACAGTATGAGTGGATCTTTTGAGAATTTAAATGTACCGCCGACGCTTATCTCTTTTGCGTGCGCACACGGAGAGAAGAAAAATGTCATTTCACCGGAATTTAAAAAAGCGGGGAATTATATTTACCATTTTAGTCATACGCTTGATAAGGACGGAATGCCAGATTATGAATCGCTAAAAGCGGTCTATGACGAAATTCATGCGGCTATTCAAGCCAAGCAAGTGGTGTCGGTGAAAACAATCAAGAAAGGAGGTCTTGCTGTGGCACTAGCCAAAATGGCTTTTGGAAATAAATTAGGCGCTATCGTTTCGGTTTCAAGTGAGAGCCTGTTAACGAATTCCATCGGAAGTTTAGTACTTGAATCTACCGAGCCTCTAGAAAGTGCGCACTTAATAGAAATTGGAAAAGTATCAAGTGAGCCTATTTTACAATTCACTGAAGAAAGATTCTCCATCGACGAGCTTTTAGGTGCCTACAAAGGAACCTTTGAGTCTCTTTTCCCTACGAAAGAAAAAGAAGCTATAGTGGTTAGTCTTGATGAGAGTTTAAACTCTAAGAAGGCTTCCTCACTTGTAAAAGCTAGCCATGGAATTGCAAAGCCTAGAGTATTTGCTCCTGTTTTTCCGGGGACGAACTGTGAATACGAGACCATTAATGCATTTGCAAAAGAGGGAGCTATCGTGAGCAGCTCAACGCTTGTGAATTTAAGTACCGATTTGCTAGAGCAAAGCATTGAGAATTGGGTGAAAGAGATTGAAAATTCTCAGATAATCGTTTTTTCTGGTGGGTTCTCTGCGGGGGATGAGCCTGATGGATCTGCAAAATTCATTGTGAATGTGCTTAAAAATGAAAGGATGAATGAAGCTGTGACAAAACACCTAGAAAAAGACGGACTGATTTTAGGTATCTGTAACGGTTTCCAAGCCCTTGTGAAGTCAGGACTACTTCCTTACGGAGAAATTCGAGATTTGGATGCTAGTTCTCCAACATTAGCACACAATGCGATTGGAAGACACATTTCTCAAATGGTACGCATAAAAGTAGTAAGTGAACATTCACCTTGGCTAGCCGGAACACTAGGAGACGAATACACAATCCCAATTTCGCATGGTGAGGGACGATTTGTGGCGTCTAAGGAAATGATCGAAGAGCTTTACCAAGAGGGACAAATTGCAACTCAATATGTCGATTTAGAAGGAAATATTGCTCATGGAATGCCGTTTAACCCGAACAATTCGTTTTTTGGAATTGAAGGTGTAACCTCTAAAGACGGTAGAATATTTGGTCGGATGGGACATACCGAGCGATTTAGCGAAGGACTAATGAAAAATATTCCGGATGCGAGTTACCACAATGTCTTTAAAAACGGAGTGGATTATTTTAAATAAAAAAATCTTTGAGAAAGATATTAAAAAGGCGGGAAACCATAAGGTTTACCGCCTTCTTTAGGCCTACGGATCACTCTTTACGCCTCGAAAAGTAGAGCCCTTAAGTAAGGCAAATAGATGACAAGTCCTATGAGCAGTGCAAAGAGTGATGCGAGTAGAACGGCGCCCGCAGCGATATCTTTTATGTGTCCAATTTTAGCATTCCAATTGGGCTCGATGAAGTCCGCTATTTTTTCAATGACTGTGTTGAAAAGCTCCATGCAAAGGACCAGTGCGCACGCGAAAAGCACGATTGCGATTTCGATGTTTGTAAGATCGAACAAAGCAATCAATACTAAATTTAAAGCGAAGGCAAAAATTTCAATTTGCAAATTACGCTCTGAGAAAGCGGTTTTTTTTAGTCCCTTTAGGGCATTTCTAAGGCTGGATTGAAACGTTTTGTTTTTCATATTGAGTAAGGGAAAGATAGGAAATCTTAAAGAATTTCCGCTATAAAAAAAGAGCGTTTATTGTTAATAACTAAAGCCACAAGTTTTCTCTATTTTCCCTTTATTTGTTATATTTGTAGAAATTAAATTGATTTATGAAATTTATTGTTTCAAGTGGAGAGTTGCAAAAAGCATTGCAAACCGTAAGTGGAGTGATTTCGAGCTCTCAATCCAGACCAATTTTAGAAAACTATCTATTTGCTTTAGATCAAGATCAATTGCAAATTACGGCCTCTGATGGGGAAACTACCCTTATTACAAGTCTTGATGTAAAATCAGATGAGTCAGGGAAATTTGCGGTGCCTGCCAAGATATTTCAAGATTTTTTGAAAACCTATGGAGAACAGCCTCTTACCTTGTCGGTAAAAGACAATGAAGAGGGCGCGGGTAGTCTACTTGAAATTTTAGATGAGAAAGACAATTTTGCTGTGGCCCTAGACAATGCGGAAGACTATCCGGATCTTCCTGAATTTAATGCCACTCAAAAAGTTGTTATTCCTGCAGGTGTACTTTCAGAGGCGCTAAACAATACTTTGTTTGCGACGTCAAATGATTCACTTCGACCGGTGATGACGGGTGTATTATTCCAATTTACTGAAGAAGGGACCAACTTTGTATCCACAGATTCCCATCGCCTTGTGGTTTACAATAGAGCAGACCTTGTTGCGGAACCGATGGAGTTCATCATGCCGAAAAAACCACTGGCTATTTTTAAATCTATTTTATCAAATTCAGCGGAAGAGGTTTTAATTGAATTTGCAGACAATGTCGCGAAATTTACCTTCGGGAAAAACGTATGGATTTGCTTATTAATTGATGGAAAATACCCGAATTATACGGCTGTAATTCCAAAAGAAAATCCAAATATCCTTACCATCAATAGAGCTCTTCTTCTTCAGGCGATCAAAAGAGCCTCAATTATGGGGAATAAATCGACGAATCAGGTTCGTTTCAAATTGTCTGGCAACATACTTCATTTGCATGCAGAAGATCCTGAATATGCAAACAAGGCAGATATGCAGATTCCTTGTGATTACAACGGGGAAGATATTAATATCGGATTTAGTTCCAAGTTTCTTACAGAAATGCTTTCTGTACTTGCTTCAGATGATATTACCATTAAAATGTCAATGCCAACGAGACCGGGAATTATTGAGCCGATCGACGGGTTAGAAGACGATGAAAACTTACTAATGCTTTCCATGCCTGTTATTGGGATGTAAGAAGAAGTACTTAGTTGGAAATAGAAATAGGAGTTTGAGCTTTCAAACTCCTATTTTTTTGGCGTAAGGGTAAATTGGATCAAATCGGTATGAATCCATTAGTAGGAAGAGAATCCTTTTGAATTTTCCCTGGCTATATTTTAATCTCTGCTCAAAAATACCGATATTTGCGCCCGTATCTGTACACAAATTTTAGAGTAAATGAAAATCTCAAACAACTGGTTAGGTGAATACCTTAGCACCGATTTAAAAATAGAACGCATTGGAGAAATCCTAACCGATATAGGTTTAGAAGTAGAAGGCATTGAGTCTTTTGAAACCATTAAAGGGGCTTTGAAAGGAATCGTTGTGGGAAAGGTAATGACGTGCGAGAAGCATCCCAATGCGGATAAATTAAAAGTAACAACCATTGATGTGGGTACTGGCAACCTGCTTTCTATTGTATGCGGCGCACCCAACGTAGAGGCAGGACAGAAAGTAGCAGTGGCCACGGTGGGTACGAAGATTTATGCAAAAGACGGAAGTTTTTTTGAGATTAAAAAAGCAAAATTAAGAGGAGAAGTTTCAGAAGGAATGCTGTGTTCTGAGGTAGAACTAGGTATTGGTGAGGACAATTCTGGAATCTTAGTTTTAGAAGAGGATCGTTATGAAGTGGGAAAACCCCTCAGCGATTATATCGAAGTAGGAAGTGATCACGTTTATGAGATTGGTCTTACTCCCAATCGAACCGATGCTATGTCCCATTACGGAGTTGCAAGAGATTTGCATGCTTACCTAACTAGCAATTCTCAAAAGTCCGATTTTGAGAAGCTCTCCCTTCAAGCTTTGGAAGGACAGGGCGAATCTGAGTTCGAGATTGAAGTCGAAGATCCAACTCTTACTCCGCGCTACGTGGGAGCTTTGATCGAAAACGTAACGATTGAGGCCTCTCCGGAATGGCTTCAAAATAGACTATTGGCCATTGGACTAGCGCCTATAAATAACGTAGTTGACATTACTAATTATATTCTGCACGGGCTAGGTCAGCCCTTGCACGCATTTGATGCAGACAAAATCGCATCTCAGAAAGTAAAAGTGGGTACGCTTCCAAAAGGAACGAAATTCACCACACTGGACGGCGTTGAGAGAAGTCTTTCGGGAGAAGAAATTATGATTAAAGACGGAAGCGACAATCCTTTGTGTATCGCAGGAGTCTTTGGGGGAATAAATTCTGGTGTAGGTGAGGAGACTCAAAGAGTTTTTCTTGAGAGCGCTTACTTTAACCCTGTCGCGGTTAGAAAAGCAGCGAAGTTTCATGGGTTAAGTACAGATGCTTCTTTTCGTTTTGAAAGAGGAGTAGATCCTGCACAAACGAAAATAGCGCTTTCGTATGCTGTGAAGCTAATGGAAGAAATTGCAGGAGGATCACTTGTTGGCGAAGTAATGGATCTATACCCAAGTACCATCGAGGGACAGTATGTCGTTTTGCGCTACTCAATGCTTGATCAAATTTTAGGCATTAAAATTCACCGTGAAAAAGTAAAAGAAATATTAAGGTCTTTAGACATTACTCTTTTAAATGAAATTCAAAACGGCCTAGAACTTTCCGTGCCTACCTATAGAGCGGACGTGACTCGTGAAATTGACGTCATCGAAGAGATCCTTCGTATCTATGGATACAACAAAGTAGAATCGCCAGCGAAATTTACCTTTTCCCCTGTGAAATTAAGTACAAACGATCAGGATGAACTTGAAAATTCGTGGGCTCGTACGCTTCAAAGTGTAGGGTTTAACGAAGTAATGAACAATTCCTTAACCTCGATTAAGGATCCAAAAGATGCAGTCAAACTCTTAAATCCTTTAAGTGGAGAACTAGCGTATCTTCGTACATCTTTGCTTGAGGGACTACTACATAATGCAGCTTTTAACATCAATCGCAAGAGTGCAGATTTAAAGTTTTTCGAACTCGGAAAAATTTACCACAAAACGAAAACCTACTCAGAGCGCAAGCAACTTGCTCTTCTTACCACGGGTAAGGACCATGCAGACAATTGGAAGTCCCAAGGAGAAGTAAGTGATTTTTATCGCTTAAAAGGATATGTATCGCTTCTCTTGCAACGCTTAGGCCTTGCGTGGGAAGAAGAGGAACTTGAGGATGATAGATTTAGTGACGGTCTTGCCTTCAAAGTTGGAAATCAAATTTTGGCAAGACTTGGGATTGTTTCGAAGGAGGCACTTAAAGCAGCAGATGTTGAGCAGAAATGCTACTACGCAGAAATCGAACTTCAACATGCGCAAAGCTTGAGAGAAACAAATAACCTTAAATTCCAGGATCTTCCTAAATTTAATGTGATTCGTCGTGATCTCGCTTTACTAATTGATAAGAATGTTCGCTATAGTGAGCTTAAAAAGGCGGTGGAGAAGAAGCCTTCGCGCTTTCTGCGCAAAGTAAACTTATTTGATGTGTATGAAGGCAAAAACCTTCCAGAAGGCAAGAAGTCCTATGCGCTTAGCTTTGAGCTGCTCAACGAAGAAAAAACGCTTGAAGAGAAAGAAATTTCTCAAGTAATGAATCAATTGATTTCCTTGTTTGAAACTGAATTTGGGGCAACGCTTCGTTAAGGATTATAGAAATTTGATATCGCCCAGCGCTTTACAAGGTCTGTTTTTTGATTAGAAAAAGCGGAAATCAGAGACGCAGTCCGATTTTTATTAATACATTTGATAAAGAAAATTACATTTTATGAAAAATATTTGGTTAGTTCTATTTGCTTTTTTCACCCTCGCGTCCTGTACGGCGATTGGATCTGTGGGTAAAGTAGGCTCCAAACAAGCGAGTATAACAAACACTCAATGGACGGTCACGGAATCTGTTTCCGGTCCAAAACCAACACTTTTAATTGAGGAGCAAAAGATTGCGGGAAATGCCGGTTGCAATTCTTATTTTGGAGCCGTAGTGCTAAATCCGTCTGTCGGTGGCTTTTCGACTTCAGGTTTGGGTTCGACTCGAAAAGCTTGTGAAGATATGACGACGGAAACGAATTTCCTAGGTCTTCTTCAAAGCGTAAACCATTACGTTGTAAATGGAAATACCCTCGAACTCTACAAAGACAATTTGCTTCTTATGAAGTTTACAAGAAACTAATCTACATTTGAAAAATAAATGCCGCCTAGAGAAAATAAGGGCGGCATTTTTCTTTTTAGTCCATTTGCATTAAAGAAATAGTCTGCTTCCCAGGAAGGAAAGCAGACTATAAATATTCATTTTCGAGATCCGAAGCGAATTAGTTTTCGTCTTCTTCTTCGTCGTATTTGGCTAATTCTTCGTCGCACCATGTAAAAGCCATTTCAACTACTTTTGTGGCTTCGTCTGCCATGGTTTCTTCGTCGTCTCCTTCAAGATCGTCTAACCATTCCACTTCTTCTTCCTCCACGTTAAGGATAAATCTTGGATATTCTGTATGAACTACAAACAGATCTTCTGGCATTTCGGAATTGTCGGCTAATAAAAATTTAGGTATTTTCATTTTTGTAATGTTTTGTTGGGGTCAAAGATAAAGAAAATTGTCTTAGCAAAAAGACCTCTTCTTTTAATTTTTGTTAAAATCCAGTTGTAAAACTTTTCGCTACCACTTCTGCTTTTTTGGTGGTGGAATAGTCATAGAATCCTTCTTTCGATTTTACCCCTAGTTTTCCTGCTCGTACCATGTTTACTAGTAGGGGATTGGGTGCGTATTTTGGATTCTTAAATCCGTCATGCATTACATTTAGAATGGCTAGACAAACATCTAGTCCAATGAAATCTGCCAGTTGCAGTGGACCCATGGGGTGCGCCATTCCTAATTTCATGACCGTATCAATTTGCTCAACGCCTGCGACGCGGTTGTAAAGCGTTTCAATCGCTTCGTTGATCATCGGCATTAAGATACGGTTGGCTACGAATCCAGGGTAGTCATTAACTTCTACAGGTGTTTTACCAAGAGTCTTAGACCACTCAAAGGTTTTGTCAAAAGTTTCTTTTGAGGTGGAGAATCCTTTAATGATTTCCACAAGTTTCATGACAGGCACAGGATTCATAAAATGCATCCCTATTACCTTTTCAGGTCTTTTGGTAACCGAAGCTATTTGGGTGATCGAAATGGAAGAGGTGTTGCTGGCTAGGATGCAGTTCTCAGGAGCGAGTTCATCCATCTGCTTAAAAATCTTTAGTTTTAACTCTAAATTTTCTGTGGCTGCTTCCACGATTAAATCTGTCTGATCGATCGCTTGGCTAAGGTCTGTAAATACCGATATACGCTCTAAAGTTTCCTTTTTTAGAGTCTCTGTAATGGTCTCTTTTGAAAGCATTCGATCGAGGTTCGAAGTGATGGTATTTAGGCCTTTTTCCAGAGCCTCTGAAGAGACGTCTACCAGGTTTACTTGAAATCCATTTTGCGCAAAGGTGTGTGCAATTCCATTGCCCATGGTTCCAGCACCAATTACTACAATCTTATTCATACTATTATTGTTTATTCTTTTTTTAGTTCTTGTTTTTATTCATGCTCCGCATAATAATCGTAAATCCACTTTGAGATCGTCGCGATCATTTCTGCGTTTGTCTGGTCATCCAATTTCGAATCCGAAATGAGAATGGAAAGCGCGTAATGATGGTTTTTGGGAGTAGTTATAATTCCAATGTCATTCTCTGCTCCCGTAAGACCTTCTTTGTTTTTTCCCGAAGTGCCCGTTTTGTGCGCGGTGGATCCTAAAGGGAGATGGGCTTTCATTTTATTTTGACCTGTATTGGTATTGAGCATCACGTGGTAAAGGAATGCGGTGGAACTTTCCGAGAGTATTTTCCCTTCATAAAAGAGTTTAAGAAGGGTGCTTAGCTCCTTTGCTGAGGCTGTATTTTCGTACTGATAACTCCAATCTTGATGCATCTGCTCTTCATTGTATCGCATCTTGAAGTTATTTAGTCCCAAGTTTCGAATGAAATTTTGTGTGGACAAAGGACCTCCTGTTTGTCTTAAAAGAATATCACAACCATTGTTGTCGCTTTGCGCTACAGTATACTCGATTAGTTCTGCAAGGGAAAGCGTGACATTACCTGTGGGATATTTGACTTTTATAGGAGACCATGTATCCTCTAGTAATTCCTTTGCTTGGATAAAAATAGGACTCTCGAGTGAGTATTTTCCCTTATCGACCAGTGATAAGACTTTAAGAGCAATAGGAAACTTAAAGACGCTTTGCATAGGCAGAGCCTTATTCTCGTTCCAATGGAACTCAAGGGGGTTTTCGATTCCTATGGCAGAAATCCCTATCGTGAAGGGTTGTCCTTTAGTGAGAGTGAGAATTCGTTCCGGTAAGGACTGCGCCGAAAGAGAGAGAAAAAACCCAAAGAAAAGCAGAATAAAGCTGTATCGTACCATACAAATTAATTTGAGTTAGGCTCTTTCTGAATAAGGCTCATGATTTTAAGGGCAACCTCTAATGCCTCGGTTCCGTCTTCAAGTGAGACTTCGACTAGGTCATCCTTCGCAATAGCTCTTGCGAATGCGTTGAGTTCATCTAGAATTGCATTGTTGGCTTCGATCGTCGGATATTCAAAGAGGATTTGGCTCTTTTCACCCTCAGCACTCTCAATAATCATGTCAAAATCAGAAGGATTTTCGGGCGCTTCTTTCATTCGGATCACCTCTGCTTTTTTCTCTAAGAAATCGACCGATATGTAGGCGTCCCGTTGAAAGAATCTTGATTTTCGCATGGCTTTCATTGATATTCGAGAGGTCGTGAGGTTGGCGACGCACCCGTTCTCAAATTCGATTCTGGCATTGGTAATGTCTGGAGTTTTTGATACGACGCAGACTCCGCTCGCATGGATCTCTTTCACTTTTGATTTTACAAGACTTAAGAGAATGTCAAGATCGTGGATCATAAGGTCAAGTACAACCGAGACATCCGTTCCTCTTGGATTAAATTCCGCAAGACGGTGAATCTCTATAAACATAGGGTCTTGAATGTACTGCTTTGTGGCAATAAATGCGGGGTTGAAACGCTCGACGTGTCCTACTTGCGCCTTAATATTATGCTCGTTGCAAAGCGAAAGTATTTCTTTGGCTTGTTCTAAGGTTTGAGTAACTGGTTTTTCAATAAAGAAGTGAATTCTTTTTTCAATCGCTTTCAAGGCGTATTGATAATGATAAAGCGTGGGAGTGACGATATCCAGCATCTCAATTTGGTCCAAAAGATCCTCAAAGTTCTCAAAATATCGGTATCCAAATTCGGCTTCTATTTTTCGGCCATTTTCCTTGTCTGCATCATGGAATCCCACGAGATTATAGTACTTGCTTTGTTGTAGAAGTTTTAGGTGAATCTTCCCCAAATGACCGGCACCCACGAGACCTGCTTTAATCATGCTTTTTTATTTTTGTAAAGATATGGATTCGAAAAGAAAAATGAAACTCTTTCGCCTATTTCCCTCTTGTCAGTGGGCAGAAAAAGCCCATGAAATCTCGTTTTTAATTGCTATTTTTGCCTTATGCCAGATAGTTTTGTACATAAAGGAAAGCGTCGTAAGCTTGTAGAGTATCTCCAACAAAAATTAGGAATAGAGGATTCTTTGGTGCTAGAGGCGATTCAAAGCGTTCCAAGGCACCTTTTTATAGAAAGTATCTTCTCCGATTATGCCTACGAGGATAGGGCATTTCCTATCGCGGCAGGACAAACGATCTCCCATCCCTCTACGGTGGCAGAACAAACCCAATTGCTTAAGGTCTCACCCGGGGACAAAGTACTTGAGATCGGCACAGGAAGCGGATACCAAACCGCTGTGCTGGTGGCCATGAAAGCCCTCGTTTACACCGTGGAAAGGCAAAAAAGCCTATTTGATTTTTCCTCTGCGAAATTAAAGCAGTTAGGACTTCGAGGTAAGTTTCATAGTTTTGGGGATGGATTTAAAGGTCTTCCTACTTTTGCCCCTTTCGATCGGATTTTAGTGACGTGTGGAGCTAGTGAACTCCCTACCGAGCTTTTAAAACAATTGCGAATCGGCGGTATCTTAGTGATTCCTTTAGGACCTGAGGAAGAACAAGTGTTAATGCGATTTACAAAGATTTCAGAAACCGAGTTTGAAAAAGAAGATTTTGGTGCCTACAAATTTGTGCCCATGCTAGGCAAGACCCACAAGTAAATTTGCGCAATTTGCCCAAAAATTGTACTTTGGTCAAAGACTTATTTCACATGACTTTTCAAGAACAAATCAAGGCGGGGATTCCAAGTGAACTGCCTGCCGTAAAACCATACGACACCAAAATCAATCATGCGCCAAAGCGCAAAGATATCCTTAACAAAGAAGAAGTAAATCTTGCTCTTCGCAATGCCCTTCGGTACTTTCCAGAAAAATTTCATGAAACCTTAGTGCCTGAATTTAGACAGGAACTTATGGATTATGGTAGAATCTACATGCATAGGTTCCGTCCTGATTATCCAATGAAAGCCCGAGGTATTGAGGAGTATCCAGGAAAAAGTTTACAGGCCAGGGCCATCATGCTTATGATTCAAAACAATTTGGATCCGGCTGTAGCGCAGCACCCTCACGAGTTAATTACGTATGGAGGAAATGGGGCGGTTTTCAGTAACTGGGCGCAGTATCTTCTTACCATGCAGTATTTAAGTGAAATGACCGATGAACAGACCCTTGTCATGTACTCAGGACACCCGATGGGTCTTTTCCCTTCGCATCGAGAGGCTCCTAGAGTCGTGGTGACCAACGGAATGGTGATCCCGAATTATTCCAAGCCGGACGATTGGGAAAAGTTCAATGCATTAGGAGTATCTCAGTACGGTCAGATGACGGCAGGTAGTTATATGTATATAGGTCCACAAGGTATTGTACACGGAACAACGATTACGGTATTAAATGCATTTCGAAAAATAAACAAAGACCCTAAAGGGGGACTCTTTGTTACCTCTGGTTTAGGAGGAATGTCTGGCGCACAGCCCAAAGCGGGAACGATTGCCGGATGCATTACGGTATGTGCTGAGGTAAATCCGAAAATCGCAAAAATCCGTCACGAGCAAAAATGGGTCGATGAAATTATTGACAATTTAGAAGAGCTTGTGGCTCGTATTAAGAAAGCAAAACAAGAAAACCAAACCGTTTCACTTGCCTACGTTGGAAATGTCGTCGAAGTTTGGGAAAAACTGGATGAGGTAGGAATTCGAATTGATATTGGTTCCGACCAAACCTCCCTTCATAATCCATGGGCTGGAGGTTATTATCCAGTCGGAATGTCGTTTGAGGAATCAAATAAGTTAATGGCCAGTAATCCTAAACTTTTTAAAGAAAAAGTTCAGGAATCACTTCGCAGGCATGCGAAAGCCATCGGAAAGCATACCGATAAGGGTACCTACTTCTTTGATTATGGAAATGCCTTCCTTTTAGAATCTTCTAGGGCTGGTGCCGATGTAATGGCTAAAAACCCATCCCTCGGAAGAGAATTTAAGTACCCGAGTTATGTGCAAGATATTATGGGACCTATGTGTTTTGATTACGGATTTGGTCCTTTCCGATGGGTTTGCAGTAGTGGAGATCCAAAGGATTTAGAGAAAACCGATCAGTTGGCGTGCGAGGTATTAGAAGAGCTATTAAAAGTATCGCCTCCTGAAATCATGCAGCAAATGAAAGACAATATTCATTGGATTAAAGAGGCGCAAAAAAATAAACTGGTCGTGGGATCGCAAGCACGGATCCTCTATGCAGATGCACAAGGCAGAATGAAAATTGCAGAAGCTTTTAATAGGGCGATTGCCTCTGGCGAAATTGGTCCTGTTGTACTAGGGCGCGATCACCATGATGTTTCTGGCACGGATTCCCCGTACCGTGAAACCTCTAACATTTATGATGGTTCTCGATTCACGGCCGACATGGCGATTCAAAATGTGATTGGAGATAGTTTTAGAGGAGCCACTTGGGTCTCTATTCATAATGGCGGAGGCGTTGGTTGGGGAGAAGTGATAAATGGCGGATTTGGAATGCTACTTGATGGAAGTCCAGAAGCAGACCGAAGATTAAAATCTATGCTTTTCTGGGATGTTAACAATGGGATATCAAGGAGAAGTTGGGCTCGAAATGAAGGAGCTACCTTTGCGATTAAGCGAGCGATGGAACTTGAACCCAATTTGAAAGTAACGCTCCCAAATGCGGTGCGTGACGAGTTGTTAGACTAAAATTTATACAAAAATGATTACCCCGAAAGAGTAATCATTTTTTGTATTATTTGTTTTTTAAGCCTATAATTCGAGAGGCTGCATCGCTGGCCATTACTAATCCGGCGCCAAGCATTATTATGTCTTTCACTACGAGTCTTCCCGCGGCTGATAAATAAGGGAAACCGTGGTTAGGACCTCCAAGGTTCGGCACCCACGTTTCCGGCGTTGTAATTAGAAAACTTAAAGTCACAAGTGACATTCCGAAAGTAAGAAGTCCGCCCCATACTCCAATTTTAGGAAACCAAATACCTAGTAATGTAAGTATTCCAATAAGGACAATAACGGTTCCAAGACCATAGGAGAATGTGTAGGATCCATTTTCTTTATGCCAAGCTATATTTTTTTCGACCACTTCTCCTTCTTTGTTTTTAAACTGCTTGTAGTTCGGCGTATTGCTGTTATCGTACTTTAAAAAGAAACTCATAAAAGGGGAGTTCGCGACAAATGGAATAATGCCGTCCGCTTCGTATTGGAATGCTTTAAGGCCTCCAATCCACGCCATCACAATGAAAATTCCAATGCGAAGAATATTAACAAAGCTAAATCTTAAATCTGCTAGTTTTTCATATAAATTTGTCATAAGGATTCGTATTAATTCTTTTGCAAATTTAAGGCAGTAAGAACCCAGAAAACATAGGCAATTTTGGAATTTGCATGCACAATTATGCCAAGTCACTTTGATCGGCTACGATCGAAATACCTACTTTTTCCCTAAACTCTGTAGGTGAGATTCCCGTATGTTTCTTAAAAAACCGAGAGAAGTAGTATTCACTTTGAAAATTGAGAGAGAAGGCAATTTCTTTAATGGATTTGCGCGTTAGGTGTAGCTTCTTTTTCGCTTCAAGTAGTAGCCGCTGCGCTATGAGGAGGGTTGGGGTTTTTCCTAGTTCTTTTTTTATTTTTTTACTTAGCGTATTGGTAGATATACTTAGTTTTTCCGCATAGAAGCTGGGACTAGAGTGGACAAGGAAGTGTTGTTCAAGTAGGTTTTGAAAAGAAATGGAGAGTTCATGTTTTTGATCCGATAGCTCGCTCGAGGCAATAAGCCTACTTTTCTTTTCGCTCGCCAATGCTAAGATAAGCTGCAAGTATGATTTTATGACGGCGAGTGAATAACTTTCCTTGTTATTCGTTTCTTTTATTTTACCAAGCAATAGATGTATTTCAGAGAAAAGTTCTTCCGAAATGGGAAAGCAGGGTTCCTTGTATATGTTGTTAAATAGCAGTCCGTTGCAGGCTACTTCTTTTTTGTGGTATTCGATGCAATAGAAATCTCCATGAAAAAATAGGCCTTCAATGGGCTTTTTTTGTCTAAAGAAATTGCGAAGGATTGAAAGGGACTTGTAAAGGCGAGGGAGGGACCACTAAACTTGTACTTCGTGAAATCGAGGGTGATTTCACCCGATCCTACTAATAAGAATATCCCGTAGTGAGGTGTCTTTTGTAATTCCTCAAATGCGCCTGCAGATTTGCAAAATAGATTGAAATCTTGAGGCGTGTTTTCAAATGGAGCTTGTTGCATTTTTAGGATATTACTTTCTTAGGATTCTCAAATTTACTAAAACGAAAGAACTTCTTTTCTTCGTTTTTAAAGCAAAAAGCCATCTCCAATGGAGATGGCCTTAGGTCTAATTGCTCTACTATTTGTTAAAGCTTGGCAATAATTGAATTGAGTGTTTCGCTTGGTCGCATCGCACTTGCTGTCTTATCTAGATTAGGATGGTAGTACCCTCCAATATCTTGTGGTTTCCCTTGCGCGGAAATAAGCTCCTCGTTGATTTTATCTTCATTTTCTCCAAGAGACTTAGCAATTGGGGAGAATAATTCTGCGATTTGCTTGTCAGCGGTCTGCTTGCTAAGCGCCTCAGCCCAATATTTGGCTAAATAGAAGTGTGATCCTCTATTGTCAATTGAACCTAATTTACGAGCAGGGGATTTGTCATTCTGCAAAAATAAAGCGTTAGCTTCGTCTAGTGCGTCCGCAAGAACTTTAGCTTTCGGATTGTTTTGACTTTGTGATAAGTGCTCTAAACTTGCTTGTAAGGCTAAGAATTCCCCTAAAGAATCCCATCGTAAATAACCTTCACTAATAAACTGTTCGATATGCTTAGGAGCGGAACCGCCAGCTCCTGTTTCAAATAATCCACCACCATTCATTAGAGGAACGATAGAGAGCATTTTTGCAGAAGTTCCTAGCTCGAGAATTGGGAACATGTCCGTTAGATAATCTCTAAGAACGTTTCCTGATACTGAAATGGTGTCTTTTCCTTCTCTTCCTCTTTTTAACGTTTCTCTCATGGCGTCTTTTACATCCATAATTCGGATGTCAAGTCCCGTTAAGTCATGGTCTTTTAAGTAGAGTTCTACTTTTTTGATCATTTGCGCGTCGTGCGCTCTATCTTTGTCTAGCCAGAATATAGCAGGCGTATTGGAGAGACGAGCACGGTTTACCGCTAATTTTACCCAGTCTTGAATCGGGGCATCCTTAACTTGACACATGCGGAAAATGTCACCTGTTTCTACCGACTGCTGAAGGAGTACTTCTTTGTTTTCATTTTCTATTTTGACGGTACCGGCAGACTTCATTTGGAATGTTTTGTCATGAGATCCATATTCTTCAGCTTTTTGAGCCATAAGCCCAACGTTTGGAACAGTACCAAAAGTTCTAGGATCGATGGCTCCGTTTTCTTTCATATCACTCACGATGGCCTCGTAGAATCCAGCGTACGTACGGTCTGGAATTATACAAACTGTGTCTTCTTCTTTTCCATCCTTGTTCCACATTTTTCCTCCTCCTCTAACTAAAGCAGCCATAGAAGCATCTACAATTACATCGGAAGACACGTGGAAGTTGGTGATTCCTTTGTCGGAATTTACCATCGCAATGCGAGGCCCTTTTTCGATCGTATCTGCTATGTCTTTTTTGATTTCTGCTTCTTTCGGATTTCCTTCAATTTTTTCATAAAGAGTTGCTAACCCAAAATTCGGATTAATGTCCAAAGATTTGAAGGTATCCGCGTACTTAGCAAAAACGTCTTTGAAATAGGTTTCGACTATGGCTCCAAAAATAATAGGATCCGAAATTTTCATCATCGTCGCTTTTAAATGCGCCGAAAGAAGAACGTCCTGTGCTTTTGCTCTATCAATTGCTTCTTGAACACTTGCTTTGAGAGCAGCTAGGCGCATTAGGGAACTGTCAATAATTTCACCTTTAAGAAGGGGCGCGAAATCTTTAAGTATAGTCTGCTGACCATCTGCAGATTCAAATACGATACGGTATTTGCAAGCAGAATCTAGGGTAGTAGAGTTTTCGGTTGCATAGAAATCTCCTGAATTCATGTGCGCAACCTCGGTTTTGCTGTCAGGTGCCCATGTGCCCATACGGTGTGGGTTTGCTTTTGCATAGTCTTTTACGGATTTCGGCGCTCTACGGTCACTATTTCCTTCTCTTAAGACAGGATTTACCGCAGATCCTAAAACTTTTGCATAACGCGCCTGAATTTGCTTCTCTTCCTCGTTTTTAGGTTCTGTCGGATAGTTTGGAATCTCAAATCCTTGACTTTGAAGTTCCTCAATCGCTTCTTCTAATTGTGGAACCGAGGCGGATATATTAGGAAGCTTAATAATATTTGCTTCTGGCGTCTTGGCTAGTTCTCCTAGCTGCGCTAAATTATCAGGAACGAATTGCGCTTGAGAAAGTCCTTCAGGGAAGTTTGCTAGGATTCGGCCTGCAAGAGAAATGTCTGAAACCTGAATTTCAACGCCAGCTTGTTTTGTAAATGCCTTCACGATCGGAAGAAACGAATTTGTGGCTAGCATAGGCGCTTCGTCCGTCAGGGTGTAATAGATTTTTGCTTGTGACATTATTGTGCTATTTTTTGATTTTAAATTATAGGATTACAAATTTACTGAAATTTAACAAGAACAGGAAGTATGCGTAGGGGCACACATGGAAAAAGTGTAAGATTTTTAATAAAGTTTTAACCTTCTGCTACGAGGAAATGACGCGTAAATTGACTATCTTTGGGAGAGATAAAAATAAATATTATGGCAAAAATAACATTAAAAGGAAATGAAATTCATACTGTAGGAGAACTTCCTGCGTCAGGTAATTCTGTGAAAGATTTCTCCCTCGTTAATCAAGATCTAGAAGAGAAAACCCTTTCTAATTACAAGGGAAAGAAAAAAGTATTTAATATTTTTCCAAGTGTTGACACGGGGGTTTGCGCAGCCTCCGCACGTGAGTTCAACAAGCGAGCTACTGCTTTAGACAACACAGTGGTGATAAATGTTTCCAAGGATCTTCCTTTTGCATTAGGTCGTTTCTGCGCCGCAGAAGGACTAAAAAACGTAGAGACATTATCGGATTACAGAAGTGACTTTGGAAAAGAATATGGAGTTGAGATTAGCGATGGACCGATGAGAGGGCTATTGTCACGCGCCGTAGTGGTTACGGATGAAAATGGCAAAGTTTTGTACACAGAGCAAGTGCCTGAAATTACAACCGAACCCAATTACGATGCAGCGATTGAAGCTTTAAAATAAAGAGAGAAACAAGTTTGTTGAGAGGTGCACTTTTCGAAAGTGCACTTTTTTTGTGTGTTGAAAAAAAAAGACTTTTTTATGTACGCAACGATTCTCTTAAAACAAAATAAGAAGTGTATTTTTAGTGGAGAAATGGTAGATTCAATCCAAAAAATGCGCTCTTCTTTTAAATTTTAGAATCCAGCATTTGACTAACACTATTTATTTTACTTATCTTTATCAAAAATTAACGTATGGAAACAATCAAGTCTGAGGTGATGCTGCTTGCTCCCGTAGAGAAGGTTTGGGACTCATTTTCGGATCCTAAACATGTCATAAAATGGTTTTTTGTAATTCAGAGCCAGAGGTGTGAAAGCGCAGTAAATGAGTTGAAGGAAGGAGGTACTTTTCGCTATGTGATGAGTACAAAAAACCAAGGTTCAGGCTATGACTTTACGGGAACGATTAAAACATTTGTTCCTAGGGAGCATATCGTGCTTGTACTTACCGATGGTCGTGAAGTTGATTTTAAATTTGACGCCATCGATAAGGATGCCACTAAATTTAGTATGGTGTTTGAACCTGAAACCAAAAATACCCACCAAACTCAAAAGCGTTTTTGGGATGTGGTGTTAAGTAATTTTGAAAGGTATGTAGAGAATCTCAAGTAAGAGATTCTTCGTCCTTTGCTTTTTTTCCTGAGCCGCTAGAATTTTAGAGTAGCGAAGAGGCTTGCTCGTAGTTTCTTACCGTATGATTCAAGATTGCGGCTACAATATCCCCCATAGTTTTGCATTGCTTTAGCGCCGGATCTTTTAATTCGGCGTAAATTTCGTTTTTAAGTGTCTGAATTTTTTCTTCACTTGAGAGGGGTTCTTTGCGCATGATTCGAAGTAAGGTTGAGATGCGTTTTTTAGATACAATCATTCGTTTTGCCATTAGTGCGCGCTCTTCGTGTTGATATTGTTTGATGGAAGAGGTTTCAATATTGTCCATTACTAGTTTGACATAAGGAAAGTTTTCTTTGAAGAACTGGGGTTTGTAGACATTCGCACGTCCTTCATAGCTTTGCTGATCAAAATCAATGCTACGGATTCTGTATTTCACCTCATCAAAGTCAGGAGTGAGAACCATTACAAAATTATAAGATCTCTGATCCCCTAGCAATCGTAAAAAGCAGCGTTCATTAAATTTCACAAATTCTTTTGCGATTCTTTTTTTATTTTGGTTTTCGTCCATCCATTTGTTTAGAAAAATATCACCCGGTATCCCTGAGACATGCTCTTCAATAAGAGTGTCATTGTAAACGAGAAAGTCGATTCTATTGGGCGACAGTAGATACTCTAGCTCAAGACCATAGAGGCGGGAGGCATCTGCTTTTTTCACGTAAAAATAATCGTGAATGTCGTTGTGAGAATTTTTGATCTTAATTCGAAATGGATGAGAATTTCCAAAAGTACAGTAGTCAATGCTATCCACTTTTAGATGGGATTTTGCCTCTTTATTTCCATCGGAGCGTAAGCGCTGATAAATCTCCACTAGACCTGTATGGAGTTCTAGCATTTCTTGGTAGGGATACATCACACCTTCCCAAAGTGTGTCGTTCCCTTCCTCATCTAAAATGGGAAAGTGTTCACTGTAGCGTAGAAGGTCTTCGTATTGAACGCTTAATTTTACGACGCGATCAAAGCGTGTTAAATAATGAAGGAAAGACTCGCTCAGAGGGTAGGAGGGTTTCTTTTTGGAGATTTTTATGTCTGCGCCGTTTTCCATGCGTGCCTTTCTTTAAGATTAGAATTTAAAAATAAGGAAAAAGAATTACAATTGCTATTTTTGCAAATAGAATACTGAAATTGAAAAATTACTATTACTTCCTAGGAATTGAATCGGAATCTACGCTGGACGAGATTAAATCTGCGTACCGTAAACTTTCCCATAAATACCATCCTGACAAAAACTCGGGAGATCCTTTTTTCAATCAAAGATTTACGGATCTGAAAGAGGCTTACGAAATCCTTTCTGACCCTGAGTCACGCGCAATTTACGATTCTTGTTTAGAGATGGAAAAGCAAATTGTAAGAAGTCCGCTGCCTCCGGTTATTAAATCCTTTACGGTGAATAAACTTCAGGGTGAAAAAGGAGAGCAAGTGATACTGAAATGGAATACGCAGCATGCGGACGTGGTAAAGTTGGTGCCCTTTGGACTTGTTAAATCTTTTGGCGAGAAATCGGTCGAACTACCTGAATTTACCGAGGGTCAATTTCAAATATTGCTTCATGCCCAAAACACGCTGCTACGCAATACGGTTGTAAAAGGAATCACGATACATGACAAAACTCATGTTTTAAGAAAAGAGACCCCATTTGATCAGAAAAGCAAAGAAAAGGCAGCATTGCAAAAGAAAAGACAAAATAATCCCCAAGCATGGGTGGGATGGCTGGTTTTGCTTCTTATATTGGCGCTGTTAGCGCTCTACTTGTTTTATTAGCAGTTGCCTAGAATAAATGTTAGGCCATTTTTAATCGACCTGGGCATTTCTTGCATCGTTTGCCCTTCTTGAATTTCTTACAACACTTCTTTTTTCCACAGGACATGGCCTCTGTGTGAGGATAGGCAGGCGCTAGGGGCGCTATTCTGAAAGCGATCGTGGTATTCATGATGCAAATATATATTTTTAATTAGAATAATTCCAAATAAAACGAAAGCTTTTTAAAACTTATGTACTCAGGATCATAGTTGTCTCAACCACCAAATTATTGTATTTTTACCACTCCATTTTTGAATCAATAAAATCTGATATAGTATGAACACACAAGAGTTTGTGAACCGCCACATTTCCATCAATGAGGCTGACCAAAAAGCCATGTTGGAGCGCATTGGAGCGGCGGATTTAGAGACCCTAGTCTCGCAAACCATTCCCGATTCCATTCGTTTGCAGAGTCCTCTTAATATCTCTGAAGCTTTAAGCGAATATGAGATGCTTGAGCACTCTAAAGAACTCGCCATGAAGAACAGTGATTTTGCCAATTACATTGGTTTTGGCTATCACGATACACTCCTTCCTTCTGCTGTGAAGAGAAATGTATTTGAAAATCCTTCTTGGTACACCGCCTATACTCCTTACCAAGCAGAAATTGCGCAAGGAAGATTGGAAGCTCTTTTGAACTACCAGACTGTGGTGTGCAGTCTTACGGGCTTTGAGCTTGCGAACGCATCTTTACTCGATGAATCCACTGCCGCGGCGGAAGCTATGCACATGTTCTTTGAGAGTCGTACCAAAACACAAAAGAAAGGAGCGAATAAATTCTTTGTTTCTGATTTGGTGCTTCCCCAAACCCTTGCAGTACTCTCGACAAAAGCGGAAGGACTCGGAATTGAACTTGTCGTAGGAGACCACGCTTCACATGAACTCGACGAAACGTATTACGGTGTTCTCTTGCAATACCCAGGGAAAAACGGGATTGTACTTGACTATACAAACGATATAAAAAGATACAAAGAATTAGATCTTCAAGTGGCTGTGGCTTGTGATCCACTCGCCCTTGTTAAATTAAAATCGCCTGCCACCATGGGAGCGGACTGCGCTGTAGGAACTTCGCAGAGATTTGGGATTCCAATGGGGTATGGTGGTCCTCATGCGGCCTTTTTCGCTTGTAAGGAAGACTACAAACGTGTGATTCCAGGAAGAATCATTGGGGTCTCCCAAGATGCGCAGGGAAATAGAGCCCTTCGAATGGCTCTTCAAACCCGTGAGCAGCATATTAAAAGAGAAAGAGCGACTTCTAATATTTGTACGGCGCAAGTTCTCTTAGCTGTAATGGCAGGAATGTACGCTGTGTACCACGGACCTAAAGGTTTAAACTTCATCGCGGATCAAATTCATTTTAAAACCAATGCGCTTTCAAGTGCTTTAAAGGTTTTAGGATATGACCTTGTTGAAGAACCTGTCTTTGACACGGTGAAATTTAGACTCTCGGAAGAGGAAAAAGCTCAATTGAAACTTCGCATGACGGAGCGCAAAATCAATTTGAATTATTTCACTGAGGGAATCGTGAGTATGTCACTCAGCGAAGGAACCACCTTAGCCAAGCTTAATAATTTGGTGGATGCGTTTGCTCAGTTTAAAGGGAAACAAGCCTTTGAATTGGTGGTGAAATCCAATTATACAATTCCTAAAGATCTACTAAGAACGGACGAAATTCTATCCGAAGAAGTTTTCAACTCTTACCATACAGAGACTGAACTCATGCGCTATATTAAGCGATTAGAAAGAAAGGATTTGTCTCTTACACATTCCATGATTTCTCTTGGGTCATGTACGATGAAATTGAATGCGGCGACTCAGATGCTTCCACTGTCTTGGGGCGAATGGGGTAATATACATCCCTTCGTACCTGTAGAACAGGCTCAGGGATACCAAGAAATGATTACAGAACTTGAAAAAGATCTTTCTGAAATCACGGGATTTGCAGCCACTTCTCTACAGCCAAATTCAGGCGCGCAGGGAGAATACTCAGGTCTAATGGTCATTAGAGCTTACCACATTTCTAGAGGAGATTTTAAGCGAAATATTGCCTTAATTCCACAGTCGGCTCACGGAACCAATCCAGCGTCTGCGGTTTTAGCCGGTATGAAAGTGGTCGTAGTGAAAAATCTAGAAAATGGAGAAATCGATAGCGAAGATTTAAAAGCAAAAGCAGAACTGCATAAAGAAAATCTTGCAGCAGCGATGATTACCTATCCCTCTACTTATGGATTCTTTGATGAAAACATCAAAGAGATTATCCAAATCATCCATGAGAATGGAGGACAAGTTTATATGGATGGAGCGAACATGAATGCGCAAGTAGGATTTACGAGCCCAGGTCATATCGGAGCCGATGTATGTCATTTGAATTTACACAAAACCTTTGCTATTCCTCACGGAGGTGGAGGCCCAGGGGTAGGTCCTATTTGTGTGGCTAAACACTTAGCTCCTTTCTTGCCAACGAATGCAAACGTGAGAACGGGCGGAAGTCAGGCTCTTGCCGGAATTTCTGCAGCGCCGTACGGATCTTCTTTAGTTCTTAATATCTCTTATGCTTACATTAAAATGTTAGGAACAAAAGGTCTAGAGCTTGCGACAAAACATGCGATATTAAACGCAAATTATTTGAAAGAAGTACTCGCTGAGCACTATCCGATCCTATACCAAAACGATAAAGGTCGTGTGGCCCATGAATGTATCGTCGATTTTAGACAGTACAAGCCTCTCGGAATTGAAGTGGCAGACATTGCAAAACGCCTTATGGACTATGGTTTCCACGCACCAACTGTATCCTTCCCAGTAGCCGGAACACTTATGATTGAACCGACGGAATCAGAAAGCAAAGCGGAAATCGACCGTTTCGCAGAAGCGTTAATTTCCATTAAAATGGAGATTGAGCAAATTGCAAACGGAGAAGCAGACAAAGAAAATAACGTGCTTAAAAATGCGCCACATACGGAGCAGGTAGTTATTTCGGATTCATGGGATCGTCCTTACAGTCGTGAATCGGCGGCCTATCCATTAGATTGGGTGAGAGAACGTAAGTTCTTTGCTACGGTTTCACGTGTAGACGAAGCCTACGGAGATCGTAATTTGATTTGTACTTGTGAGCCGATTGAAGCTTATATGTAAAAAGTACACTTAGCGAATGTTTTTAAAAGAATTCCTGGATTAACCTCCAGGAATTCTTATTTTTGGGCTATGCGATTAAACAAAATCTATAGCCATCAGCGCACGGGGAATCAGGGCGGGCTTCCTGGAAATCGAAACGATTTTCAACGAGACTACGATCGAATCATTTTTTCCTCGGCCTTTCGTCGTTTACAGAATAAGACTCAAGTTTTTCCATTGCCTGGAAGTGTATTTGTGCACAATCGATTAACCCATTCTCTCGAGGTTTCTACCGTAGGACGAAGTTTAGGGGCAATGGCAGGAGAATTCATCGTAAATCAGTATGCAGAAGATCTCAATTTGAATGCAAAGGAGTTTTACCTCCACAATTTAAGTCAAGTGGTGAGCGCAGCCTGCCTTTGCCACGATGTGGGGAATCCAGCTTTTGGACATTCAGGTGAAGATGCAATCGCCAGTTATTTCCAGCGCAATGAATCAGGCTTAAAGCAAAGGTTCACGCCTCAAGAATGGGGGGATTTTGTTAATTTCGAGGGAAACGCGAACGCCATGCGCGTTCTAACGCACCAACAAACGGGTAAGGACAAAGGAGGAACCCAGTTAACGCATACAACATTAGCCTCCATTGCAAAATATCCTTGTGAGTCTCTCGGAAAAACAAAGGGGAGTTTGCATCAGAAGAAATTTGGATTTTTTCAAAATGAAAAACAGACCTTTGAGCAAATCGGTCTAAGTGTAAGTCTTCCGAAACAAAGCAAAGATCCGCTTGTTTACAAGCGTCATCCTTTTGTATGGCTAGTGGAAGCGGCAGATGATATTTGTTACAATATCATTGACATGGAGGATGCTCACCGGCTTAAAATTGTATCCACTGGGGATATTGAAGGACTCTTTATGGAGCTAATCCGCTCAGAGAATCCCAATACGCTTCGAGTAGAATCCAAACTGCAAGTACTCTCTAACGACAATGAACGCATTTCCTACCTGAGAGCCAAGGTGATTAATGCACTTATTAACAAAGCGATCCAAAATTACAAGGATCATTTTGATCAAATTTTGGAAGGTAGCCTTGGGGTGGCCCTTATGGATACCTATAAAAAAGAGAGCAAGGCTTTTCAAGAAATTGAATCCTTTTCCATTGAAAAGATATATGGACACCGCTCTGTAGTGGAGATTGAGAATGCGGGATACAATGTTATGTATGAGCTTCTAGATCATTTTGTACCGCCGATTCTTAAGTCGAAGAATGAGCGTAAATCCTATGAGAAGAAAGCAATCGAACTGCTACCCACTCAATTCTTATACGAACAGGGAAGTGATTATCAAAAAGTCCTTGGTGTGGTGGATTTTATTTCAGGGATGACCGATAATTTTGCGACGGATTTGTACCGTAAAATTAAAGGAATCGAAATTGGAATGAGTGTATAGGATTTCACCTAATTTACTTATCTTTAAAGACAGATTTTAACCAGAAAAATAATTTAACTATGCCTATACTAGGAATTCTAGGGTTTATTGCCCTTCTAATTTTGTTTGCTTCATTCTTTATTGTGAAGCAGCAAACCGCTGCGATTGTCGAGCGTTTTGGAAAACTGCAAAGCGTGCGTCATGCCGGTTTTCATTTGAAAATCCCACTGATTGATCAAATCTCAAGACGAGTAAATCTTCGTATTCAACAGCTTGATGTGATTATCGATACCAAGACTTTAGACAACGTGTTTGTTAAAATGAAGGTCTCCGTTCAATACCAAGTGATCAAGGAACAAGTAGCGGATTCTTTCTACAAACTTGAATATCCGGAGGGACAGATTACCTCTTATGTATTTGATGTGGTGAGAGCCGAAGTACCAAAAATGAAATTAGACGATGTCTTTGTTCGTAAAGACGACGTGGCTATTGCCGTCAAAGGCGAATTGCAAGATGCGATGCAAAGCTATGGGTACGATATCATCAAAGCGCTTGTGACGGACATTGATCCTGATGAACAAGTGAAACATGCCATGAACCGTATTAACGCAGCAGAGAGAGAAAAGACCGCCGCAGAATATGAATCAGAAGCGCAAAGAATTCGTATTGTTGCTGTAGCCAAGGCAGAAGCAGAAAGCAAGAAACTACAAGGACAAGGGATTGCAGACCAAAGACGAGAAATTGCGAAAGGTCTTAAAGAATCGGTCGAGATGCTAAACAATGTGAATATTAACGCTGCCGAGGCCTCAGCTTTGATCGTCGTAACTCAGCACTACGATACGCTAAACTCAGTGGGTTCAAACAACCGAAGCAATTTGGTTTTGCTTCCAAATTCTCCTACTGCGGCTAGCAATATGCTTAATGATTTAGTTGTTTCTATGGCGGCGACTCAGCAGTTTTCAGAACTAGACAAAGCTCCTTATCCAGAAGCAAAAAAGTAAATCAAAATTTATCCAAAAGTAATTTATAGAAGACCGTCTCAAATTGAAATTGAGACGGTCTTTTTTGATAGGAAGGATAAGTTTTACCCGCTTTGGGCTCCAAAACAAGCAAACTCTTATTAGGGCTGATAAGGCTTATAATTTAGATATGCGAAGTGCATCGAACGAGAGTACCAACCCTTTCATAGCTTGTGTTATCTTAATTCCTGTAGAGAGGCGAGCTTCAAAAAAAGAAAAAGACCACAAAATAGATCCTAGATTTTTTTGTGGTCTTTTTTTAAGGTCCTTTTGAATGCTATTTCAAATCCCCATTCATTTGTTTTTCAAGTTTGCTATGTTTCATTCCAAAGCAGAAATAGATGATAAGCCCGATTCCGAACCAAATCGCAAACCAGAACCAATTGTTATGGGTCATCCCCGTTAAAAGATAAAGGCAGGTCGTAAGCCCTAACAAGGGAATTAAATTGAGTTCTTTTACTAAAGAGAGAATGGCAAGTACGGAAGTGACCACTAAGAATATGCATAGGGACATATTGAATTCTCCATCGACAGGGTCGCTCCACTTGAGTAAATTATGAAAAAACTCAGGTTGCCAATAATAGAAACCAAGTACGCACACCACAAACAAAGGCGTAAAGATATATTTAGAACGCACAAATGGCAAATGAAATCTGCCTTTTATTTTTTGCTTTCTTGGCATTAATAATATCCCTCCGTTCACTAGGATAAATGCGAATATAGTCCCAATACTCGTAAAATCCAAGATAAAGGATTTATCCGTGAAAAGGATGGGGATTCCCACTGCAATTCCGGTGGCAATTGTCGAGAAGGAAGGAGTTTTGTATTTTGGGTGAATCTTAGCAAATTTCTTAGGCAATAGCCCATCTCTACTCATGGCATACCAAATTCGAGGTTGTCCCATTTGAAATACTAATAGTACAGCCGTAATCGCAATAATCGCGGTAATGGAAACGGTGAACTCCATCCATGGCAGGTTTGCATTTTGAGGCGCAAAGATAAAGGATAGAGGGTCTCCAACGCCTTCGAATTTGCGGTAATCGACCATTCCCGTTAGAATTAAAGTCAGTGCGATGTAAACCAGGGTACTGGCCACAAGAGAAATAATCATCCCTCGCGGTAAGTTCTTTTGCGGGTTTTTTGTTTCTTCTGATAAGACACTTAGGGCATCAAAACCAATGTAGGCGAAGAAGACGCCCGAGACGGCGGCCATCACGCCGGTGAATCCGTTTGGCATAAAGTTCGAAATTCCTTGTGAATCTATAGGAGTCCAATTGTCCGTATTTATAAACGTAACGCCCACAGCTATAATAAGGACAATTACCGCTAGTTTTAAGATCACAAGCAAATTGTTGAAATTCTTACTTTCTTTAATACCAATGTAAACCAAGGCTGTAATCAAAATGTTGATAATAAGAGCTGGGATGTCCACTATAAATTTAAGACCAAAAAATTCAGGAGCTGAGTTCCACGCATTGATAAGTCCGGGATGTTCAGAGCCCCGTTCTACGGCTTTCATGGCTTCGGGATAAGAAGTGGAAAGATAGTCAGGAAAGTGGATTCCTAAGCTTTCTAAGAAACTTGTAAAGTAATCACTCCATGAAAAAGCAACATAAATATTTCCAAAGGAATACTCCATAATGAGAGCCCAACCAATGACCCACGCGATTAGTTCCCCGAAACTAGCATAAGCGTATGTGTACGCACTTCCTGCGGTCGGAATTCGGCTCGCAAATTCTGCATAGGAAAGGGCTGTGAATGCGCAGGCAATTCCGCAAACCACATAGAGGGTAATGACTCCAGGGCCTCCGCGAAAGATCGCTTCCCCTAAACTGCTAAAGCTTCCTGCTCCAATGATTGCGGCTAAACCGAAAAAGACGATATCCCACACTCCTAGGACACGATTTAGGTTTGTACTCTTATCTTCCGGGTTGTATTTTTTTCTTCTGAAAAGTTGACTCATAGTTTACTTGAAAAAGCAAATGTAAGTAAAATTGTTTTTTTCGAAATCTAAAATAGACGTTTCCTTCAATTTCTTTTGATAATTAAATCTTTGTTGCTGAATTGATAACTCACAATTCCAACCTGGTATTTTGATGAAAGAAGGATTTGTTATCCACTTCTTAACAATAAGTTAAAAAGTTGTATATACAATAAGTTTTCGATAATTTCGTTAATTAAATGTTATTAACTTTCTTTCAAAATACAATGGGTACCAACAAAATTATACTTTCGGCGGCAGTTGTTTTTTCAGGCATTGCCTATGCACAACAGTCGCAATACTATACGCCAAAAGAAAAGTACCGCTATGAATTGGCTGAAAATCTGTATCAGACAAAAATCTACAATGCCTCGCAATTTGAATATGCAAGGCAGTATTTTTATAATCAGCAGCTAAGTCGAAGTGAGAAAGAGGCTTCTCAATTTTTTGACAACGTGATTGGCGTGATGTTAGAGAAAAGTTACGCGGAAAAAGGATTAGAAGCTTTTATGAAAGAGTATCCAAATTCGGCTTATTTCGCGCAGGCCAATTTGCCTCTTGCAGATTATTACCTTGCACAAAAAGACTTTGCCTCTGCACTAGAGACTCTACAGAAAGTCAATCAATATCAGCTCTCTAAGGAGGAGAATTCAGAGTATATACTAAAATTAGGGTATGCCAAGTTTATGACCGGTGATACGGCAGGGGCTTTAGAAGCCTTGGAAGAAGTTTATGCCCAGTCACCAGGCGAGACTAGAGGCCAAGTGGCCTACATGCTAGGTCATCTTTATTATTCCGAGAATCAAAATGAAAATGCATTCCATTATTTTGATTCCATCAAAGAGGATCCTAAGTTAGGATCCCTAGTAAGACCCTATTACGTTCAGCTTTATTTTAATAACAAGCAATACGATGAGGCCATTGAAGAAGGGAATTCCCTTTTAGACTCTACTATTTCAGAGTCTTATAAAATGGAAGTGCACAAAATCATTGGGGAAAGTTATTTTATGAAAGGGGAGTACGCAGAGGCTTATCCTCATTTAAAAATGTACCTCGATTCTCAGGGGAATCCTTCTGAGAGTGATTTGTACGAGATGGGTTTTGTTAGCGCGGAGGCAGGAAAGTATGGAGAAGCAGTTAGCTATTACAATCGACTAATTAATTCCAATTCCGCACTTGCGCAAAATGCCTACTATCAATTAGGAAACGCCTATTTGCAAACCGATGCAAAGAAAGAGGCGCTGTCCGCTTTTCGCTCTGCCTACCAAATGACCTACGATCCTAAAGTGCAAAAGCTTGCTCATGAACAATATGCCAAGTTGAGTTACGATCTTGGGAACCCGTTTGAAGCCCCTCCCAAAGTAATTCAAAGCTATATTAATTTGTATCCACAGGACGCAAGTACTTCTGAAATGGAGAAATTGCTTGTGAAGTCTTATCTCTACTCGGGAAGTTTCAAAGAAACTTTAGACGCGATCGATAAATTGCCGAACTCCACGCCTGAAATTGACAAAGTGGACCAAGAGGTTTCTTATATGTTAGGGACCGAAGAGTTTAACAAGGGGAATTTAGATGAGGCAGAAGCCTATTTTCTACGAAGCTTAGAATTTCATTTAAATCCTGAATTTAGGAATAGAGCTTTGTACTGGCTCGCCCAAACTTATTACCAAAAAGGAAATTACCCCTCCGCAATCGTTCGTTTTGAGAGTTTAGTGTCTGAGGATTTTCCTGAAAAACCACAATTAGAATACGACCTTGGATATGCTTATTTTAAGTCGGGCAAATTTGAAAGAGCCCAGGAGCACTTCAAAAATTATTTGCAGAATCCAAGCGAGGCCTTCAAAAACGATGCAGAACTACGACTAGCAGATACCTACTACGCGAATAACCAATTGAATGAGGCGATTGCAATTTACGACAAGACAAACAATGCCAACGACTATACTCTATTTCAAAAGGGGATGGCACTTGGGTTTAAAGGAGACTCGGTCGGGAAAATTGAGACCTTAAGTTCTCTTGCCTCAACGTACCCGGATTCGGATTACGCAGACGATGCACTCTACGAAATTGCAGTGGCCCATGCTTCCAATGAAGAATATGGGAAATCAAATGAATATTTCAATCGAGTAATCAAACAAAGTGCAGATTCTGATTTAGTCGCAAATGCGTCCATCTATCTTGCCCAAAACGAAATGGATCAAGGCAAAGATACTGAGGCTCTTAATCGATTAAAATCCCTTGCTGAGCGCTACAAAGATTCCTCTTATGCCGAGAAGATCCTTTTGGTGGCCCGACCTCTATTTATTGAAAAAGGAGATGTGGAAGGATACCAGAATTTTGCTAGTTCCATGGGAGTTAATATTAATGCCTCCGATCTAGACGATGCCACCCTTGGCGCTGCGCGGGGATTCTATAGCCAAAAGGACTATAAGAAAGCCATTCCACTTTATGAAACCTATTTAACAAAGAATCCTTCGGGTGCCGCCCGTTACCAAGCCCAATTTGAATTAGGAGATAGTTACTATCAATCCAACCAGCAGGCGAAAGCATTAGTAGTTTTGCAAGAAGTTGCCCAGGTTCAAAACGACTACCAAGGTGAGGCGCAAACGAGGGTTGCGCAGATCTACTTAGCACAAGGTAAGACTGAGGAAGCGAAGAGCTATTTAGAAGCAATTGCAAAATCTTCCAATGTGAATTTGAAGGCTTTTGCTAACGTACAACTGATGAACTTGTATGCGAAACAAAACGACCTTGCAAAAGCACAGACCTATGCAAACCTTGTGCTTGCAAACACAAAGAATTCAGCCGCTGTACTCGAAAGTGCGAAAGTGATTAACGCTCGCGCCCTGTTGCAAAGTGGAAAAGACGGACAAGCGAAAACCGCATATTCTCCTTTAGAGCGCTCTTCCAATGCCAGCGTAGCTGCAGAGGCACTTTATGCCAAAGCCTATTTCCAGAACAAGGAGAAAAGCTACAAGTCTTCCAATGAAACCATCTTTAAGCTAGCCAATAATTATGCCTCCGAAGAGTATTGGGGAGCAAAAGCCCTTGTAGTGATGGCAAAAAATTACATAGGTTTAAAAGATAATTACCAAGCAAGTTACACACTGGATCAGATTATTGCTAACTATACGGATTTTCCCGATGTAGTTGCAGAAGCAAAAGCAGCCAAAAAGCAAATTAAATAAAGAATTTGATTTCCTTAATATAAGGAATTACAATCGCATAACGGATTTACATTAAAATGAATAAATACACTCATAAACTACTAGTACTCGGACTTTTTGTTAGCTCCGTATCAGTCTTTTCTCAAATTCAAGAGGAGCGTTTAGTCTTAGAGAAAAAACGTGAGCCCGAGGTTAAGAAAATCGAGAAAAAGAAGACGTCTGTAGAAACCATTAAAAATTATCCTCCAGAAGAAAAATCAGCGGTACCCGTGAAATACGATATCACGAACGTACCCGCCGCATCGGATTTTCAGACCTCTACTATTGCGGGATCGGATATTGCACCTGATTTTCAGGCCGATAAACAGGCTAATTATTTTCGTGTAGGATATGGTAATTATTCTAAATTTTTGGCGGATGGAACCCTTTCGACAAAAATTGAAGACAATTTGGAACTTGGAGCGGATCTACACTTCTTATCCACAAGTGGACTGAAGAAGGACTATGCTTGGAGTTCTAAACAAAGCGCCGCAAATATAGGAGCGTATTTGAATTCCTATGGCGAAAAAGGAAAATTGAATATCAATGCCAATTTTGGACTTGATGATTACAATTTGTATGGTATTTACGCAATGCAGCCAGATAGTTCGGTCGATCTTCAGCAAAAAGTGACGCAATTTAAGGTAAACGGATACTATGACTTCTATTCGAATGAGATACTAAATGATGTAAGAGTAAAATCTTCCTTTCTTTCGGATCATTTTGATGCAAAAGAATCGCAAGTCTCCCTTGCGGCCAATCTTTCAAAGCATGGCGTTAGTTTGCCTATTAGTGAGTTAAAAATGAATGCGGATTTAGGTGTAGGACTTGAATCTTTGAATTCTGAATTTTCACTTCTCAACCAAAACCATGGGCAATTTCTGAATTTTGAACTTAGTCCTGAACTTACCTTTCGAAAAGGAGAGTCTTATTTAAGAGTAGGATCTGGTTTTTCTTTCCTTAGTTCAAAATATAACGATAGAATGGCACTCCAAAGAGATACTTCGAACAAGACCTATTGGTTTCCTAAAGCGGAGCTTCTACTAGCGGCAAGCTCAGAATTTAAATTTTATGCAGGCGTTGATGGAGGGCTAGAGCTTAACTCTTATAATGAGATGCTAAGTGAAAATCCCTTCCTTGTCTCAGACCAATTAATTAAACCGACAGAAACAAAATACCACTTTTATTTTGGGATAAAGGGAGATCTTGATCAACAATTTAAATACGATTTAAATGGAGGTTTTGGAAAAGTAAATGATTTAATGTTCTTTGGTGCAAATCCTATCTTTGATACGAACGATACACTTAACCGTAGTGCATACAACTACGCCAACACATTCTCTGCTTTGTATGACAATGGGACGCTGAGTACAGTAAATGCAAGTGTATCTTATTTTCCACTTGCAAACTTAGCACTGGATGCCGAAGTGAATTATGAATCGTATGATTTAGACAACTACAGTGAGGTGTATAATAAGCCTCTAGTGAAAGCTTCCATCGGGGCGCAGTACACGATGCTGGATAAAAAGCTTCACCTTGGTTTTAAAGGAATTTTTGCTTCCCAAAGAACGACGAATTCCTTTGCAGTTACGCCAGTACCGAACCCAGATGTACCGGGTAGTATGCTTTTAAGCGCGAGTGAAAATACAAACGATAAAGTAAAAGGTTACGGCGATTTAAATCTATCTGCAGAATACAAGATTCATAAAAATTTCAGTATTTTTGCGCTCGGAAATAACCTTCTTAGTAGTAAGTACGAAACCTTTAAAGGGTACAAAGTACTGGGCGCCCAAGTGGTAGGGGGTGTGAAAATCACTTTCTAAAAGCCACTATTTTTCGAGGCCCATAGTTTAATGGATAGAATTAAAGATTCCGGTTCTTTAGGTTGAGGTTCGATTCCTCATGGGCCTACTTAAAACCCCCTACTGAAAGGGGGTTTTGTGTTTTGTACCCCCAAAATATCCCCGAAAATGCAATCCAGCTTGAATTAATTTCTCACAAAACCTAGAAAATAATCCCGTTCTGAGCGCTTCCACTAGCAAAGGAAGAGGGCTCACAGAATGAGAAAGAGGAAAGGAGTCTTCTTACTGTAAATAAAACGTTAAATTTCATAAAAGATTATACTAATATAGTAAGATAGGAAAACCAATGCGTATTTTTGCACCAGTAATAACAATGCTATGGAATTTTTACAAACGATTTTAGACTTTTTTCTAAATTTAGACCAGCATCTCTTCACGATGATTATTGATTATGGAGTCTGGATTTATCTTATTTTGTTCCTAATTATATTTGTAGAAACAGGTCTTGTCGTGATGCCATTCTTGCCTGGAGATTCGTTATTGTTTGCGGCCGGCACCTTTTGTGCAGGAGTGATTGGCGCAACGGGAGAAACCGCAAATCTCAATTTGTGGCTTGTTCTATTGATTTTGCTAGCCGCCGCCATTCTTGGAGATACCTGCAATTACCTTCTTGGAGAGAAGCTGGGTCTTAAGATGCTGAATTGGAAAGTGAATGGAAAACCCCTAGTCAATCCTAAATACATTGCGCAAACACAGGATTTTTATGAAAAAAACGGTCCTAAGACGATTATTATTGCGCGTTTCGTTCCCATTGTAAGAACCTTTGCGCCGTTTGTGGCGGGTATTGGCTCTATGCATTATTCTACGTTTATTCGCTACAATGTAATCGGAGGATTTGTGTGGGTGGTTGGATTAACTCTACTTGGCTATTTTTTTGGAAACATTCCTTTCGTACAACAAAATTTTGAGGTAGTTATCTTTGGAATTATTGGCCTCTCACTTCTGCCTATGGTATGGGAGTATATTAATATGAAGTTTCTGAAAAAAAATTCAGAAGTTCAGTAGTACAATTCAAGACTAGATTTAATTCTGGTCTTTTTTATACAATCCGTCTTAGAAGAGCTAGATAATGGAGCGAGTCAATTGGGTGAAACGCTGAAAAATAGTTATGATTTCGAAGATTTTGCTTCTGAAACCTTAAGGTTAGGATTTTAATATTAAGGAAAAATTATTTTTTTAAGTTTTTTTTATCAAATTGATTAAGATTCCTTACTTTTGTGCCGTCAAAAATTGAATATGCAAAACATTAGAAATATTGCGATTATCGCACACGTTGACCACGGTAAGACGACCTTGGTTGATAAGATCATCCATGCAACCAGTGTCTTTAGAGAAAACCAAGAATCTGGTGAGCTTATCATGGATAACAATGATTTGGAAAGAGAGCGTGGAATCACGATCCTTTCTAAAAACATTTCTGTCACTTACAAAGACACAAAGATCAATGTAATTGATACCCCAGGTCACGCCGATTTTGGAGGCGAGGTAGAAAGAGTACTGAAGATGGCAGACGGTGTGGTTCTTTTGGTAGACGCATTTGAAGGTCCCATGCCCCAAACTCGTTTTGTACTTCAAAAGGCATTAGAACTTGGATTAAAGCCCATTGTGGTTATCAATAAAGTAGACAAAGACAACTGTCGTCCTGAAGAAGTACATGACAATGTGTTTGATTTGTTCTTCAATTTAGGAGCCACCGAAGAACAGTTAGATTTCCCTACGTTCTACGGTTCCTCAAAACAAGGGTGGTTTAATACCAGTCTTACGCCTAGCGATTCAATTCTTCCGCTTTTGGATGGAATTCTTAAGTATGTTCCAGCGCCTAAAACCGAGGAAGGTAGTGTACAGATGCAGGTTACTTCTCTTGATTATTCCTCTTTCTTAGGTCGTATTGCGATTGGAAAGATTACAAGAGGCATGATTAAAGAAGGAATGTGGATTGGTCTAGCGCAAGAGGGTGGAAAAATTATCAAAGGAAAGGTAAAGGAACTTTATGTTTTTGAAGGTCTAGGAAAGAAGAAAGTATCAGAAGTATACGCAGGAGATATCTGTGCGATTGTTGGTTTTGATGCCTTCCAGATTGGAGATACGTTTGTAGATCTTGAGAACCCTGAACCCATGGAAAGGCTCTCAATTGATGAACCTACACTAAACATGACTTTCTCGATCAACAATTCCCCTTTCTTCGGGAAAGATGGAAAGTACGTTACTTCCAACCACCTAAAAGAAAGACTAGAAAAAGAGCTTGAGAAAAACCTAGCACTCAAAGTGCAACAAACGGACGATGCCAACACATTCCTTGTCTTTGGTAGAGGTATTTTGCACCTTTCCGTTTTAATTGAAACCATGCGACGTGAAGGATATGAGATGACCATCGGTCAGCCTCAGGTGATCCTGAAAGAAATTGATGGCGTGCAGTGCGAGCCCTATGAAAGCATGGTGGTGGATGTACCGGAAGAATCTGCAAGCCGTGTAATTGACCTTGCCACACAGCGTAAAGGGGATCTTCTAATTATGGAGACTAAAGGGGAAATGCAGCACTTAGAATTTGAAATTCCTTCAAGAGGATTAATAGGACTCAGATCACAAATGCTTACCGCAACGGCAGGGGAGGCAATCATGGCTCACCGTTTCTCAGAGTATAAACCATTCAAAGGTACGATTGCGGGAAGAGGAAACGGAGTGCTTGTTTCCAAAAACCAAGGACCTTGTACCGCGTATTCCATTGAAAAACTTCAAGATCGCGGACGTTTCTTCGTGGATCCAGGTGAGGAGGTGTACATGGGGATGATCGTAGGGGAGCAAAACAAACCAGGTGATCTAGTAGTTAATATTGTAGAAGGGAAGCAGTTAAACAATATGCGAGCTTCAGGAAAAGACAAAGACGGAAATATTGCGCCAAAAATTCTACTTTCTTTGGAGGAATGTATGGAGTATATTCAATCCGACGAAGCCATTGAGGTGACTCCGAATTTCATTCGAATGAGAAAGAAAGTGCTTTCGGAAGAAGAGAGAAAAAGAAACGAAAGAATGGCCAAGTCCTAAAGCGATTCACGAGTTAAAGATAGAAATCGTCCCAAAATTTATTTTGGGACGATTCTTTTTGGGATAAGAATTGAAAATTGTAGTCTAGAGCTCTAAACAATTCAAATATTTAAAGTGTGTTAAAATGCGCAACCAACTCGGTTTTTCTATTATTTTTGCCTCATGAAGCATCTCTCCCCTAAATTGTGGTTTTTGGTCGTTTTGGTCGTTTTTTTTCTAATAGGTTGTGCCTCTAAGAAAGATCTCAAACAACCACCTGTAAAAAAAGAAATTGTGCAAAAAGAAGTAAAACCGCAGGAGCCTAAACCTAAGAAAGTTCCCCAAATTGTACTTCCAGACGTAAAGCGAGAGTTTAGAGCGGCTTGGATTGCCACCGTAGCTAATATTAATTGGCCCTCTAGAAACAATCTTTCGGTTTTTGAACAGAAGAAGGAGGCAATCGAAATTCTAGACCGCTTAAAGCAGGCCAATTTCAATGCAGTGGTTTTTCAAGCGCGCCCCTCGGCCGATGCGTTATACAAGAGTGATCTTGAGCCCTGGTCTTATTTTCTTACGGGTGAGATAGGAAAAGCCCCAAATCCTTATTACGATCCCTTAGAGTTTTGGATCAACGAGGCGCACAAAAGAGGAATGGAGCTTCATGTTTGGCTGAACCCTTACAGAGCCCATCATACGACGGGTGGGAAATTAAATTCCAAAAGCATGGCGAGCGTTATGAACAAAGTAACCTATCGACTCCGTAATGGAATGTACTGGATGGATCCCTCGGATCCCTCCGTACAAGATCATACTTCAAAGGTGATCCAGGATTTAGTAAAAAGGTATGATCTGGATGCGATCCACATAGACGATTATTTCTATCCCTACAGAGAATACAATGGAGGAAGGGATTTTCCTGACCAAAAAGTATACGCTTCTTATCTTGAGTCGGGAGGCTCTTTAAGTAAGCCCGATTGGAGACGTGCGAATGTTAATAAATTTATTAAAAGAATTTATGAGGAGATAAAAGCGCAAAAAGCATGGGTCAAATTCGGTATCAGTCCTTTTGGCATATGGAAACCAGGATATCCGGCTGGTATTAGTGGGACCAGTCAATACGATGAACTTTATGCTGATGCAAAACTGTGGTTCAACCAAGGATGGCTTGATTATTTTTCGCCGCAACTTTATTGGAAAGAAGAAGGACCGCAGCGCTTTAGCGCGCTGCTTACTTGGTGGGAGTCCGAGAACACAAAAAAACGACATTTATGGCCAGGACTCAACACCATTGGCGTGAAGGGAGTTGAGGATAAGCCTACAGAAATTAGAGGTCAGATGAGCACCATACGCCAAATACTGGGGGATGATGCAGGAGAAATTCATTACAGTGTAGATGGCCTACTAAAGAATGGGGCGATGTACTCTGCAATTCAAAATGCATATCAAGATCCTGCATTGGTTCCTTTGTCTCCGTGGATCCCTTCTGATAAACTCACAAAGCCTATCATTGAAAGTTCGCTGAATGGAAATGCTAGTGTAAAACTTCGTTGGGATACCAATCCAGGTGAATCGGTTTTCCATTGGGTACTTTATACTCAATATGGAAAACAGTGGCAGTATGAAATTATAGACGGGGATACAAAAGAAAAATTACTCGCCTTGAATCGTTCTGGCGAAAAACTAAGCGCTGTGGCTCTTAAATCGGTGGACCGGTTGGGGAATCTCTCTCCATATGTTCTGCAATTATACTGATTATCAATTGAGTAATAAGTTGAAATAAAATTTCATCAATTAAATTTTAATTGTATCTTGCAGCCAATTATTAAAAGAGAAATTCAATCAATGTTCATACGTCCGTTAGTTGGTTTCCACTTAATTAATCAACACTATTTATTTTTTTATTATGAACATTTTTATTTCAAACCTTAACTACAACACAGTTGAGTCTGAGTTACAAGCACTTTTCGAAAACTACGGAACAGTGGACTCTGCAAAGATCATCATGGACAGAGAAACGGGAAGAAGCCGTGGATTTGGATTCGTTGAAATGCCACAAAACGAAGAAGCTCTAAAAGCGATTGAAGAGCTTAACCAACGAGAATTCAAAGAGAAAGTACTTAACATTTCTGAAGCTAGACCAAGAGAGCAGAAGCCAAGAGGCTTCGGTGGTGGCGGTGGCTACAACAGAGGTGGAGGAGACAGAAGAAGAGACTGGTAATTTACCAGTGATTTAATAGGAAAGCTTCAGGAAACTGAAGCTTTTTTTGTGCGTAAAAATCGTATCTTTGCACACTTTAGTATTTTATAAACCAGAGCTTTGGTTTTTGGCCAATCTCACTATTATACACGAAAAATATGAAATGTGGAATCGTAGGACTTCCTAATGTAGGAAAGTCCACCCTTTTTAACTGTTTGAGTAATGCCAAAGCGCAAAGTGCTAACTATCCTTTCTGTACGATTGAGCCTAATTTAGGAACTGTTTCTGTACCGGATACTCGACTTGTGGAGCTTGAAAAGCTTGTGAAGCCAGAACGCGTATTGCCAGCGGTCGTTGAAATTGTAGATATTGCGGGACTTGTAAAAGGAGCAAGCAAAGGAGAAGGGTTAGGAAATCAGTTTCTCGCGAATATTAGAGAATGTGAAGCTATCATTCATGTCCTTCGATGCTTTGACAATGGAAACATTGTTCACGTGGAAGGTTCTGTGGATCCCTTAAGGGACAAAGAAATTATTGACATTGAACTCCAGCTAAAAGACATCGAGACAATTTCAAAGTCGGTGGATAAGGCGAAAAAGTTCATTAAGTCAGGCAAGAAGGAAGATATCCTTGTTTATGAAACCCTAAAAGAACTGCAAGAGTTTTTAGAAAGTGGACGAAACGCGAGGGAGTTCGAAACAAACGATCTTACTCAACCTATTGTTGACGATGTGCAGTTATTAACCAAAAAGCCGGTGCTTTATGTCTGCAACGTGGATGAAAATTCGATCAAGAATGGGAACGAATGGATTTCGAAAATCGAGGAGATGGCAGAAAAGGAAAATGCGGAAGTCGTTGTATTGGCAGCACAAATAGAGGCAGATATTAACGAACTTGATACGTTTGAAGAAAGACAAATGTTTTTAGAAGAGTTAGGCTTAACGGAGCCTGGCGTAAATCGCCTGATTCGTAAAGCGTATGAACTACTAAAGTTGCAGACTTACTTTACGGCTGGTGTGAAGGAAGTAAGAGCTTGGACCATTGGAAAGGGATGGACGGCGCCTCAAGCGGCGGGAGTTATCCATACAGACTTTGAAAAGGGCTTTATTCGCGCTGAGGTTATTAAGTATGAAGATTTTATAAACTACGGTTCGGAAGCCAAGGTAAAAGAAGCAGGAAAGATGGGCGTGGAAGGAAAAGAATACATTGTAAAAGATGGAGATATTATGCATTTTAGATTTAATGTGTAAGGAATAGGAATCAAGAGATTGATTAAGGCTACCCAATCGAAAGGGGTAGCCTTTTTTATATCTAAACCTGATTTTCTTTTTTTATTATTAGGTATTGAGATTATTAATAAAATAGCAACTATCTTTATAGTCCTTACGGTGCTGGTGAGAATTGGGGCAGCGTACAGGAAATAATCACTAAACTACTATCTTATGCCAAAAAAAATTGCAGTCCTAGTCGGAAGTTTAAGAAAAGAAAGCTTTAATCGGAAAGTTGCTTTGCAAGCCATGGAACTTGCTTCAAAGAATTTGGAATTAGAGCTCGTTGAAATTGGAGATCTAGTTCATTACAATGAGGATCTTGACAAAAGTGGTCCTCCCAAACCTTGGGTCGATTTTAGAAAGAAAATCAAAGAGGCTGACGGATATTTATTCTTCACGCCCGAATACAATCGAGCTGTGCCTAGCGCTTTAAAGAATGCACTAGATGTGGGCTCTAGACCTCCTGGTAAAAATGCATGGGCCGGAAAACCTGGGGCTGTGGTAAGCGTTTCAGTTAGTGCACTCGGCGCGTTTGGAGCCAACCATGTGCTAAGGCAATCGATGGTATTTTTAGATGTCTATATGATGCAGCAGCCAGAAGCCTACATAGGAAAAGCAAGTGAACTGTTTGAAAAAGACGGAAGCCTCGTCGAGGGTACGAAGAAATTTTTAAAGACGTTTATGGAAGCCTATGAAAAATGGGTTCTACGCTAAAGAAATCGATCGATTCATGAATTTTTTGGCGTAAATTTGAATAAATTTTTGGTCGATGAATCTTATTTTTAAAGAGAGAACCATTCAAAAAGCATTAGTGATTAGTTCTATCTTATTGCTTTGCTTTATCCTTTTTGAACTAAAGTATTTTGTAACGGGTCTTTTGGGGTCCATTGCACTTTACGTCGTTTGTCGCGGTGTTTTTCTCAAGTGGATTGAAAAGTATCATTGGCCGAAAGAGCTTTCCATTTGGCTAATGCTATTTTTGATCATTGTGTGTTTTGGTGTTCCCATTTGGCTCATGTTAGAGCTCCTGATTCCCAAAATAAATGAAATTGTTCAGCATCCGCAGAAAATGATTCAAAGCTTTAATCCCGTAATTACGTACTTCGAAAACAATGAACTCATCCAGCGTTTCGATTTTTCAATCAGTCAAGATCAAATTCTGGCGATTGTAAATAAAGTTCTAGGGTATATTCCCTCGACCTTAAATTGGGTAGGGCAGTTTTTCGCCAATATTTTTGTGGCGCTTTTCATTTTGTATTTTATGCTTTCTAGCAATCGCGAGATGGAAAGGGATTTAAAAGAGGCGCTTCCGTTTTCCCCTGCGGCCAAAGATTATTTTGTTAGAGAAAATTTAGCCCTTATTCGCTCCAATGCCTATGGTGTTCCTATTTTAGCGTTAAGTCAGGGAGCGATCGCGGTCTTAGGTTATAGTTTGTTTGACGTACCTCAGCCCGTTTTTTGGGGCCTCTTGACTGCAATTGCATCCGTGATCCCTGTCGTGGGAACGATGCTTATCTGGATTCCGGTAAGTGTGTATCAAATTGCGACAGGAGACCTTCACGAGGGGCTTTTATTGGCTCTGTATTGCTTTGTTTTTGTGGGCGGAATTGATAACGTACTTCGCTTTACGCTCCTAAAGAAAATGGCGGACATTCATCCCTTAATTACTGTATTTGGTGTATTGTTAGGACTTCAACTTTTTGGTGCAATGGGCTTAGTTTTCGGACCTTGGCTTTTGTCGATTCCTTTTATCCTATATAAGATATATAGAATACAAAAAGACCAGCCTTCTTTTCTAAGTTCAGATTCGGTTTTACGCTGTACAGAAAAGCAAGATTCCTCTGAGGAGGAAATCTAGGCGAATAATGGGTCTTTTTTTTAGTCAACTTTGCTATAGATTAGAGCAAATTGGCAAAACTTTTCCACAATATTTTAGATTTCGTTTTCAATTCATTATTTTTGGAAGTTAGTGGCTAGTAGATGGTTTTTGCCTATTTCAAGCTACTTTAGAATTGATTTAATAACTATGATAGAAAATAATCAAGTTCAATATACCGAGGATAACATCCGTACACTGGAATGGCAGGAGCATATCCGCCAGAGACCGGGTATGTACATTGGAAAATTGGGAGACGGTTCTTCCGCGGACGATGGTATCTATATTCTTCTTAAGGAAATTATTGACAACTCGATCGATGAGTTTGTAATGAAATCGGGTAAGAGAATTGAAATTAAGATTGACGAAGGAAAAGCTTTTATTCGAGATTACGGTCGTGGGATACCCCTTGGAAAAGTAGTAGATGCTGTTTCCAAAATGAATACAGGAGGGAAGTACGACTCGAAAGCATTCAAAAAATCGGTCGGTCTAAACGGGGTGGGAACCAAGGCCGTGAATGCCTTGTCTGATTTTTTCCGTGTACGATCGATTCGAGACTCGCAAGTGAAAGAAGCTACTTTTTCGAAAGGAACCATTACGCACGATTTGCCTATTGAGCCTAGTACAGAAAGAGCGGGGACAGAAATATCATTTGTGCCAGACCATGAGATTTTCCCAAATTTCAAATTCCGTAAGGAATACATCGAACGAATGCTTCGAAACTACGTCTATCTTAATCCAGGATTAAAAATCATCTTTAATGGGGAGACGTTCTACTCTGAAAATGGATTAAAAGACTTACTACAAGAAGAAATTGAAGGAGAGATTTTATACCCTATCATTCACTTAAAGGACGAAGATGTGGAGATTGCGATCACCCATAGTGACAAATCGCAGTCAGAGACCTATTTTTCGTTTGTGAATGGACAAAATACAACGCAAGGAGGAACTCACTTAAGTGCTTTTAAAGAAGCTTATGTGAAGACGATTCGTGAGTTTTTGAATAAAAACTACGAGGCCTCTGATATTCGAAAATCGATAATTGCGGCAGTTTCTATTAAAGTAATTGAACCTGTATTTGAGTCTCAAACCAAAACAAAGTTAGGTTCCAATGATATGGAACCAGGAAAGGAGTCGGTGCGAAGCTTTATGAATAACTTTCTTAAAAAGGCACTTGACAATTATTTGCATCAAAACCAAGAGACGGCCGAGGCTGTACAGAGGAAAATTTTGGTCTCGGAGAGAGAAAGAAAGGAACTCTCAGGAATTCAAAAATTAGCACGGGAAAGAGCAAAGAAAGTTTCGCTCCACAATAAAAAATTAAGAGACTGTCGTCAACATTATAACGACCAAAAGGCGGTTCGCAAAGCCGAAAGCCAGATTTTTATTACGGAAGGAGACTCGGCTTCTGGATCCATTACAAAATCAAGGGATGTAGAAACACAGGCTGTATTTTCGCTGCGTGGAAAACCTTTAAACTCTTATGGACTTACCAAGCGCGTGGTTTATGAAAATGAAGAGTTTAACTTACTCCAGGCGGCTCTTAATATTGAAGACTCATTAGAAGATTTAAGATACAATCAAGTAATCATTTCCACCGATGCCGATGTGGACGGAATGCACATTCGCTTACTGATGATTACTTTCTTTCTACAATTCTTTCCAGATCTAATTAGAAATGGACATTTGTATATTTTACAAACCCCTTTGTTTAGGGTAAGAAACCGAAAGGAAACTCGCTATTGCTATACAGATCAAGAAAGAATTAACGCTCTTAACGAACTTGGGAAGAATCCAGAGATTACTCGATTCAAAGGCCTAGGAGAGATTTCTCCTGACGAGTTTAAACACTTTATTGGGAAGGACATTCGACTTGAGCCCGTGGTGCTCGGGAAAGACCAAACCATTGAGCAACTACTCGAATTTTACATGGGTAAAAACACTCCAGATCGTCAAAATTTCATACTTGAGAACCTCGTAGTAGAAGATCCTGACATTGAGAAGAAAGCACAACTAGAAGATGAAGTGGTCGTTTAGAATACGATCGGTGAGGGAACAAAGAACAAAATAATCAGACATCAGTGGCCATATTGAAGCCTAAAAACGAATGACAGAAGAACAGTTAAACGAAGGAGAAAGCTTAAAGAAAGTTTCCGGTCTTTACAAAGATTGGTTTTTGGATTACGCATCGTACGTGATTTTGGATAGGGCTATTCCCTCCGTTTTTGATGGGTTCAAACCCGTTCAAAGACGCATTATGCACTCCATGCGAGAATTGGAGGATGGTCGTTACAACAAAGTAGCCAACATTGTTGGAAACACGATGAAGTATCACCCTCACGGGGATGCTTCCATTACGGATGCAATGGTTCAGATTGGACAAAAAGATTTGCTAATTGATACGCAGGGGAACTGGGGGAATATATTCACGGGAGACTCTGCTGCGGCAGCGAGGTATATAGAAGCGAGACTTACCCCTTTTGCTCTAGAGGTGGTTTTCAATCCCAAAACCACACAGTGGGCAAAATCTTATGACGGTCGAAATAACGAACCCATTGATCTTCCAGTAAAGTTCCCTTTGCTTTTAGCACAAGGAGTAGAAGGGATTGGAGTAGGATTGTCTACCAAGATTTTACCGCATAATTTTAACGAATTAATTCAAGCTTCCATCTCTTATTTGAAAGGAAAATCCTTTCAAATATTTCCCGATTTCATTACAGGTGGAATGCTAGACGTTTCTGAATATAATGATGGTGAAAGAGGAGGCAAAGTAAGAGCAAGAGCTCGCATTATCCACAAAGAAAAGAACATTCTGAGCATTACGGAGCTGCCTTACTCAAAGAATACGGGGGATTTAATTGATAGTATTGTCAAGGCCACAGAACGTGGGAAAATTAAGATTAAGAAAATTGAGGATAATACTTCTGATACGGTTGAAATTTTAATTCACCTTCATAGCGATGTATCTCCGGATAAGACCATTGATGCACTTTATGCATTTACGGATTGCCAAGTTTCAATCTCCCCTAATGCTTGCGTCATTGTAGGGGATAAACCGATGTTCTTAACGGTTTCCGAAATTCTTCGTCGTAATACAGATCATACGGTTTCTCTTTTAAAGAAAGAACTCGAAATTGAACTTCATGAACTTCAAGAAAGTTGGCATTTTGCATCCCTCGAGAGAATTTTCATCGAGAATCGGATTTACCATGATATTGAAGAGGTAAATACATGGGAAGAAGTTCTACAGACAATTGATACTGGCCTTAAACCGCATACGAAGCACCTATTAAGAGCTGTGACTCAAGAGGACATCTTAAAGCTTACTGAAATTCGAATTAAACGAATTTCTCGCTTCGACTTAGATAAATTTAAAGAAACCATTGCATCGCTTGAGGAGCGAATTGAGAAATGCAAGTATAATTTAGAGAATCTGATTCCATATGCAATTGATTATTACCTAGGCATTCAAAAGAAATATGGAAAAGAGCGTCAACGTCAAACGGAGATTCGCATTTTTGATACGATTGATGCCACCAAAGTAGCGGTTGCAAATGAAAAATTCTATGTAAACAGAGAAGAAGGATTTATTGGTACTTCGCTTCGCAAGGACGAGTACTTATTTGACTGTTCAGACATTGACGATATTATTGTCTTCCGTAAAGACGGGACAATGAAAGTGGTAAAAGTAGAGGCGAAAACGTTTATAGGTCGCGATATCTTGCATGTGGGTATATGGAAGAAAAATGACCAAAGAACGGTATACAATATGATTTACCGACAAGGCAAATTGGGACCCTATTTTATGAAACGATTTGCAGTGACAGCCGTCACACGAAACACGGATTACCCACTTGCTTCTGATCAAAAGGGCTCTGAAATGCTTTATTTTTCAGCGAATCCGAACGGAGAAGCAGAAACCGTTAGTGTGGTATTAAAACCGAATGCTAGAATTCGCAAGAATAAGATCGATATCGATTTCTCAGATCTGGCCATTAAAGGGCGGAATGCAAAGGGAAATTTGGTGACCAAATACGTCGTGAAAAAAGTGGAGTTAAAAGAAGAGGGTGTATCTACTCTCGCTCCAAGAAAGATTTGGTTTGATTCTACCGTAAGGCGTTTGAATGTAGATCATCGAGGTGAGTTCCTGGGGAATTTCAAAGGGGAAGATAAAATCTTAACCATTAACTCTCAAGGTGAAGCTAGACTTGTTTCTTTCGATTTAATGAACCGTTTTGATGACGAGTATCTGGTGCTCGAAAAATGGGATCCGACAAAGGCTGTGAACTGCATTTATTATGATGGCGAAAAACAGATTTATTACATGAAAAGATTCCTTTTTGATAATGTCTCGGGAGTTCAGCAATTTATGCCCTCCGAGCATCCAAAATCGTTTATCGAACATGTTTTTACAGGGGCCAGCGCCACAGCAACCCTTAAGTTTGCACCTGAAAAAGGCAAACAAAGAGAAGAAGAAATAATAGAAGTAGAAGAATTTATTTCTGTGAAAGGAATTAAAGCCATTGGAAATCAA
>JAEWIE010000008.1 GCA_023387375.1 Bacteroidota bacterium | reverse complement strand
TAAAACGAAGTTTCACTAAGTCTTTTAAACCCGTCCATGCTTAATTCTTGACAAAGCTTGTTAAATATTATTTGGCCTTCCGGCGATAAACTCATAGCAAATTAACTTTTTGAGTTCAAAACTACTTAATAAGATTTAAATATTAGCCCCCTTGCCCCTATTTTATCAAGAATAATTGACACAATTAGTTTTTGTTCAAAACCAAAATAATATTTAATTTTACTTCTAGGAACCTTCAACTACATGACAAAACAAGAATTATTACACAAAGCAATTAAGATTGCTAATAAAGCACACAAAGGTCAAACCGACCGCTATAGTGCACCCTACATCGCCCACGTCTTAAGAGTATCCACCGCCGGGCGAACACTCGATGAAAAAATTGTGGGAGCACTTCACGATGTAGTCGAAGACTGCCCCGAGTACAATTTGGAGTATCTTAAAAGCGTCGGTTTTCCAGACGATATCCTTTTTGCTGTAGAATGCTTAAGCAAAATGGATCCCGACGAAAGTTATAGTGATTTTATCTTACGAATTGAAGCCTCTCCCCTTGCCATTTCGGTCAAACTAAACGATTTAAGAGACAATATGGATCTTACGCGTTATCCTAACGAGCTGAGTTCTCACGATTTCAAAAGACTTCAAAAGTACCACAATGCCTACAGGTACTTAATTGCGAAATATTAAAAAAAGGCTTAATCCGTGCTTGAATTGCTATAGTCTTTTTCATCGTCCGTCGAATCAAGATTAATCCCGAGGGCGAGATAAACGAAATTTATGTTCGTATTTCCTTTGGAGGCGAATTCTCGTTGCCACATATAGCCACCTGAAAGGCCAATGGTTTCGTTTATTTGATACCCTAGTCCACTATACAAACGATTTCGAGAGAAGGCATGCTCTGTTTTGGAAGGCGTAAAAAAGACCTCGTTGTATGCATTGACAGAAAGAGTTCCAGGTTCAACCTTCTTACTGTTTAAGGGTACGGATACATTTAAACGGTAACGAAATCTTGTTCTTCCGCTTTTCTTATCGAGGTCGGGTTCGTAGAACCAGCTTTTCTCTGCTCTTACTCTATTTTCAAACTTGACCACTCCTTTTTGCAAATTCACAACGTCTTGCAGCCAAATTCTAAATTCTTCTTTGTCCAAATTATGCTCAGAATACGTAGCATATCGTCCGATCCCCAGCAAAGGTTTGTGGTTGGAAGATAAATTATACCCTAGTCCTCCCTTAATCTCATAATAATCGGGATACGAAAAATCCTCGATTCCTCTAGATTGAAGTTCTCCATAAACAAAAAATTTAGGGTGAAATTTGTAATTCAGACTTACAGAATTGTAACTCGAGAGCTGCGCATGATGCGAAACTGCCCAGAAAAAAGCAAAGAAGAGAGTGAATTTTTTCATGGAGGCAAAAATACAAAATTTTTGTTCGATTCCCTTATTTAAAATCAAGCCTTACACTTGCCCCTACTCCAAAATAACGACCTGGCATCGGTACGCCAAAGGCTTCATGATAATCCGTATTGGTCAAATTCTGTACAAGCAGAAAAAGATTCATTGCGCGAAGCTCGTAATTTACCTTCGCATCCAAAAGATGATAGCTATATCCGTTCGCTCTTGATTGGAAACGATATACCCATTCACTCGAAAGCTTTCTGGTCCATTGATTCTCAAGGGTTCCAATAAGCTGGTGACGCTGATGATCTAAAACATATTTAGATAGGTCCGCCTTGGTGTCAAGCTCTTGATTTAAGTAGGTATACCCAAGAGAATAAGACTTTACAAATCGATTGGGTCTTACGGAAAACTCCGCCTCGAATCCAAGCGTTGAAATTTCACCGACGTTTTGAGCCACCCACGGATCGGAAACCTCATTTTTGATCCAGTCAATTCCATTTTTTGTTTCCCTTCCAAAGACGCTCGCTTTGGCAAGAACTCCCCCGTGCAAATAGCGATATCCTACTTCATAACTAAATGCATTCTCCGGACTTAAATCGGGATTTCCGATTTCGTTACTACTTACGTAATACAAATCTGTGAACGTAGGAATTCGATGCACCCTTGCAGCGTTTGCATAGAGTTTATGGTGATCGTTAAAATTATATCCTAAATCCATTCCTGGATAAAAGAAGGATCCCACACCTGAATAATTTGCCCAGGTGATTCCAGGGACGATTTGCAATTTATTTTCGAAGAAGGAAAAATGATGTTCAAAGAATCCTTGTGCTAAGAAACGGTTTCTTGCTCCTAGGTTGTTACTGGCTAAATCTTCTTGTCTTAGTTCGATTCCAATACCTGAATACCCTAGTTTCGAGGGGACTGCTGCATTTATTTCTCCCCCATACGTATTGCCTATGTGCATATTTCGATAGCCCTCAGGCTTCGCTCGGTTGTACAAGTACAAATCCTGTCCTCGACGCCAAAATACATTTGATTTTAGTTGGACTTTCCCTACCGCTTTCTCAAGTCCTATACTTACAAGAGAAGCCTGCGTTTCTTCGTACTGTTCGGTCGCAAGGGGCGAGGCATAAAACCCATTAGCTCCAAATTTTCTCTGGGTAAAGCCCGCTTGAAATTTTAGTTTCCCCTCTGGAATCCGAAGTTCATTTTGATAAAAAATATTTTGGATTTTATAATCCGTATTGTGCCTATATCCCTCTGATGCGTTTGTCGAGGCTTGGATTAGATGACGGAATTTCTCACTTCCAAGCGTCGCACTGGCGCTAAGACCGTAGGACGAAAAATCACCAGCTTGCGCTTTAATTCGCACATGGTCAGTGTCATTTGTCCTAGTAACAATATTGACTACGCCCGCAAATGCATTGTTTCCATAGCGTCTTGCCGCAGGGCCTTTTACAATTTCTATTCTCTCTACATTCTCTAAATCTACAGGTATGTTAAAGGAATTGTGCCCTGTTTGCGCATCGTTCATGCGGATTCCGTTAATCAAAATAAGAGACTGTTCAAAAGATCCTCCACGAATGGAGATATCGGACTGCACCCCTGACACTCCCCGACGCTGCACATCAAGTCCTAAGGTTTGCTGAAGAATTTCCTCCAGACTTTGCGCAGGTGAACTTTCAATTTCCCCTCTCGTTAATACAACGATATTTTCATTCAGCGTCTTATAGGGAAGCGACATGAATTTTCCTTCAATGGAAACTTCTTCTAATTCCGCTTCTTTCGTTTGTGCGAAGAGAGAGATTGAAGCAAAAAGGGCAAAAATCGCGATACTGGATCTTTTCATAAATGTAAAATTTTGACAAATAATCTAAAATTATATAATCTAACAAATTACTCAAAATAGTTTATCTATGGGTGTTTTGAGCAATTTCGCAGGCAAATATAATTATGTTTTTCGCAATCGAGCCATGAAATAAACACTATTTATCTATGGAAATTTGAATTTAAATTGTTGAAACCTATAAGGAGATCGCTTTCAAGAACTACGTCCAAGATTCTTACCCTTCTTTCCCTCCTTTAGGCAAAAATTTTTCCGTAATTTTGTGCTCTCCAAATTTCAACATGAAAACACCTGATACGATAGATATTAAGAAGGAACTTTTTGTAAAAAATGCCCATCTTAATAATCTCAAACATATTGACGTTCTGATTCCTAAAAATAAACTTGTGGTGATTACGGGCGTTTCCGGAAGTGGAAAATCTTCTCTTGCCTTTGATACCATTTATGCCGAAGGTCAAAGAAGATACGTGGAAAGTCTAAGTTCCTACGCAAGACAATTTTTGGGAAAACTTGAAAAACCCAAAATTGATGATATCAAGGGACTAGCCCCTTCCATTGCGATACAGCAAAAAGTAATTTCCTCTAATCCTCGATCTACTGTGGGCACATCTACTGAGATCTACGATTACTTGAAGCTACTCTATGCTCGAATTGGAAGAACATTCTCACCGATCTCAAACCGTGAGGTCACGAAAGATACGGTCACTAGCATTATTGACTTTCTAAAAACCCAAGAAAAAGAAACTCCATTTCTACTTCGTGTCCCCCTTATTTTCAGTAAAGATGATTTCACAGAAGTTTTAAAAACCTTGAAACTCTCGGGATTCAACCGTCTCGAAGTCGATGGAAATGTAGTGGAAATAGAAGACCTTGAAAGCTTTGGATTTGTACCTGAGCCTAAAATGGAAGTCAACTTAGTGATTGAGCGGTTTTTCTATCACGAGGAAGAAAGTTTTTTGCAGCGTTTAGCGGACTCCATTCAACTTGCTTTTTACGAAGGAAGAGGAAGCCTTTCCCTTAAAAACACCCAGACGCAAGAAGTCTTTGAATTCTCTAATAAATTTGAATTAGACGGCATTGAATTCATCGAACCTAATGTTCATTTCTTTAGCTTTAACAATCCGTTAGGAGCCTGCCCTACCTGTGAGGGCTACGGAAAAGTGATCGGCATCGATCCGGATTTAGTCGTTCCAAACAAAAGCCTCTCTCTCTACGAAGATGCGGTAGCTTGCTGGAAAGGAGAAAGCATGAGTGAATGGAAGAGAGAATTCATCAAAAAAGCAAAAGACTTCCCGATTCACAAACCCTACAATGAACTCTCCAAAGAGCAAAAGAACTATTTGTGGAAAGGAGACGGTTCAAAGAACTTCCCAAGCATTGATCATTTCTTTGCCATGGTGGAAGAAAATCTATACAAAATTCAATACCGCGTGATGCTTTCACGTTATCGCGGAAAAACACTTTGCCCTACCTGTGAAGGACTTCGATTAAGAGAAGAAACGCAGTGGGTCAAAGTAGACTCCCATTCCATTCAATCACTCATCTCCCTACCCCTGGATGAGCTCCATGTGGTTATGGAATCCCTTAAACTAAACGAGTACGATGAGGAAGTAGCCAAAAGACTTCTCTATGAGATTCGTACGAGAATCGATTTTCTCTTAAAAGTAGGACTCGGATATTTAAATTTAAACCGAACCTCGAACACCCTTTCGGGAGGGGAGAGTCAGCGAATTAATCTCGCGACAAGCCTTGGAAGCTCCCTTGTAGGATCGATCTACATACTTGACGAGCCTTCTATCGGACTCCACTCAAGAGACACCGAAAACCTAATTCAGGTTTTAAAAAACCTTAGAGATTTAGGCAATACTGTCATTGTCGTGGAACACGATGAAGACATCATGCGCGCTGCGGATTATATTATTGACATTGGTCCTGAGGCGGGTTACCTGGGAGGCGAACTTGTCTTTGCAGGCGATTTTACTGCCCTAAAAAACGCGGATACCTTGACTTCAAAATACCTAACCGGAAGACTTGAGATCAAAGTTCCGGCAAAAAGAAGAGAGCCTAAAGAATTTGTGAAGGTTCGGGGAGCTCGGGAAAACAATCTGAAAAACATGGATGTGGATCTTCCTCTTGAAATGCTTACGGTCATTACGGGAGTCTCGGGTAGTGGAAAATCCACACTCATGAAAGAGATTGTAAAGAATGATATTCAAATTCAACTTGGACATGGCGGAAAACAGGGCGATTATGACAGTGTAAGCTTTCCTAAGAAATTAGTAAAAAACCTAGAACTAATTGATCAAAACCCAATTGGAAAATCTTCTAGGTCTAATCCTGTGACCTATCTGAAAGCTTACGATGACATTCGAGAGTTATTTGCCAAGCAAAAGCTTTCCAAGATGATGGGGTATAAAACCAAGCATTTCTCGTTCAACGTAGACGGCGGTAGATGCGATGAGTGCAAAGGAGAAGGAGTGATCAATGTGTCCATGCAGTTTATGGCAGACATTGAAATTGAGTGCGAAGTTTGCAAAGGTTCAAGATTCAAACAAGAGATTCTCGAGGTTAAATTTGACGACAAAAACATTTCTGACATCCTTCATCTCACGGTGGACGAAGCGATCGAGTTTTTCGAAGACAATGAGGAAACCAAAATCGTAACCAAATTAAAACCACTGCAAGATGTAGGTCTTGGGTACTTGCAACTAGGACAAAGCTCCTCTACCCTTTCTGGTGGGGAAGCGCAGCGTATTAAGTTAGCCTCTTTTCTTGTGAAAGGATACACGACGGACAAAACTTTATTTATTTTTGATGAACCTTCTACGGGACTGCATTTTCACGACATCCAAAAACTACTTACTTCCCTTCAAGCGTTAATTGAACTGGGTCACTCCGTGATGGTAATTGAACACCAACCCGATATAATCAAGTCAGCCGATTATATTGTGGACATTGGTCCAGAAGCGGGTAAACACGGAGGTGAGCTGGTTTTCGCAGGTACACCCGAGGAACTTGCAAAAAACAAAAAGTCTCGCACGGCAAAGTATGTAGCTGAAAAGCTATAGACCATTTTTGCTGTTTTTAAGTGGGTCATCCTTTTATTAATCCACAAAATTTTGTGGATAAGACGTGAATCTTAACATTCAATTCATGTAGACTTTCCTTTTTTTTTCTATCTTTGAAATGTATTCGAAAAAGAAAATCAAATGAAAATTCATTTTCCCATAGTCGAAATCATCAAATATCGAAGATAAAATCTAGAGAGAAGCACCGTCGGCTTCTCTTTTTTGTTGTTGTTTAATTAAAAAAATGAGATGTATTTATCTAGAAAATCCGTTCGCTCGAACGGATTTTTTTAAAATCTTAGAATGCATCTATACTTGCAGACTACTTTTTTATAAAGGCACGAATCTTCTTTTCAAAAAGATTAAAAACAAGGCCGCTTAAGATAAAGGCCGAAGCACTAAGCTTCCAAGGCGTCAATTCTTCCCCTAGAAACAGAGCTGAACTTAGGAATCCAACCACAGGTATCAAAAGAGTATACGGAACCACAACCGCAGTGGCGTACTTGTTCATCAAAAATGCCCAAAGTCCGTAGGCTAAATGCGTGGAGAAATAAACGACATAAAGTATAGCTCCAATCGTCACCCATGAAATGTTCTGAAATGACTCCAAAATAAGCTCAGGACCGTCGATCAAAAACGAAGTTGTGGCCATAAAAGGAAGGGCAATCAAATTCCCCCAAACCACAAGAGCCAAGGGCGAGTCTGCATTCACCTTTTTTGTGAAAATATTTCCTAGTGCCCAAGATAGCGCGGCAAGAACGGTGAGCAGCAAACCAATGAGAGTCACTTCGCCTCCTACTTTTGAGGCCACGATACCAAGCCCTACAAAGGAAATGAGCGATCCAATAATTTTAATGATCCCAGGTTTTTCGTTAAAAAGCAAATAAGCAAGTCCGATCGAGAAGAATACCTGTACTTGCACGATAAGGGAGGCAAGTCCTGGCGACATTCCAAAGTAAATGCCACTAAACATGAGTCCAAACTGAATGGCAAAGTTAAATAGGCCAAAAGCAACAAGAGTAAGAATGGGCGCTTTGGGTCTAGGGAAAAAGAACACAAATGGAATTGCAGACATTGCAAAACGAATAGTGCAAAACAAAAAAGGAGGAAGCTCCTTTAAACCTACAAAAATGGCAATAAAATTAAGTCCCCAAACGATGACCACTAAAAGCGCAAACAAAAGATGTTTG
>JAEWIE010000009.1 GCA_023387375.1 Bacteroidota bacterium | reverse complement strand
TTAAAACTGCGGAACTTTCTTCCACTTGCTAGTACGTCGCTCATAAAATCAATACTCCACGTGTGAGTAAATGTTTGCGGCACCTCCAAAGGTGATTTTACTCTGGCAGGGAGCCGTTTCTTTACCTTGCGTCGCAAAGGAAGCGTCATTTCCTTATAAACCCTGTGTAGCCGCTTATGATTGATTTTTTTGCCACGGTTGCGCAGACGGTAATAATACTTCCAAAAACCCTCTCTAGGATGGCTCTGCGTAAGCTGTTCAAGCTCCATCATCACCGTTGAATCATCTTTAAGTGAGCGGTAATGAAAACTGCTTCTGCTTAGTTTAAGTACTCGTAAAGCCTTGCCAGAATCCTTCGGACGGAGCTCATGAATCTCCACGACAATCTCCCGTTTCTGACAAGGCTTTAAAGCTTTTTTTCAATAATATATTTAGCCACGTCAAGCTCCATTGCGAGGTTAGCGTACATACGCTTTAGCCTTGCGTTTTCTTCTTCTAACTCTTTTACTCGCTTGAGTTCACTGGCTTCCATGCCATTGTACCTTTGGCGCCACTTATATAAGGTAGCTGTGCTGATGCTATTCTCCCTTGCCAGCTCCTCGGCACTACGGCCTGAAGCAAACTCTTTTAAAACACCTGCAATCTTTGCAGGACTAAATGTGCTCTTTTTCATTGTCTTAATTACGATTTAAAGTTAATTAATTTTATACTTTTAAACCGTACTGTTTTCGGGGGAGCTTACAACACACACATGCCTTATCAATTAGAATATTTTTATTTTCGTATAAGTGTTTGGCGTGCTGATATTTTTCCAAAGATTCTTTGCCTTATCCCTTCGTCGGACCACAGAGGAACTTATTTCTGCGTCCTGCCCATTCCAAACCCGCCCTAGTTCTCTCACTTATCAGATTCCGTTCAAACTCTGCTACGACACCGAAAATTTGAATTAAAAATTTTCCATTGGCGGTCGTAGTATCGAAGGCCGATTCCGTAATGCTCTTGAATTTGACCTCCTTTTTATTGAAAAGGTCGAAAAGGTCAATCATGTTCTTGAGGGAGCAAAAAATTCTATCTGCTTTGTAGACTATCAAAATGTCTCCGGGACGTAGGAATGAAAGCATTTTGTTCAGCCCATCCTCCACATCAGTTAATATCTTGTAGCAGCATTTTCCTTTAAGAGGTCGATTTGAGTAGAAATTCTTTGATCAGGTGTCGAAACCCTTACGCAGCAAAAAAGCATAAAACTATGAAAGTTATTTTACGAAAATAATAAAAAAGACGATTTTGGATCTAATATGAATTACTTTTTACCGACTTTTTTAAATGGTTTCAAAAATGCGCGCTTTAAGGGAGTAATTTATTGTGCTATTAAGCCCAAAAATAAATATGCCGGCCTTTAAGTCAGCATAATTTCGACCATCTTACAATAAAATATCTGTTCGATGCCTTATGGATAAGAGGTTCCAACACTTTTGGAACATTACCGACTTTCTTAGTAATAGTCTCCAAACCATAGGCAATCCAGATTCTGTTTGATTTACTCCTCACATAGGTGCATATTTCATCTACCTGATATTCTTTATTAAATGACAATCTTGGAGGTTCTATTGCCTTAGAAATTTCTAGGAGTCTTTTCAGTAAAGTCGTTGGTGATATCTTTAACACCCTTGCAGTAGAGCGAATACCCAATCCTTCTTTTGTTAAAAGGACAATTTTCTTATTGATTCCCTCTTTACAGGCAGCATTATCGTAATCAAGTACGCTTGTTTTTTTGCAACCCGAACATTGGTATCTCTGTTTTCCTCTTGATGTTTTTCCGTATTTAATGAATTTGGAATTTTCACCAACACATCTGGAACACGTGTAGATTTTGAGTTTCATATTTTATGGTTTTTGGTCTAAAAATAAATATGCTGACCTCTTGGACAGCATAAATTTGACCTACTCGCAATAAAAAACTTGCTTGATGCCTGATCAATAAAAGGTTCCAACACTTTTGGAACATTACCTAAATATACAATTTTTTGTAAAAATTATATACAAAATTGTGTAAAAATTATATAATCTCAATTTTTTTTCGTATATTTGTATAAACAAAAATCTCTGTTGGGAGCAGAGATTTTAGGTTTTCAAAGTGCTGCACATTTAAATAATTAAAATTATGACAGAACTAAATTTTTCTGATTTGTCCGACAAAGATAATAATTTGTCAAGAAGAATGCAAGGGAAAAGAAGACTTGCTTCTGAAAGTGAATGTAAAGTTGAGTTAAAGAAAGAACTACAACTATTGTTTAACGTATTTTATACTGCATTAGATAAGACGAATATTGTATTATCGTCATTCCAGCCTTCACATAGGTCTAGAACTTTTGAAGCTAGTGTAATGCAAAGTAGTTTTGCCGAATCTCTTTCCAATAGTTTTGGAGAAAAAGCATTTTACGGTAGGTATAAAAGATTGGTTTTAAGAACTAATGGTTATCTTATTTTGTTCAAAAAGTTGAATGGAAAAGGTAAACCAATGAATATCAAAACTATTAATGTCCAATCAATATTAAGTCAAAACCAAGTTTTAGATTTGTTTTCAAATTCTGATTATAATGATGAGCCAATTTTGTATTTTGGTTATCAAAAAAATAGATTTGGACAATTTGTGAATCCACAATTGATTTATATTGATGATGGAGAAGTTAATTTTTCAATTGGTGAGAAAGATATAGAAAATGATATTTCTATTTCTACTAAAGTTGAAATTAATGAAATTGAGGAAGTTGTTCCTAAGTTGAAGGGACAAACTTCTATTAAGAAAGCTAATTAATAATCAGCAGCACTTTGATTACTTTTGGCAATTATTGAGATGAGTAAAACACTATGAACCACAAACAATTAACTTTCGCAAGAGAATTTAGAGGTTACTCGCAAACAGAGTTATCAAGTAAAATTCAAGGTCTTTCTCAATCCAATCTATCTAAATTTGAGAAAGGACTAGGCGTTTTATCAGAAGAACTCCAAAAGAAAATAATTGATTTTTTGGATTTTCCTGACGAATTTTTCAATCGTAAAATCAATTCCACGATTGAAAATGCAAACTATAGAAAAAGAGCAACAGTTAGCAAGGCTAAAATTCTGAAATTTGAAAACAAATGTAAAGTAATTGGTTATGTAGTTGATGAACTTTCAGAGGCAATTGAATGGCCAGATTTTACGTTATCTCCGTTAAATGTTGATGATGGTTTTTCTCCAGAATATATAGCTAATTATACAAGAAGAATTTTGAAAGTTGATGCAAATGAACCTATTAAAAATATTTATTCATTATTAGAATCGGTTGGTATTATTCTTTATGAAATCGATGATGATGAAAAATTTGACGGAGTTTCATTTATTTCTGATAAGGGATTTCCTATTATTATTGTTAACAAAAATTTTTCTAATGATAGAAAGCGATTTACTATTGCTCACGAATTAGGGCATGTTTTAATGCATAATGAGAATAATTTTCCGATTTCGTCATTTAGAGATAAAGAAAAAGAAGCCAATCAATTTGCAAGTGAATTTTTAATGCCTGAAAAATCAATAAAAAATACATTAAGAAATCTTAGACTTAATGACTTAGGTGAATTAAAAAATTATTGGTTAACTTCAATGTCTTCAATTATAAGAAGAGCAAAGGATTTAAAATGCCTAGATGAAAATAAGTATAAATATTTTTTAATTGAAATGAGTAGAAATGGTTATACTAAAAAAGAACCAATTGAAGTTTATATAGATAAGCCTACTTGTTTAAAAAATGCAATAAATATTTTTAAAAATGATTTGGCTTATTCCTTGGAAGATTTTTCAAATTATACAGGATTACCAAACGATATAACAGAAAAGTTATTTAATTCAGATAAAATGGTTAAACTAAGAATAACATAAAATTGAAATCCCTTAATTGAGGGATTTTTTTTAGAATTACAGCTAACGGTTGGGTATTTATGTTGGCGGGACTTATTATAATTGGTTTTTGTAAATATAACAAAAAGAACATTTAGCGAAAATCATCATTATGTAAACTTCAACCCCGCTAATAGAAATACACTGTTGAACTAAACCTCCGGTAGCTTTTCCCATTCGCCGTTTTAGTAACTTTGTTTTTATTAACCTTTTAAAAACTCATGAAATGGCTACAAAAAAAAATCTCCGGAGGATTTAAGGACGAACAAATTCCTGAATCGTGCCTCGAGCGAAGTTAACGGTTTTGCCGAACTTCTGCAACGCTTCGAAAGAAATATCTCCATCCTGGGCAGAAGCAAGCGTACCTTCGAAAATTATTCCCGTAACGTTGCAGCATTAGCGCTTCATTTCGGTAAAGTCCCTACCGAATTAGACCCGGAAGACATCAAAGATTACCTTTTTGAACTTCAACAGCGGTCAAAAACACCTTCTCAGTCGTACTTTAAACATACCGTTTACGGACTGCGGTTTTTGCTGAAAACCGAAGGCTTGCCTTACAGCTACCTCCATCTTCCCGCGATTCCAAAAGTCAAAAAACTTCCCACTATTTTAAGCCGTGAAGAAATCTGGCGAATGCTTCAAAGTGCCGAACTCCTGAAACACAAACTGCTCATCGGCCTGATCTACGGTTGCGGACTGCGCTGTATGGAAGTAAGGAATATCAAGCTTCACACCCAAAACGCTGCTCAATAAATGCCGGTGCTGCAAGGAGGGAAACCTAGTGACCATTGCCGTTTTCGGGCAGCGCGGTCCGCCGCAGGACTTTCTTTTCGTCACCCAACCTTTGTCTGCGAAATAACCTTTGCGGGTAAGGGAAGTTGTACTCTACAGCCAGTAAAACCCCGCAGAAACCACTTCCAAAGGCTACCCAACGCCACAAAAAAAAGCAGTCCTTCTAAAAAACTGCTTTGTACCTCTAAATTCTAAAAACGACATCCCCATAAGAGGACCATAATGCTCTTGAAAAGCCACCGGAGCTTCCGTTCAACGGGCTTTCATTTCTTGTCTTGCAGACAAAACGAAAGCTTAGTTATTATCTACTGTTTCTATTAATTATCTGGACTTTCGATATATTTTTTTGGTAAGTCCATAACTTTGTTAATATCACAACCGAAAACAAAAGTTCGGTAAGCAATTTTATTAAAAGGAATTTCGTCTTGTAGATAATCAATTTTCATTTCTGTAAGAATTTTTAGTAATTCGTCCGTTTTTTGTTTGTCATAATTAAATCCAACACAATGAGTTTTAGCCCATTTGTCCGATTTAATTTTTTCATACGCATATTTTATTATTTCACTTTCAGTTCTGAATATTTCTAAATTATTTTTATTCCCCTTTTCAGTGTAGTACCAAACATATAAAGAACCATTTTTTTCAATTCCAAATCCCTCGTAAATAAAATTTCCATTAATTGAATAACTGTCAAAATTGTAACAATTAAGTTTCATCCAATTTTCTAATTCAACTTCTGTTTTGGGACTTGGGTTCATTGTTATAGCTGGGTTTTGAAATAGTAGATAACGTTTTGGCGCTTGGCGCAGTGGCGGATTTCGGAGCACAAAACTGTCAATACACCACAAAAGTTGATGCGAGGTAGAATGTTCAATTAACCACGTCACCCGCCATTGAGCCAAATGCTTGTTAGCGGGTCGTTGTTCTTGTCTATTTGTTTTTCGCAATTCTAAATCCAAGGTCGTCAATTTTAAATTTTAATGGGTGACTTCTTCTGCGTGTCGTTGCCATTACGCTCCTTTCTACGTCACAAAATCCGCCACCACGAAAAATACGGTAAGAACCATAAACTTCTGTGTCGTAAGTCAGCCACTTATTCGCCAAACAAATCCGGATTATCTTACCAAAATTCTTAATGTATTTTACCGCAGAGTTATTGGCGCAGGATTTTTCGGTGCGCAGAAAAAATTCAAAATCAGAAATAAACGCGTGGTCGATTTCCGTAATCTCAATATCCGAAACATTAAACTTCCATTTCAGAAACTCTTCTGTATGGCTTAAACAGGTTCTATAGCGCGTTAAAGTTCCTTTTGCATATTCTTTACCAACTAACGCCTCCATTCGGTTATTATGGTCTTTAAAAACAGATATTAACATTCTACTTTTACTATTTTTCCCTGTCAGTTTGTTTTTTAGAATTTCGCTTGTAATTGTTACGCCATCTTTCATTAATTCATGATGAGCATTATGTACCTGTTGTTCAAAAGTTTTAATATAATGGTTTAACATTTTAACTGCTTCTGTATGACCACTTACCTTTTGCCCTTTCGAATTCCACTGAGAAGGTTTTACGGTTCTTTTGACACTGATTTCTGTAGCTTGCCCATCAATAGTAATTCGAAGGTAAATAGGGCATTCTCCATTAGCATTTTCTTTGGATTTTTTCACATAAATAAGCAAGCTGAAAGTCTGGTTCATTTACTAATATTTTAAGCATTAAATTTAAAATTTCAGAAAACCGTCTACAAGATGTTCACTTTCTAAACAAGTTCGTAGTAAGGCTTTCAGAGAATTTCAGTGACCCTTTTTTCATTTGGGCATAGGTCACTGAAAAGGTCACTGCACACACTCGAAAAAAATCCAAAATTTGGTCTGAAAAAATCATTTTAAAATCAATTTTCCATAGCTCGTTTAGATTTTTTCCAGTGACCTATTTTTGAAACCGAAATAGGTCACTGAATAGGTCACTAAAATTATGTGCGAATTTGTTGCTCTTTGATATCAGCATAAAAAGAAAAATGCCGTAAAACCTATGTTTTACAGCATTTTGTACTATTTTGATTTAATAGTTGCGATCCGGACGGGATTCGAACCCGCGACCTCCGCCGTGACAGGGCGGCATTCTAACCAGCTGAACTACCGGATCAATTTTTTGAAAAGTAATTGATAAACTTTTATGCGATCCGGACGGGATTCGAACCCGCGACCTCCGCCGTGACAGGGCGGCATTCTAACCAGCTGAACTACCGGATCAAAAAAACAAAGAACTTCTTTCTTTTTGGTGAGTGCAAAAATACAACTTTTACCGTACTTTACAAACTATTTTGAAAAAAAATGCCTTCTGTTTTGGAAGGCATTCATTTTCAAGGAGGTTATTTTCTATAAGTGAGCAGAAAGCTTTTCTGCAATTTGCTCTTTTGGAGCCACTCCTACGATTTTGTCTACTACTTCTCCATTTTTGAAGATTAGTACAGTAGGTATATTTCGGATCCCATAATCCACAGAAACCTGCTGATTATTGTCTACATCTACTTTTCCAACGATAGCTTTTCCTTCGAAATCTGTAGCTATTTCTTCGATGATAGGACCAAGTACTCTACATGGACCACACCATACTGCCCAAAAGTCAACCAAAACGGGTTTATCGGAGTTTAATACAGTATCTTTAAATGAACTGTCTGTAATTTCTAATGCCATAACTTCTATTTATTTTCTTAATTAGTTCTACAAAAATACTAAATCTATTGATATAGTCCCCATAGAATCATCTATGTTCGACATTCATTTTATCGATTTGTGAATGCTGAAAAACACCTTGTAAAGCTTCTACGAAATAATCGATCTCCTCTTTGGTCGTTAAATGACTAAAAGACACTCTCAGTGGCGTTGTGGACTCTAACTGCTCATCAGAAAGAAGCATCATCATTACCATTGAGGGTTTAGAGGCTCCCGACGAGCATGCGCTTCCTTGAGAGACAGCAATGCCTTTCATATCGAGTTCTAGACCGATCAAAGGATTCTTGAAGGGCAAAAGTAAACTTAAGACCGTATAGAGACTTTTGTCTGTATCCGCAGAATACCCATTGAATTTAATACCTGGAATCGCTTTTTTAAGCTTTTCTACGGCATAAGTCTTAATTTCGGTCATATGACTAGAATAAGACTCTAAGTTCTCCATGCAAAGATCTAGGGCTTTCCCTAAACCGACAATACCAATTACATTTTCGGTTCCAGCGCGAAGTTCTCTCTCTTGAGTCCCCCCCAGAATAATTGGGCGCAAACGGGAGGATTTTTTCACGTACGCAAACCCTGCTCCTTTAGGCCCATGAAATTTATGGGCACTGCAAGAAGCAAAGTCAATATTAATTTTTGAAAAATCAAGATCTAAATGCCCTATGGTTTGAACTGTATCGGAATGAAAATAAGCATCGTATTTTTTGCATAACTCTCCCACGGCTTCTATATCAAGTAAATTACCGATTTCATTGTTCGCATGCATCAGAGAAACAAGCGTCTTTTTATCCGAACCTTTCAATGCATTTTCAACACTTTCAGGACTAATCTCACCGTTTGAGTCGGGTCTTAAATAAACCACTTCTACTCCATGACGAGTTTTTGCATCTCGGATGGATTCCGCTACACATTTATGCTCCATAGGCGACGAAATGATTCGAGTCACACCTAGATGAGCTACGCAAGATTGAATAATTAAATTGTTGGACTCGGTTCCACAAGAAGTAAAAATAATTTCTCCGGGAAGTACTTTTAGATACTGCGCTACCTTTCGGCGCACTCCTTCAATTAAAGATTTGGCTTCTTGGCCTATGCTGTGTGTAGAGGAAGGGTTACCGTACTGCTCTCTCATGGCGCTTACCATGGTTTCAATGACTCGTTCATCAAGCGGCGTGGTGGCTGCATTGTCTAAATAAACTTTCGTTTTCATTGCCTAATTCTGATTTTTCTAATTTCGTGTACAAAGTTCCTAAACCCTACCTAAGTAGTAGACTATTAGGCGTTTTTAACTCCTCAAAATTAGTGAAAAAATTTGAAATGACTCTCAGATGCATACCGAAAGAGTGCTTGATCTCCCGTAGAATCTCCAAAGGCAATCACCTTGTCGTATTTTCGATTCTGAAGAAATTCTTCTACTCGGTTTACTTTTTCTCTTCCGTTACAGTTTTTAGTCTTAAACTTTCCTGTATAGACCCCATTTTCATAAAGCATTTCGGTAGATAGAAGCTCCATATTCCAGTATTTTGCAAAAGGCTGAGCCCACAAATCTAGACTTGCAGTCACGATCACAGAGTCTACCGTTTCCCTTGGAATAGAGTCTATAAATTCAATTGCCGCCTCTCTTATTAAATGAGGGTACATCTGCTGGAAAAATGCATTTGCAGCCTCTTCGAGCTTATGTTTCTTCTCCCCTTTTAAAACTGCGTTTACAAAGCTTCTCTTTACGGCCTCCGCTTCCAAAAGATTAATTTTAAGAAAGATAAACAGCGGTAAATGCTTTAGGTAAGCCCTAAAATAACGAGAAGAATTATAGGACCGAAGAAAAAGAAAAAGGGTGTCTTTTTTAGTAAGCGTCCCATCAAAATCAAAGCAGTAAAGTTTTTTCATCTAAATTAATTGAGGGTGAAAACGGATTCTAATTATAGCTTATAATAGATAAGTAACATGAAGGATACAATCCAAAACAGAACTGTAAGTTGAATGAACCTATCCTTGTAAATCACCCTCGTGGGCGATTCTGTTTTGTTGTAAACTAAAGTTTGCTGCAAATACCTCAGTAGAGCAAACACCACAAAAATCACGGTATAAAACACACGAGATCCAAATTTTTGCTGCACCTCAGGCGTGACTGTAAACATGAGGTAACTTACAATAGCAAGAGTAACCGAAATCGAGAGGGCAATGTCTGCAAATTGCACGTTATAGCCGTCTAAGGAGCGCCTTGTGGTTCCTGAGATTTGAGCATTGATTAATTCTCCGCGTCTCTTTCCAAACGCTAGAACCAAGGCTAAAATAAAAGTAAGTAAAATCGCCCATTGAGAAATGGGAATTCCCGTTGCATACCCTCCTACTAAAATTCTTAGGACAAAACCAAGGGAAACAAGACACACATCAACAATGGCCACATGTTTGAGTGTGAAGGTATAGGCTAAATTCATCCCCCAGTAAAATGCGATCACCCCCATCACTTCCCAGAAATGGAATTCCAGTTTCAAGAAAAAATAAGCGCACACAAATAGCAGTAAAATAAGAGCAATTAAACCCATTAAAATCACTCTCGCTTTTGATTTAGAAATCGCTCCACTGGCTAGAGGACGATGTCTTTTCACAGGATGTCTGCGATCGGATTCAATATCAGAGTAATCATTGACAATATAAACTCCACTAGCAGCAAGGGAAAATAATACAAAGGCAAACACGCTATAAAGCACAAGCCTTAGATCAAAAATATTGCCCGAAAAGAAAAGAGGCAAAAACACAAAAAGGTTCTTTACCCACTGCTCCACACGTAGGAGCCTAAAAATGTTTGTCATGGTTAGCAGAAATCAAAGCAAAAATAGGAATTTTTACCTTAATGCTAATTCACTAGCTAGTAAATAGCAAAACGACCGCCAATAAAGGCGGTCGCATGAATATTTAGTATCCTTTTAGGATTATTGTTGTGCAGCTTCTCTTTGTGCATCTTTAATCATGTCCTCATTTGCTGTAATGGCAAATTCAACACGACGGTTCTGCGCTCTACCTGCATCGGTATCATTTGTTGCGATAGGTTCCTGCTCACCCATTCCCATTGGGAATAGTCTGCTTGAAGCAACTCCAGTTGCCACAAGGTAAGATTTCACAGAATTTGCTCTACGCTCAGAAAGCTTCTGGTTGTATTCATCTGTTCCTTTGCTATCGGTATGACCATAGATATTAACGTTCGTATCGGGATTGTTCTTAAGAACTTGAGATAATTTATCTAGGTTCATTTTTGCAGTCGAAGTTAAATTGGAAGAGTCAAATCCGAAATTAACCACGCTTTCTGGCAAGGAAACGCGAATACCATCTCCTACACGCTCTACTTCCGCACCCGGTAAAGTTTGTTCAATTTCTTTGGCCTGTTTGTCCATTTTGTTTCCGATCACGTTTCCGACTACGCCTCCAATTACTCCTCCTAGAACTGCACCTTGAGGAGCTCTACCTCCTTTTCCGATGTTATTTCCTAGAACCCCTCCAAGAACAGCACCTGCCGCCGCTCCGATGGCGGTACCTCTTTGTTGGTTATTGGAATTCTTCACAGCCTCGCAGCTGCTTAGCATTAGCGCAGAAGAGAATAAAATTGCTCCTAAGCTGGTTTTATTTAGTACTTTCATAATCTATGGTAGTTTAATTTATTTTTTTTTAGTTTGATACTTTTTGAAATTGGTAAACCACTTTCACTAAGTTTCCTTCAAAAGGTACATTTTGTTCAAGTGTAAAGGCATTCTCACTTTGGTCTACTAAATTTAATTGGTAACCGGCCGTCACATTTTTCGCCTTTTCTCCATCGTTAATCTTCTTGAATTGGAACGTAGATCCTCCAATTACTTCAAACTTAATCGGCTGGGTAAAGGTTGGACAACTCTCGCCTCCATTTACGCTATACGTACCTGAATAATTATTCGGCACTAAATGCCAGGTACTTCCTACAAAGCACTGCGCATCTGCTCCGTCGTCAAACGGTCTTACTTGAAGCGCTTTGTCATAGTTTACACTGGTAATTTGCCAGTCTCCTTTTAACTTTAAAAATTCTGCGCGATTGTCTTGTGCCATTTTTGCAGTGGAACAAGAAACACTAAGGGCGGCGCCAACAATTCCGGCTATAATAAGGTTTTTCATAATGATTGTATTACTTGAGTAAAGATACATTCAAAACTGTGCCAAGTCGTGTACAATTCTGAGTTAAATTATTTCAAAATTTCCACTAGGGTACTTTTTTTTAAAGTAAAAAGCGACTTTCCTTTAGGGGGAAAGTCGCTTTTTCGTATTTAGATAAGCCTCTATGATTTACTTTTCATAGGGTGCTTTTTGATCGTTTTGCTAGTGACAACGCCCGCTTTTCTACGGAAATTCTTTGAATCTGCTGAATTCCCTTTGTAAAATTTCGTGAAGGCATATTCTGCAGCTTTTGCTAAATCGATTACACCTCCCGCTCTAGAAATGCTATCAAATCGGTCTGTTTCTCCATTAGGAAGATTTGCATTTCCATTGGAGACATTCACAGATTTCACAAGTGATTCGATTAATTGCGCTGGGGTTAACTCTGGCATGTAGGAGAGAAGTACGGCAGCAGCTCCTGCTACGACCGGAGAGGCCATAGAGGTTCCTTGCAAGTATTCGTATTTTCCATCTGGAACAGTGGAGTAAATTTCCGCTCCCGGCGCGAATACATCTACCATTTTAGCGTTGTAGTTCGAGAATCCTGCTCTTAGATCAACGCTTGTATTTGTGCTTGCTCCGACCACAATCATATTGTCTATGAAGGCAGAAGGGTCGCTCGCATTTTTGAAATTCGTTGGATAATAGGTATTCACCTCAATATCTTCGTTTTCATTTCCAGCCGCCTTCACTAAAAGAACACCTTTTTTCTGTGCATATTGGAAGGCTTCCCACACATGCTCTTTGCCTGGGGAGACGGGTTTTCCAAAACTCATATTCAAAATTTTGGCACCGTTGTCCACCGCGTAGCGAATCGCATTGGCAACATCTTTGTCTCTTTCGTCCCCATTTGGAACTGTTCTTACGCTCATGATTTTGGCCACTTTGTATGCCACTCCATACTGAGGCTCCTCTCCCTGAGGAAGACCTGCAATGATTCCTGCTACGTGAGTACCGTGCTCTGCATCAGGTCCCTCGTAATGGTTGTTTCCATAGACACGCTCATTGTAATTCTCATAGTCATCACCTACCAGCTCTTTTCTTGGATCAAAATCTAAATTGTATTGTTGCTTGGCTTGAGGACCGTAGTAATCAACCGCCTGTTTAATTTGTTCCGAGAGAACTTTCTGCACTTCTTCACCTGATTTCCCTGCAAGCATAGGATCTTGGGAAGCACCTTGAAGCAGTTGTTTTGCCATAGCTTCCTCTTGCGTGGATGGTACAAGGGCTGCTAAAACTTCAGGTGTTAATTTCTTTCCGTCTAAAAGCTTAATTGCAGAAGGAATTAAAGCTTGAATTCGAGCATAATTCGCATAGCCCTGCTGCGCAGTGATGGATTTTTCATTAAAAATTGTTTTGCTCTTCAGGTACATCGCAAACTCCTCAGGCATTTTGGCTTGGTTCGCTTTGTTCTGAGCAGAGTTTTCTCCTTCAAAAATCGGTTTGTATTTTTTCACAACTCGGGTCACCTCCATATTGTCCACATCCACGTCCCCATTTTTACTTCCTAAGAAATTCCAACCGTGCACATCGTCGATATATCCATTCTTATCGTCATCAATTCCGTTTCCGGCAATTTCCCCTGGATTAGTCCAAATGTTTTTGATTAGTCCTGGGTGATCAACTTCGACCCCGCTATCGAGAACTCCGACTACGATGGAAGTAGGTTTAAGTCCTTTGGACTCTAAATAAGAGTAGGCATTTTGAGTATTCACTCCATATACTTGGGACTTCGTATAGTCCATATGGTACCAAGTTTTATTTATTTTTTCCCTCTGGGCAGCCTCCAAAGAGTCTGACTGAGCGGAAATAAAAACAAATCCTGCTAGAAAACTAGCTGCTATAAGTATTCTTTTCATTCTATTATTTTACTATTCATTACACGTTTTAATATAAAGGGAACTTTCAGGCCCGAGATTACAAAGCAAATCTAATACCGATAAATCTTGCAAATACCCTAATTTATCCGCAAAGTTCTGATAATAAGGTTTACTACAAAAAAAAGAAGGCTGTTTTGCGCTAAACTCCATGCGCAAATCCTCTCCTTCAATACTTTTCTCATACTGAACTGTCAGGTTGAGAGGTTTCTCTTCTTTTAGTAGTTCTAGAATCAGCTTTAGAGCTCTTAGATTGAACTTAAGTAGACTCGGCTCTTTCTCTTCATACAGAGTTTGCAAACGGTCCTCATAAAATTCAAAATACGCAGAACTTTGGTAGGCTGTTTTAATAGACTTCCAGTGCAAAGCCTGCCAATCTTCTGCATAAGAGATCTCAATATCTTGGTACACACGAGCGCCCGTATGGCGAATCGGAATTATTAAAGGTAACTTTCCATTAGCACCGTAGATATGCGCACGATTTCGGTAGGTCTGCTTCGGGAAGTTCTCAAAAGCTTCGAGAAGCACCTGAGAATCCTTCTTCAAAAAAAAGTGAAACCAAGAAATCGGTGGCAAATAAAACACGGGCATTAGTAAGTGTCTATTCATAATCTATATAAGTAAAAAAGTGAGAAAATCACCTCTTTCGGCTCTTTTCTCACTTGGTTTATTAAGAACCTAAGGCTTAGTCCTCTTTTTTCTTTCGAAAGAGTTTGACAAAATAGTCCCAGCCAAAGAAAAGCACCAAAATCAAGACCGCTACCCAGGCGTAAGAAGTCTTATGAAGCTCTCCAGTGTTACTAGCTTTAAACATTCGATCCCAACGGATTTTTTTTCCATTGGCCTGGTATGAAGAACTTTGATCTGCAAAGAGTCCTTCCACACTTAGCCATGTAAACATGGGTTTGCCGACGATGTGAGTTTCAGGTACATATCCAAAGAAACGAGCATCTAAAGAAGCATCGCGGTTGTCCCCAATCATCATGTAGTAATCGTATTTCACTGTATAGGTAGACTCAGGTTTTCCATTAATGAAAAACTTCCCGTCTTTTTCTTCTAAAGTATTGCCTTCATGCTTTACAATTAGCTTGCGGTATTCTACAATGTTTTCAGGCGTTAAAGTAAGAACTTCTCCTTTGTAAGGTATTTTGAGGGGACCATACCAATCTACATTCCACATTTTATTAAAAGGAAATATAGTGCTGGAATAATTCACTTTCTTACTTGGCACAAGCTCACCCGCCTCGTACGAGCGTGGCATATCAGGATAGTAACTAATTTCATGCTCTCCTTTCGGCTCGATGACTTCGTCCATTTTAACCACCTGTGGCATTTGCTTAAGTTCTTTTGCCAGAGATTCGGTTAGGCCTTGAAAACGGTAATAGAAGCCTCCTTGCAATTGTTGTTCGACCACAGGCAAGAATCCGTACTGATCGTAAAGAGCGGGAACATTGAGTTGAGAACTTGTATAAAGGACATAAGCATGTTGCACCTGCGCATCCCCCATTCTAACCTCAGGTTTCCCATTAATATAAAGGCGTCCTGCACGAAATTCCATCGTGTCTCCAGGCCCTGCGACTAAACGTTTGACATAAGGGTCTTTTCGATCAATGGCCACGTGAACGGAGTCATCAGGATAATTGAAAACAACAATGTCGTTTTTCTTTGGTTTTTCCCAGCCTGGTAAACGTAGATAAGGAAGACTCACAGCTTCTACATAGGATTTAGGATCATCAATGGGGTTTCCTTTCTCTCCTGTATCCATAATGGTTCCTTGTAGGAATGGAATCGCTACCGGACGCATTGGCATACGGAATCCATAGTTTAGTTTGTTCACAAACAAAAAGTCTCCTACAAGCATCGTGCGCTCCATGGAACCCGTCGGAATTCCAAAAGGCTGCGTAATAAACACGTGAATAATCGTGGCAAATACCACCGCAAAGGTAACAGATCCGATAAAGGTTTCCTTTTTCTTCTCACTTGGCTCTTCACCTGGAAGAAGAAACTCGGGTTTCTCTCTCACTGTCTCGTTCGAATAATTGACAATGGCCAAATAGACAAAAGGAAGCACTACACATAAAATTCTTTGCCCCGCGCTACGCTTTCCAAAGAGGCCTATAAGATACAGATGAAACACAGACATCATAATCGGCCCTACAATAGGAAGGTAAGATAGGATGCACCACCAGGTTGAATGTTTAGACTCTTTTAAAATTAAATAATAATTGTAAAAAGGCACAAACGCGAATAAGGGTTTGTATCCCAGTTTTTGGAAAAGCTTCCACGAAGAAGCTCCCATCAGAAGGGAAAGAATAACTACATATAGCGTATAGATCAGAAAATAGTCCATAGTCTTTTTTTTGCCATTGGGCTTTTCAAATTAGTTAAATCCTTTTGTTATTTGTTACAAGTTAGAGTGAGAGGACATCTTTCATAGAAAACACGCCTTTCTTATTTTGTATCCACTCTGCAGCTACCACAGCGCCCAAAGCAAAGCCGGAGCGGCTATAGGCGGTATGTTTGATTTCAATTTCATCCACGTCACTTTGGTAACGAACACTGTGGGTTCCCGGTACCTCGTTTTCTCTTAAAGCGAAAATTCCTAATTCCCCGCCTTTGGTTTGTTCTAATTTCCAACTCTCATACAAGGGATGGTTTTTAATAATACCTTCCGCTAGAGAAATAGCGGTACCACTCGGAGCATCTTTCTTTTCCGTGTGGTGAATTTCTTCCAATTGGACTTTGTAAGAATCAACTCCGCTCATAAGCTGAGCTAATTTCTCATTGAGGGCAAAAAAGAGATTTACCCCTAGACTAAAATTAGAGCCGTAAAGAAAAGCGCTGTTATTATCTAATGCAAGCTTTTCAGCCTCTGGTTTCTTTTCAAGCCAACCTGTGGTTCCACTTACAACCGGAATTCCAAGCTCTAACGCCGTTTTGATATTCTCAAAGGCCACTTCGGGCTGAGAGAATTCAATCACCACGTCCGCTGAATTTAGTGTTTCCTTGGTGGGGGACTGCTTTAATCTCGCGCAAATCTGATGTCCTCTTGATGTTGCAATTTCATCAATGATTTTTCCCATTTTTCCATAGCCTACAAGCGCTATTTTCATTCTCTCTAAAATTTATAATTAAAACTAAGTCCCGCTTTAGCATTGTTAAGCCCAAAAGGATCGTAAATCACAGTAGGTTTAAGGGCTAGATCTGGATCGTGCCTTTGGTCGTAAAGATGCGCGTCTACAACGGCATCCATGATATTTAATATATACACAAGACCTGTAATGGCCATGGAATAATCCCTTTGCCTCTTCATACGGTCTTGGGTTCTTCCTAACGCTTCTTTTGTAATGCCTTCAATGTCTGAAAACTCATGAGGAAGTCCATTTAATTCTGCCACATATGCATCTCTATAGCGTTTGTACATATTGTCATTGTAAATGGTAACTCCTATCCCCGTTCCAATCCCTGCCCAAACAATGGGAATCTTCCAATACTTTCGGTTATAATACTGACCAAGTCCAGGAATCACAGCCGAATAAAGACCGGCTTTGGTGGGGTTAAATTTAGGACGAGGAGCCTCATTTGCCTCTTTAATCTCCTCTAAAACCGCATTTTCAGATTTCTCTTCTCGAATTTGAACCGTGTCTTTCGAGATCACGAGGGTATCGGGCTTAATTTCCTGCGCAGAAAAGCTAGTTCCTATAAAGATCGCTAAAAGTAATACGACACTTTTCATTATTTAAAATGAGCCAGAATGGTATCGAGCTCTTCTTGGTCTTTGAAATCAAGTACAATCTTCCCTTTTTTTCCATTGCCCACCGTTTTGATTTCGACTTTCACATCGAGCACATCGCTAAGATGCTTTTGCACTTTTTTGAGATCATTCGAAAGCACCTTCACGGACTTCTGTCCTTTCGTTGCAGGAGATTTAAGGCGGCTTGCTAAGAGTTCACTTTGCCTTACATTTAATCCCTCTTTTAGGATGGTTTCAAAAAGCTCTCTTTGCAACTCTGGGGACTCGATACTTAAAATCGCTCTTCCGTGACCCGCAGAAATCTCTCCCCCTCGAATTGCATTTTGTACCGCCGGAGTTAGTCTTAAAAGTCGAATGGAGTTGGTAATGGTACTTCTTTCTTTTCCCACTCTTTGACTTAGATTTTCTTGGGTCATCCCAATCTCATCCAAAAGCCTTTGGTAAGTAAGAGCAATTTCAATGGAATCTAAATCTTCCCTTTGAATATTTTCAACCAAGGCCATTTCTAAAAGCTCTTGATCGTTCACAAGGCGAATGTAAGCCGGGATTGATTTTAATTTCGCTTTTTTCGAAGCGCGGTATCTTCTTTCTCCGGATATAATTTCAAAACGCTCCCCGTCCTTTCTCACCGTGATGGGTTGAATCACACCTAGCGCTTTTATGGACTGCGCTAAATCTTCGAGCGCTTTTTCGTCAAAATAGGTTCTGGGCTGCGAAGCATTGGGATAAATATCTTCGATAGGTACTTCAACAATTTGACCCAAAAGAACTTCCGCTCCTTTGTCGGTCGCAGAATTTATAGAAACTTTAGACTCTGAACTTAGGATCGCCCCAAGTCCTCTGCCCATGGCACGTTTTTTATCTTTCAACTTTTTGTTTTTTTAAGGATGGATTACTCGTCTCGTTTTTCAAAATGACTTCCTCGGCTAGTTGGATGTATTGGATCGCTCCTTTGCTTTCCGCATCGTACATAAGGATACTTTCTCCAAAACTAGGAGCTTCGCTTAGTCGCACGTTTCTTGAAATAATCGTATCAAACACCATTTCTGGGAAGTGTGAATTTACCTCTTCCACCACTTGGTTGGATAGACGAAGTCTTGAATCGTACATCGTTAGAAGTAGACCTTCAATGTCCAAATTTCCGTTATGAATCTTTTGCACATTTTTAATCGTGTTTAAAAGTTTACCTAGTCCTTCTAGGGCAAAGTATTCACACTGAATTGGAATAATCACGGAATCTGCAGCGGTTAAGGCGTTGACCGTAATAAGTCCTAAACTTGGCGCGCAATCAATGACGACATAATCGTATCTATCCTTTACACTTTCAAGTGCATTTTTAAGCATGTATTCCCGATTGACTTTGTCAACGAGCTCAATTTCTGCAGCGACTAAATCAATATGAGAAGGAATAATATCCACATTCGGAGAGCTGGTTTTCTGAATGCACAAATCGACCTCAACACTATGTTCAAGTAAATTGTAGGTGGAATATTGCACCTGCTCAACTCCTAATCCAGAAGTGGCATTGGCCTGTGGATCTGCATCGATTAATAGAATGCGCTTCTCCAGCACGCCCAGTGCAGCGGCTAAATTAACTGCTGTCGTGGTCTTCCCTACGCCTCCCTTTTGATTGGCTACCCCAATGATTTTTGCCATCTAATTTAATTTATTCTTCAAAAATACAATTTTTTTATTGTGCGCCTAATTCGTCCTTAAGTAAAACAAGATAATCATCTAATTACAAGCGAATTAAACTCTAAAAAAATTATCCACAATCCAAAAAGGACGTGGATAATTTGCTTTTCCATGCGCTTTGACTTGCTATTTATTCAAAACGCATCGAAATTGGGAATCGAAAAGAGCTACGAACGAAATTTCCATCCACTTTCGCTGGTTTCCATTTTCCTTTAATGGAAGCTATAGTTCGTTCGGCTTCTTTGTTAAATTGAGCATTGGGACCGCTTGCTTTTATAGAGGAGAGGCGTCCGTCTTTCTCCACGACAAAACTTACGGTGGTTTTTAGTACCTCTGATTCTTGTAAAAATCCAGTACTATCAAAACGACGCAGCACTTGAGAGCGGAACGCCTCGATTCCGGATCCAAAATCAGCAGCCACATCCACGGATCCATAAATCGTATTAGGATCTAGTTCTTTTGCAGCAGGCTCTTGGCTAGTTCCCGTGCCCACAGGCCCCTGAATGGGAACATGCGCGACTTCTCCTCCCATAGAGCCGCTTTCAGAGGTTTCTACCTCACTTACCATCGGAGAAGTAGAAACAGGAGTTATTTCCTTGGTTATTGCAGGGGTTCTCACGGGAATAGGGACACTAGGAAGGATTTGCTTTGGCGTCACTATTGGCGCTACCTCTTGCAAGGGCAAAGCCTCTTTTGAATCAGGAGCTTTAGGGGGAAGCGGCTCCATTAACACCCAAACCGGATCTTCTACTTGACTAGACTCAGCCGCGGATTTGCCAACAAAAGAAGAGATCAGAATGGGAAGAAAGGCGCCTACCGAAAATAGACTCACCCCTACGAACAAGGATCTAGCCAGAATCGTGTCAGCCTCCTGTCGAAGAAGGTAAGCACCGTACTGCTTGTTTCGGTTTTCAAAGACCACTTCGTCGAGAGAGTGGCTCATCTTAAGAGAAGTAAACTTTTTCATTGTGTTTGGATTTTGGGTTGATACTTTTACGCTCAGCTATGTTTAAAATTAAAATTTTACAACCTATATACTGATTTAAATAAACACATTCAACAATCTTGCCAAATCCATGAAACGATTACACAATAAATCCAAATTCGATATAAAATATTAGTTTACGAATGTTTTCTGGGAAATTCCGTGGGCTAACGCGAAAAGAAAACCGGCCTCTTTCTAAAGAAAGGGCCGGCTCAAAGAGTTTATTTTTGATAGATTAGAAAAGTTCTTTTCTAATAATATTTTGACTTCTTTCCGGTCCTACAGAAACCAGATACACATTAATCCCTAAATAGGATTCAATAAATTCAATGTATTTCTTTGCATTCACGGGAAGCTCTTCATACGTTCTTGCATGCGAGATATCCTCATCCCATCCGTCAAGCTCTTTGTAAATCGGTTCATACAAATCTAATTTCGTCGTAGAAGAAGTAAAGTAATCAATAACTTTTCCATCTTCTGTTTTGTAATGTGTTACAATTTTAAGAGGCTTAATTCCAGATAGTACATCCAGTTTGGTAATGACCAAATTGTTAATCCCATTGATCATGCAGGCGTGTTTCAAAGAAACCAAATCAAGCCAACCAGTTCTTCTTGGTCTTCCTGTAGTGGCGCCAAACTCATTTCCTACTTTTCTCATCTTCTGTCCTAGCTCATCATGAAGCTCAGAAGGGAAAGGACCGTTTCCAACTCTTGTGGTATACGCTTTCGAAACTCCAATTAAATTTTCAAGCGCTGTAGGAGGCACTCCTGCTCCAGAGCAAACTCCACCCGTAGAAGGAGAAGAAGAAGTTACGTACGGATAAGTTCCAAAATCAATGTCTAGCATAAGAGCCTGTGCTCCTTCGAAAAGAACATTTTTCCCTGCTTTGATCGCATCGTTAAGTTCCACTTCCGTATCCACAATACGGTCTTGAAGCTTCTTTCCAAGTTCTAAAAACTCCTCATAAATTTCTTCGATATCCATTGTAGGTTTTTCGAAATACTTTTCAAATAGAGAATTTTTTACTCTTAGGTTCTTTTCAATTTTCTCTCTAAGTACTTTTGGATTCAGTAGATCCACCATCCGAATTCCTACTCTAGCAATTTTATCCTCATAGCAAGGCCCAATACCTTTTTTCGTGGTTCCAATCTCGGTTCCTCCAAATTCTTCCTCGCGGTAGGTATCTAATTTAATATGGTAAGGCATAATGACGTGTGCTCTTCTACTGATAAACACATGGTCCGTCTTAAGCCCTTTGCTTTCAATTTGCTCGATTTCTCTTAAGAAGGATTTTGGATTCACCACTACTCCATTGGCAATGATGCATTTTCCTCTACATTGCAATACCCCGGAAGGGAGCAAATGGAGAACAAATTTTTCATCTCCAACATACACTGTGTGGCCAGCATTATCGCCGCCCTGGTAACGCACCACATAATCCGATTTGGCGGAAAGTACGTCGGTGATTTTTCCTTTTCCTTCGTCCCCATATTGAAGACCTACAACCACATAAGTAGACATAAATTTTTACTTTTTATTAGATTCGGACAAATTTACTTTTAATATAAAACCTATACAAACAATTAAGATAAGTTTTTAGCTCCAAATTGGACGCGCCTTCTAAAACCATGAAAATAGGCGCATTTTTCTTTGCTTCCTCCCATAAATGATAAAAAATCCAATTCTTTGGTAATGCAAGGTTTTTCGAAAAAGAGTGATAGGCACCCCCCAAGCTAAGAAAAATGCAGATTTGATTCCTTTAGGCGCACTTCCTTAAAAATTCGTAAATTTGCATTTTGAAATTCACTATGAACAGAGTCCAAATTCACGACAAAGAATTCGTCCCTTATTTAAAGAACGACGAAATTCAAGAGCTCATTAAGGCGCTCGCCCTTGAAGTCTATGAAGAGTATAAAGACGAAACCCCTGTCTTTATCGGGGTATTAAACGGGGTAATCATGTTCTTCTCCGACTTTTTGAAGCACTACCCAGGCCCATGTGAAATTGCTTTTTTGCAAGTAAGTTCTTACTCTGGAACTCAGTCCACAGGAATTGTCTACAAAAAGATGGATCTCACGAAAGATGTCGAAGGTCGTCACATTATCCTTATGGAAGACATAGTAGATACAGGGGGTACGATCGAGAGTCTTTTTGAATACTTCAAAAACACCCAAAGACCTAAATCCTTAAAAGTGGCCACTCTACTTTTAAAACCGGATGTCTTTAAAAAGAATTTTAAAATCGACTATGTGGCAAAAGAAATTCCAAACAAATTCGTATTAGGATACGGACTGGATTACGATGAACTTGGTCGTAACCTTCCCGATTTGTACCAACTTGCAGAAGGACGAATCAATCACTAATCCGATATAACTACTTTAAGATATGATCAACATCGTACTTTTTGGCCCTCCAGGAAGTGGAAAAGGCACACAAGCACAAAATTTAATCGAAACCTTTAATCTCAAGCAGATCTCTACTGGGGATTTATTTCGGTTCAACATTAAAAACAGCACCCCTCTTGGAACGTTAGCCAAATCATACATGGACAAAGGAGAGCTCGTTCCGGACCAAGTCACCATTGATATGCTCATCAGTGAAGTGAAAAAACCAACCGATGCGGCTGGCTTTATTTTTGATGGATTCCCAAGAACAGCGGAGCAAACCCTTGCCCTCGAGGAGATTGTTAAAACGGAACTAGATTCACAAATCGATATCTGCCTTTCTCTTATTGTAGAGGATGAAATTTTAGTGGAGCGTCTTTTAAACAGAGGAAAAACCAGTGGAAGAACTGACGATAGCAATGAAGAAATCATTCGCAATCGTATCAAAGAATATTACAAGAAGACCGCCGAAGTAGCGGAGCTATATAAAAAACAAGGAAAGTACGTGGAGGTCAATGGCGTGGGAGAAATCTCTGAAATTGCTGAAGCGCTTTACCGCGAAGTTAGAAAAATCAAAAATCAGGAGGACTAAAAAAGTTTAGGCTTTTCCCTAAGAAACTTTCTTTCCCTCAAGCTAAAAGACCTATATGTCAAATTTTGTAGATTACGTAAAAATTCACTGTAAAAGTGGCCACGGAGGTGCTGGATCCGCGCACCTAAGAAGGGAAAAATACATTCCGAAAGGAGGTCCCGACGGCGGTGATGGAGGACGCGGCGGGCATGTCATCATGCGCGGCAACGCCCACGAGTGGACTCTTTTGCCTTTACGTTATACACGACATATTAAAGCGCAGCGTGGAGGAAACGGAGCCAAGAGCCAATTAACGGGAGCTGACGGTGAGGATGTTTACATCGAGGTTCCCCTAGGGACCATCGCTAAAAATGAAGAGGGAGAAGTTCTTGGCGAAATCATGGAGGACGGACAAGAAATCATCCTTATGAGAGGAGGAAAAGGAGGACTTGGAAACGAGCACTTCAAATCCTCAACCAACCAAACGCCACGTTACGCGCAGCCCGGTTTACCAGGCGAAGAAGGACCTGTTATTTTTGAATTAAAAGTTTTAGCAGACGTAGGTCTTGTAGGATTTCCTAATGCTGGAAAATCCACTTTGCTTGCCGCTGTTTCGGCTGCAAAACCTAAAATTGCCAATTACGCCTTTACTACCCTTACGCCTAACTTAGGAATTGTAGAATATAGAAATTACAAATCTTTTGTAATGGCGGATATCCCTGGAATTATTGAGGGAGCTGCCGAAGGAAAAGGACTTGGCCATCGATTCTTAAGACACATTGAAAGAAATTCTATTTTACTGTTTCTAATTCCAGCGGATTCGGACGATCATTTTGAAGAATACAAAATTCTCAAAAATGAACTCTCAAAATACAATCCTGAGCTTTTAGAAAAAGACTTTGTCGTGTCTATCTCCAAAGCGGATTTACTCGACGAGGAACTAAAAGAAGAAATTCGAAAAGAATTTCCTGAGAACTTCCCCCTACTCTTTTTCTCTGGTGTGAGCGAGCAGGGCCTTACAGAACTTAAGGATGTTCTGTGGAAAAAACTTCACGAGTAAAAGGATTTTAATCCCGACCCACATTCTTTAAAAAAAAATTCACTTCGCCCCTTTTCTTTCCCTTTAGACAAAGCAAAGCGGCGAAGAATGTAGCTCGGTACAATTATTGGGGTGGAGAAATAAAAAATAAGTATGAAATTCTTTTACCTTCTATCTGCGCTTTTTCTTTTCGGTTGTACAGCCCAAAATAAATCCTTTCAAACCCTAGAGTACGAAGCGACCGCTTGCTTTGGATTCTGCCCTATTTTTGAAATGACCATTAATCCTGATAGAACTGCCGTCATTAAAGCGGAACGTTTTACCTTTTCAAATCCTCAAAGCAAAGACTATGATCCTAATGCCGCGCCCGAAGGAACCTTTAAGACCACGCTTTCAGAAGAATCGTTTAAGGCCGTTCAACTTGCCCTTGCAAAGCTTGATTTAAATTCTATAGACGAGCATTACGGCAACAGACAAGTTACCGATCTTCCGACAGCTAAGGTAAAAATTGAGCTTTCTCCTAGGCAAACCGCGAAGTGGGATGACTACGGCAAAAATGGAACGCCTGAGCTAAGAGATTTTTACAAGACCCTTGAAGAACTTAGATTCTCGGAAGACTGGGTGAAAATAGACTAACATATCCCTATACGAGGACTAAAAAAAAATAGACTACCTTTGCAACCTCAAAAAAAGTCCTTTCTTTTTAAGAGAAAGGATTTACTTTAATTTAAAATAAAACTCATTGAAATTTACCGATTTAGACCTTATAGAGCCCATACTTAAAGCGCTCGATAAAAAAGGTTATACTAGCCCCACGCCTATTCAAGAAAAAGCCATTCCTTCGATTTTAGAAGGGAGGGACCTTTTAGGAACGGCGCAGACGGGAACAGGGAAAACCGCCGCGTTTGCGATTCCCATTCTTCAGCTCTTAAATGAAAAACCCTCTAGACCGGGGCAAATTAAAGCCTTAATCTTAACTCCAACACGTGAATTAGCCATTCAAATTGAAGAGAACTTTCACGAGTACGGTACCAATTTAAGACTTAAGAACCTTGTTATCTTTGGAGGCGTGAAGCAAGGAGCGCAGCAGGCCGCCTTAAAAAAAGGAGTCGACATTCTTGTGGCTACTCCAGGTCGCCTTTTAGACCTCATTTCTCAAGGGCTTATTAGCCTAAAGCACATTGAAATCTTTGTGCTTGACGAAGCAGACCGTATGCTAGACATGGGTTTTGTTCATGACGTAAAGCGCGTGGTAAAACTTCTCCCTCAAAAAAGACAAACTCTTTTCTTTTCCGCTACTTTTCCTCAGGAGATTCAGAACCTGGCGAAAACCATGCTTAACAATCCTGTGAGAGCGGAAGTTCAGGCGGTTTCTTCCACAGCACAAACGATTTCTCAAGCGGTTTATTTCGTAGACAAAAACAACAAACTAAACCTTCTTATCCACCTCTTACAAGATCCCAAACTGGATCAAGTTCTTGTCTTTTCAAGAACAAAACACGGAGCGGATAAAATCGCAAAAAAACTGATTCAATCTGGAATTAGCGCGCAGGCTATTCACGGGAATAAATCTCAGAATGCTCGTCAAAATGCCCTAAGCAATTTCAAAAACAAAACCACAAGAGTTTTGGTTGCGACGGACATTGCAGCGAGAGGAATTGACATTGATGAACTGAAATTCGTAATCAATTTTGAACTCTCTGACGTTTCCGAAACATACGTTCATCGAATCGGAAGAACCGGTCGTGCAGGCTCCTTAGGAAGTTCCTTTTCGTTTGTAGACGGCCTCGACCTTCTCAACCTAAAGAATACAGAGAAACTTATTGGAATAAAAATTCCAGTGGAAAGGGATCACCCTTACCACGAGGACAACATGGTGGCAGAAAAGAGAGATAGCAACAACAAGCCATTCACTCCAAGACCACGCCCTCAAGCCAAAAAAGACATTGGTTATAAAAAACCAAAAAACAAGGGGTTCAACCGAAATAAATAGATTACTCAAATAAAAAGTCCGCACAAATTGGCGGCCTTTTTTTATTTCACAATTTCAAGCTTCTTTTACGAAATCGCAAAAAGAGCTAGTGCATTTTCAGTCGTCTGCTTTTTGATCTCTGCAAAATCGGTTTGGTATACATCCACTAATTTACCAGCGACAAGCTGCAAGTACGAGGATTCATTTCGCTTGCCTCTAAAAGGGACAGGCGCTAAATAAGGAGAATCCGTTTCAAGTACAATATGCTTAAGAGGAATTTCTCCTAGGAACTTATCTATTCCTCCGTTTTTGAACGTAACTACGCCTCCAATTCCAAGTAAGAAACCAAGATCGATGGCTTGTAAAGCCTGCTCCTGAGTACCCGTAAAGCAGTGAAAAATACCTCTTAATTTCGGGTGACGTTTTCTTTCTAAAACCTCAAATACCTCGTTAAAGCTTTCTCTTGCATGAATCACAATAGGGATATCAAATTCAATCGCCCAGTCAATCTGCTGCTCAAAAGCTCGAGTCTGAATTTCAAGTGTTTCCTTGTCCCAATAAAGGTCAATTCCAATCTCTCCAATAGCGCAAAAAGATCTGTTGTCTAAATACGACCTCACCTCCTTTAATTCACTCTCAAAGGTATCAGGCTTCACACTGCAGGGGTGAAGTCCCATCATGGCGTATACACTCTCAGGATACCTATCTTCCAGCTCCAGCATGGCCTTATGAGTACTTGAATCAATAGCAGGCAAAAAGAACTTCTCTACGCCTACTTTTTGAGCTCTCTCAATAACCGCGTCACGATCCTCGTCAAAGGCGTCTGAATACAAATGGGTATGGGTATCTATCATCATTTTTAAACTTATTTCCTTTCTCTATAGATTGTCTAGGAAAATAGGATGGTTTACTTTTTCTCTTTGCTTTTCAATTTTTCTATTTAAAGCTTCTCTAAACGCAAGGTATTTAGGATCCTCTTGCTGCGAAGGGCGATGCTGCAAAGAGCGCATGATTTTGAAGTTGTCTTCAATAAATTCCATGGTGGCGTCAGAAAAGTACGCGTTACCAAACTTTTCAAAAATATAATTCACGGCCTGAGCGCTCGGATGAATCATGTCCTCTTTGTAAAAACGATAGTCTCGAAGTTCGTCGAGCATAATCTCATAAATAGGCAGATACATAACTTCCTCGTACTGCTCTACGATTTCATGCATTGAACTTAGCAAAAGAGCCTTGCTTCTTTGGTTCTCCACGATGCCCTCTTTCGTATGCCGTACAGGAGAAAGGGTAAAAAGAAACTTTACGCCTTCAGGGCAAATATCCAAAAGATCCTCTACCGTCTGCTGCATGGAATTTTTAACTTCCTCCGCGCTTAATAAACGCTTTTTAAAATAGTTTCCTGGCAGTTTATGGCAATTGGCCACAATTTGGGGACGAGGCAAAAATTCGTGGACATAGGCGCTTCCAAAGGTAACAACAACCCATTTTGTGGATTGTAAGAACCGATTCGAAACCTCAATATCGGCATTGATTTTCTCAAGCGTTTTGTGGACAAATCCGCTACTGTATTTTGAGTGATGGTCTAAAGAGATTACCTTATCTTGGTACTGAATTAAATCCTCCTGCGTATACATTTTAGAATCGTGCACAGCCCGAATCGCTTTTGCAATCGAAAAGGGATTGAATAAAGTTCCAAAAGGATTGTGGCAAGTCTGAATTTGCCCCTTTTCAAGGAGACGAGAGATCTCACTTGAAAAACAAGAGCCGATGGAAAAAACAAGGTCTTCTATTTCTAACTTGTCGTTAGATTCTAATATGGGTACTGGCGTACGAAATAGCATGTGACTAATTAAGATTCGCGTTTAAGTAAATAATTGGCTAGCTCAATGAAAGGTTTTTTCTTCTCCTCAGAGAGATTAATTTTCGCTAAATACTCCTGTCCTAATTCATTGTGTTTTTGAATAAGACGAAGTACTTTTTCATCCACCTTCGTGCGACGGAAGATTTTAAGAACTCCGTGAAGCTTATCCACATTTTCTGTTTTTTTAGAGTACCAGTATTCTAACTCTTCACGTTCTTCATCGTTTGCATGCTCTTTAGCAATCAGGTACAGAACCGTTTTCTTATTTTCAAAGACATCGCCCGCTTGGCGTTTTCCGAATTGCGACATATCGCCAAATACATCGAGATAGTCGTCCATGATTTGGAAGGCTATTCCAATATGTTTACCAAACTGGTAAAGATTCTCAGCCTCTTCTTCTGTGGCCCCTGCGATAAGAGCCCCAATTTTAAAGGAAGTCGCACTGAGAACGCCTGTTTTGCTCGTAATCATTTGGATATACTCCTCATAACTTACATCGGCTCGGGTCTCAAAATTCACATCCATCTGCTGTCCTTCACAAAGAATAGCCGCAGTCTTCGAAAATAGAGTGGTACATTTTTTAAAGAGTTCTGGACTTAAGTCTTCAAAAAACTGATAGGATTTAATTAGAAGGGCATCTCCGCAAAGGATTCCTATGTTAATTCCATGAAGCGTATGGATGGTAGGCTTTCCTCTTCGTAAAGGAGCCTCGTCCATAATGTCGTCATGGATTAAAGAGAAATTATGGAAAAACTCAATAGCTAATGCGGGTTTGATAGCTTTTTCAATATCTCCCCCAAATAAATCATTTCCCATAAGAACCATCACGGGTCTTAGGCGTTTTCCTCCGTGTGAAATAATATAATTGATCGGATCGTATAGTTCCTGAGGCTCCTGCTTGAATTTGTACTTTTCAATCGCTCTCGCCACGACATTCTGATAATCTTGAATAAATTCCATAGTCTTCTAATAAGACGCAAAAATAAGATTAATTAAGCGTTTAAAAAAACAAACCATTTGTTTCCTTTTAAAAACTTAAGGATCTCTTCTTAGGTAAAACAAGAGAATAGAGAAAGGCACTACCCTTCTTTTTTGGTCACAAAAAATAGCGAGCCTATTAAGCTCGCTATTTAGATTGTATATCGTTTCTTCTTATGTAAATAAGGTCACTAAGTAGTAAGTCACTCCTGCAATGATAGCACTTACTGGAATCGTAAGAACCCAGGCCCAAAGAAGACTAATAGTAATCCCCCAACGTACAGCAGAGACTCTTTTTGTAAGTCCTACCCCAATAATGGATCCTGTAATGGTATGCGTTGTCGATACTGGAATTCCTAAATGGTCCGTTAAAAATAAGGTAATGGCTCCTGCACTCTCCGCTGCTACTCCTTCTAAGGATGTCACTTTGGTAATACGAGTCCCCATGGTCTTAATAATCTTCCATCCTCCACTCATAGTACCTAGACCGATCGCAAGGAAGGAAACGAGTGGCACCCAAAGGTAATGCTGGGCAAAATAAGAGAATCTCTCGGAAGACTCCATCATGGCATAGACGTCGTCACCACCGATTAAGTTTACGTGGTAAAAGATAATCGCCGCTCCAATAATCCCCATTACTTTTTGAGCATCGTTTAAACCGTGTCCAAGGCTAAAGAGTGCAGAGGAAACAAGTTGCCATCTCTTAAATTCTTTTTCCGCTTTGTGAGGATTTGCATTTTTAGAGATATTCACAATAATTAGGGTGATAATCACCGAGATAATCATCCCAATAATAGGAGCAAGGAAAATAAAGAGAAAGATAGGAATCACTTTTCCATACATCACTACATC
>JAEWIE010000022.1 GCA_023387375.1 Bacteroidota bacterium | reverse complement strand
CGGTTGTATTGTTAAAATTACTCAATATTTAGTATAAAAAAATACTTTTAATATAATTTATAGTATATTTGTATAATAATATACTGATGTGAAATATGATATTTTAAAAAATGTTGTCAATTTACTTGAAGAATTCGAAGCAGATAATTTTTCACAAAGCAGATATCCTAATGATATCGAAGGCTTTAAAAGATGGATCGTTGCCAATTATGAAGGTGATTTATTAAACAATGAACCTAATTGGGAAGGAAAAGAAAACGGACGAAGTCCTGAAAGCGTCATCAATACGTTGATTGTTCATATGAACAGATATGCCAAGAGTTATTCAAAATCAGCCCTGTTCGGCTCGGATTTTTCAACACAGGAAGATTTTATCTACCTCATTACCCTAAAAGCTTTTGGGAAAATGACTAAAATGGACTTGATAAAAAAGAATGTACATGAAAAACCTGCCGGAATGCAAATTATCAACCGGTTGATTGCACAAGGTTGGGTGGATCAAACTGATTCTGAAATTGACAAAAGAAGTAAAGTATTAAAAATCAGCAATACGGGACTTAAAGTTTTGGGAAATCAAATGGACAAAATCAGAAAAGCAACTGAAATCGTGACAGGAGATTTAACGCGTAGCGAAAAAATGGAATTAATCAGATTGCTCAATAAACTCAATGATTTTCATAAACCTATTTATGATAAGAATATTGAACCGCAACATTTATTGGATAAAGCTTTAAAAGATAAAAGGTGATGAAGAAAAAAATAGCCGTTATCGGTTCCGGTTTTTCGGGATTGTCTGCTACAGCTTATTTGGCAAAAGCAGAATATGAGGTTCACGTATTTGAAAAACACGAGCAGCCAGGTGGAAGAGCAAGGCAATTTTCCACCCAAGAAGGTTACGTATTTGATATGGGACCAAGTTGGTACTGGATGCCAGACATTATTGAAAGTTTTTTTGCTGATTTCGGCTACAAAACCTCTGATTTCTTCGAGCTGATTTCGTTAAACCCACAGTTTGAAATGATCTTTTCACAAAAGAAAATCAGTGTACCTGAAAGTTTAGAGGAATTAAAAATTTTGTTCGAACAAATCGAAAAGGGTGCAGGATTACAATTAGAAAAATTTATGCAATCGGCTAAATTCAAATATGAAGTCGGGATGCAAGATTTCGTGACTAAACCTTGCCATAATTGGTCAGAATTCATTTCTCCTAAAATAGCGAAAAGTGCATTGAGATTAGATTTGCTGACGAACTTCAGAACCTATGTGGCTAAATACTTCAAAAGCGAAAAATTAAGAACATTGATGGAGTTTCCTGTAATATTTCTGGGTGCATCTCCGAAAAATATTCCTGCACTGTATAGTTTGATGAACTATGGGGGTTATGCCTTAGGAACACATTATCCTATAGGTGGGTTCTATCAATTGGTATTGGCTATGAAAAAAGTAGCTGAAAACCAAGGTGCAATTTTTCATTTTAACAAAACTGTTGAAAGTATAAATACACAAAATGGCAAAGTAAGATCTTTAACGATCAATGGAGAGACTTATGAATTCGATATTGTAATTGCTTCTTCCGATTATCATCATACAGAAGCGCTTTTAAATAAAGACCTCAGAAATTATTCTGACGCATATTGGAAAAGCAGAACATTTGCACCATCAAGTTTGATCTATTATTTAGGTATCAATCAAATTATTCCCAACTTAAAACATCATACACTCTTCTTTGAAAATAATTTAGACGACCACATTGATTGTATTTATGGAGAGAAGAAATGGCCGGAAAAGCCTCTTTTTTATGTTTGTTGCCCATCAAAAACAGATGATAATGTTGCTCCTAAGGACAAAGAAAACCTGTTTTTGTTGATGCCTTTGGCAATCGGAATAAATGATGAAGAATCAATACGGGAAAAGTATTTAATGGAGATGCTTTCAAGAATTGAAAAACATACGGGCATAGCCGATTTGCACTCAAAGATAGAATACAAAAGAAGCTTCTGTGTCAGTGATTTTATTTCAGATTACAATGCGTACGGCGGCAATGCCTACGGACTAGCAAACACACTTGGTCAAACGGCAGTTTTGAAACCTAAAATAAGAAATAAAAAGTTGAAAAATTTATTCTACACGGGTCAATTGACCGTTCCCGGACCCGGAGTTCCCCCGTCCATCGTATCTGGTAAAATTGTAGCAAACGAAATAATAAAACATAACCAAGAAGAACTATGAAACAGTTATTTGACGAACTATCTTACTCGGTAAGCAAGATAACAACCCAAAAATATAGTACGAGTTTTTCCCTAGGAATTTTAGCGCTGAAACCGTCTATACGTCCCGCTATCTATGCCATATATGGATATGTGAGACTGGCTGATGAAATCGTTGACAGTTTTCACGGGTATGATAAGGAGAAGCTACTTAATCGGTTAAAAGTAGAAACCGAGGATGCATTGCATGAAGGAATTTCGCTTAACCCTATTCTACAATCGTTCCAGGAAACAGTAAATAAGTATAAAATTGACAAAAGTCTGATTGAGCAGTTTTTACATAGTATGGAAATGGATTTGCACAAAATAGATTACAATTCAGAGCGATACGAAGAATATATTTTTGGTTCAGCCGAAGTAGTAGGGCTGATGTGTCTGCACGTTTTTACGGATGGGAATATGGAAAAATATAGAGAATTAAAGCCCTATGCAATGAAACTGGGGTCAGCTTTTCAAAAAGTAAATTTTTTAAGGGACTTGAAAGATGATTATCAGATTTTGGGCAGGACTTATTTCCCGAATATTGATATGTGCATTTTTGATAATAGTGTGAAAAGTGAGATTGAAAAGGAGATAGAGCAAGAATTTAAGGCGGCTTTAATCGGGATTAAGAAGCTGCCCAATTCCGCAATGTTTGGGGTGTATTTAGCTTACAAGTACTATTGGTCTTTGTTTCAAAAAATAAAAAAAATATCCTCCAAAGAGATATTGAATAACAGGATTCGGGTTCCAAATTCTGAAAAGGCATTTGTGGCATTCAAAAGTTATGTAAGGTATAAAACTGCGTTTTTATGATCAAAATTTCTAGCCTACTAATATCTACAATATTCTTTATTTTGAGTTTTAATGCAACAGTTTTGGATGAAGTAAGGGCTAACTACAACAAGCTGGTATCAGAAAAAGAGTTGTGCGAAAAGATGATTACAGAATTGACCAAAACAAAAAACAATTCAGCTACACATCTGGCTTATTTGGGTGGTTTACAAACCATCTGGGCAAATCACGTCTTGAGTCCCATAAGTAAACTCAATACGTTTAAAAAAGGCAAGAATAACATCGAGGAGGCAATCAAAAAAGAACCTGAAAATGTGGAATTAAGGTTTATCCGACTTTCGGTTCAAAAAAATGCACCGTCTTTTTTAGGATATAAATCAAACATACATGAGGATGTCAAATTTATTAAGGAAAATCGCCACCAATTGAGGTCGGATATTTTGCAGAAAAATATAACAACGCTTTTAAAACACTAAACTATGAAACACCGGTTACACAGGGAGCAACAATTGAATTGCGATATCGAAACAGCTTGGGACTTTTTTTCTTCTCCGAAGAACCTTTCCACGATTACACCCAAAGATATGGGTTTTACTGTGCTGTCTGATCTTAACAGCGAACAGATTACGAAAGGAATGGTGATCGATTATATCGTTTCGCCGTTGCTGGAAGTTCCGTTGAAGTGGAGAACGAGAATTACCCATGTGGAACCCAATAAAAGCTTTACTGATTTCCAGGAGAAAGGACCTTACAAATACTGGAACCATTTTCACGAATTTATCCCCAATAAAGACGGTGTACTAATGAAAGATACCGTAGATTACGAATTGCCTTTCGGTTTTTTGGGGAAGATGGTACATCGGCTCTTTGTGAAAAAGAAAATAGCGGACATTTTTGATTTCCGCTACCGCGTTTTAGAAAAACTATTTAACAAGTAAAAAAACAGCTATGAATTTTTTAATTGTATTCGGAACATTTATGGGGATGGAAGGAGCAACGTGGATTATCCACAAATATATTATGCACGGCTTTCTTTGGGGTTTACACAAAGACCATCACGATCATAGCAATGACGGAGTTTTAGAAAAAAACGACTATTTCTTTGTCATATTTGCTTTACCGACAATTGCTTTAATGTATTTCGGTTCGCTCGAAAATTTCAATTATATGTTTTTTATAGGATTGGGCATTATGCTCTATGGAATGGCCTATTTTTTCGTACACGATGTCTTTATCCACCAACGGATTAAACTATTGACCCGCACGAAAAACATCTATTTCTTGGCACTTCGCAGAGCACATAAACAACATCACAAGCATATTGGCAAAGAAAATGGTGAATGTTTTGGCTTCTTATATGTGCCATTCAAGTATTTTAAAATGTATTATAATTCTTCTAAAAAATGATAGCATATACTTATTTACTGATATTATTTTTTACGGTTATTATTTGTTTCATTGCATCTTTTGATAGTCGAATTCGCTTTAATCGATATTTTGGTGCGTATTTAAAATCCGCCTTTCTAGTTGCCATTCCATTCATTTCTTGGGATGTATGGTTTACGGCAAAAGGTGTGTGGTGGTTCAACACAGACTACACGCTTGGAATAGTGATAGCGGGATTGCCTCTTGAAGAATGGCTTTTCTTTATTTTCATTCCGTTTTCATGCATATTTACCTATTTCTGTTTTGATAAATTTTTCAAGCTAGGATGGCTATCCAGTTTTAATAATCTGATCGTTTTTGTCAGTTTGATTGTCTGTATGGTTATCGCTTTGTTGCATTACGATAAAATTTATACATTGGTAACAGCTATCACCACTTCAGCAACTTTAATTTACCTGCATTTCATTGCTCGGGCAGATTGGATTGGCAAAGCATCGCTAGTATTTACGATATTATTGTTAGGTTTCTTTCCAGTAAATGGTGTGCTGACCGGCACAGGATTAGAAATGCCAATAGTAAATTACAATTCGGGAGATTTCCTAGGTATACGAATACTAACGATACCAATCGAAGACGCGGTCTACGGATACACACAGTTTCTTTTAGTGCTTTACTTTTTTAAAAAATTTAAACATACGCCCGATGAAAACAACAAATAAAATTTTAATAGTAGCTTGTACCATAGGCTTCGTTGCTCTTTTAAATTCTTGTGCCTCCATTCCAAAAAATGCTGAGGCGGTCAAAAACTTTGATATCAGTCGTTATTTAGGCACATGGTATGAAATTGCCCGTTTCGATTTTCGTTTTGAAAAGAACTTGGACAATGTCTCCGCTCAATACAGTCTGAACAAAAAAGGCAACATCACTGTGTTGAACAGTGGTTATAATTACAAAAAAGCAGAATGGAAAAAAGCGGATGGATTAGCAAAGTTTAGAGGAAGTAAAGATATTGCAGAATTAAAAGTAAGCTTCTTCGGTCCCTTTTATGCAGGTTACAATGTAGTGGCACTGGATGAAAATTACCAATACGCCTTAATTGCAGGAAAAGACTTGGATTATTTGTGGATCTTATCAAGAACAAAAGATATTTCTGAAGAAGTTAAATCCAACTACTTGAAAATTGCAGAAGAAATAGGTTATGATACATCTAAACTCATTTGGGTAAAGCACGACAGAAACGACAATCCATTCCTGAGTGAAAAGTAAGTTCTGCGTTTTTGATTTCGCAGAGACTTGCGTTTGGAAGACAATGTGGGGTTATATCAGGCACTTGCTTCTGAATTTCCGATGTTGCTGTGTCGTCATAGGTTTTTCAAATCAAGATCCTGTTTTAAATAAAGATGAGATGAAAGATTATAAATGGATGCATATAGATGAAATTCTATCATATTCAAAAAACAATCCGTCTCCTTATACGATTTGGTTGAAACAAGCTTATCCAAAGTTACATTCAAAAATTAACAAATGAAAACGATACTAATTGCCGGAGGAACAGGTTTTGTTGGAAAAGCATTGATAAGGCACCTGACAAATTGCGGCTATATTGTTAATGTTTTAACTCGAAGAAGAAGCAACATTAACACTGAAAACATTCATTTTTTTCAATGGGACGTCGATAAAAGCTATATTGACGAAAAAGCCTTTGAAAGTGTTACAAAAATCATTAATCTAACAGGAGCGAACATTGGCGAAAAACCGTGGACTAATAAAAGAAAAATCGAAATCATTGAGAGCCGAACAAAGTCAATAGATTTACTTTACACCTATGTTAAAACAAGAAATTATAGCATAAATACTTTCATTTCTTCGTCTGCCGTAGGTTATTATGGCGCAGTTACTACAGAGGAGATATTCACAGAAACATCCAATAATGGTAACGACTTTTTAGCTTCTGTCTGCGAGCAGTGGGAAAAATCAGCATTGCAATTCGAAAGTTTGGGTATTGCGACCGTGATTTTAAGAAAGGGTGTTGTCCTAGGGAAAGATGGTGGCATGTATCAAAAATTAGCGCCTTTGGCGAAAGTAGGCATCAATACATCTTTAGGAAATGGCAAACAATATTTACCTTGGATTGGAATTCGAGATTTAGTCAGGTTGTATCAGTTTATCTTGAAAACAAATGGAATAAGTGGGGTTTTTAATGCTGTTTCGTCCGAGCACATTACGATGAATGATTTATCAGAAGCACTTCTACGATCATTTGGTAAGAAAACCTTTTTGCCCAATGCACCTGCATTTCTGGTAAAAGTATTTTTTGGAGAAATGTCTGTGATGTTATTAAATGGTTCTAAGGTGGCCAATGAAAGAATAAAAAAGGCCGGCTTTAAATTTGAGTATAGCTCGATTGATAAGACCTTTTTGTAGAAAGGCGATGGTGAACTACCCTCCCACGTCAGAGCCGATGGATCTGGATTCAAGGGTAATAGACTCACTTAATGATAACGCCTCACCTTGTTTTTGCTTGACGTAGGATTCAAGCCCTGAACCCCACAATATATTTACACCCCTGCAGCGATATAGCGGCTGCAAACATCTGTAATCGCCGTTAAATACATAAATCCTATGGCCATGGGTATGTACTTAACATCAACCTCCCTCACTTGGTTGCTACGAGTTATATTCAGGTCCCACATCAAATAAGGGTGATTATACTCGTTCTTTTTCCATTCTGTTAAATGCCTGCGGAAGGAAAGCAGGATCTTCCGCATCTAATCAGTATCATTTACAAATAACAAGGGTCCACTTAAAAAGTAGACCCTTGCACTATCGTTTCTCCGAGATTTAATTCGGCATAAGAATTAAAATTCTAGTTCATCCTCTGGATGTAGATGCTTATAGTCTGCAGTCATCTCAGAAGCGTAATCTACTTTTTCATGTTTCGAAAAACGGTTCTCTAGTCTTACCACAATGTAATATACTACAGGCACAATAATCAGCGTAAGGAATAACGAGGAGATTAGACCTCCAATAATTACGATCGCAAGACCGTTGTTCATGGACGCAGCAGCACCTGTTGCCATCGCAATTGGAATCATCCCGAAGACCATCGCAATAGTGGTCATTAGAATCGGTCTAAGCCTTGCGTGGTTTGCCTGCACAATCGCATCTACAATATTCTCCCCTGCATCGAGTCGGTGGTTAATGAAGTCCACCAGTAAGATGGCGTTCTTGGCCACAAGTCCAATGAGCATGATGATCCCTAGGATGGTGAAAATATTCAAACTCTGATT
>JAEWIE010000021.1 GCA_023387375.1 Bacteroidota bacterium | reverse complement strand
TTTAGGATTTCAGGGTAGGCTTTGTTAAGTCGATCGAGTCTTGTTTTTTCTTGTTTGGCAGAACCAATATGCAGAAGCCAGGTTCGAATTCTACCTGGGGTAAGCGCTTCGAAAGCTTCTTTGAATGCAGGATCTTTTTTAAGTAGATCTTGAATTTCTTTGGGATATTCTACGGGTTTTGCGGGCTCTTTCTTGAGTTTAATTCCTTTGTCCTCTGCAATTAGCATGGCGGCGATGGCTTTTCTAATTTCGGGTTCCCGGTCTTCCACGCTAGATAGGTCCGTGAATTTAATAACCCGCCCGATTTTGGAATTTTCTCCTGGTTTTTCTAATAAGTCGTCAAAACCCTCTAGCACCACTCCCTTAAAAAAACTTAAAACGCAGTAGTGTTTGAATTGTCCAATGATAAATAGGTTGGTGCCTTTGTAGGTGTAGCATGGTTGATACCATTTTTTTTCTTCTTTAAGCTCAAAAGAAAGTAGGATTTCTCTTAGCTTTTTTGCCACAGGCAAAAAAGGAGTTTCTTTTGTGAAATAAGATTCTAGTTCGGGATTGTGCATGGGTTTCATCGCAAACAAGGTATTTAGAGATTAGACTTAAGCATTCGTTTAGGATTCGAGTGAGGGCTCCTTAAATTTTTCACCCGATAGCCTAGTGGTGAGCATCGCTGCAACGGTGTCTCCTGTAGAATTGAGCACGGTTGCTAAAGGATCGACAAGCGTTCCTATGATCATCACCGCAGGAATGGCTTCTTGAGGCAATTGATAGACTGAAATCATTAGCATTTCTCCGATATAGCCTCCATTGGGTATGCCTCCTGCCACCATCGAAACAAATATTGTGATTCCCACAGCTAAGAGCAGGTTCAAAGGATCAAAGAAATTTTCTCCAATGATCAGAAAGGCCACATAGATCTTAATAATAGAGGACATGGAAGAACCGTTTTTATGCAGAGTACTTCCAATGGGTATTACTATGTTGGCAACGGAATCAGGAACTCCAATTTTGGCTGCAGCCTGCAAGTTAGCAGGCATAGTGGCGAAGGAACTACACGTACTTAACGCTGTAATGGAGGGATAAATATTGTTTTTCCAAAAGAGCTTGATGCCGCTTGTTCCTTTGGCCATAAAAGCATAAAGAGAGAAGAAGACAAAAAAGTAGACGATTCCAGCGACATAATAAAGGCCTAAAGGACGTGCATAGAAGCCAAAGAGTTCTGGGCCTACCGTGGCTACTTGATAGGCAAAATAAGCACCAAGTCCGATTGGGGCTAGTTTCATGACAATGAGTAGAAGTTCTTTCATCACTTCGTAGCCCGAGGCTACAAAGCGCTGAAAAACGACTCCATTGTCACCGGCTTTTCGAATAGCTGAACCTAATAGGAAGGCAAAGATAAGAAGGGCTAGCATGTGCTGGCGTGAGAAGAGGCCTGTAAATTCTCCTACGGTGAAGAACTCCACAATTCTATCTCCCCAATTGCCGTCCGTGCGTAGGCTAGAAGTATAGTTCGGATCCGTAATACCCACGGCTTCTGTAGGGAACAGAGTTACCGCGCCAATGGTAAATAGGGCTGCAATCACAACAAAGAGCAAAAAGCTGAAAATCATGGAAAACAGAATCCGTGAAAACTTACCACTTTGTGCTACTCCGGAGATAGAATTTGCCACTGCAAAAAAAACTAAAGGGACTACACTTACAAAAAGTATGTTCAAAAATATATCCCCTACAGGCTTTAAATACACGATTAGTTCAGGCCAAAAAAGGCCTAGAATACTTCCTACTACAATCCCTAAAATTAACAGTAGCAGACTAGAATAGTTCCGAAAGAGTTGGATCACAAGCTTTAAATTTAATCAAAGATAGAGTATTTTCTCGTTTGAATTTGTACCTTTAAAGAGTAATTGATTCTTATGGCACATACCAATTATTATGAAATACTAGGTGTAAAACCCTCTGCCAGCGCAGAGGAAATAAAAAAAGCTTACCGAAAACTGGCAAGAAAATACCACCCTGATGTAAATCCTGGGGACAAAGTAGCGGAAGAAAAGTTTAAGCAATTAAACGAGGCGAACGAAGTGCTTTCTAATCCCGAGTATCGTAAAAAATACGATAAGTACGGAGAGAATTGGCAGCATGGCGAAGCTTATGAACAGGCTCAGAAGCAGCGCGGTTCTACTTCCTCTTCAGGGGGCTATGGAGACTTTGGTGGATTCTCCCACGAAGGTGGAGGATCAAGAGAAGAGTTCTCTGATTTCTTTGAGCAAATGTTTGGAGGAGCTGCAGGCGGATTTGACCGCCGTCAAAGGGGCAGCGCTTCTGGCAAATTCAAAGGAAATGATCTGCATGGAGAAGTTTCTCTTTCCCTTCGCCAAGCGGCCAAAGAGCATCAAACGATGTTTGAGGTGGGAGGTAAGAAAGTACGCATTACTGTGCCTGCAGGAGCTTACGACGGACTTCAAATTAAACTAAAAGGCTATGGGGCCCCAGGACATAACGGAGGTCCTGCCGGGGATTTATACATTACCTTCACAGTGGAAAAGGATCCTCAGTTTGTTTTAGAGGGCCAGAACTTAAGACTAAGAATGCCTGTAGATCTTTATACGGCTGTATTAGGAGGAGAGCTTCGGGTTCCAACGCTGGATGGAGAAGTGAATCTAAAAGTAAAACCTCTTACGCAGAACCTTTCTACCGTTCGCCTAAAAGGCAAAGGATTTCCTGCTTATAAGAAAGAGGGCGTTTTTGGAGACCTATTAGTCACCCTAGAAGTGAAGCTTCCAACGAGCCTTAGCGAGAAGGAAAAAGAATTATTTGAAAAATTAAGAACCCTTTAAAAAAAGAGCAATGAAAAGCGATCGCATATCAAGAGAAGAGCTTGTAAAGCTCTATCAAATCGAAGTGGAATTCTTTCAAGAATTAGAATCTTGCGGTCTCATAGAGACCCGCACCGAAAACGAAGTGACTTATCTACTTTATGACGATTTAGGAAGTTTTGAGCGTCTTTTAAACTTTCATTACGATTTAGAAGTGAATGTTCCAGGGCTAGAGATTATTACGAGGCTTTTGTCTCAGATTGAATCTCTGCAATCGGAGAACAGAAGACTTTTGCAGCAAAGGAGCTTTTAATAAGTAACAGATAGATTCGCTAAAATTCTAGAGAGAAAGAAGTACCTTTGCCTTTATGGAATTACTCGATGTACTTATCGTAGGAGCAGGTCCCATAGGGATTTGCTGCGCACTGGAATCGGAGGCTCGCGGCCTTTCGTATGTAGTGATTGAAAAAGGAACCACAGTTAACTCTCTTTTCCATTATCCCCTTAACATGCAATTTTTCTCCACCGCGGACAAACTTGAAATTGCAGGGGTTCCTTTTATTTCCACAGGGGCCAAACCGGGGAGAAAAGATGCGCTTGAATACTATGGCGGCATCGCAAGAAGTAGAAATTTAAAGATTAACCACTATGAGAAAGTGGAGAACATCGTAAAGAAGGAATCCTATTTTGAGGTGCAAACCTCAAAAAGAATTTACCAGGCTCGCCATGTCATTCTGGCCACAGGTTTTTACGATATTCCGAACCGAATGAATGTAAAAGGAGAGGAGCTTCCAAAAGTAAAACATTATTACACCGAGCCTTACGGCTATACGCGCCAAAAAGTAGTGGTCGTGGGATCGAGTAACTCCGCCATTGATGTGGCTCTTGAAACCTATCGCAAAGGAGCCGAAGTAACCCTTATCGTGAGAGGCTCTGAGATCTCTTCCAGGGTTAAATATTGGGTGAAACCCGATATTGAAAATCGAATTGCGGAAGGCAGTATTAAAGCTCATTTCAATTCTCGGATCTTAGAAATCAAAGAAAGCTCTGTGCTCTTTGAAAATGAAAGGGAGGAAAAAGTAGAAATTGAAAATGATTTTGTCTTCGCGATGACGGGCTATTTACCTGATTTTGAGCTTTTAAAATCGGTAGGAATCAGGCTTAATGGGCCGAATTTAAACCCCACCTACAATCCCGAAACCATGGAAACCAATGTGGAGAATCTCTTTTTAGCAGGCGTTGTTTGCGGAGG
>JAEWIE010000057.1 GCA_023387375.1 Bacteroidota bacterium | reverse complement strand
ATCTGTATTGTGGCTGTGGGAACGAAAGCGCGTAAAAAGTCAGATCTGAAGATTTGGAAGGCTGTCATTCGTCCGATTTTCTTTGGCCTTTTCTTTATGGCTTTAAGTCTTGTGATACTTGTGGGTTTTCACGGTAGAAAAGGCCCTGAATTATTCTATGGGTTTTACATGATGCATGCTTTTTATGCGATATTCTCTCTTTTAGGAGCACTTCTGGTACAAGTAGGAGCAGATGCGATTTCAAAATTCGTACAAGGGAGATTAGGAAAAGATAGGTTTAATACAGAACAGGAAAGCTTTAAACAAAACGAAGAGCTTATCGCAAATTCAACCTCAATTAACCTTCCTTACAAATATAGACACAACGCTCGAATGCGAAGCGGATGGGTGAATTTAGATCCTTTTCGAGGGACACTTGTAATTGGAACGCCAGGCAGTGGAAAATCCTTTGGTGTGATTGTTCCCGCCATTCGTCAAATGATCGTCAAAGAATTTTCCTTATGCCTTTATGATTTTAAGTTCCCTGACCTAGCGCAAATTGCCTATTTCCATTATCAAGAGCGCAAGAAACAAAATCCGAATTATAGCCATTCGTTTCATGTGGTGAACCTAAACGAAGTAGAAAAGAGTAGGAGGATCAATCCTTTGCAAAAGAAGTACGTTCCCAATCTAGCCATGGCTCAAGAAATGGCGGAGTCCATGGTATTTTCCCTTCAAAAGGGTGGTTCTGCAAACTCAGGAGGATCGGATCAATTCTTTACACAAAGTGCCGTTAACTTCCTTTCTTCGTGTATTTACTTCTTAGCTAAGCAAAAGGAGGGGAAGTACAGTTCGCTTCCTCATCTGCTTAGCTTCTTGAACAAAAGCTACGAAGAGATTTTCACTGTCCTCTTTACAGAAACAGAGCTCCATTCGATGCTGGCTCCGTTTAAATCGGCCTACGATAACCGCGCGTTTGATCAATTAGAAGGACAAGTGGGAACTCTTCGAGTTCTCTTATCACGTCTTTCTACAAAAGAAAGCTACTGGGTCTTTTCAGGAGAAGAAGTGAACCTAAAAATTACGGATCCAGAGGATCCGAGTATTTTGGTTCTTGCTTCCTCTCCTGAAACCGAAGGAATCAACTCAGCGCTGTATGCCTCCGTATTAAACCGAGTGCTTCGTGTGATCAACCAAAAGGGCAATCTACCCGCTGGAATCATTGCGGATGAGTTTCCGACGATCTACATTCATAAAATTGATTCCGTTGTAGCCACTGCGAGAAGTAGTAAGATTGGAGTTGTACTAGGGCTGCAAGAGCTACCTCAGTTAAAGCAGCTTTACAAAAGAGAAGTAGCCGATACGATTTGCTCGGTCATGGGAAACATTCTATGTGGCTCCGTTCGAGATCGTCATACGCTTGAGTGGCTTGAGCGGCTCTTCGGCAAAATCAAACAGAAAAGTTACTCCGAATCCTACTCGAACCAAGGTACTAGTTTTTCATCAAGCGAAAAGATGGACACTATGATTCCGGCGGGTAAAATTGCTTCGCTTCGTACTGGCGAAATGGTCGGAATGATAGCTTCAAGCTTTTATTCTACGGAAGGAGAATACCGAAGTTCTGCGATGAGTGGAAAGATTGATCTTCTAGAAACGGAAGTGCTTTATAGGGCAGAGAGCGAAGTCGAGATGCCCATCTACTACGATTTTAAAGATGAAAGTGGCCATTGTCAAAAAGAAAAAATCCTACTAGAAAACTTCGCTCGTATACACCGTGAAACAGACGAGCTTGTAAAAGAACTTCTTCGAATCACGGTTGCAGGAGCAAGTTCTAATGGGGCGATAAATGCAACTTCCGTTTCTTCTGTCTCATCCACTTCTCTTGCTTCCTCGACAGCACCCAATACTAGTACAGCAAGTTTAAACTAATCTTCGAAACTATTACTCAAACTAAAATCAAATCCTATGAATCCAATTAACACCCTTTTTCATTTTCTAGTGTTTTTGTTTCCCTTTTTCTTTGTGATTTTTTTATCAAATAATCCAAGAGCTACTATTGAGAATTCTTCTCCTTATTTAGCAGGCAGTTTTTTAAGTGAGAGTCCTTATCAAATATCTACCGTAGATACGCTGGCTGATTCTCTTGCAAGTAAGAGTGATCTTTCGAAGGTCAGCGCAGACGCACGACAAAATCCCTTAACAAGAGATTCTATTTATTTAAAACGGCCTTCTAAGAAGAAAGCCATGGAGGCTTTCAACCGTTTTAAAGACGGTATGGGAAAAATGGCTCCCGATTCTGCACGAAAGCCAAGACGAGTTCATTTTTCGTTGAAAGCTCTTCCTACAGTGATGCAGTTTAATGGAGGACTTAAAACTAGTCTAGACTCCCTACGTTCTAGGTACAAACGGGAAAGAGCCCATCGAAAAGAGCTTCGTACAGAAAAAAAGAGAAAAGATTCTCTGCGTCTTTCTTCTGAGTCCTTAAAGAATGGGAACGGATTAAGTTATAGTGTAGGGAATGAGAGGGATTCTTTCAGTCCATGGGGAAAGGAATTCCTTACAAAAGAGAATTTGTCTCTAAGGAAGGAGCCTAGACGAGAGTTTTACTTTCCTCTGGAAGGAAAACTTTCCATCTCTTCTCCTTACGGGAATAGAGTGCATCCGCTTTCAGGAGAAGTTAAATTTCATGGCGGACTGGATTTTAGAGCATCTTATGCAAGTGTAATTGCTGTTATGGACGGCATAGTCGAAAAAAGCGGATGGGATTCGAATGGCGGAGGCTACTTCATGACGATTAAGCACAAAGAGGGAATCTCGACTTCGTATTTGCACCTGTCTGAACGTTATTATAACGTAGGAGAAAAAGTACTTGCGGGCTATATTATTGCCCGCAGTGGAAACTCAGGTGGGTCCACTGGACCACACCTTCATTTTATGGTGAGGGAGCATGGAGAGCTTCGCTCTCCTGCAGAGTTTCTTTACAAAAAGAGCCTTGAGTCGA
>JAEWIE010000039.1 GCA_023387375.1 Bacteroidota bacterium | reverse complement strand
CCAAAAATCCGCCTCAAAATTCGTATTATTGTACTATGAAACTAATAAGTTACAATGTAAACGGAATACGCGCTGCATTTACGAAGGATTTTGTGGGCTGGTTAAAAGTGGCAGACCCAGACATTATCTGCATTCAAGAAAGCAAAGCTGGAAATGACCAAATAGACACCTCTCAATTTGAAACGGCGGGTTATTACAACTATTGGCATAGTGCTCAAAGGAAAGGCTATAGTGGCGTTGGAATCGCGTCTAAAGTAAAACCTAAGCAGGTTATTTACGGCTGCGGAATTGAGAAGTACGATAACGAAGGTAGAATCTTAAGAGCCGACTTTGAAGATTTCTCTGTAATCTCCGTATATGTGCCCTCCGCTTCCAACATTGAGAGGTTAGATTTCAAAATGGAGTTCTGTCATGATTTTCTAGACTATATAAAAGAACTTCGTAAAACCATTCCAAATCTGATTATTTCAGGAGATTTTAATATCTGCCATAAAGCGATTGACATCCATAACCCAGAAGGCCTCAAAAACACTTCAGGCTTCCTTCCTATGGAAAGAGAATGGATGACAAAGTTTATTGACGAATGCGAGTTAATTGATAGCTTCCGACATTTCAACGATCAACCGGATAATTATTCCTGGTGGAGTTATAGACAAAATTCAAGGGCTAGAAACAAAGGATGGAGACTTGATTACAACTTCGTATCCTATCCTATGAAAGACCAAATGACAAGAGCCGCTATATTAAAAGAAGCCTTCCATTCGGATCACTGCCCTGTCCTAGTGGAATTTCAAGAATTTACGGATTAGGCCGTATATTATTTGGCTAGACAAACAAGCGTCATTACTCTGCTATTAGTTTTTCAATTAGTTTATAAATATGTGTTCCTAAGTGTTTTGGATATTCTTCCCTTTTACTATCAAGTTCTTTAGCTCTAGCAATTGCTGTATTTGTTAAAGGTAAAAATGTCTGCGGATTAGGTCTTTTATTGTAACCTCTTCCTTGAATTTCACTTAGAACTTTGTCAATATAGTGTTTACTATTACTAATTTTTTTATTTACCAATAACTTCATTTTTTCTTCATCTGCAAATTCATTAATATCTTTCAGATGAAGAACAAGCCAGATTTCAAAGCATGGATTACTCATTGCGAGGAAGAAATTACGTTCCATTTTGCAATCGTTTACTAATCTATCGAAGTCAATATGATGGATTTCCTCCCAATCATCTCGATCAATTACCAACCAAAATTCATCTGTTTTTTTAAAGTTATACTCTTTTTTTGCTTCTTGGAGAAGTTTTTTCACATTGATGGGGTCAGAACCTCTGTCCTTTGGTCTCTTTAATGAAATAACTTCAATCAAGCCACTGTTGTTGAAAAATTCAGATTTTCTAAAATCTTCAAAGTATTTCTTTTCACTAACGCTTCCTTCGTAGGACAAAATGAACATTTTTTCGGCTTGAAGGAATCCTCCCTCACGGACCAACGGGATAGGCTCTCTTGGCATAATTTAGTCTTTAATGGGTAAAAAGCTTAATTCATTTCTATTGCCTAGTTTTGGTACTCCTTTATACCGCCCAAGTAGATAATCTTTTATTATTGCTTTGTCAAAGCGAACATTGTAATCTTCTAATGAGTGAAGCTCTGTTGCCCCATCCCTATTCTTTACCGTAAACCAAATTTCATCTTTCCTTAATAGCTTTTGAGTTAACAGCATTGATTCATGAGTAGAAACAATCAGTTGACTGCTTATATTTTCGCATTTATCCAAAATGAATTCAAATAAATCTACAACCAAGTTAGGATGCAGACTTCTTCCGATTTCATCAACCACAAATACATTGCCTCCAATAAAAAAATCTATTATCAGTGGAATTAGATCCATTATTCTTCTTGTACCATCCGACTCATCTTTCAAATCAAAGAGTTCATAGCCCCCACCCACAATACGATGCTTCGTTTTAAGTAATTTAGCCTCAATTGTGAAATCGTCTAATTTGGAAACAACATAGTATTTGTCATCTTGAGGATTTGACAGAAAGCCAGTTGTCTTTTCAGATTTTTCACTTAATAGATCATTTTTAACACTTTCTTTTACCTCTATAGGAATGTCCATTTTCTCAAAATCAACTTCTTTAAATTCAATTCCATCTATTCCAGTATCAAAATATGCAAGCATTTCATTAAACACTTGCTGAAGATCTGTATCCTTATGTAATTCAAATTTTTTGCTAATATTCTTCGTTCCAGGATAAATAACGGTTAAGGCATTTTGAAACCAATCAATAACATTTAAGATGTCTTGAATACTACTCACATTGTCAACGACATTAGTACTTCTGATTTGTGTAATTAATAGCTGGTTTCTAGGTGTACTTTTTGCCGTAAATTCTAAAAATTGTTTTTCCTCAGATGTTTTATTTTTCTTAAAAAGGAAGTCTAAGTCATATTCCGTAGTATTCTTTCGCTCAAATATTTTTGTTTCACCCGATTTACTTATTTCAAACAGCCACTCATCAATAATCTCTTTTGCATTCAATATAAATCCGTAAGCATAATTTTTTCCCTTGTGCTGGATTTCATATTCAATATAGGTAGGCTTACTTAGAAACTTTTTGTCAAGTTTGTAAAAATTTGTGCTTATCAGCTGTTCAGGTTTCGTTCCTGTTAAAACCGTTTTTCGTCCAAAATCTATTGCCTTGATTAGATTGGATTTCCCCGAAGCATTTGCGCCAAAAATTACACCTGTTTTTAAAACAGACACTCCTTTTTCGGGCGAGGACTTATGATGGGATTTAAGCGAGCCCTTTCCTGGGATCATCGAGAAAACTTGTTTTTCTCTAAACGACAGAAAATTCTCAATTGTGAATCTAATTAACATTGCTTATCATATTTAAACAGCAAATATAGTGAAAAAATCACATCTTGAGCGAAATTCATTCCGCTTTTGTTGGTACAAATCTCAATTTGCACCTGAGTTATGAGGTAAAATTCAACACCTACGATAGAATCATGGATGTACAAAGGTATCAGCTGCGAATTTCAAATCCATTATTAAAAAAATTATAGCCAATTAAATTCCTAAATTCTCCTTATTATTCGGAAATTGTTGCCCTGAATAAAATTGAATATCAGGAATAATCAGTATTTGAGTATTGGATTTTTAACCAATTTTTGTCATATTCAAAACTAAAATCCTTTCGTCCTTTGGCTTGATGTCCAGACAAAACACCTAGTAATACCGGTTCGGTCAATCCAAGCCAGTGTACATAAACATAGATATCAGTTTTATTTGTTGCCATTTATAATAGACCTAAGTCTTGTAGTTTTCTGCCCAATTCATCGTCAGCTGCCAATTTCAAAAAATCGTTTTGCAAGCCTAATGCACGCAGTACATTAAAATAAGCACCCATTGACACGCTACTCTCGCCTTTTTCTACTAAATACAACGTAGAACGCGCAATACTAGCGCGCTCAGCAACTTCTATTGTCGTTAACTTTCGACGCTTTCTGGCTAATTTTATGTTCTCACCCATTTGTCCTAATAGAACTTTGTATTTGGGTAAAATAATTTGTTTTCTCATCATCAATGATTGTTATTCCATACAAAAATAAACAAATTGACTGAAATAGCGGACTTTTTTGGCAATTAATATTTTTTGCACCTGATCCAAAGAGAGGAAATAAAAAAAGCCAGCGTTCTCGCTGGCTCTTCTTTTTCAATGTCTTATCGATTAGTCGACAATATGATATTCAATTGGCATTGTACCCCTGGAAAGGTTTCCGATTTCATCGAAGGCTGCTTTGGATAAGTCTAAAGCTCTTTTCGCATGAAAGGGTCCTCTATCGTTGATCGTTACGATGCAACTTTCCCCATTTCTTAGGTTGGTTACCTTTACTT
>JAEWIE010000033.1 GCA_023387375.1 Bacteroidota bacterium | reverse complement strand
TGAGCCAGGATCAAACTCTCCATTGTATGTTTGTTTGACTTCGCTCAAAGTTTTGACTTCGCCTTGGTTTTATATGTTTTTCCTTACTTGGTTGTTGTTATTGTATTTTCAATGATCTTCTATTCCTTTCGCTCTTCAAACTACTTCTGTCGTTTCATCTGATTTGCGAGTGCAAAAGTATAAACTTTATTTTAACTGACAAAATGTTTTTGAAGTTTTTTTTAAAAAAGTTTTTTTTGAGCGTCTCACGACCTAAAAAAAACCAAACTCCATAACCTCTATCTCCCTCTACATCTTCTCTCTCGTTTACTCCTGCGCTCCTACGTTCTTTCGATTTCGGATTGCAAAGATAGGGGTTTATTTCATATCTGCAAATTTATTTTACAAAATTTTTAGATTGTTTTTTAATGTCTTTTAAATACCTTCTGCTCCACTGTTAAGTGACTGCAAAGATAGGTCAAAGAATCCACGCCAAACAAGGAAAATCGTACTCAATTTTTCGATGTGGAGAACGGGCTTATAAAAAGAGCTGACAACCAACTATTTATTGTCAATTCGAAGTTATCCACAATGTATTTAAGCCGCTGGAATCTCCTTGTTTTTCTAGATTTCATGCGTAAATCGAGTCCAGGAGTCTTAAATATGGAACCTTAAAAATCCGCAATCATGCGAGCTCCAAAGCCAAAAGTCTAAGCAATGCGTAATATAAATAGAGAATCTTATCACTAAATAAGTCTAAGGATCAAAATAGATTGGAATCTAAGTAAGATAGAAGACCTACTATATAGAGTACTTTTTATAGTCATTATAATAGTGTACTATTATAGTGTAGTATTATAGTGTAGTATTATAGTGTAGCATTATAGGAGAAATAAAAGCGGTAGTCGCGTAAAAAGAAACTCCCTTCCGGGAGTCTATTTAAGTCTAAATGATATGGACTTAATTTTTTTGAAAACGAAGTAGCCTACTACGATCCCCACAGAGTCCGCAACTAAATCATAAAACTCAAGGGAACGCCCCAGCCCCATCTCATCTTGTAAGATCTCAGTGAGCAGCGCATAAAGAAGCATCACCTGTAGAAAGGTCATAAATTTAATTTTTGGAAAGGCGCAAAGGAAACAAAAGGCAAGCATAGAAAAGATTAACATATGCACAACCTTATCTATTCCTGGGAACAAAAACCACATATCAGGATTCTCCACCCCAGGACGCAAAAGCATATAAGTAAGAAATGCCCAATAAATGGGCAATATCTTACTAAATAATTTTGAAACCTTATCCAAGTGTCGCTTGGTATTCTTCTGCGGTTAGAAGCTCAGATTTGTCTACATCCTCTGCGATGGCTAACTTAATAATCCACCCTTCCCCATACGGATCAGAATTCAGCAGTTCTGGTTGATCTTCTAATTGAGAGTTAAACTCTGTCACAGTTCCCGACATCGGTAAAAAAAGATCAGAAACAGTTTTCACTGCCTCTACACTTCCAAACACATCGCCTGCGGAAAGTTCGTCGTCCAAGGTATCCACATCGACAAATACGATATCGCCAAGTTCTCCTTGGGCGAAATCTGTAATTCCGATCGTCGCAACGTTTCCTTCAATTTTAACCCACTCGTGGTCTTTTGTGTACTTTAATTCTGATGGTGTATTCATTTTCCCAATATTTAATTATCGATTTCAAATTTACTTTAATTATCTATATGCTACAAATTATAAGGATGCATTTTGCATGCTAAAATATCTATAAAGTTGTAAACCCGGATATGCCTTAAAGACTTTTTAAAATTTGCTTTACTAGATCCTCAACCGCCATTTCTGGCTCTTGTTTCAGCAGCCTATCTGCAATCTTCTCCGAGGTTCGTTTGGGAATACCCAAAACTTCAAGCGCAGAAAGCGCCTCCTCCTTCGCTGCCCGTGAAGAAGTACTTCCAAGCTCTACACTTTGTAAATCGACTTGGTTCACTTTATCACGTAAATCAACAATGATCCGCTGAGCAGTTTTCGCACCTATACCTTTTACCTTTTGTAGCTGCGCACTATTCCCAGACTGAATTGCAGCCGCAATCTCTGGCAATGAAAGCGAAGAGAGCATGATCATGGCAGAAGAAGGTCCCACACCGGAAACACTTATGAGATGATTGAACATTTGCTTTTCCTGAAGTGAATGAAACCCAAAAAGGAGATTTGCATCTTCACGAAATATTTGATGAATGAATAGAAAGCTCTCCTTTCCTAATGCTAATTCTTTGGAAGTTTGAAGACTTATCCCCACGTAATAACCAATGCCCGAGAGTTCCATAACCACGGACGTTGGGGTGAGTTCTTGCACTTTTCCTCTTAGCGAATAAATCATTTTCGTTTCTTATTTGGTTTTGCTTTGGTCTTCGCGACGCTGCGCATCTAAAACTGCTACTGTAGCAAGGTTTACAATCTCTTCTACACTAGATCTCATCTGAAGTACATGCACTGGATGTTTAAGTCCCATCAAGATTGGACCTACCACCTGTGCTTTGTTCATTCCTCTTATAATCTTATAGGAAAGGTTTGCACTCTCCAAATTAGGGAAAACAAATGTATTGGCTGGCGTCGTTCCAAGTTTTGAGAATGGATAGTCTGCTAAATGGTCGGCATTCATGGCGAAATCGGGTTGAATTTCACCATCTACAATCATTTTAGGAAACTTCTCATGTAAAATACTTACCGCTTTTGCTACTTTTTTCGACGTTTCAGAAACGCCTGAGAAATTCTCATAGGCAAGCATGGCAATTCGCGGTTCGATCGCAAAAGATTTCACGGTCATTTCTGACATTTTCGCAATATTCACGAGATCCTCAGTACTTGGATTAGGGTTAATAGAAGTGTCGGCAAAAAACATAGGTGTTTTCTTTCCAGTAAGGACCATCATCATGGAAGCAATTTTGTTAACTCCGTTTTCTTTGCCCACGACTTGAAGTATAGGTCTAATATTAGACGAGTAATTTTTGGAAAAACCTACTATTAAGGCATCCGTATCACCATGAGTTAGCATTAAGGGACCAAAATAGTCTCGCTGTCTAACTAATCGTTTTGCCTTGTACTCATTCATCCCTTTTCTTTGACGAAGTTTCCAAAGTGTTTCACGGTATTTTTTCCGGTTTTCCTCTTGGTCAGCATCTCCTGGGTCCACAATTGGCAAATCTAAATTAATACCGAATTTTTCCATCTGGGATAAAATGTATTTCTTTTCCCCCATAAGGATCGGTTTTGCAATTCCTTCTTCGTATAGAATCTGTGCAGCCTTAAGTACATTGTATTCCTCCGCATTACCTAACGTAACTCTCTTCGGATTCGATCTTGCTCTATTCTGCATCATTCGAATAAGGCGCTCATCTCTACCCATTCGATCTAACAATCTATTTTCGTATTCCTCAAAATCCGCAATAGGTTTTGCGGCAACACCACTTTCCATTGCCGCTTTGGCTACAGCGACGGATACTTTGGTGATAAGACGATTGTCAAATGGCTTTGGAATGAAATACTCACGTCCAAACTGTAAATTGCTTAGGTTGTAGGCTAAAACAACGGCTTCAGGTACGGATTCTTTTGCTAAATCTGCAATCGCTTTTACGGCCGCGAGTTTCATCGCTTCGTTAATGCAATTTGATTGTACATCGAGCGCCCCTCTAAAGATATAAGGGAAACCAAGAACATTATTCACCTGATTAGGAAAATCACTACGTCCCGTCGCCATGATCACATCCTTTCTTGTCTCAATTGCAAGATTATAATCAATTTCAGGTGTTGGATTCGCGAGTCCAAAAACAATTGGATTCTCTGCCATAGAGAGTAACATCTCAGGGGACATTACATTTCCTTTCGAGAGTCCAACAAATACATCGGCACCCTTTAAGGCTTCTTCGAGTGTATTTTTATCAGTCTTCGCAATAAAATCTAATTTTTCTGGCGTCAAATTTTCACGTCTCTCGTTAATCACCCCTTTGCTATCGCACATTAGAATATTTTCCTTCTTAAGTCCTAATGCCACGTAGAGTTTAGAACAAGCGATTGCCGCTGCTCCAGCACCATTCACTACCATCTTCACGTTTTCAATGGACTTGTCGGCTAACTCTAATGCATTTAGCAAGGCCGCAGCTGAAATAATGGCCGTTCCGTGCTGATCATCATGCATTAACGGAATATTTAGTTCATTCTTTAGACGTTGTTCGATATAAAAGGCTTCTGGTGCTTTGATGTCTTCCAGGTTAATTCCTCCAAATGTAGGGGCAATACCTTTCACAATCTCGATAAACTTGTCAGGATCCTTTTCATTAATTTCAATATCAAACACGTTTATGTCTGCGAAGATTTTAAAAAGCAGACCTTTCCCTTCCATGACCGGTTTTGAAGCCTCTGCTCCAATATCACCAAGTCCAAGAACTGCCGTTCCATTTGAAATTACAGCAACAAGATTTCCTTTTCCCGTGTAATCATAAACCGTTTGGGGGTTCTTTTCTATTTCTAGACAAGGAATTGCCACCCCTGGAGAATAAGCAAGTGACAAATCACGAGCTGAAGAATGGGGTTTTGACGGAATCACTTCAATTTTCCCTGCGGGTTCTGCTTTATGATAATCGAGCGCTGCTTGATTAAAATTCTTTTCGTCGCGCTGTGTATTCGTTGGCATATTTCTGTATTTATATATATATATATTAAGTATTTTTTTATAATTCAGGTAGAATGTATTCTCTATGATAGTCTACTAGACTTTCAATTGGTTTTTGTACAATTTTCCCTACGCTCAAATGTAGATCAGCCGCAGCAGCTCTTAAAATATCTTCGTAATAATAAGCAATGGAACCAATAAAGTTAACCTCGGCTGTTTTGCTCTCTTCGTATGGGATTACTTGATAATCTAAATAGTTCTTTAGCTCTTCATAAACTAAATGCTGTAGATAGGGATGATTCTTCCGTGGCACAATAAATTTGCTGAACTCCGCGAGATAAGCGTTTGCCCTAGGATTATGATACATATTTGTAATTAGAGAATCTATACTCAGATTGTATTGAGCCTGAAATTCTTTTCGTAGTTCCTCAGGCATTTTTTTCATAAAGTAATTCTTTACTAGAATCTTACCTAGAGCACACCCACTACCTTCGTCTCCAATCAAAAATCCGAGCGAAGGAAGTTCCCTTTTTATATTTTCACCATCAAAATAGCAAGCATTTGACCCTGTTCCTAATATACAAACAATCGCGGGTGAACCGTTATAAGCGGCGTAAGCAGCCGCCGTTAAGTCCTCCTTGATATGTAGTTTTGCATTTGTGAATACTCGTGAAAAGGCATCTGCCACTTTTTTGCGGTTTTCCTCTACACCACAGCCGGATCCATAGAAAAACAAGTGGTTAATTTGAAAACGATGCTCAAAAAGAAGTTCATTGTTTTGAAGTTCTTGCGGAATTTGATTTGAATCAAAAATATTTGGATTGAAACCGATTGTTTCGGTCTTTGCAAAAAGATCTCCTGTATCGTCTAAAAGTACCCAATCGCATTTTGTAGAACCTCCGTCAACAATAACAATCATAGTTAAAAAATTTACAAGAGGCTAAATTAGGAAAAATTTGTAAGAAAGCAGCACTACTCTTCCATAGGACGATCAATTAACCAATCGTCGATTTCATCTTCTAAATAGGAAGCCTGCAACTTTACGGCATTTAAAAAATCATCGGGAACACTGGACCCTTCAGCTGTCTCCAAATTCCACAACTCCTCAGACATCATCTGAAACTCAGAATAAATGCGCTTAAAACGAGGGGAAGATTTCTCCAATTCTTCGATGCGCTTTTGTTGCGGCTTAAACTTTCTGTACGACGGTGCTTTTTTCATGATAATGCCAATTACAAGGATAAAAAAATGTCTATTTCAAAGGTTTAATTTCCTTTATAGAACTAAAATTTGAGAGATAACCTACTTATTTTTAGCAAAGTAGAAAGCCTCAATTATAGAATAAAGATATATTTAATTTTGAATAGGAAAAATAAATTGTGTTAAATTTATCTTTCTTTAACATTTGTTCTAAATTTGGCGCATCACAATAAAATCTATGAAGCAATTCATTCTATCGCATAAACAAATTTTATTTTTCATGATAGCTGGCGCTATGAGCGCCCTAATTGAGATTAGCTCCTTTAAACTTTTTAGTGTGGAAATCCCCAAAGTTTTTGTAGAGGAAACGGATTTTAATGGAATCAGTTTCCCCCTCAGTAATCTTTTTTCTACCACACTTGGAATTGTTTCTAATTATTTTTTCAGTATTTGGTTCGTATTTACGAGAGGAAAGCACTCCAAATCCCGTGAGTTTATTTACTTCATGGTTATTTCGATCTTAACCATGTTACTAAGTTTACTTGTGTTCCAGCTGTTTTATTACTTTGTCTATCAAAACGAATCGTTTAATTTGGGTTTTTTTACCTTTAGTGCGGAAATGCTAAGTAAAATATCGGCAATCGTTTTGGTTTCGATTCTAAATTACTCGGTCAAAAAAAAGATTGTATTTAAAGGATAAAGAGTCCTATTAATTATTACAAAATGAAAACGATTTTAAATGTCCTTTGGAGACTTTGGTTTATCTTCCTTTCTTTCCTGTTCATTTTGATTCTTGGGATACCCGTTCTTTTGCTCTCTATTCGGGAATCCCATTTTAAATACGCGTATAAATTTATTAGACTTTGGTGCTACATTGTGTTTTATGGTATGGGGTTCTCCTACAAACTAATTTCGAAAACCACGCAGAAACTTAATAATGAGAAGCAATATATATTCATTTCCAATCACACTTCAATTATTGATGTACTTCTAATGGTCATTCTGCATCCTAAGCATCCTGTTTGCTTTATAGGTAAAGCAGAACTCGCTACAATCCCTTTATTTGGCATCATCTACAAACGCATATGCATCCTAGTAGACCGAAATTCTGCACGAAGTAGAGCCGCTGTATTTCAAAAAGCAGCTCAAAAAATGAACCAAGGGCAGAATATTGTAATTTTTCCAGAAGGAGGGGTCTCTGAAGATCCCCATTTAATTCTAGATTCATTTAAAGATGGCGCCTTTATGCTTTCCACAAAACACAAGTTTCCCATCGTGGTTTATACCTTTTTAAAACTACGGGATCATTTCCCTTTTGCATGGAACAAAGGCTACCCTGGAAAAATCCATATTGTAAGGAACGAAATCCTAAGTCCAGAGCATACAGTGGCCGAACTCAAATCAATGTCTCATAATGAGATAAAAAAAACATTGTTGGCCTGCCAATAAGACAAATATTTAATTATATTTGTTTCAATTATTTAAAAAGAATACTATGAACTCAACCACTGCCCGTCCTAATTATACATTGCCTATAATTATGATGTTTCTGTTATTTTTCATCATTTCCTTTGTTACTGGACTTCAAAACCCAATGGCTGAAATTTTGAAAGGACAATTCACCCTAAGCAACGCACAGTCTCAACTTGCCAATGCCATGGTCTTTTTAGCCTATTTATTTATGGGGGTTCCTGCGGGGACAATGCTTGAACGGATCGGGTATAAAAAAACAGCAATGTCTGCGTTAGGAATTGGATTCACAGGAGTTCTAATCCTCTTTTTAGCAGGAACGGCAGAGAGTTTTTACTTGTATCTATTTGGTGCATTTATTTCTGGATTTTCCATGTGTCTTTTAAATGCAGTCGTGAATCCAATGCTTTCTGTATTAGGGTCTGAGGAAGGAGCAAACCAGCGTTTAAATTTTGGAGGTGCCTCCAACTCACTGGGAGGAACGCTTGCTCCAATGCTTGGAGGAATTGTTTTAGGAAACGTAGCTGCACCAAAAATCACAGATGCCAACCCACTTCTTTACCTTTCCATGGGGATATTCTTACTAGTATTCGTGGTTTTAAGCACCGTACGAATTCCGGAACCCCACATTGTGGCTGCAAACAAAGAAAAAAATACACACAGTCCACTTTCTTTCCGCCACTTCCTTCTTGGAATGCTTGCGATCTTCCTTTATGTAGGAGTGGAAGTTTCTATTTCCAACACAACTTTGAACTACCTAATTAACGGTCTTGATTTTGATGCAGGGATTGCCGGATCCATCGTAGGTACCTACTGGTTATTAATGCTTGTGGGTCGTTTGCTTGGAGGAGCCCTCGGAAAAACATTCACAAGTAAGCAAATGCTTACCACGGTTTCTTTGTTAGCCATTTGCTTCTTAGTAATCTCAATCTTCATGGGTACTGAAGCCAAAGCTCTACTTCCTGGATTTTCAAGCGCTACGGGTTCCTTCGTCATGACTGAAGTTCCAGTAAGCATCTTATTAATTATTCTTTGTGGATTGTTTTTATCTGTGATGTGGCCTGGAATTTTCAACCTTGCTACCAAAGGTCTTGGAAAATACACAGCAAAAGGTTCTGGCCTCTTTATGATGATGGTTTTCGGAGGTGGAGTTCTTCCATACGTACAAGGATATCTCGTAGACACCACAGGAAGTTTTCCATCCAGCTACTGGCTTGCTGTGATCGCACTAGGTTACATCTTATTCTATGCCCTTGTAGGATCAAAGAACGTGAACAAAGACATTAACACAGAGATTAACGCAAACTAAGAATGAAAGCTCAATACGCAATTGGAATCGATGTAGGAGGAACCAATACCAAATTTGGTATTGTAGACCGCAAAGGAAAAATTTTGGTGCAAGATCGAATCAAAACCAACGCTCGTGATAGTGTAGATGGATTCATTGAGGATTTAGCTTCGAAACTGCAACCCATGATTGAACAGCATGGTGGGGTAGAAAATTTTGTCGGTATCGGCATGGGCGCACCTAACGCAAACTATTATGCAGGTACAATTGAATACGCAGCCAATCTCAAGTGGAAGGGTATCATTCCCATGGCGGAACTGCTCAAAGCCAAATTTGGACTTACCACTAAAATGACAAACGATGCCAATGCAGCTGCCGTAGGAGAAATGCAGTATGGCGCTGCGAAAGGATGCAAAAACTTCATAACCATCACCCTAGGAACAGGCGTTGGGAGTGGGATCGTGATTGATGGAAAAATTGTATTAGGTCATAATGGATTTGCGGGTGAACTTGGACACGTAATTGTCAGACACAACGGAAGACTTCACAAAGGTACAGGACTAAGAGGCTCACTTGAAGCCTACGCTTCTGCCACTGGAGTAAGAGACACAACCATTCAAATGCTTCAAGACCATCCTGAAAAACCAAGTATCTTAAGAAGCTACTCGATAGATGAACTCACAAGTGAAGCCGTTTTCAAATGTGCTGAGCAAGGAGATGAACTCGCAAACGAAGTATTTCATTTTACAGGAACCATTCTTGGAGAAGCATTAGCTACTTTTATTTTGTTTTCAGCACCCGAAGTGATTGTACTATTTGGAGGACTTACAAAAGCAGGAGACCTACTTCTTCAACCTACAAAACAGGCGATGGAAGACAACTTACTGCAAGTTTTTAAAAACAAGGTACGAATTGAATTAAGCAATTTAAACGAAGCCGATGCTGCCATTTTAGGAGCAAGTGCGCTCGTATGGTAAACCATGCAAATCAAAACAAAATACAATAGAATACGAATTTGGGCCAGTACTTTACTAGCCCAATTTCTTTTGTTCTTTATCCTCTCTAGAACGAACGCAGCCCAAGACGTGATACAGCTCCTTTTCGAAGGGCAGAAAGGCGTACATCAGCAGCTCTTCAAAGCTTTTTCTTTTTCGGTAGGAGATGTACTCTATATACTGCTCGGGTTCTATCTTATTTATTTAGTTAAGAGGCTCTTTTCTAAAGAAACCAAAGTCCAATCCCTTCAGCGGCTCTTAATACTGGTCAACTGCCTATATTTTACTTACCAAATCTTTTGGGGACAACTTTACTTCCAAAAACCCATATATAGTCAACGCGAACTCTCGGAACCCTCAGTAATACAATTAAAACAACTTGCAGACGAATATTTAGAAAAATGCCTCGTACTACGAACAAAAGTAAATGAAGACAAACGAGGGGTTTTTAAAATTGCTAGTCTCGACTCAATTCAAATTGAAATTTTAGAGCAGCAACAAAGACTACCCCAATTTCTACCTACCAAGACACCAACCCATATTCTTCTTTTTAAGCCAAGCTTATTTGGTTCGCTTATGAGCTATTCTGGAATCCTAGGATATTACAATCCCTTCACTGCAGAAGCGCAGTACAACGCTAATCTACCCAACACTACGATTCCATTTACACTTGCCCATGAAAGTGCACATCAACTCGGATACGCGCGTGAGCAAGAAGCCAACTTCGTTGGTTTCCTACTCGGTCAAAATTCAAAAAATGCAGACCTACAATACAGCACTCATTACTTCGTGCTAAGAAATCTGCTTTGGAGTCTTTCTTCTCACGATCCGAAATTCGTAGAAGAAAAACTTAAAATGTACTCCGCAGGTATGCGTCGAGATGCAGAGGCAGCTCTTAAATTCAATCTGAAGCACGAAGGAATTACAGATGACTTCTTTCAATGGACCAATGATCTCTTTCTTAAATCAAACCAACAAGAAGGAAGAATCACTTACAGTTACTTCCTACATCTTCTCGTGAAACATAGAAGCGTAGAGCCTTAAAACAAAAGAATCGCACCTTTCGATACGATTCTAAAAACACAAATGATGAAAAAAAATTTATTGCTTTCTCAAGACTAGCTCTCAAAAGCGAGGTAAAGATAATAAAATATTTTCGTTTTACAACATTTTAATAAGTTATTTTATAAAATCCATATTTACCACTCTCCTGCTCCACAAAGCCGGATAATTAAGAATCGGTTTGCATAGCGCAGAACCCTTTTCATGTAAATAGTTATTTTCTTTATAGTTAGCACAATATTTTAGTCCAACACGAAAACACTTGATGCTGAAATTGAAGCAATTTATCTTGCTAAGCGTTTGCAATTATATGACAATAACTCACGTTAAAATTGCATTGACACCAATAATTGTATTCAAAATAAAGACACAAATGAAAATTAATTTCAGTGGCCCTGTCTAGTGGACAAACCTCAATAATTTAGATAGATGTGAAGGACAAATTGCGACGATCTCAATCAAGGCAAAAGATTCTATATGTTGCGATCTCGAAGAAGGAAGGTAACAAACTCATTATTCTTCAAATCGTGTTCAAAATCGTGTTCAGTATCTGCAAATCCTTTTATCATTAGACATAAAAAAACGGTGTAAACAACTGTTTCACCGTTTTTTATATTTAGTAGCGAAGACGGATGTATCCTGGTGATACTATAAATCACAATAGAGAATTAAAAATTTAATTGTTAGCGTTTTACATTATTTTACAAACACATGAAAACCAATAAATGTTACTAAATATACCCCGATTTAGTCCCTGTTTTTTGTATTAGGGACTAATTTATTATCTTCTAATTTAGCTGTTAAAAGAATTTATCAGATGTAGTTTATAAAAATATTTAAATTACAGAATCACCTTCACATTAATCATTCAATAAACATATTTTATATTCTCAAAGCATTTTATAAGCTTCCAAAGTCCTTGTTCTAGCTTTTTTGTGATCAACTATTGGTTGAGGATAATATTCTGAATCCAATTCGGGAAGCCATTTTTTACAATATTTCAAATCTGGATCAAATTTTTCCTGTTGAGATTTCGGGTTGAAAATCCTGAAATACGGCGCAGCATCGCAACCTGTTCCCGCAACCCATTGCCAATTTCCCACGTTGGAAGATTGTTCGTAATCCAAAAGTTTTTCCGCAAAATACGTTTCGTCCCGAGAAGTCCCAAAGAAACGGACACTGCGATTTTTGTAAATTTTTTCATACCTCAAATATAAGGTCTTTATTGAATGCAATTTTTACAAAATTATCTACTAAAGTTTTAAAATCCAGCCCGGTAAACTCACTGAAGGCAGGAAGAATTAATTGATTTTCCGAATAAGCAAAACATGGCAATTTGATGCTTTGAATTTTTTTTTGTTTCATCAAAACTCCGGGATGAATATGTCCTGAAATACAAAATTTACCCTCTGAATTTTCAGGTTCGTGAATGAATGTAAACGGTGGAATTTCCAATTTATTTTCAAAAAAATCAATGCAGTTTTCTTGTAAAAATTGGTTTGAAATTCTATCGTGGTTTCCTTTCACCAAAATAATTTTCAGAGTTTGAAAACATTTTCGCCAATCACAGAAAATATCCAAATCGGAATTGTTTCCTGCATGCAAAAAATCACCAACTATGATCAGTTTTTTCGTCTGAAATTGTTGGATTAATTGCTCCAATCTCAACAAATCTTCATTTAGAATATTCGAAGGAATGGCAATTCCATTTTTTCTGAAATGCGCGGTTTTTCCAACGTGCAAATCACTGATAATTAAGGTTTTTTCTCTTTCCCAAAACAACGCTCTTTGATTCGTAAACAAAAGTTTTTCTCCTAAAATTTCAATCGATTTTTTTAGAATATTCAATTCCTTTTTCATTTCAATATTTTGGAATTTTATTTTATTTCAAATGGATTTCGGAAAATCAATTCTTCCGTTTTCGCTTTTACTTGAAATTTTTTCTGCATTAAATTCATTGCCATTTTTCGGAGAAACAAATCTTTGTCGTTCAATTTCCAATAAACATCTTCATGGATTTTCCTCGGTTCCCGAATGGTTTCAAAAGTTGTCCGAAAATCATCTTCGTCGTGGTAAAATTCAATAATTCCGCAATGTTCGGGAATGTCGGAATGTTTGATTAATCCCATCGGTAATAAAAAGCTGAACCGATTGCAAATGTAATCGCCACAACAAATTTTGTCGTGTTTCAAATATTTTTCTCCGGTAAATTGGTTGGTGTATTTCTTTTTGAAATCGTTTTTAAAATCAATTTTGCTGAATTTTATTTCAATTTCGTGACTAAAACCACTTTCGTCTATCACGAAAATATCCGCTTCCCAATGAGCGTGGAAATAGTTAGTGAGGACGATTTGTTTTTCGAAATTGCAACGTTTGGAAACAAAAGCGTGGACAAGTTCTTCAATTTTAAGCATCTTTTACAAAAATACGAAAATCATATCTATTATTTAGTCAGTGCGAGTAACGGAACAAAGTGCAGCGTATCGAGAACTTTTTGTATAAAAATGTATTGAGATACAACTTCTCGATACAGATTTTTTCAAAATCTTACACGACGTGACGAAACGATTATTTGTTCAGAGTCACTTTTAAATTAAATAAAAGTTTCAAATTGTCACTTTGACCAAGGCAGCGTCTTATTTGAATTTATTAGATTCTTCGACTTCACTTTGTTACGCTCAGAATGACACACACAAATAAATTCATCGTTTAGATTTCCCTTTTTTCTTCATCGCTTCTTCCTGCATTTTCCGGACTCGTGTTGCGAGATCTTCGCTGGATAAACTTTGGCGTAAACTGTCCACTTTTATTGGAAAACTGAGTGGTGTAAAAGAGTTGGCAACTTTTAAAATAATTTTTGAATTTTCAATTCTTTGAAAAGCTAACATTAATCTCGCTTCTTCGATTTGTTGATTGAAAACTTCAAAATACGCTTGTTTCAACAGTAAATTTTCGGGATCATAATCTTCCAAAACATTGAAAATCAACCCGGAACTCGCCTGCAAATTTTTGTTATTTTTCCGTTGACCCGGATAGGTTTGGATGACCATTCCCGAAATCACGGCAATATCACGAAATTTTCTTCTCGCCATTTCCGTCGCATTAATGCTGCTCATCACATCTTGAATGAGATGTTCTTTGGATAAAATCTCTTTTAAATTATCTTCGTTAATGGGAATTTCTTGGTTGCTCAATAACTCAAAACCGTAATCATTCATCGCCATCGAGAAAGAAATCGGTGTAATTTTAGAAATTCGGAAAGCAATTAAAGCCGCCATTACTTCATGAATCAACCGACCTTCAAAGGGATACATGAATAAATGAAATCCATCTCTTGTTTTAATTAATTCCACCAAAAATTCATCATCTTTCGGAATGTGCGACCGTTCTTCTTGATTCATCAAAAGTGGATGTGAAAACTTCAATTCTTTTTCGGAAAATTTTGGATTGAGACTTTCCGACAATTTTCCCCTTAAGAATTGAGACAAGTACGAAGTTAATGGTAATCTCCCACCCAAATAACTTGGAATCATGGCTTTTCCTTTGGAGTTGCGGACATAAACTGTCATTTCTTTAATATGCGAAACTTCCAAAACACGTCCCGCCAAAATAAAACGGTCTTCTTTCTTCAATTTGGAGATAAAATACTCCTCAATCATTCCTACATAACCGCCACTAACAAATTTCACTTTCATCATGGCATCGCTTACGATAGCGCCAATATTCATTCGGTGAAGCGTTGCAATTCTTCGTGAAACAACTTTGTACAAACCGTTTTCCATCACTACTTTGTGAAATTCGTCATACGATTTCAACGAACCTCCTGTCGTGATGAATCGCAAAAACCACAACCAATCTTCTTTCGATAAATCTTTAAAAGCATGCGTTCTTTTAATTTGGTTAAATAATTCCTGTTCTTTAAAACCCGTTCCCACCGCCAAAGTCACGAGAAATTGAGTGAGAACGTCGTAACACAAAATCATCGGTTCTCGAGGTTCGATTTTCTTTTGTTTCACAGCTTCTTTCAAAGCGGCAACTTCGATGAGTTCCAAAGAATGTGTTGGTACGAAATAAATTTTAGACGTTTCAAAAGGTGAATGTCCGCTTCTCCCCGCTCGTTGTAAAAACCGCGCAACGCCTTTACTGGAACCGATCTGAATGACCGTGTCTACCGGTTTGAAATCCACACCCAAATCCAAGGAACTTGTAGAAATCACGGCTTTTAAATATCCTGAACTTAAATTTTCCTCGATCCAAATTCTCAAATTTTTATCTATCGAAGAGTGATGAATGGCAATTTGTCCTGCAAAATCAGGATGTTGTTGAAGCAGCAATTGATACCACATTTCTGCCTGACTTCGTGTGTTGGTGAAAACCAAAGTTGTATTGCTTTCCAAAATAATGGGAACGACTTTGTCGGCCATTTTCGAGCCGAGATGTCCCGCCCAAGGAAGAATTGCCACTTCATCCGGAAAAACAGGAATGATGTCGATTTTCTTTTTTTCCTTTGCGAGAACTTTTGTTCTTTTAATTTTGTAAGGAATGAGGACTTCCATCGCTTCTTCCAAATTTCCAATGGTTGCCGTAATTCCCCAAATTTTTAGTTTTTTCTGATATCTTAAAATCCTTGTTAATGCTAATTCGACCAAAACGCCACGTTTCGTTCCAAGCAATTCATGCCATTCGTCAACCGCAATACATTGCAGATTTTTGAAAAATTTCTGATGTTCTTTTTGCGCTAATAAAAGGTGTAAACTTTCCGGTGTGATGACCAAAATATCGGGCATTTTTTTGGTTTGTTTTGCCCGTTCTTCTTTAGTTGTATCACCATTTCTTACGGCAACTTCCCAATCCAAACCGATTTCTTCGATGGCTTCATTCATCGCTTTTGCAATGTCTTTTGCTAATGCACGAAGTGGCGTGATCCACAATAATTTTAAACCACTTTTATAATTTTCATGTTGGTTCAAAAAATCAATAATGACGGCCAAAAATACAGAATACGTTTTTCCAAAACCTGTTGGGGCGATGACCATTCCACTGTAGTTTTTGGAAAATTTTTCCCATGTTTCCAACTGAAATCCAAAAGGTGAAATGCCTTTATCGCTCATCCAATTTTGGATGACTTTGAAGCCGTTGGTGTTTTGGATATCATTATTTTTCATTGTTTTGAGATTCTTCGACTTCACTCTGTTTCGCTCAGAATGACATTGTCTATTTTTTGTTATTTGTCATTCTAAATAGAGTGTACTCACTATTGCTTCTAATTTTACATTTTTAAGATTCTTCGCCTGCATTTCGTTTTCCTCAGAATGACATGATCTTTTTTGTAATTTGTCATTCTTAATGGAGCACAGCGGAATGAAGAATCTCCCATTTTCATCATTTCTTTTTGATTCTTTAGCTGAACTTCGTTCGCAGACCTTCTGACTTTGCTCAGAATGACAATCTAATTTACTTTATCAACTTTTTCACTTCCTCTAAATCATCAATTTCATCGACGGTTTTGTCTTTTCGCCAACGAAGAATTCTTGGAAAACGCAGTGCAACGCCACTTTTATGACGCTTGCTGAAGCCAATTCCTTCAAATGCAATTTCAAAAACTAATTCGGCTTTGACGGTTCGGACGGGACCAAATTTTTCGATGGCATTTCGGTTGACAAATTTGCTGACTTCCATAATTTCTTTATCCGTTAAACCTGAATACGCTTTTGCAATCGTAACTAATTTTTCACCGTCTTTTACCGCAAAAGTGTACTCGGTGTAATAAGAACTACGTCTTCCACTTCCTTTTTGGGCATAAATTAACACCGCATCAATCGTAAATGGATCCACTTTCCATTTCCACCAATCGCCTTTTTTTCGGCCGGAATGATAATGGGATTTTTTGCTTTTTAACATCAAACCTTCAGAATTGATTTCACGGGATTTTTCCCGAATTTCAAACAATTCTTCCCATGTATCCGTTTTGATAATAGGTGGAATTTTTATTCGAGCTGTTGGATTATTCTGAATTAAATTTTCCAGTAAATTTCTTCGTTCGTGCAAAGACTTTTCACGCAAATCTTCGTTTTCCAATTCCAAAATATCGTACACAAAAACTTGAATTGGGATTTCTTCCAACATTTTTTTGGTGATGTTTTTTCGGTTCAAACGTTTCTGTAATTCATTGAAATTGAGAACTTCATTGTCTTTAAAAGCGAGAATTTCGCCGTCCAAAACAAAATTTACTTTAAATTTTTGGAGCGTTTCTTTAATCTCAGGAAATTGCGGAGTGACCAATTCTTCGCCTCTCGACCAAATGAAAATCTCATCGTTCCGTTTAATTAACTGGCCGCGAATCCCGTCCCATTTGTATTCCGCTTGCCAATCTATTCGGTCTCCCAAATCTTCAATTTCCTTTTCCAACGGATACGCCAAACAAAACGGATAGGGTTTGGAATTGTCGGGATTGATGTTTTTTCCTTCGATTAAATCTTGAAAATTGGTTTCTTCCATATTCCATTTTCCCATGATCGAATGCATCAATTGGCTTGGTTCTTCGCCTGAAAATTTAGCTAAAGCATTAATTAATAACTTTTTGGAAACGCCTATGCGGAAACTTCCTCCAATCAGCTTATTAAAGATAAAACGTTCGGTATAATCCAACCCCTTCCAACTTTCTAGAACGTACTTTTTCTTTTCTTCATCAGATTTTTCACGCAGTTCAATCAATTCATTCATCCATAGTGAAAGCGGTTTATCGATTTCAAATTCGGGTTTTGGAAGAATTAAAGATAAAGTTTCCCCCAAATCGCCGACTGAGGAATATGATTCTAAAAAGAGCCATTCTGGAAGTTTTGTGATTTCTAAAACCCATTTTTTTAACAAAGCCGTATTAATCGGACGTTTCGGTCTTTTTCCTGTGAACAACGCCAAAAACCACAATTTATCCGATTCGGGCGCGGTTTCCAAATACGAAACCATCGCATCGATTTTTGCATTGGTCTTGTTGGTCGTTTCCAAATTGTTGATGAGTTGGGCGAAGTTTTTCAATTTGATTTAATTTATTTATCATTTGTCAATCCGACGTGTGAGGAATCTAATTAGCTTTAAAAAAGATTCTTCATTCCGCTTTGCTACATTCAGAATGACAAGATTGTTTCATATATTTTTAATTATTCTGTTTTTTCGTCGAGTTCAGTTTCTTCGTCGCCGAAAATGGTTTTTACAGGTTCTGCGTTGATGCCAATTTCGTTTAAATACCTTGAAAAAACTTCGGTTTGTCCGTGTGTTACCCAAACTTTTTCGGCTTCGGTGGCTTTTACGGTTTCGAGCAAACCATTCCAATCAGCGTGATCGGAAATCGCAAAACCGGCGTCCGCAGAACGCCATCTTCGAGAACCGCGAACCTGCATCCAACCGGAACAAATTGCGGTCGCCCGATTCGGGATTTTTTTAATCACATTGCTGTCCAACAAAGCGGGCGGAACAACCACTATTTCTCCATGAGTCTTTTTTGCATTTTCATAAAAATCAACCAACTCGTATTCAGGAAGTTGGATTCCGAGGCTTTCCATGGCTTCGTTGAGTTTTGCAATGGAAGAATGCACGAAAATTTTTCCACAATCTTCAACCGATTTCATAATGCGTTGCGCTTTTCCGAGTGAATATCCGATTAAAACGGAGGTTTTTCCGTCTTCACGATTACTTTCAACCCACGATTTCATTTGCTCAGGATATTCTTGAGGTTCAAGCCAATTGTAAATGGGCAATCCAAATGTGCTTTCGGTGATGAACTCGTTGCATTTTACCAACTCAAACGGCGTGGAAATTCCATCATTTTGAACTTTATAATCACCTGAATAAACAATAACATAACCTTTCCATTCCATCCGAATTTGTGCGGAACCAATGATGTGTCCTGCAGGATGAAAGGATAATTTAACGCCATTAACATTCAACATTTCTCCATAATCCACACTTACAATATTGATGTCCGCTCCAATCCGATGTTTTAAAATCGATTTAGAAAAATGATGACACAAGTATTTTTTCATTCCCCATCTTGCGTGATCGCCGTGTCCATGGGAAATTACCGCTAAATCAACCGGTTTCCAAGGATCGAGATAGAATTTTCCCGGAACACAATAAATTCCTTTGGATGTAAATTTAATGAAGGATGGATTTCTCATTTAACGTTTAAATTTAAACAAATCAGTGAGCTGATGTTTTTTTCTTTTTAAAAAATAGGAAACCATTTCCATTCCTGCAACCGAAAATGTAATTCCGTTTCCGCCGAAGCCCTAAACAAAATACTAGTTAGAGAATTTCGGATGCGTTCCGATGTATGGTAGTCCGTCTTTGGTTTCTCCAAAAGTTCCTGCCCAAACGAATTCGCTGCAAAATTGATAATTAGGAAGGAATTTTTTCAACGTTTTTTCAATTTCGTAACGTTTTTTGCAGAGTAATGAATCACGTTTTTCATCGTCTTTAAAATCGACGTCTCCACCGCCAACTAACAAACGATGGTCATCCGGTGTTCGTATATAAAGGTAAGGTTCATCGGTGTTCCAGAACAGTGTTTTTTGAAATTTGTTCAAATTTTTTTCATCAATTTCACTGACGATTGCGTAAGTGCTATTCAGTTTCACAAAATTTTCTTTAATAAGTTCTGCACTTTCGTAACCGTTGCAATAGATGATTTTTTTGGCTTTCATAATGTAATTTTCGTCGGTTTTGACTTTATTAAAACCTTTAAAATTCTCTACTTTTTTTATTTCCGTTTTATCGAAAACATTTAAACCTTTTTTAATATTAAACGATAACAATTCGTGTACAAATTGGAACGAATCGATACTTGCGCCTTGTTTGGAAAGGATGCCACCGAATGTTTTTTCTAAATCATATTTTTTTTGAATTTCTTCTGGCTCGAGCCATTTTACTTTAAAACCGGCTTTAATTCTTTCTTCAAATTCTTTTAATAAAACTTTGCGGTGCGATTTTTTCGAGGCGAAATACAAAGATTCTTTTCTTTGAAAACCCGCTTTTGATATGATTTTTTTTGAAATTTTTTCAAGTTGATCAATCGCATTAGAACATGATTGATATGCCAACGTTGCATATTTTTTGCCAATCATTTTTATAAGTACATGAAGTTGAATATCAATTTCATATTGTAAAATGGAAGTTGTCGCCGAAGTACTTCCATTGCCGATTTCTCTTTCATCAACCAAAATCGTTTTATAACCATCGTGAATACATTGATGCGCAATCTACTTCCGGTAATTCCGCCTCCAATAATGAGCACATCGCACTCTTCATCACTTTTCAAGGATGGAAAAGATTGCAAAAGTCCGTTTTTAATGAACCAAAAAGGTTCGTTTGAAGTGAAATCCATGGGAAAAATTTCATCGAATTTATTAATTAAAATTCAACAAAAAATTAATTTTCAGAATAATATAAATAAACAAAAAAAAGATGTAATCGGAATTCTTTATTGTAAAACTAATTTTGAAATTAAACAAAATGATGCAAAAATAAATTCAATATAATGTCAAAAATTATAACAAAAGATAAACAATTAAGCGGAAAAACCGTTGTGATAACAGGAGCTTCAAGTGGTGTTGGAAGAGCTGTGGCTGAAGCTTTTGCTTTAGAGGGAAGTAATTTAATTCTTGTTGCAAGAGGAAAAGAAGCGCTTGAAGAAACCGTAAATTTATGTAAAGCTTTAGAGGTAGATGCAATTGCAATTCCCACAGATATGTCTGTTGAAGAAGAAGTGAAAAATCTTGTTGAAGAAGCACAAAATTGGAAAGGGAGAATTGATATTTGGGTCAATAATGCGGGAGTTATGGCAAGCGGAAAATTTGAAGAAATACCTTTAGAAATTCAGGAGCAGGTTATAAAAACTAACCTTTTTGGATATATGTACGCTTCTTATTTTGTCCTTCCAATTTTTAAACAACAAAACGAAGGTATATTAATCAATAACGTTTCTATTGGCGCGTTTATGCCTGCTCCATATAGTGCCGCATATTCTGCTTCAAAAAGAGGGATCAGTGGTTTGATGGAATGTTTACAAGGAGAAATATCTGATTTTCCTGATGTTCATATTTCTAATATTTATCCGCAAATTCAGAGGTCAACCGGAAATGCTCATTCAGCAAAATATTCTGGTTTAGATTTTAAAGTCGCACCTTTTGCGGCTGATCCAAGAAATACCGCTTCAAGAATGGTTGAATTAGCAAAAAATCCAAGGAAAGGAATGTTTCCTGACGCGATTTCCTATCTATTGAAAACCGTACATTCAGTTTTTCCTTCTGCAATAGTGAATACAGCATCTGCTGGAATGCGGATGATAATGAAACTGAAAAATGCTCCTGATGATTCAGGAAATGTTCTTGAGCCATCATCTGAACCTCATAGGATTTACGGAGAAACCGCAATTTCTGTACCTTCAAAAAATGTTAAAAATGCTCTATTAGCGGGAATTGGTTTAGGATTAGGATATATGATTTTAAATTCAAAACTTAAAAATAAGGGAAAATAATGATAGCTAAAATTGAAAAAGCACCCGACAACGTTGCCGCTTTTGCAGCGACAGGAGAAGTAACCAAAGCCGAATTTGAGCAAGTTGTTTTTCCAACGGTTGAGAAAAAAAGTAGAACAATTTGAAGAACTGAATTATCTTCTACATCTCAACACGGGAATTGAAGATTTCACATTCAAAGCTTGTGTGGAAGATGTGCTTTTTGGGATTAAAAATTTAACCAAATGGAATCGTTGCGCCATCATCACCGACAATGAATCGGTAGAAGATTTCACCGCTATTTTCAGTGTTTTGATGCCTGGAGAATTTAAATATTTTCCGATAAAAAATCTCCAGAATGCCCTATTTTGGTGCGCTAATGGAAATACAGTTTTAGAGTAAATTTAACTAAATCAAATTAATATGTCAACAGAAAATTTAAACCAAAAAAAAGCAGTAGAAAAATTAAAAGAACTTTCAGAAAGTGCGAGAATCTGTATGTTCTGTACGGAACTGACGCATCTTCCCAACAACTCTCGGCCGATGACGATTCAAGAATGTGATGAGGAAGGAAATTTGTGGTTCATTAGTAGTTCGGATAGCAATAAGAATTTCGAAATAAAGGACGATAACCGCGTTCAATTGTATTTTATGAATAATGGCAGCGCCGAATATCTACACATTTACGGAAAAGCATTTATCTACAAAGATAAAAGCACGATTGAAGATAAATGGTCGGCTTTGGCAAACGTTTGGTTCGAGGAAGGAGAAGAGGATCCGAATGTTTCCATCATCCGTGTAACACCCGATGAAACTTATTATTGGGACACGAAAGCGGGAAAATTTGTAACGATGCTCCATTTTTTTACAGCCGCGGTTACCGGAAATAAATCGGAAGGCGATGATGGTGTGGAAGGAAATTTAAAAATTTAATAAATAAGCAACATAAATCACTATAAAACCAAAAATAGGAATTACAGAAAAGAATTTAAACGCTGTCAACGATTTGTTGAGTAATATTTTGGCAGACGGCAATGTATTTTACTCGAAATTGCGGAAATATCATTGGAATTTGCAGGGTGACAACTTTATGGAACTACACGAGCTTTTCGAAAATCAATATGATGAGATCGCTTTAGCAATCGATGAGATCGCTGAAAGAATCACTACTTTAGGAGGAGTAGCGATAGGAACAATGAAGGAATTTCTAAAAGCTACCCAGCTGAAAGAGAATCCTGGAAAGGTTCCATCAAATCAACAAATGATAAAAGACTTAGTTGATGATCATGAGACAATAATCCGCTCACTTCGAACAGCTATTGATGATTGTGAAGAAAAATATAAAGATGTCGGTACTGCAGATTTTCTCACGGGGCTAATTCAGAATCACGAAAAGATGTCTTGGAAGCTAAGAAAATATCTTCGATGAAAATTAAGAAAATGGCTTACAGGACATTCCTGTGTTTTTGAGAATGGATTAAACGATAACCATGCTCATGTAAAAGTCTGATAAAAAACACAGAAAGAGGCTGTTTCCACCAGTTGTGATACAGCCTCCGTTGTCCCCGCTATTGTTAAATCATTGATTTATAGCGTTATTTGTAGCGAAGACGGGAGTATCTTTATATCACAATAAAACACAGTAAATAATTAAAAAACAGATTATTAGCGGTTTATGAAATTTTATAACCAATCAAAAACCAATAGATATGTTTAGATAATCCCTGTTTTAGTCCCTGATTTTTTAAGTAGGGACTAATTTTGATTATTTGTAAAGTCAAAAATCAAATGCTTAAGAATTCCAATTTTGGAATGATTGGATTCATAATAGGATTTTATAAGATTGTGAGATTCAAGGTTTAGCACTTCAGAGTTTCTTTTATCTTTTATTAAAAGAGAGTTAATCCCGTTTTTAGTTTCGTCAGCATTACCTTCAAGTAAATACCCTAACATACAACCCATTGGATATTTTTCAGAAAGATACCTTTGCATTCCTTCCTTGATATAAGATCTTTTCAGTTTGGAGTCTTTTTCTTTTAGTCTTTTAGCTTCCATGTAGTAATGAAACCTTTGCTCTTTCCATATTTTAAAGTAAACGAAATCAATTCTCGGTAATTTATCTGCAAAACCTTTTGTCTGATTTTCTGCATTAGAAAACAGCTTATTTTCAGTTTTACAAGTAATGCCTTTATCTATAGAAAATTGACTTTCATTGACATAATAACATAATAATTCTGAAAAATCATTTTCAAGCCAATCGGTTTGATATTTCTTTTCTACAATGGCTAAATTGTATGCATTAACAACTAATTCTATACAATCATCCTCAAAAGCCCTTCTGTAAATCTCACTAAGCTTCATCGTGTACTCCGTTTAAAATTTCAAGAATTAATTCGGAGGCATCTTCAAAAGCCATTGATTGAGACCAAAATCTACGTTGATTAGGACGAATGATATAAATGTCATCCCCTCTTTTGTAATTGAGTTTTTTTCTGAAATATATGTTTTTCGCTTTCTGTTCCCACAAATATTGGTCAAGTCTCATTAATTCATCACCAATGTTTTCATTAGAGATAGAAATTTCTTTTTTAGTTTTCTCGTGGGATATTTTTATCATCATCAAAGGCGATGATTTTAAACCTTTTAGATTGTAAACAGTTGCATTTGCAAATACATTTTGTCCTTCAAGAAATTCATTGAGTTCTGAAGATATTATTTGAGCGTATTCTTCAGGTTGTTTTTCGGTCGCAGGTAAAATTGCTTTTGACTTTTCCTGATTATGAAATAAATCTAAGTTATACAATATTGCATCTGATACTAATACTTTTTCATATTCTTCAAAGTTGAAACCATTAAGAATTGTAGAATCAATATTTTCATTAATGAAATTTTTCAAATCCTGTTCTTCAAAATCATTATTTAAAAAAGATTTTGATTTCATTTTGATTAAAAGTTCTTTTGTAGCCTCTATAATCTTCAATCCTTGTTCATCATTTAACGAAAAAGGAATTGACAAATATTCATTCTTCATTATTTGCTCGCGTTCAATTCCATACGATGAAATTGTCATAAACAAATAATAAGTGCTAAATTTTGAATTGAAAAAACTCAATAACTTATAAAGCTCATCAATTTTACTTTCATTTGTGTAAAAGCCATAAACACCATCTCTAAACGAACATTGATTTTCAATAAATGAAGCACAAACACTATTGTTTTCAAGACCTTTCTTTAAAATAATGTGAGGATTAATATATGCGTCAATATCTCCCAATCTTCTAAAAGCAGTTAATTGTTCAATTTCTGTAATGTTATTTACGTTGTAAAATTCTTTATAAAAATTAATAGCTTTAGATGTTTTTATTGCATTTCTTACAGAATTTAGTTTTTCGTTTGGTGTAAAATATTTATTTACACACTCCGCATCCAAATAATCCAACGATGTAAGTGTTTCGGAATATTTAGGAGTGTCCTTTTTTTGTGTAAGCAATTGAAATCCAACTCCAGATTTAATATTATTGTCAACAATAAAATTCTCGACTGTTTGAAACTTTGAGTTATTCAATTTTTTTATTAAATTCCAATCATTCATTCCTCCCCACATTGCCACTTTCCAGATTTTGGTATCTGGCTTTTGGCATTCTTCTCTTGGAATATATTTAATATCAGTCGAATCTATTGACAATCCTTCAATAACATTAGACCTTACCCAAGTTTTTGGAGCATAGTAAACAATAGTATCATTTCGATTATCAGGCTGATGATTTTTGTAAAATACAATACTTATTGGACCTGTTGCATCTCCGAACAATTGTCCGCCGAAATTCTTTTTAGCTTTACGTAAGATTGAAAAGTTAAAAACTTTTTCTACATAGCATTGATTAAAAAGCCATTCTCTGAAATTCTTGTAAGTTCCTCTTGTATTGGTTAAGACCTTTGTGTTAAATATTAATGCAATTTCACCATGAGGAGCAAAGAAAGTTGCCTTATGTAAAAATGGCAATACCTTTTCTTTTGCAAAATTTTCTTTATTACAATAATTTCTAATCGTATCTAATAAGTTCTTATCGCCAAAAGGAGGATTTCCTACAACAAGCCGAAAGTTCTGCAATTCATCTATTGATGACAAGTCAGAAATAGTATCCCGACAAAAAAGGTTTCGACCTTTCTTCTGCTCATTCTTTTCCTTTGGGTCGTTTACTAAATAAGGTAAACGATAATTTTTATTTTGCCATAGATTTTTAGGGTCTAATTTATCAACCAAAGCCAAATACAAACTAAACGCAGCAACTTTTATTGCTTGTGGATGAATTTCAATTCCAAAAATATTTTCTTTTAATAGCTTAACTAAAGTGTCAAAGTCCGAAAGGTTATCAATGCTATGAGCATTTTCATAACGTTTAACCAATCGTTTGAAGCTCTCAACCAAGAAAATTCCAGAACCGCAACTTGGATCCAATGTTTTCACATTATATTCTGTTTCTCCATTATTTACTGGAAGTTTTTCATTTAAAATAAACTCAACTAATGATGGTGGTGTATAGTAAGTGCCAGAATTTTCTTTTAATGTAGGATCGGTTTCAGCTAAGAAATTTTCATAAATTTCACTTAGTAACTCAATTTGTATTATTTTGAAATTAAAAAGCCTAAATTGCCTCCAATCATCAAAGAACTGTGCGTTATAGTTTTTTTCGTTCCCACGAATGAAACAAGTTTTAATTATTTGAAGCTGTTCTCTTGAAATATTTTCGCCTTGTTCTAATGTAAATACATTACCATTGAAATGATTTTCAAGTCGTTTGAATAAATCATAAGTAGCTGTTACATCGTCTAAAATATCAAAGTATGATTCAGCATCTTTTTTGATTTGACTATAAAAATCCTTTTCAGCAGCACCTCTGTCTTCAAGATATAAAAGGAACAGTGACCGTAGAATAATTCTATGAATGAAATCTATTTCTAACCCTTGACTCCTTAAATATTCAGCCGTATTAACCAAACTGGTTACTAAATATTTATCAACTCTTTTTTGTAAATTTATTTTATCCCGAACAATTTTCGCGTCTTCTAAAGTCCAGATAATTCCTGTATCGATGGCAATTCTAGAAAATAGCTTATTGAGTTCTTGCAACTGTTGTTTGTCGGAATATTGATAGGAATTAATTTCAATTTCTTGTAACTCATTTTTGTAATCAAAATCATCTTTGGTTACTATAAGTGGTTTTTCAGAGCAATTGTAGATACGGATTTCCGTTTCCGAATATACATACAGAAACAATACTTTTTTGTAGTTCCAAATTTTACGTTGTGTTTCAGCAATGTCTTTTAAATATATTTCATCATTGAAATTTGCAACTTTTTTCAGAAAAACAGCAGGAAAACTATTATTGGTTTCTTCGTCTGTATTGAAATAAATTAAATCAACACCAAAATCTTTTTCTTTTACTTCATTTAGGATAACAGCTTCACTATCCGATAGTTTTTCACTATCGGATTGAATAGACTTTGCTCTACCTAAATCAAGAAATTCAAGAATATCAAGTGTTGCCATATTACTACATACAATTAGTACACAATCTTCAAAGATACTTTAAACTTATTAAAAAAAACTTTTCTTTCAAGGAATTTTTGTTCATTCACTTATTAGGCGAGAAAGATTTTCGTTAAAAAGAATCAAACTTCTCCATAGCTGTTGCTTTTATTTCATCAGCAATATCAATATATGGCTTCATTGCCTTATAATCACTATGTCCTGTCCATTTCATAACCACTTGAGGTGGAATTCCCAAAGACAAAGCATTGCAAACAAAGGTTCTCCTACCTGCATGAGTACTCATAAGTGAATATTTTGGTAAAACTTCTTCAATCCTTTCATTACCTTTAAAATAAGTTTGGGTAACTAGTTCATCTATCTCAGCTAATTCAGCTAGTTCTTTTAAATAATCGTTCATTTTTTGATTACTGATTACAGGCAAAGCTTTATTATGCTCAAATTCTACATCGATATATTTGTTTAGAAGTTTTCGGCTATAACTATTCAATTCTATTATCAAATTATCTGCTGTTTTGAGTGTTGTTATCTCTAAGTAACCGTCCTTTACATCAGATCTTTTCAAATTAAACACATCCGAATATCTCAATCCCGTAAAGCATTGAAATAAAAAAACATCTCTTATTTTTTCAAGATAGCTTTTATCCGTAGGTATTTCATATTCAGTAAATCTCTTTAACTCAGACTTGTTCAAAAAAATGATTTTCTTTTGAACATTTTTAATTTTTGGTTTAAACTTTTCAAACTCTCCACTTTTTGTATAACCTTTCTTCATAGCCCATTTCAAAAACCACTTCAATGCAGCAAGCTCTTTTGAAATTGTTGAATTCTTGTGATTCTTCCCTTCTAAATATCGCTGATAATTTGAAAGATATTGCTCATTAAATTTCTCAAACGAAATATCATGGTCAAATTCTTCCAATACTTTTTTCTGCGTTTTCATTTTTTGAAGAGTCCTGAAATTCCATTGACTGTTAATTGATTCTTCATTAACAAACATATCATATATCACAAAAAAATTCTTTTCAGATTTCAGTTCTTCCTTAGGCGTTCTTCCAATCTCAACATTAAACCATTCCCTAAACTGGTCTTGGTTAGGTACCAAATCATCAATTTCATATTTCTGAAAAGTTTTCTCACAAGCGGATTCAAATAACTGTATCTTTCTATTTATAACACTTGCCGAGACTTTTTTGTTTCCATGAGTTGTATTTGCTTTACAGCGTTGTGTTTCTGTGCTCCATTTTTGTACTTCTACCCTATATCCCAAATTGAAAGCCACAATGTTGCCATCCCACTTAATGCGATATCGCAGTTTTGCAGTAGGGTTGTCTTTTTCCCTATCAAGAAGAAATTGAGCGTGATATTTTATATTCATATTAGAAAAAATTGATTATCTACTTTCAATAGAACCCAATTTAAAGTCCCGTATTGACACTCCTTCTGCTTTTATCAAGTCATCTAAGGAGTATTTTAAAGTTTTTATAAGTTGGTTATCGGCATAAATATTTATTGTTTTGGACAATGTTGAAGAAGTTGTTTGTTCTGAACCGCCTTTATGGGTATAGATTTTTAAAGAGAAATATAAAACAGGCTCGCTGGTTTCAATAAATTCAATGGGCTTTAATGAATTTTCTGATAATCCTGCTTCATTTCTATAATTTGTAAACTCTTGGGAAATCTTCATTAACTCATTGAAAGATTTATAATTAAAGCCTCCCGCTTCATCTTTCCAATTATTCTTTCCCATTGTATTTGTAACAACTGAAATTTCCGTAATACTTTTACTAACAATCTGTTCTAAATTTCCATTATTCACTTTTACAATACGAAGCCACATGTTTTGATTGTATTTCTCAAAGTCCCCCGCATTTACTATCTCAATTTTCAACTTTCTTTGAGTTTTTATCAAATCTGCTTTTTCATCTTCTATTTTCTTATTTTCTTTTTCCTGATATTTTGTAAAAACCTTTTGTGCGATTTCTCCATCTCTACTTTTCCAATTATTAAAAGCATTTTTCTTCTGCTGAGCAATCACGATTCCCCCAAATAAAATAGCACTAATTATTAAAATCCTCTTCATAGTTATTTTTTTAAAATTTCAAGAAGTATAGTAACCTGTCTCATGCTGTCCGATAGTTGCTCTTGACTGGTTTTCAATCTTTCTGTTAGTTCTTTTTGTATTTCTTGATAGCCTTTTTGAAGTTCTATCATATTAGAAAACTCGCTATGCGAAATAGTAACATTTCCACTAATATTTCCATTAATGTTGCTGTTTACATTATTTCCTGAGCCATTATTATTAATGTTTTGGTTGTTTGTTTTTAGCATTTCACCAGATTCCGAAATAAACCACTCCGGATTCAAATCGGGATAAGTGTATAGTATTTTTTCAATAGTATCTGAGTTGAGTCCCGAGTTGTTTTTTATAGCTCTGCCAATTAAACCAACAGACAAACCAGCTTCAACAGTGATTTTATTGGGGTTTAACCCTTTGTAGGTCATGTAATTTTGCAATCTTTCAGTTATAGTCATCTTTAAAATTTTTTTGTTTTTGAGATTAAAATATAGATATATTTCAATATTTATTCTATATTTGCAATACAAATATAGTTAAATATATACAAATAAGTATTTTTTTAGAATAAATTACAATAAAAATTTCAAAATGGAAGATTATAATAGACCAATTTGGCAATTGACCATAGGAGAATTTGTGGAAATTTTAGATGCCAGAAAACAAGAATCATCAGAACCCCCCCCACAAGAAAAGGTATTTAATGAAAAGTATGTTTACGGTCTTTCTGGATTAGCAAGAATATTGGGATGCTCTAAAAATCATGCAGGAAAATTGAAAAGTAAGGGAATTTTTGATGAAGCCATCATTCAAAATGGGAGAAAAATTATCATTGATTCGGAAAAAGCATTAGAACTTTTTAAAGATAACAGCTGATGGAAAACATAACCCCACAAACACCTCTTTGCAATCTGACCGTAAAAGAATTTTTAGAGATATCTAAAAATTTAAATTCTGAAAATATGTATGAATACGGTTTAAAAGGTTTGGCAAAAATTCTGGGCTGTTCCATTTCAAAAGCATCCAAGATTAAATCTTCAGGAATTTTGGATGAAGCCATCATTCAGAAAGGAAACATCATCATCATCGACAAGAAAAAGGCTATAGAACTTTTTGCAAGCAGTTAGAAATGTATTACTTGGAACTTATCGACCGATTTTGGGACTTCAATCAGAAGGCAAGACTTGGCTCTTCGGCAATTTCGCTCTATCTGTACCTTTTGAAATTAGGAAAGGACAACGATAGTTATAAGGTCGTTATTTCCGATGTTGCACTCGGTAATGCATTGGGAATAACTAGAAAAACCGTAAAACCGACCAAAGATAAACTTCGCGAGTTGGGTCTTGTTGAATTTGAGTCCAAAAGTGGATTTCCTTGTAATTACAGAATTCTGTTAAATTACTTATCTGATATTCCCATACTGGAGAAAATAGAGAAGGAAAAAATCGAAAAAGTACCAAGTTTGGAGATTGTTGAAAAACATGAAACTTTAAAGAGAAGCGATTCGTCCAAGGAAGTTGTTCCCAAAATCAGTAAATCTAGTGATAAAGTTTCCATTACTGATACTTCCAAAAGCAGCAAGTCAAAAATTATTCCCGAATTGGAAGAATTTATTCAGTTTGCAACAACTTTAGAGGATTATCAGCCTCTTTTGGACTCTGTAATTGAAGAAAAATATCATTCGTGGTTAGAAAACGACTGGCGGAATAGTTCTGGAAGACCCATTTCCAACTGGAAATCCTCATTAAAAAGTATCCTGCCCTATTTGAAGAATAGTCAAAATGATGATACAGTTTCCGTCGATTCCATTCCAAATATCAAACGACCGAAAACATCATGAAATCAATAAAAAGTCGATTTCATTTCTAACAAATCGTAAAAACTTAAAACAATGAAAATATCTGACTTAAAACCTGGTCAAAAAGTAACCATCAATAAAATATCTTACGAATATCTGGGTATCCAGAAAGTGAGGATCCCCAATATAGGAGAAGCCGAAAAAAGGGTGTTCAAAGCAACTGGTGTTGATTCCTACAAACACTACAATCTCATTGATGGAGACAAAACACTGAAAAGTGAGAAAATAAAACTAGTAAAGAAAACTGTTCGAACCAAATAATTACCATCTGAAATCAGGAAATAAGAAATCAGGAACATTAAGAATAGAAAATGTCTTTATCTGAAAAAGATTTGCGCCATGTCCGAAAGAAGTTTGAGGACAAGGGAGAAAAAGTTCCCGACAAGATTCGGCTGGGAAATCATTTCGTGGACGACTTTATTTTTGATGACCAACAAGCGGCGGACATCCCAATCAATGCGCTTCGAGTCATTTTCAATATCGTTGCAATTATCGGCAATGAACAGTTTCGTCCCGAAGACCGTCCGAAGCAACTTTCCCTATTTGATGAAGAATTTGAAACAGAAAATAACATTTTCGCCTCCATCAAAATCCGGAACAGTAAAATTTCTCCGAGTGGTTCCACAAAGCAGGTTGTGGATGCCTATGAGTTTCTCGCCAAATTTAAGATGGGATGGTACAAATCGCTTAATTCAAAAGGGAAAGAAATCAAAACATTTGGCGGACTTATTTCTACGCCAACCTATGACCAAAGAGGTTTTACCACATTTCTAATTAGCAGTTACTGGCTGAAAAAATTATTGGTTATTCCCGAATATAATTATGTACTCTATCATCTGGTGTATAATATCAGAAACAACAAACACATTATTTTCTCCATCTGGCTTTCAAAAATTCCCGAATCGGGAACAATGCTGAAGCTGGGTAATTTCAATAAAAAGTTTGGGTTAAATTATAAAAATACCAAAGATTTCTGCTTCAAATTTCTAAAGCCCATCAAAATCAATCTCGACAGATACAATAGTTTTTCTTTCCAATACAGGTATGAAAAGGATTCCATATTTATTGTTCCTATCTTAACCAAAGGATTTTCTCATCCATTTGAAGAAGCAAAAAAACTTATAGAATCAAACCAAGAGAATTTTAACCAAAGTCATAAAATTAACCGAAGATTGCTCTATTTCAAAAAACGATATAGATTAGACGAAGCCGAAACAGTCCAGTTTTTCCATCAATACGAAAATATACCGCAGACAAGGGAACTGATTGAAAGAGCCTTCAAGGAATTTATTAGGAACTGCAGAATGAGAAAGATAGCATCGACCGACTTTAAAGGTCAAAAATTTCTTATTGAAATTCAGGCACACATAAAGCATTTGTATAGAAATACAAAAATGGGAGAAATATTCCCTAATGGCTATCCGATGATTGTCTGATTTCGGAATTGCACTCACCACCAATTCGGAATTGCACTCACTAAAGTTAAAGAAATGTTAAAAATGAACAAAATAACAGCATCGAATTCGGAATTGCACTCACCCGAAGATTTAGAAAACACAAAAATTGTGGATAACCTAGCTGTTTTGTGGATAACTACGGTTATCAGAATAAATGGAAAAATCGATTCGGAATTGCACTCACCCCAAAACAGGCTTTATTTCGGAATTGCACTCACCCAGATTTCGGAATTGAACTCACTAGTTTTCGGAATTGAACTCACCGAAAAACACCATTAAATCCTTTGTGGCAAAAGAAGAATGCCGTTTGCTAAAAGTAATATAAAAGTAAATTAAAAGTCTTTTTTATTTAAAAGGGAAATGTGGATAAGTAATTTGCATTAAAAGAAAAAAAATGAATTGCGAAAAAGTCAAGCAAAACGTCGGAATTCGGGCGGTTTTGGAGTCGTTCGGGCTGTTTCCGGTCAAAGAAAATCCGAAAACTGCGTTTTATTTTGCGTTGGACCGGGAGGAAAAAATTCCAAGTCTGGCGGTCGATTTTGTCAAAAACAAGGCGTTCGATTTTGGAAATGGAAAAAGTTACGATGTGATTTCAATTGTCCAACAGATAAAGAAATGTTCCGTTTCAGAAGCATTGAAATGCCTTTCAACATTGGATTTTAGAGTTCAAAATGAAATAAAATATCACGAAACTACTGGTCAAACATGCAATCAGATTTTAGAAATCAAAGAAATCCAGCATCCTGCATTAATTCAGTATCTGAAGTCCCGAAGAGTTTTTGAGCAAAAGCATAGGGTTAAGGAAATTCACTACGAATTGAAAGGAAGAAAATATTTCGGAATTGGATTTCAGAATAAGTCCGGAGGTTTTGAGATTCGCAATCCACAGTCAAAAATATGTTTGGGAAAAAAGGATGTGACGTTGATTGTTAATGATAACAATCTCAAGAACGAGATTCTCATATTTGAGGGCTTTTTCGATTATCTGACCTACCGAAATTTAGACAAATCAGATAATTCAAACTGTGATTACTTGACTTTAAATTCAACCGCAATGTTTTTCAAGGTGGAAGAAAAACTGAAACAATATGAGAAAATTTCACTTTTTCTAGACAATGATAAGAATGGGAAATCGGTTAAATTAAAAATTAAAAGTCAATACAAAAATGTAGAGGATTGCTCTTTAATTTATCATAATTTTAAGGACTTGAACGAGTGGTTTTGTAATATTTGATCAGTTTAAATCATTGGAGAAACCATTTTCCAATGAATTTCCTTTAGTTTTCCATTAACAACCACGTCCATTGATTAAGTTTCCCAACTGCGGTTGGGCTTTTACGTTTGCAAATGTAGGACGGCACCACCCACACAAAAAAATCTTTTTGGGTTTCTAAAAAAATTCTTTCCACAAGCTCCAACAATTTTTCCAGACACTCCTAAATCCTTCGGACAAAAAGATTTCAAGCCCGATTCGGAATTTTCTGCCTTTATCCAGCGGAACCGAATCGGGTTTTGTATGGATGGTGCCGTCCTATGTTCATGCGCAAAGAAAAAGCCGGAACCTCAGTTGTACGAATCAAATCAACCATAGACGTTCTTTGAAATCAACGGAAAAACAATAAAAATCCAGCAAAAAATACTGTTTTCTAACTTAATATAAAAAAAGAAAAATGCCGAGTGTCCTCGATACCAAATCAATTCACTCCCAACATTTGACCTTTGACAAAACAAAAATTAACAAAATATTAACATTTTAAAATTTAAGATTATGAACACAATCGTAGGTAGAATTACCAAAAATGCAGAAATCAACACCTTGAAAAACGATAAACAGGTCGTAAACTTTTCGGTAGCACCCAATGACTAAATTACTAAAAAAAGTGGAATTGAAAAGCATATGCGGCTAAATATTTAGGCTTTTCAATTCAAGACTTCATCCCGCATTTTGCAAATACTATGTTGTACGCAGTTTTATTTTTCTATTTTCACATCAATATTCAATGAGGGTTGAGCAATTGTTCTCTTTTCCCATCTGTCATAATAGCTCCTATAATAAACGGTTTTGAATAATGCTCCACTCAAATAAATCCATCCATCAAAATTATTTATTACTTGCATTGATACAAAGAAATTTTGTTTAGAAATCCATACATTTCTTTTAGATATATCAAAGGTAAATGTCCCTGCTTTTATGTCGGCTTCTGTTAATTGTACTGTTAGATTTTCACTTAACAAAGAATTGTCAGGAAGTCCATTTTTTTCTGAATATACATTGAAACTTATCAAAAGAGGTTTATCAGTTTTCAAATTTACAATATTAATATTGATCTTTTGAATTTTTAATTTTTTGTTATTATTAAAATAAACACCAAATTCTTTAGATTTATCTTCTTTGGTTCTTGCAGGATTAAAACCAAATTGTACTTTTTTGGTTTTTGCATTAGTTCCCCAGTTTTTTTCGGAATATCTTTTTGGATTTAATTTAACTTCTTGAATATCTACTACTTTTTCGTTAAGAGAAATTATGTGATTTCCACTTATAAAATTTTGAACTGATTGAGAAAAATTTTCAAATCCTCCAACTTGCACTGTAATATTTTTATTCTGATCAACATTTGTCAAGTCAATTGAATAATTACCTTTTTCGTCAGCAATTGCTCCAAAATTTTCATTTTCAATTCCTATTCTAGCAAAAGGAATTGCGCTATTGTTTTCTTTCGAAATAATCTTACCATTTATTGTTTGGGCATTTAAAATACCACAAAAAATTATTGCTAAAAATTTAAATAGTTTACTCATTTAGTTAGTTTGTATAAACCCGTTTGTTGTAAAATTGCGTACAACGGAAAAGGGCTTTGCGAGGTGCGGGCTACTGCAACCGAGATTTCAAGAGGAGAACCGAACCCTAGCAAAAACTTTTTCCATTTTTTAAAATTACGAAAGAACTAAAAAATGGAAAAGTTTTTTGCGGGTACTTTTTAGAATATTTCTGAGATTTCCTTCAACCCCGCATCTTGCAAAACCCATCTTTACTTTACACCCATAAATTAATACCTTTAAAATTAACAAGACAGAGGTGAACTAGAAATACCTTTAGAGATTAAAAGTCTCATCTAACATATCAGTCCTCTGCCTTGTTTTAAAAGGTTGAAAAAGCTTTAGATAGAATACCAGATTACCCAGATCTAATAAAGATTTTAAAGCAATTCAACATCAATTTAACACCACTAAATTATGAAAAATTACAGAACTTACATCGGAATTGATGTAGCAAAATTAACCCTCGATTATTGCATCGTAAAAGAAGATCCACAGCTCGAACAGGGTCAGATACTGAACACTCAAAAATCGGTCGATAAGTTTTTAAAAACATTGAAAAAAACCGGCTGCCAGATGAATGAGACTCTTTTCGTCTTCGAAAACACCGGCATTTATTCCTCGCTGCTTGCGTTGGTTTTAAGCGAAAACAGCCTGGATTACGCCCAGGTTCCTGCTCTGGAAATCAAACGTTCTCTGGGGATTACCCGTGGCAAAAGCGATAAGGTAGATGCGAAAGAGATTGCTCATTATGCCAAACGAAACACGGATAAAATCGCGCTTTCCACCCTTCCTGAGCTCAGTCTGCAGCAACTGAAAATAGTGTTTGCCGAGCGTGAAAAAACCGTGGCAGCCATTAAAACATTTGAAAGAACAAAGGAAAACGAAATGTTCCTGACAAAAGAGGTTTTCAACAGCGTAAAAGCAATTAATAACCAAACGGTAAAACACCTGAAAAAACAACTTGTAATGTTGGATGAGAAGATCAGAACACTGATTCGGGAAGACGAAAACCTGTACGGACAGCAGCAACTTCTAAAAAGCATTCCGGGTATCGGGGATATTACTTCGGTTTATATCTTAATGGCGACAAAAGGATTTACGGCATTTACAAGCGGACGAAAATTTGCGTGTTATTCAGGTGTGGCGCCCTTCGAGCATTCTTCCGGCACAAGTATTAAAGGAAAAACCAGAGTCAGTCACCTGGCGGATAAAAAAATGAAAACACTGCTGCACATGGCCTCTCTTACGGCAATAAAATACGATCCGGAACTCAAGGACTATTACAACAGGAAAAAAGCAGAAGGAAAGCATACTATGCTGGTCTTAAACAACATAAAATGTAAAATGGTGTACAGAATCTTTGCCGTCATCCAACGGAAATCAAACTTTGTGAACCTGCATAAATTTGCAGCTTAATTTTATCACTTTTTGTTTGGTTTTTGTCATAGAATATGTTAGCAGAAGTGTCTTCTTTAGCGCGTCCAATCCTCAAGCTTCCCATTTTTCTCTTGCCAAATTTCTATATAAATATCTTCTGAAATTGGTTTTCCTTTATCCTTCAAAATATCAAATTGTAGTCCAGTTAAAGCATTTCTCACTTTGCTGATACAATACTCATATTCATCTTCCTCATAGAACTCTTTTCGTTCTTCATTTGAATAGGTCATTCTCACATTTGATATTTTTCCATTTTCAGAAATTGTAATTAGATATTTTTCCGAACAATCATAATCACTTTTCCAATTTTTCTTTTTCAGTTTTTCAAAGATAATTTTAGAAACTTTGCTTTTATCCTTTCGATTAATTCCATTTTTGATTTTTGCATAATTTTTCACATTTCCTTGACTAATTAAATTTCCATTTTGAAAACCTAAAACAGTTTCGTATTCAAATATTTTATAAAAAACTCCGTCCCAACGGAGAATTTTATTTTTTTCTGTTTTGTCAGGAAAATTGATTAATCCAGTAAACCAATTAATAAAAACTCTGTTGTTTTCCACTTTATCGCCAAAAATTTCCTTCATCTTATTTTGAGAATTAGATAAATTTACTGATTATCCGTTTATGCACCTGTTATATTCGCAATTACTAGTCTGTCAAAGAGTTTGTCTCCAAAATACCGTCTGTTTAATTTGTAAATAAACTCGTTGAGATACAACTGTAAGTATTTCCTTTTGATTTTATGGTAGTTGCCCAGCAATGTCCGTTTTGCATTACTGATTGCGATATGCACCCATTTGAGTGTTTCCTTGGTGGTTTTGGCGTCTGATTTCTCGGTGACGTGCAATTCCACCAGATCGGAGATGTCAACGTAAGAAGTGCTTTTGTCCGAAAATACGATGGCATCATCCTCCATGCAGTCCCTGACCACGCCGTTGATTCCTTCACTTTGATGGCTATCCAGTACCCTGGCCTTGAAATAACGCACATGCTTCTCCTTTTTGCCCGTTTCGATATCTTCCAACGGGGTGCTTTCGGCCATCACCGCAACGTTCTGCTTTCCCTCGGCTCCCCGGCCACGTGTACCCTTGCCTCGCTCGATTTCCTTACTGGCCACCGAAAAGTAACCCTCATCCAGTTCTATCATCCCTTCCAGTGTATACCTTGCATCCCGGTTGCCCATCGCCCTGCGGAGTTTGTGTACCATCGCCCATACCGGTTCGTAACGCTTCAATCCTAATTGCTTCTGGAGTTCGTTGGTGGAGAATCCCTTTTTTGTGCAACTCATCAGGAACATCGTTTTGTACCACACCAGAAACGGCAGCTTGGAGCTCTCCATGATCGTACCGCTGCGCAACGAGGTGCGGAAACGGCAACCTTTGCATTCATAACTCCATTTACCCTGTAACCAATAATGGGAAGTGCCCCCGCATCGCTTGCAGACAACCCCTTCCTTATCACGCTGCTCCTTGAAATGCAAACGACAATCTTCCTCCGAACCGAAATGAGCCGTAAAACTGAATATGTTCATAATCCCTGCTTTTTGAGCGCTAA
>JAEWIE010000005.1 GCA_023387375.1 Bacteroidota bacterium | reverse complement strand
CGTTTAAATAAATACATACCTTTGTAGTATGAAAAGATTATTGGCAATATTTTTTCTTTTTACCTTTCTGAGTGCAAATACGGCATTCGGAGAGGTACTGAAATTGCCAATGCTTGTACAACATTATTTGGAACATACCAATGAAGATAAAGACGTTACCATCTTCAATTTTTTAGTGCAGCATTATACGGGAGGGATCAATCACGACCATCGGGAAAACCACAACCACCACGACCAACTGCCGTTTAAGGCTATTGATGGCCACTTCTCGTCGGTTGTTTCCATTGTTGCGCCGCCTTCTATTGTGATTTCTCACAACACTTTAGTTGTGACAGTTGTAAAATTACCTACTTACAGCCAGCAAAACTATTCAAACACATATCTGAACAGTATCTGGCAACCGCCTCGTTTTAGTTAATCTTTTTTTGAAAGAGCGATAAGCATTTTGATGTGCATATCGCTATCGTACATTTTTCAAAACGATTAATTTAAATGAATTATGCTTAATAAAATCATCGAGTTTTCCGTAAGGAACAAACTCATCATAGGGCTGTTTACGGCTGCCCTTATCATCTTTGGTGTGTACGAAACCACCAAACTGCCCATTGATGCCGTTCCCGATATTACCAATAATCAGGTTCAAGTCATAACCGTTGCACCCGCCCTCGGGGCCACAGATATTGAGCGATTGGTTACTTTTCCTATCGAACAGGCAAGCAGCAACATTGCCGGTATTCACGAAATCAGGAGTTTTTCCCGTTTTGGTTTATCCTTAGTTACCATTGTTTTTGACGACAATATAGATGTGTATTGGGCGAGGCAACAAGTAACTGAAAGATTGCAATCCGTAAAAGATGAAATTCCTGATGGTGTCGGCACGCCTGAATTGGGACCCATTTCTACCGGGTTGGGTGAAATCTACCAGTATATGGTTCGGGCAAAACCGGGCTTTGAAAATAAATATGATGTTACCGAATTGCGCACGATTCAGGATTGGGTTGTAAGAAGACAATTATTAGGTGTGAAAGGCGTGGCGGAAGTCAGCAGTTTTGGCGGCAAGCTAAAACAATATGAAATAGCGGTGAATGCCCAAAAATTGCAATCATTCAATCTGTCTATCAATGATATTTTTCAGGCATTAGAAAACAACAACCAAAACACGGGCGGAGCATATATTGAAAAAGGTCCGACTGTTTTATTTATCCGAAGTGAAGGCTTAATTGGAAACAAAGAGGATATTGAAAATATTGCCGTAAAATCTACTTCAGACGGTATTCCTGTTTTGCTGAAAGATGTAGCTACATTGAATATCGGCTATGCTACTCGTTTTGGAGCAATGACCTATAACGATGAAGGCGAAGTAGCCGGAGCCATAGTAATGATGTTGAAAGGAGCGAATAGCAATGATGTCATCAAAAATGTGAAAGAAAGAATTGCACTCATTGAAAAAACGCTGCCGGAAGGCGTGGTGATTGAGCCTTTTTTAGATAGAACCAAAATGGTCAATAATGCCATTCATACGATTGAAACCAATTTGGCAGAAGGTGCATTGATAGTCATTTTTGTTTTGGTGTTGTTCTTAGGCAATTTAAGAGCTGGATTGTTGGTAGCATCCGTTATTCCCCTTTCCATGCTCTTTGCCATTATTATGATGAATGTTTTCGGAGTGAGTGGCAATCTGATGAGCTTGGGAGCATTGGATTTCGGTTTGATTGTGGATGGTGCGGTGATTATCGTTGAAGCGGTTTTGCATCAGTTGCATCACGGCAAAAAATATGAAATCATGCCCAAAATCAGCCAATCGGAAATGAATAAACAGGTCAAAAGCTCAGCCTCCAAAATGGTAAACAGTGCTGTTTTTGGTCAGATTATTATACTGATTGTTTACTTGCCTATTTTCAGTTTACAAGGTATCGAGGGCAAAATGTTTAAACCGATGGCACAGACAGTTTCTTTTGCTTTGATTGGTGCATTTATTCTTTCGCTTACTTATATACCGATGATGAGTGCTTTGGTATTGAGTAAAAAACTAAAACACAAGCCCAATCTGTCGGACAAGGTAATGGATAAAGTAGCCAACGCACATCAAAATTTATTGAAAAAGGTGATTCATTTTCCCAAAACGGTCATCGCATCGGTTGCTGTACTTTTTGTAATTGCTCTATTTATCCTTTCAAGAATGGGCGGTGAATTTATTCCCTCATTGGAAGAAGGTGATTTTGCAGTGGACACCAGAGTATTAACCGGTAGTAATTTAAACACCACCATTGAATACACTCAAAAGGCCGCTCATATTTTGAAATCAGAATATCCGGAAGTGGAAAAAGTAGTGACAAAAATTGGAAGCGGAGAAGTTCCCACCGACCCTATGCCGATGGAAGCCAGCGATATGATGGTGATTTTGAAAAATAAGAAAGAATGGACTTCCGCTAAAACCTTTCCCGAATTGGCAGAAAAGATGGGAAAATCTTTGGAAGCTGTACCCGGCATCAGCACAGGTTTTCAGTATCCGGTGCAAATGCGTTTTAATGAATTAATGACCGGTGCAAGACAAGATGTGGTTTGTAAGATTTTTGGAGAGGACCTAGACAGTCTTGCACATTATGCCACACAATTAGGCACTATCATCAAAACCGTAAAGGGTGCAGAAGATTTATACATAGAACCCGTAACTGGGATGTCGCAGGTGGTAGTCAAATTCAACCGAACCAATATGGCACAATTTGGACTGAATATTAAAGAAGTCAATAAAGTGGTGAACACTGCTTTTGCAGGACAAAGCACCGGTAAGGTGTATGAAGGAGAAAAACGGTTTGATTTGGTCGTTCGATTGGATGAAAAGCAAAGAGAAAACTTGAATGATATTCGCAATCTGCTCATCCCAACGCCCAAAGGCACACAGATACCTTTATATCAAGTGGCGGATGTGGACATTATCACCGGACCGGCTCAAATACAGAGAGAAGATGCCAAACGAAGAATTGTAATCGGCTTTAATGTGCGTGGCAGGGATGTACAAAGTATTGTGAATGAATTGAGTGAAAAAGCAGAACAACAACTACAGTTTTCACCGGGTTATTACATCACTTACGGAGGTGCTTTTGAAAATCTAAACCAAGCAAAAGATCGTTTAATGATTGCCGTACCTATATCATTGGCTTTAATATTTCTGCTATTGTTTTTTGCATTTAAGTCAGTAAAAGAAAGTTTATTGATTTATACTGCCATTCCACTTTCTGCCATTGGCGGTATTTTTCTGTTAGCACTGCGAGGAATGCCTTTTAGCATCAGTGCTGGCATTGGATTTATTGCTTTGTTTGGCGTTGCTGTTCTGAACGGCATTGTATTGATAGCAGAATTTAACCGATTGAAGAAAGCAGGAGAACAAGATGTAGAAAAAATAGTTTTAAACGGCACAAAAACCAGATTGCGACCAGTTTTAATGACAGCATTTGTAGCCGCGCTCGGATTTTTACCAATGGCATTGAGCACAGGTGCAGGAGCCGAAGTGCAAAAACCTTTGGCAACGGTGGTGATTGGCGGATTGTTGATTGCTACTTTCTTAACGCTTTTTGTGCTTCCTACCCTATTTATTCAGTTTGAAAAAATCAGTTTTAAGAAAATCAAACTGTCTAAAAAATCAATTGCAACCCTTATTGTTTTGTTGTTCCAAATTCCGCTTTTTGCACAAAATATTTCGTTGGAACAGGCTTTGGAAATGGCGGATAAAAATAATCTTTCCATCAAAAGCAATGAACTGTTAGAAAGCTATCAGGCTAAGAAGAGAGCATCTTATCTCAATATTCCGCAAACCAATCTCACTACAGAATTAGGGCAAATAAACACACCAGCTTTTGACAATAAATTTGGTATTTCTCAAAGCATCAATTTTCCTACGGTTTACAGCAATCAAAAGAAAGTTTTAGAGCAGGAATGGCAAAAAGCGTTAACCCAAACAAAACGTTCAAAGGCAGAAACAAGAAAATTGGTTACTCAAATTTTTTATCAGATTTTATTGCTGAATGAACAGAAAAATATTCTAAGTAGAACCGATACACTATATGCAGAGTTTTTAGAAAAAAGCAAATTGCGATTTGAAAAAGGTGCTGGAAATATCCTGGAAAAAACAACTGCCGAAATTCAGTTTGAGAATATTTCCAATCAATTAAAATGGTTGGAAAATGAAATTGATTTAGCAAAAATTCAATTACAATGTCTGTTAAATTCAGATATTAGATATAAGCCGATAGCTGATAACTTTATCATTGATATAGGATTACTGTCTAATGATATTTCAATAGAAAATCATCCTCTGATTGAATTATCTCAACAGGAAATTGAACAATCCAAATTGCAGGTGAAATTGGAGAAATCCAAACTTCTGCCTGATTTGTCATTATCTTATTACAACCAAAGTTTTAGAGAGTTTGGTCAAAATAGATACAATGTGGTGGCGTTGGGTGTAGGCGTTCCCATTTTTGCTGGCGGACAAAAAGCCAACATAAAAGCAGAACAACAAAAAATTGCTTTTTACGAAAATGAGCAATTAGTCAAAAAAGCCCAATTAGAAACGGAATACCGGTCGGCTTTGAATACTTATCAAACACAAAAAGCAATTGTTGAGAATTTTCAAAACAAGCAGCTGCCACAAGCAGAACAGATTTTTAAAACAGCAAAAGAACAATTTGCCAATGGAGAAATCAACTATTTGGATTGGGTGCTTTTGAATAATCAGGCAACACAAATTCAAACCAACTATTATCAGGCTGTTGCCCAGTTAAACCAAACAGCCATCACTATTCTTTATCTCATTTCAAAATAAAATAACAATGAAAAATATAATTATCGTCCTATTGAGTTTAGCTCTTTTCGGTTGTAAAAACAGCCAACAAGAGCAAGTTGAAAAGCAAAGTACAACCAATGAAGACCACATTTCATTAAGCAAAGAACAACTTCAAAATTTTCAATTAAGCACAACGGAATTACAGGAAAAAAATATCCATCACACGCTCAGGCTAAACGGCTCAATAGATGTGCCGCCACAAAATTTGGTTTCTGTCAGCAGTGCTTTAGGCGGCAGGGTGCAATCCACTAAACTATTGCCCGCTATGCATTTCAAAAAAGGCGAAGTACTGGTAACATTAGAAGACAATCAGTATATCCAATTACAGCAAGATTATTTGACCACAAAAGCACAATTGCAAAATGCAAAGGATGAATACAACCGCCAAAAAGAACTCAATCAAAGTAAAGCAAGCAGCGATAAGGTTTTCCAACAGGCACAGGCAGATTACAGGATTTTGGAAGCTTCGCTTGCTGCATTAGAACAAAAGCTGCAACTCATTCATATCAATCCCAATCAAATCAACGTCAATAACATCAAGCGAACATCTAATATTTACGCCCCTTTTGATGGATATGTTACTAAAGTAATGGTCAATATCGGTAAGTATGTGAGTCCGTCAGATGTGTTGTTTGAATTGGTGGACCCAAGAGATATTCATTTGAACCTAAAAATTTTTGAAAAAGACTTTGATAAAATTCAAATCGGTATGCCGGTAGTCAGTTATACCAATAACAAACCCGATAAAAAGTATTTCGGAAAAATTATTCTCATTGGAAAAAGCATTTCAGAAGACAGAGCCGTGGAGGTACACGCTCATTTTGATAAGTATGATGCTCTTTTAATCCCAGGAATGTATATGAATGCAGAAATCGAAATTCCTGAAACAAAAAACTTAGCACTGCCCGATGAGTGTATCGTCTCTTTTGAAGGGAAACATTATATTTTTAAACAAAAAGATACTGCCAACTTTGAAATGATAGCGGTAGAAGTGGGAAGCAGCGGAGATGGTTTTACAGAAATCCTCAATGCCGATGCGTTGAAGAACAGCAAAATCGTGCAGCAAGGAGCATATACCTTACTGATGGCGATGAAAAATAAGGGAGAAGAATAAACAAAACATTTTAAAATCAATTAACCTTAAAAATTCAAAGTAATGAAAATGTCAATTTTAAAAAAAGCTGCGATTACAATAATCGTCCTTTTGGTAGTCATCCAATTCTTTAAAACAAAAGAAAACAAAAGTATTCAGGTTTCTGAAAACACCATTACACAGTATTACGAAGTACCAGAAAATATTCAAAATATTTTAAAAACAAGTTGTTACGATTGTCATTCTAACAACACCAATTATCCTTGGTACAACAAAATCCAACCAGTGAATTGGTGGTTGTCTAACCATGTAAATGAAGGAAAAAGAAAACTGAATTTTGATGAGTTCAATGCTTATTCCACTAAAAAGAAATTGCATAAATTAGATGAAGTGATTGAAAACATCAAAGACAATGAAATGCCATTAAAATCATATACGCTTATACATGGCGATGCTAAATTGTCCAACAGCGATAAACAAGAAATTGAGGCTTGGGTAAAAAATATTAAAAACGAAATTCAATAATACTTCTAATCGTTTTTAGGTTTGAAGTATAATTTTTCCGGTAATTTTAAAGGAGTTAAAAAATAATTCAAACAAAATCATTGACCAAACTATGTGAAATTTGATAGTTTGCTCTGAAAAAAATAAAATAAAACACAAAGACAGTTTCAAAACAATCAATAATTACCGGATAATCTATAAAATTGAAGAACCATGACAACCTATAATATCCCCAAACAACTATCTGGTCTCACGGAAGAAGAACTAAAAGCTTCTCGTGAAAAATTTGGTTACAATCAGACTGACAATACCCATAAAAACTCATGGTTTGAATTGTTGTTTGATATTCTGAAAGAACCGATGTTGCTTTTGCTCATTGCCGTTTCGGTGATTTATGTCATTGTGGGCAATTATTCCGAAGCCCTGTTTATGCTGGGAGCAATTATTCTTGTTTCGGGCATCTCTTTCTACCAGGACAACCGCAGCAAAAAGGCATTAGAGGCATTGGAAAAACTGAATGAGCCACTCAGTACCGTTATCCGAAATTCAAAAGTAATACAAATCCCTACCCGGGAAATTGCCGTGGGAGACTTGTGCATTACAGAAGAAGGAAAAATGATAAATGCCGATGGAGAAATAATACACAGCAACGATTTTTCCGTCAATGAAGCATCGCTTACCGGAGAAAGTTTTTCGGTATTCAAAAATCAGGATACCGAAGACAAAAAAGTGTATAGCGGAACTTTGACAGTTTCGGGATTGGCGGTTTTTAAAGTTGAAAAAATAGGTGCAGAAACAAAACTGGGTAAAATTGGCACATCCATTCACCACATCAAAGAAGAACGTTCGCCACTGCAAATCCAGATTGCCAGATTTGTAAAAGGAATGGCAATTATTGGAATCATCGTTTTTCTGATGGTTTGGGCATACAGCTTTTGGCAGTCACGGAATATTATGGAAAGTCTGTTGGTCGGACTGACTTTGGCAATGTCTATTCTGCCTGAAGAAATTCCTGTCGCTTTTACTACGTTTATGGCATTGGGGGCGTGGAAACTGATGCGTGAAGGCATTATCATCAAGCGAAGCAGTGTGGTAGAAACGCTGGGAAGTACTACTGTCATCTGTACGGATAAAACCGGAACAATTACCGAAAATTCGATGCGGCTGAAAGCTCTTTTCAATTATAAAACCAATCAGGTGTTTGATGAAACGCATTTGAATGAACTGGAACTCTCCGAACTCATTCAATATGCGATGTGGAGCAGCGAACCCGTGCCGTTTGACCCGATGGAAAAAACCTTGCATCAGGTTTATAAACAAACGCAAAAAGATGACCTGCGTAGAGACTTTCAAATGATACACGAATATCCGCTGGAGGGAAAGCCGCCAATGATGACACATCTTTTTGAAAACAGTTCCAGAAAACGCATTGTTGCAACCAAAGGCGCACCCGAAGCTATTCTTGCGGTATCCCATCTTCCGGACAGCGAAAAAGAAATGCTTCGCCGGCAAATCAGCGATTTCGGCAAACAAGGTTATCGTGTGCTGGGCGTTGCCAAATGTACATTTGAAGGAAGCCATTTTCCAGAAAAACAGCAGGATTTCAACTTTGACTTTTTAGGATTTACGGTATTTTATGACCCGCCCAAAAAGGACATTCAGCAGGTATTCCAAAAGATTTACGATGCCGGAATTAAAGTAAAAGTGATTACAGGCGACAATGCTGACACCACAAACGCCATTGCCCGACAGGCAGGAATAATCAACCCAACTGCGGCTGTTAATGGTTCTGAAATAACACATCATTCGGAAGCGGAACTCATTGAGATTTCAAAAGACACTACCTTGTTTACCCGTATGTTTCCCGAAGCGAAACTTGCTGTTGTCAATGCCTTAAAACAATCCGGAGAAATCGTAGCAATGTTAGGTGATGGCGTAAACGATGCACCTGCACTCAAAGCGGCACATATTGGCGTAGCTATGGGCAATAAGGGTACGGAAATAGCCAAAGCAGCAGCAGCATTAGTTATTACCAATGATGATTTAGACAAACTTATTACAGGAATTGCAGCAGGAAGACGGATTTATGCCAACATCAAAAAAGCCATTCAGTATATTGTTTCCATTCATATTCCCATTGTTTTAACCGTTTCCCTGCCTTTGTTTTTGGGTTGGATATATCCGAATATTTTTACACCGGTACACGTTATTTTTCTGGAGCTGATTATGGGACCGACCTGTTCCATTGTTTATGAAAACGAACCGATAGAGAAAGATGCGATGCAAAGGAAACCACGGAAAATGACCGAAACCTTTCTGAATTGGAAAGAATTAAGCATCAGTATTATTCAAGGATTGCTAATTACAACAGGTGTATTGTTCGCTTATCAATTTGCCGTTCAAAAAGGAAGCAATGAAGAAACTACAAGAGCAATGGTTTTTACTACGCTAATCGTTGCTAATGTGTTATTAAGCCACACCAACCGTTCGTTTACGTACAGTCTGTTTAATAGTTTCAAAAACAGAAATAAACTGTTCCCAATGATTACCGGAGTAACTTTGGTATTGCTTTTCGCTATCTTGTACATACCCCTGTTTGCCGGTTTCTTTCAAGTAACCGGACTGAACATCCCGGAATTGGGAACGGCATTTTTAATCGCAGCAGTATCTGTCTTGTGGTTTGAAGTGTATAAATGGATAAAGAGAAGATGAGTTTTTTTCTCAAGAAAACATTGTCAATTAAAAAACTACTTCTACTTTTGTTAGCGAATACTAACTAACGGGATTTAAAAAGATAAAATAATATGGCAACATTTGAAAAAGAAACCATTTTCAATCTCGAAGATACAATTGAATACACAAACGGCGGGGTTATCAGCAAGCAGATAACTAAAAGCAAAGGTGGAAATTTGACTTTGTTCTCGTTTGACAAAGAACAGGGGCTATCGGAGCATAAAACGCCTTATGATGCCATTGTGCAGATTTTGGATGGCGAAACAGAAATAACCATTTCAGGCAATTTACATAATTTGAAAAAAGGGGACTGCATTATTATGCCAGCAAATGTTCCTCACGCACTGAAAATGGGTAAAGCAGTAATGTACTTTACCCATTAATTTATTACATTTGCAGTAATGATTTACAAGGTAATCAAATGAAAGCAAGTGCAGTAAGTTACCGATAGAGTTTTCCACTCTTGTAAACTACTCTTTATTAGCCGATTTCGGCTTTATTAATCTTTTTACGTAAAAATAATAATTTAACTATCTTGCACCCCAGAAATCAACTCAATGTACAATAAATTAGTGAGGCAAGAGGTCATGAGATCTTTAAGTCCCGAGGTCAATTCTTTTATCGATAAATACTTAACGCCTGTAGAGAAAATATGGCAACCTACTGATTTTCTTCCAGATCCTACAAGTGAAACGTTTCATATTGACGTCCAGGAGCTGCAGCATTTTGCGCAGGACATGGAATACGATTTATTCGTGACTCTAATTGGAGACTGTATTACAGAGGAAGCCCTACCAAGCTACGAAAGTTGGATTATGGGAATCGATGGAGTAGAACAGGAAAAAAGAGAAGGATGGAGCCAGTGGGTCCGTTCGTGGACTGCAGAGGAAAACAGACACGGAGATTTGCTTAACAAGTACCTATACCTTTGTGGAAGGGTAAATATGCGTGAAGTGGAAATTACCACTCAATATCTGATTCAAGATGGTTTTGATCTTGGAACGTCCGCAGATCCGTACCGAAACTTTGTGTATACAAGTTTCCAAGAATTAGCCACGAATTTTTCACACAGACGTGTGGGAACCTTCGCCAAACAAAGCGGAAATAAGAAACTTGCAAAAATGTGCGCCGTGATTGCAGCGGATGAAGCGAGACATGCTAAAGCTTATAAGCATTTTGTGACTCGTATTTTTGAACTAGATCCTTCCGAAATGATGCTTGCCTTTGAAGACATGATGAGAAAGAAAATTGTCATGCCTGCCCATATGATGAGAGAAAGTGGACAAAAAGCAGGAGAGCTTTGGTCTCATTTTTCAGACGCAGCACAGCGCTGTATGGTCTACACTGCGCAGGACTATATTGATATCCTTAAACAGCTTCTTGACGACTGGAAAATTGAGCATTTTAACCAACTTTCAGAGTCTGCTCAAAAAGCGCAGGAATACCTTATGAAACTGCCTGCTCGACTTCAAAGAGTAACCGACCGGATTTCCACTCCAGATCAGGAGTATAAATTCAAATGGGTTCGCAGTTAAGAAAGCAGAATAAGCAACTTAGAGGAGCTGGAGTTTTGAAAACATCCGGCTCTTTTTTTGTACCTTTGCACTCGGAAAATAGTTTGAATATGATGAAAAGCAATAAAAAACTGGCGATTGATTTCGACGGTACTATTGTAGACGATGCTTATCCGGGTATCGGAAAACCAAAAATATTTGCATTCGAAACCTTGAAAAAACTCCAAAGTGAGGGGTATCGCCTGATTCTATGGACTTACCGTAGTGGCAAAGAGCTTGAAGAAGCCATCGAATTTTGTCGTAAGCACGGAGTGGAATTCTATAGTGTCAATTCAAGTTTTGAAGGGGAAATCTTTGATGAGAAGAACGCCTCTCGTAAAATTGATGCCGATTTGTTTATCGACGATCGCAACTTAGGAGGATTTCCAGGTTGGGGTGAGATTTACAGAATCATAGACGAAAAAATTGAATTTCGAGTAGAAGGAGGGGAAGTTCTTGCATTTTCAAAAATGAAAAAAGAAAAGAAAAAAGGCCTTTTTTGGTAAAAGAATATGATACAACTAAAAAGCATAGAAGAACTAAGGCTAATGCGTGAGAGTGCGCAGTTAGTTTCGAAAACCCTTGGAATGGTTGCCACGGAAATTAAACCGGGGGTAACCACCAATTATATTGACAAGATCGCAGGAGATTTTATCCGTGATCATGGGGGAGAACCTGCATTTTTAGGAATGTATGGATTTCCAAAGAACCTTTGTATTTCTCCGAACGAAGAAGTAGTGCACGGAATCCCTAATGATAAACCTTTAAAAGAGGGAGATATTTTGTCTGTGGATTGTGGAGTTTACATGAACGGGTTTTATGGAGACCACGCTTATTCTTTTGAAGTAGGAGAAGTTGATGAAGAAGTCAAAAAACTCCTAAGAGTGACAAAAGAATCTCTATACAAAGGAATTGAGCAGTGCATTCGAGGAAAACGTGTTGGCGATATTTCTTTTGCTATTCAGTCCTATTGTGAATCGCACGGTTACGGAGTGGTGAGAGAACTTGTAGGACATGGACTCGGTAGAAAAATGCACGAAGATCCACAGGTGCCTAATTACGGCAAGAAAGGGAGTGGAAAAGTTTTAAAAGATGGAATAGCGCTCGCTATTGAACCGATGATTAACCTAGGAACGGAAAAGGTGAAGTTTCATTCGGACGGATGGACTGTGACCACACTTGATAACAAACCTTCTGCTCATTTTGAACATGATGTATGTATTATAGGAGGAAAACCTATACTTCTTTCTACATATAAATATATTTATGAAGCGCTTGGAATCGAATCCGACGAAGAAGCGCCTTTCACGCTAGATTTCTAGATGCAGAAAGTAGCGAAATACCTTCTAAATGCTTTGCCTCGGCCGGTTTTAATTCGGCTGAGTTTAGCACTTAGACCCCTGCTTTATCTCTGGTTTAAAGGAAATAAATTCACGGATCCTATCGATGGACGATCCTATCGAACATTTCTACCCTACGGGTATGGAAAATCAAGAGCGGGCGCTTTAGCGCCAGGAACTCTAAGTTTGGAGAGGCATCGTCAGATGTGGCTCTATCTAGAGAAAGAAACCTCTTTTTTTTCAGATTCTCTGAAAGTCCTTCATATGGCACCCGAACAGGCCTTTTTCAAGCGTTTTAAACGCATGAAAAATCTTAATTATGTCTCTGCTGATCTGTATTCTCCCATTGTGGATGTGAAAGCTGATTTACTTCATTTGCCCTTTCAAAACGAAGAATTTGATGTGGTCTTTTGTAACCATGTACTTGAACATATTATAGAGGACAAAAAGGCAATGAAAGAGCTCTATCGCGTCTTAAAACCAGGGGGTTGGGGAATCCTTCAAGTTCCTTTAAAAAGAACTAATCCAGAAACCTATGAGGATTTCTCCATTACAGATCCCAAGCAAAGACAAATTCATTTTGGACAGTATGATCACGTCAGATGGTACGGAATGGATTACTTTTCGCGACTTGAGTCTGTAGGATTTGAAGTAGAGATACTAGAATACTCGAAGACTTTCTCGAAAGAGGAGCAAAAGCGCTATGGACTAAGCGAGAACGAAATTCTACCAATTGTTCGAAAAAAATAAATCGGTATTTTATCCTTAACTTTGCGCTTACTTTAAAATTATTGCCGTGAATACGCACAAAGCTGGATTTGTTAATATCGTGGGGAAACCCAATGCAGGAAAATCAACCCTTCTCAATGCCCTGATGGGAGAGAAGCTTGCCATCGTGACCCAGAAGGCGCAAACCACGCGTCATCGAATCTTTGGTATCTACAATGAGGAGGATGTTCAGATTGTTTTCTCAGATACCCCTGGAGTCCTTGATCCCAAGTACGGTCTACAAGAAAAGATGATGGATTTTGTAAAAGATTCCCTTCAGGATGCCGATGTCTTTCTTTTTATTGTGGATATCACGGACAAAACGGATCCTTCTGAATTTTTGATTGAAAAGCTCAATAAAATTCCAGTTCCGGTCCTTATTCTTATCAATAAGATCGATATCTCTGATCAAAAAGCGATGGAAGCGGTAATTGACTACTGGCACCAGAAAATTCCAAAAGCAGAAATTCTTCCGATCTCCGCCATTGAAGGAGTGAACACAGAGTTAATTCTTCCAAAGCTTAAGTCTTTGCTGCCAATTAATCCGCCGTATTACGATAAAACACAGTACACGGACAAGCCTGAGCGATTTTTTGTAAACGAAGCCATTCGGGAGAAAATACTTCTGAATTACGAAAAGGAAATTCCTTATTCGGTGGAAGTGGTTACCGAACAATTTATCGAAAAGCAGGGAGCCATTGTCATTGATTCCATTATTTATGTAGAGAGAGAAACTCAAAAGGGAATTATCATTGGCCACAAGGGCGAAGCCATCAAAAAAGTGGGGACTCAAGCCAGACTAGATCTTGAAAAATTCTTTGACAAAAAAATTCATTTGAATCTGTTTGTCAAAGTCAAAAAAGACTGGCGTAAAAACGAACGCGATCTTAAAAATTTCGGCTATCGTTAAAAGCATTGTGCAATTTGCCTCGTGGTCTAAAGGTTTTTTCTTAGTTTTGTTATCAAATCACTACTATCTATGAATTTTCTGACTTCTATCCACCACCATTCCCGTGTAAATGACTTTCTTTTACTAGTGGTACGACTCTTTATCGGCTTTGGTATGATTTCTCATGGATTTCCGAAGATTATGAAGCTCTCCTCTGGGGAGCCTATTGAATTCTATAACCTACTAGGTTTAGGACAGGAGTTCACATTAGGATTATGTGTTTTTGTAGAAGTCGTATGTTCCATCTTTATTATTCTTGGACTTTTCACTAGGGGAGCGCTCATTTTCCTTATTGGTCTTACCTTTGTCATCTCTTTTGTTGTGCACAGTGGGGCTACTTTCAGTGATCGTGAAATGGCACTTCTTTATTTAAGCGTTTATCTTCTATTAATGGCATTTGGTCCAGGTAAGTTTTCGGTCGATGGCATGATTACAAAGAGAAGAGAAAGAAGCGCTTGGTAAAGCAAGTCTATTTTCTTTTTGCCAGACTCTTTTAAGTGATATTCCATTTTTTGTAGTCAAAACTTCCCTTGTTTATTTCGCAACAAATTAAAATTTCGCTCACGGCCTATGAGCGGCTTTTTTGCACTTTTTAAACCTATTTCAATTAGGCATAACGCACATTTGTTAATAATTAGATAAGACTTTAAAAAAATCGTCATCAATTTGTTATGCATATGCTAGTAGTTTGATTTAATTTCCTTATTTTCGAGCAAATTGTATAAACTATGAAGTTAAAATTAACCGCCGTACTTCTGGCATTCATGGGCCTTTCGACGGCTCAGGAAAACATTACTTACCAAAAACCTTCTGCCTCGATTCTTAAACTCGCAGATTACGAAAGAGCTCCTTCAGTCTTTATGGACAGTGGGAGAGAATGGATGGTTTTCACCTACCGAAACACCTACAAAACCCTCGACGAATTAAACCAAGAGGAAATGCGTTTGGGAGGATTAAGGATTAATCCTGTAACCAATATTTCAAGTAGCACCACGTATGTCAACAATATAAAAGTACGCAAGCTAACCGATAAGTCTGAAGTTCAAGTTAAAGGGCTTCCTTCGGATGCAAAAATTGCGAATTTTGGATTCTCTCCAGATGAAACAAAACTTGCTTTCACTAACACGACTGCAAGTGGAGTAGAGCTCTGGGTAGTGGATATGAAATCAGCCACTGCTACAAAAATCACCTCTGACAATTTAAATGCAAACTTAGGATCACCATACCTTTGGTTTAAAGATTCAGAGAATCTACTTATAAAAGTGATTCCTGCAGATCGACCTAAATTAATTGACCCTTCAAAGGATTTACCGAAAGGGCCCATCGTTTCGAATTCCGATGGTAGAGTCTCTCAGAATAGAACCTACCAGGATTTACTAAGTAATCCTCAGGATGAAGCTAATTTTGATGCACTGACCCACTCTGAGCTTCACAAAGTGAATCTAAAAGGGGAGAGCAGTCTTTACAAAGACAAAGCGATTTACTCTTCTTTAAGCTTTTCTCCTGATGGAAAGTATCTTCTTTCTACCACCATTCAAAAACCGTACTCCTATATTGTGCCTCTTAGCCGATTCCCAATGGTAAGTACTGTCTATGATGAATCAGGAAAAGAAGTGAAAGTGGTAAATGAAGTGCCTAGAAACGAAATCATGCCAAAAGGATTTTCTGCTGTTCGGATGGGAAAAAGAAGCATGTATTGGAGAAGTGATAAGCCTTCCACTTTAGTGTTTACCGAAGCATTAGACGGAGGGGATCCTGCAAAAGAAGTAGAGTATAGAGATCAAATCTCTACTTGGGATGCGCCGTTCACTCAAAATCCAGTGCCTTTCTTTAAAACCAAGCAGCGCTACGCTGGAATTTCATGGACCAATTCAAATTATGCTCTTGTGCATGAAAGCTGGTACGACACTAGAAATACCAAATCTTTCTTAGTGGATTTAAACACAGGTAATTCAAAAGTTCTTGAGGATAGAAACTCACAGGATATTTACAGCGATCCAGGTTCCTATAACCGTGCTCGCAACGAATGGGGCCAAAGTGTAATCGATGTACAGAATGGAAAAACGCTTCTCATTGGAGATGGGTTTACAAAAGAAGGGCAGAAGCCATTTGTAGATGAGCAAGATTTTAAAACCCTTGCAAAGAAAAGACTCTATACGTCTTCTCTAAAAGGAGCGAAAGAAGATATTATCGATATTATTGACATTAAGAAAGGAACGATCCTTGTATCTCAGGAATCTGCGAAAGAATATCCAAATACATACGTTCGAAACATCAAAAGTGGAAAAGCAACCGCCCTTACACATTTTGAAAATCCTTTCGAGAGCTTAGGAAACGTATATAAGGAAGTAATTACTTACACGCGTCCCGATGGAGTTCAATTAAGTGGTACGCTATATTTACCTGCAAATTACGACAGAGTAAGTAAAAAGGAGAAATTACCTCTTCTTATATGGGCTTATCCAACCGAGTACAAAGACAAGAAAACAGCAGGTCAAAGCACTCAGAATCCGAATGATTTCACATTCCCAAGTTACGGGTCGTTTATCTATTGGGTGACCAAAGGATACGCTGTCTTAGACGACGCCGCGTTCCCAATCGTGGGGGAAGGAACGACAGAGCCGAATGATACTTTCATACCTCAGCTTGTAGCTAACGGTAGAGCTGCCATTGACGCCGTAGATAAACTCGGGTATATCGACCGCACAAAAGTAGCTGTAGGAGGTCACTCGTACGGAGCCTTTATGACTGGAAACCTTCTTACGCATTCAAAAGACTACACTTGTGGAATAGCAAGAAGTGGTGCTTACAATAGAACCCTTACACCATTTGGTTTCCAAAGAGAGCAAAGAAACTATTGGGACAATCCAGATTTATACAACACTATGTCACCGTTCATGCATGCGGACAAAATGAAAACTCCGCTGCTTTTAATTCATGGAGATGCAGACAACAACCCAGGAACCTTTACTTTACAGACGGAGCGTTACTTCCAAGCTTTAAAGAATTTAGGAGCACCCGTAAGAATGGTACTGCTTCCTTTAGAAGCGCATGGATATGCAGCGAAAGAATCTGTTCTTCACACACTTTGGGAGCAAGAACAATTCCTAGACAAATGCTTTAATAAGTAATATAATACGTCATATACCTTTAACCGCCTTGAGTTTGGATCAAGGCGGTTTTTGTTTGTCTTATTGTGAGTGGGGTGATCGCAGAACGAAATAGGCATACATCTAGATTATAAAACAAACTCTATTTAACATAATATAAATTATAGGAAAAAAGTATTGAAATCTGAAATCAAGGTAATTGCCCTAGATTTAGGCTCACAGATTGGATTTGTAGTTTTTCGAGATAATTAGTAAATTGGAAATTCATTTAAATCCTAAGCTTATGAAAAATTTAGTTTTAGTGGGTGCTCTGGTTTTGGCCGCTGTATCTTGTAACAAGAAAACAGAAACTACAACCGTAGAACCTATAGACTCCAGCGGAATTTTTGTTGACGAGGCCAATGTCACAGATTCTACGCTTGCTAGTACAAGCGCTTGTTATGTGGAAGCTATCGGTAAGGATACGCTCTTTGCCAAGATTAATAACAATTTAGGAACTATTACGGGAAGTCTGCATTATAAAAACTTTGAAAAAGATAGTTCATTTGGAGATCTATCTGGAATCGCAGATGGCGATACCTTAAAAGTTGATTATGTATTTCAGGCTGAAGGAACTACTTCCACGCGAGAAATCTGGTTCCTTCAAAAAGACGGAAAACTTATTGAAGGTATTGGAAATTATGACGATACTGGCAAAAATTACGTGATTCCAAAAGTCGTTAAATTTGAAAATGGACATATCTTAACTCAGGCGGATTGTAATACGGTAGAACCGAAACTAAAGCCTTAATTGATTCTTATAAATAGCTTTTTATAAGCTATATACAACAAAAACGCAGGTCTCGATGCCTGCGTTTTTGTTTTGTAAAGAGTTTATCGAAGTAATTCGCTTAATTTATTGATAAACACGTACGTAATCAATATAGAATTTCTGAGGGTAAATACTGGAATCGACTCCTTCTTTGCCTCCCCAATCACCACCTACGGCTTGATTTAGAATGAGATAAAAAGGCTGATCAAGTGGCCAAGCTTCATAGGTTTTCTCTTCATTTTTATACGTGTAGAATTTAGTGTCATCGACATATACATCCACTTTTTCAGGTGTCCAATCGAGCGTATAGACATGAAACTTGTCCATAGCGCTTTTTACGTACAGAGTATCCGTTTTCTGGGTGTTGATCACATGGTTGTATTTCTGCGTATGGACTGAGGAATGAATGAAACCAGGATTGTATCCTACATGTTCCATAATATCAATCTCCCCATCTCTAGGCCAAGATTTCATTTTCTCACTCATCATCCAGATGGCAGGCCATGTGCCTCTCCCCTTTGGAAGTTTTGCGCGTACTTCTATACGTCCGTAGGTCCATGTCTGTGTTGCTTTCGTCTGTAATTTGGCAGACGTATATTCATTCTTGTCCCATTTCTCTTTGTGTGCTTCGATAATAAGGTTTCCCTTTTCTACGCGCGCATTTTTGAGTCTGTTTTTCGTGTAGTACTGAAGTTCATGGTTACCAAAACCATCTCCACCCTCTTCAAATTCCCATTTAGAAGAATCAGGAAGTCCTTCGTAATTGAATTCGTCACTCCAGACGAGTTTTAAGCCGTCTTTTTCGAGCGGAACCTGGGTTTGGCATGAAGTGAGCGCGGCAAATGCTAAAGTGGCAAATAAAGCTTTCATAGGATACTTTTACGTGGATTGTACTTTCTAGAATATGAAGGTTCCAACCGCACCTGCATCCAGAGATAAGGTGGCCCATCTTCCGTTGATTCTTAGATTAAAGATTTCAGAAGTTGAACTTCCATTCTGAGCGATTAAAACCAGTTTCCCACTTGGCGTTTGAAACGCTGCCGTACTTAGGTTTGAATTTTGAGTCGATTGAATACGAACAGAGTTCTGAGGTACAAACTTCGAGGCGTGCGCGATAATGTAATAAGCGACGTTACGAGTGAAGTTACTACTTCCATTTATCGTGATGGCTCCCTTACAAGTCGTACAACCGCCCGGTGTGTAGGGTTTGTATTGACCGTCATTGGCTAAGTTCCATTCAAGGGCATTTTTACTCCAGTTTCTCATAGAGCCAATGATTACGTTTTTCACGTGCCAATTAAGATCTCCTCCAAATTCGCCTGTAGACGCTGTATACTGTTCTGTAAAGTAAAGATTTTTGGTTGGGAAGGTATCATGGATTCCTTGTAAGACATTAATGTCTCCTCCATAAAGGTGGAAGGCACTTCCGTCTACGTATTGTGAGGCCTGAGTATCCGAAAGGATTGCAATGGGATAGTCAGGTCTATCACAATTGTGATCATAGATCACAATCTTGGTTTGAACGCCTGCCTGACGAAACGCAGGTCCTAAATGGTTTTTAATAAATTCTGCTTGCTGCGCTGCAGACATCGATAAACTTGGATTGTTACCTGGGTGCAAAGGTTCATTTTGCGGCGTAATCGCATCAATTGCAATTCCATTTTCTTTCATTGCTTTGATATACTTCACAAAATACTGCGCGTACACGCCGTAGTATTCAGGCAAAAGCTCTCCTCCAATACTGCTCTTGTTGGATTTCATCCACACCGGAGGTGACCATGGTGTGGCCATGATCTTAATATTTGGATTGATGGCTAGAATGCGCTTAAGCATATCCACTAGAGCTTGGTCTTTCGAGAGTGAAAATTTAGAAAGCGACACATCGGTCTCCCCTGCCGGCAAATCGTTATATGAAAATACCGAACTATTTAAATCGGAAGCTCCAATGCTTAGTCGAATATAACTTACCCCAATGGAGTTTTCTCCCTGACCAAAAAGCTCTTGCAGAAGCTCATTCTTTTTTGTGTCGCTTAACTTATTGATGACCTCTACGCTTCCTCCTGTTAGAGTGTATCCAAATCCATCCACAGTTTGGAATTTTTGATTGGCATTTACATCAATAAAAGGATAGGAATTCGTTTGAGAGGAAAACACAATCACACTAGTTTGTTTTTGAAGTAGTGCAGACTGATCCGATTTGGTGATCCAAACGTCCACTTCGTTTTTCGCGCTCGGTGGGTTCACAGGCGGATCTACGGGTGGATTACTCCCTCCTGGCTCCGAAGAGCGCGAGCAACAAGAAAGAGAAGTCATGACAAGCATGCTGGTTAAAAAAGTGGATAATAGACGGGATTTCATTTGATTTAAATTTAAGATTATTGATACACACGAACATAGTCGATTTCAAAGGTAGCCCCTTGAATGGAAGGATCGATCGCGCCTCCAAAGTTACCGCCCATGGCCATATTCATAATGATAAAATAATTATGATTGAAAGGCAAAGAGCTTGAATTGTTGAATGTGAAGAAAGGTTTATCATCCACGGAAAAAACAAGCGTACTTGGAGTCCATTCTGCGGAGTACACATGGAATTCTGTCGAAGCTGTGGGAAGCATCACCTGTCCTCCTACTGCATTTCCTCCCGAATGCTCTGGGTAATGAAGAGTGGAGAAGATTCGGTTTTGTTGGTTTCCGACATGCTCCATTACATCGATTTCTCCACTGCTAGGCCAAGGAACGGTATCGATATTGGCTCCTAGCATCCATAGCGCGGGCCATGTTCCTTTTCCCGTTGGAATTTTAGCTCTGAATTCGATCTTTCCATATTTAAAATCAAATTTTCCTTTCGTAACGAGTCTTGCAGAAGTAAAGGTACTTCCTTGATAAGGCTCCTTAATTAAATGAATTTTTAATGTACCATTACTAACCTCTGAGTTTTCTCGTCGGTTGGTGTAGTATTGAAGTTCATTATTACCCCAACCTCCATCACCAGTTCCAATTTCATGAGTCCATTTGGAAGCGTCTGGAGCACCATCGACATTAAATTCGTCGGACCATACCAATTTTGAGCTTACTTTCACTCGGACTTTGAGGGTTTTAGAAACGAATTTATCCCCGTTGTAGGCGGAAATAAATACGTCGTAATCATTCGATCCGGGTGCCGTAAAGGTGTAGGTAAAGGCGCCTGTGCTAGAGGAAATGGTTTCTCCATTGACGAGCATTTTGTAGCTAGTTGCATGGTCTGCTTTTGCAGTGAAATTCACAACCCCACTTCCATCTCCTTCTGGGTTCTGTGCATTCGAGCCTACAATGAGCGTATTTACAACCAGGTTGCTAGGCGTAGGTTTTGGATCTGGAGATCCAGGACCATCACTTCCTCCCGAGGAGCAAGAAACAAGGAAAAACACGAGGAAAATTCCAAGCGTTTTAAGGGTAATATTAAGTCTTTTTCTCATAAGTAGAATTGATTAAAAATAAAAAGGAAGCGGCTGCAATTGAGCCGCTTCCAAAGAGAGAAACTATAGTTACTCAACAGCAACTAATTTTACATACCATGCATTACCCGTTTCTGTCCCTTGTACCCTTAGGTGCATAGTGGTCGGTGTAATGGATAGGATTTCATATTCTTTTTTCGTGGCCGCATACCCAATAAAGGTTGTGTTTCCCGAAAGTAAAATACTTGTGGTTGTTGACGCAGAAGCGGCTACTCCGCTCGTAGATTCAATGAATGCAAAAGCAGAGCTACCTCCAGCGTAAGGATAACATCCTTCTTCGCCTGAAGCTGGGATTCCTGGGATTCCGGAAAGAGCTCCCGTTTTTGTGAAGGCTCCTTGGGGAGTGATGGATTTCATGCTAAAGCTGGTTGGTCCTTCTTGTGTAAACGAGAAGCTTGCTGCATAAAGACAGTCTGCGCTTCCTTCTTTTTCAAAAGGAGCAGCTGACCACCATTCGGGTTCAATCGAAGCCGGTGTGTAAGGTCCTACTCCCATGTGGCCAGGTTGCGCTTTTGCCACTACCCACGTTTTGGTACTTCCTCCTGTTAGGTTAGCGACAATCTCAGGATCTGGATTGTACACACTTTTTACAGTAATATCCTTCGTCGCCAGTGTAGAGCTTCCTCCCGCTCCATAGGCAAGTACGGAAATACGGTAGTTTACATCTCCAAGAGAGCTGAATTTTTTAGTCATTTTGCCTGCAGGCATTTCTTGATACTCAGGCTCACTACCCAGATTGTCAATCTCTGTGAAAGCGATACGGTAGCTAAGAACGTTGTCTGCTGTCGCCGTAATGTTGACAAGACCGGATCCGTCTCCATTCGGGTTCTGAGCATCTTGTCCTGCAATCTCGGTTACAATATTCAGATTGGTTGGAGAGCTAAGCGCTCCCATCGTATACTCATCTTCTTTGCACGAGAATAGAAATACAAGTGCAAAAGAGAGAAGCCCTGAAATTTTTAGTATAGATTTCGTTGTCATAATCTTTTTAGTTAATTTGAGTAATGTTATCCACATAAATCACTTCTCCATTTCCTACCTGAGTAGAATTCATAAGGAATACAAATTGTGAGAATCGATACCCAGGGGCAATGTTTTGGCTTGTAAAATCAAACGTAAGTTCTTCCCACTGGTTTGCTTTGGTGGTTAGAACCTCCACAAAAGGTTTGTAATCACTTCCGTCTTCTAGTTGGAAATGAACAGAGGTTCCTACATTAGGAGAATAAACCATTATTTTAATAACCTTTCCATTGTCCATGTTGATAGGAACTCCACCTGGTTCACCAAGGGGCGTCCATGTACCAGCCCAAGTTTCTGCTCCTACTGGTTTTGTGATTTTAAGTACTTTGCTTGACGTGTTTAGTCCCGCTGCGCTAGGATTGTCTACAAGCTCCATACCCATTCCACCAAAGACTCCTCCTACACCGTAATTTGTATACGGCGTTTCAAAGTCGATAGGAAGTGATAAGGGATTGTTTATCGTTACATCTAAGGTAGTTGAAGTCGTAGCCGCTCCTCCACTTAAGGCAGTCACCGTTACGGTATACTCCCCTGCTTTGGCATAAGTGTGTGTTGCGGAAGCTCCATTTGCAATGACTGTAGGCACTTCATTCGCTCCTTCTCCAAAAAGGATTTTGTATCCTCCTTTCGCAAGTTGCGCTTCTGGAGTTACGGTTAAGGTAAGACCTCCACCCGAAACTCCGATATTAAGACCTGTGGGTGCTGCGTACTTTACGCTTAAAGGATAGGTGTTTACGGTTTCTTTTCCTGCCAGGTCAACGGAGGTAATACTTACTGTATACTCGCCTTCCGCATATACGTGCGTTACGCTTTGACCTGCATTTACAACCGCTGATGCGGCTGCTCCTTCACCGTCCCCAAAATTCACAATGGATTTTGAGATTCCCGTTCCTATGGGCGTAATTCGAACCGTTCCTGAGTTGTCGGTACTGATGTCAAAAATCTTATCGTATGTCCCTGAATTAGGATCGGTTAATTCGGGTACATCTGGATCAATTCCTTCTACATCACACGCCGTGCTTAGCAAGGCAAGAGCCAAAAGGCCTGTTGTAATTTTAAATGCTTTCATAACTTAGGAATTATTCTTTGTAATTTGGATTTTGTTCAATCTTGGTTCCTTGCAATTCTTGGTAAGGAATCGGTAGAATTTCGTTTTTCCCTGCCACAAATCCTTTCGAAGCAAGAACACTCGCTGCATCGCCCCAACGAACAAGGTCAAAGAAACGATGTCCTTCTCCTGCGAGTTCAATTCGTCTTTCTTTCTTAATCGCATCCATGGTTACAGGAACCGGAAGAAGTCCCACTCTTTTGCGAACAGCATCAAGAAGTGCTTGAGCTCTTGCGCCCGTTCCTCCTAAGGCTTCTGCCTCCATAAGGTAGGTATCCGCCAAACGAATAATGTAAGAGTTCTGACGGTAATTTAAAACCGCATCCCCTGCTCCATCCGTTACATCAGCATTGGTTGGAACGAATTTATTTAGGAAGTATCCTGTGTCTTTATATCCAGGCGTATAATCTGCTTCTCCAGCGGCTTTTAAGGCTTTTAAATCAAGCACTGTAGCATTGAATCTTGGATCTCCTTTAATGGCATCGTAGAAATTTTGAGTCCAGTTGTTGAAACTCCAACCTGTCGGAAGATCAGGTGCGTTAGGTCCAATTTTAGTATACCCTCTTGGTCCTACCATTACGCCCGTCGTGTTTCCTTCATCGGTTCCACTTCCCCAGTTCCCCCATCCGGCGTTACTAAGGTTTGTGTGTGAACATTCAAGAATGGATTCGGAATTGAACTTGTTGTCCGTTTCCCATAAATCATCGAAGTTATCGAGCAGTTTATATCCATATTGACTTGTTCCTCCAGGAGTCCCGTTTACTAAGGCTAGTTGAGCAGCAGCCTCGGCTTTTTTACCGTCGTAAAGGTAAATCTTGCCAAGCACGGCTCTTGCAGCCCCTTGCGTAAGTCTACCTGGGTACTGCGCATTTGCATTTAAGGGCAGATTAGGAATGGCCTCTAAAAGGTCTTTTTCCATCTGTGCGTATACCTCATCACTCGATACCTGCAAGATATCGTACATCGCAGCTGGATCTACAGGTTCTAGGATAAGAGGAATGTTCTTGAACATTCTTACTAGGTTGAAGTAGTAGATGGCACGAAGGGTTTTAGCTTCCGCCGCAAATAATTCTTTCTTAGAATCCGCCATCGGAACATCTGGCAATTTCTTAAGTAGAATGTTTGCACGGAAAATTCCTTGGTAGTGGTCACTCCAATAGCTTCTGTGAATGGTAAATTGATCGATAGTGAAATTGGCAAACTTGTGGATTCCGACTCCATCCGTTTCCCCTCCACCTCCAGCGTAGTTATCGTCTGATCCGGCGTTCATGAAGGTAAGAATGTTGTCAAAACTACCTGTGTTTTTTCTTAGAACATCGTAGATTGAAACAAGTCCAGAAAAGGCTTCACTTTCGTTTTTGTAGTAATTGGTTTCGGTTTGCTTTCCGTCGTTGGGTACGTTTAAATAATCCTCCGAGCAGGATCCCACACTAAGGCTAAGGGCTCCTATTAAAGCAATGTAAATGTATCTTTTGTTTTTCATTGTTTTAGAATTGTAGGTTGATACCAAAGATTATAGTTTTAGGTTGTGGGTAATATCCTTTGTCAATCCCCATTACATCTCCTCCAATTTCTGGATCGTATCCATTGTAATCGGTTAGGGTCCATACGTTGTTACCAGTCACATAGACTCTAATTTTTTGAGCGTTAATGGCATCGGTTAACTTCGAAGGAAGAGAATATCCTAGTGAGAGTACTTTTAATCTCACATAATCTCCATCTTGCAAGTAGAAGTCAGACATATTGGTGAAGTTTCCGTTCGTATCGTCTGAGGTAAGTCTTGGATAGTTGTTGGAAGTCCCTTCTCCTGTCCATCTTTGAAGAGCTTCTGCTTGGTAGTTGGCTCTACTTACGTCTAGTCTCCTAAGACCTTGGAAGATTTTGTTTCCACTTACCCCTTGGAACATGGCATTTAAGTCAAATCCTTTGTATTCGAAATTTAAACTAAGTCCAAATGTGTTTTTCGGAAGTGAACTTCCAAGGAAAGTTCGGTCTTCGGAGTCAATGCTTCCGTCCCCGTTCGTATCCACCCATTTGAAATCTCCTGGTTTTGCATCTGGCTGAATCACAGTTCCATTAGACGATGTGTAAGAATTTACTTCGTCCCAGTTTTGGAAGATTCCATTGGTTTTCCAACCGTAGAAACTTCCATAAGGAAGCCCTTCCATTAGTCTTGCTACTTCTCCATTTAAAGATTGGAAGCTTCCCATTCCAATAAAGTCAAGGCCATTTAGCTTCGTGACTTCATTATTGAGGGTTGCGAAATTAGCAGAGGCATCAAATCTCCAAACTTCTTACGGTAAGAGAGTTCTAGTTCGAAACCGTCGTTTTTCATATCCCCAATGTTTCCCCATGGGTTATCGGTTACCCCCACGTAGCCTGGAATTTGGTATTGAAGCAAGATTCCGTCAGTGGCTTTTTGGTAGTATTCTGCCGTTAACGTAAGGTTATTGAAGAGACGAGCGTCGATCCCGATGTTCTTTTGAGTTGTGGTTTCCCAGTGCAAATCGTTGTTGGAAAGCGTTGCGGGTGCACTACCAATGATAACAGAAGGACCTGTTCCAAAATAGTAGTTGTATCCGTTGGCAATTAAAGATTCGTATTGGTTTGGAGCGAGGGATCCGTCGTTCCCGTTTTTCCCGTATCCTGCTCTAATTTTCAGTTCGTTTACAAAAGAGTTCTCTGGCCAGAAATTTTCTTTTGTTACTACCCATCCTGCAGAAACCGAAGGGAAAGTTCCGAACTTGTTATTAGGACCAAATAAAGAAGATCCATCTCGACGAACAATTGCCGTTAATAGGTATTTTTCACGGAAGTTGTAGTTTAACCTTGCAAAAAGAGAAGTTCTTCTTACTTCGTTAAAGTTGTAACTATATCCGAGTTGGTCTGTAGGAGCCACTGCCATGTTGAAGGAAGCTTCTCTCCAGTCGTTTGTAGGAACATTATAATGGGTAGCTCCAGAGAAGTTTCCAATTCCAGTTACATAAACTCCTTGACCTAATAGGACGGCGAAATCATGATCTGAAATCTTTTTGTCGTAAGTTAAGGTGTTTTCAATGTTCCAGTCTAGACCGTTTCCATTACCTCTATTGAGGTTGTTTCTTACCACATTTAAGTTAAGGGAACTTAAGTAATACTGAGGGTTAAAACTGTAGTCTCCCCAGAAGGCTTTTTTCGCGCCAAGGGTACTACGAAGTTTTAACTCTGGAATTAGTTCTGCTTCTAAGTAAGCGTTCCCTACGATGACATCGCTCCAACTGTAATTCCCCATACGAGTCTGAATGTAGGCAAGTGGGTTTACAATCTCCGATTGCTGCATGTTAGAAATCCCGTAAGGGTTTCCATTCGCATCGCGAACAATCCATGGAGAGGCTGTATACGGCGCCGAGTTGGCTCGAACCGGATCGTATTCAATGGTAGGTGTTAAGGGATCGAGCATAAGCGCGTCCGCAAGAACCCCACCAAATTCACGGTTCTGATCTCCAATACCGACCGTTTTTTGGTGCGTATAAAAGAGATTCTGTCCGAAGGTTAATATGTTGTTTAAAAACTTATGCGTGGAGTTTACTCTCGCGGTTTGTTTTCTATAATTTGAAATTGGAGTGGCCACAATCCCTTCTTGTTCTTGGATCCCGAAAGATGCGTAGAACTGAGAAGTGTCGTTACGACCGCTAAAACTTAGTTCATGATTTTGTCCAAATGCGCTGGTATTAAATACCTCCTTTTGCCAATCGGTTCCTACCCCTAAGGAGGATAGATCGTTGAAAAGAAGTTCTCCTCCACCATTAATCGATCTTTCATTCATTATCGCTCCGTACTGAGTCCCATTTAACAGTTGAAGGACTTTAGAGGGCGCGGAGTAAGACGTATATCCGTTGTAGGCTACGCTCATTCTTCCTTTTTTAGCGCTCTTGGTGGTTACTAAAATAACCCCTTTCGCAGCTCTAACCCCGTAGATTGCAGCGGAAGCTGCATCTTTTAGGATTTCAATGGATTCAATATCCGCTTGGTTTAACGTTGCGATGTCTGCATTTTCAAGTGGAACGCCATCTACTACCCATAGCGGGTCGTTGGCTCCAGAGAAGGTAGTAACCCCACGGACGCGAATGGTGGATGAGGATCCCGGCGCTCCAGAGTTCATTGCAATAGTTACACCCGCAGTACGGCCCTGCATCATTTGTCCGATTCCCCCGTTAGGTGAATTTTCGAAATCTTCAGAGGTTACCTTAGAGATAGCTCCAGTGACCACGCTTTTCTTTTGTACGCCGTATCCGACGTTCACTAAAACTACTTCTTCAATAGTTTCCTCGCGAACTGTATCCTTCTCCGCTTGCTGCGCCATTAAACCGGTGGCAGAGAGAAGCATGGATAAGCTCAAAACACTAAGAATTTGTTTTTTCATATTATTTTGATTTTTTATCTCATTATGAGACAATAAATCTATAACAAATTATTAACATTGAGTTTTATTTTTTTATTTTTTTTAAAATTCGTTTATTTGCAGTGCTTTAGAGCAAAAAATAAAAGAAAATTTTTAAAAATTTGAGTGCATTTATAGCTTAAAATTTTACAAAAACTGTTACTAAAACGTTAATTTTCATGGTGCACTCCCAAAAAACTTCCCATTATCCCTTAATTCTCGTCTTTCTAATTTTCTCTATGCTCCTTAATTGCATGGGCATCATGATCTTGCAATTTGCAGATCAGAAAATTTCATTTCAAGGACTTGGATTCTTGGAATCGTTTAAGGATTTACCCATTGCGATCGCCTCGCTTTTTGCAGTACGATACATTAATCGTTTTGGTTCTAAGTATGCACTGCTTTTTACCGTAGGATTCGTTGCAATTTGCTGTTTAAGTGTCCCTTTTATTGGCCGTTTTTGGATTATGAAAATCTGGTTTGTCCTGATTGGACTTAGTTTTGCCGTAGGAAAAATAAGTACCTTCTCACTTCTTCGAAGCAATTATGGTAAAAAACAGCTCGCTCAAGTAATGAACGAAGTGGAGGCCTCTTTTATGCTTGGGATCTTTCTTGTGAACATGGGATTTGGATGGTTATTAGGATCTTCCTTTAAGGAATATTGGATGTTTGGATTTTGGATGATTGCCCTAATTTCCATTTTGACTTTCATTCTGCTATGGAGAATGCCCTATAAAGAAATCGAGGAAACGCGGGAGACTCAAAAATCCAATGCATGGATTGATTTTCTTACACACATAGACCGACGAACGGTTGTGTTTTTACTTATAATGCTATTAATTGTTTTTGTAGAACAGTGTTTGAACTCTTGGCTTCCGACGTTTTACAAAGGACATTTTAAAGTGTCGTCTCAGTTTGCGCTTCAGAGTACGGCCTTTCTAGCCCTTTTTTCGTTTGTAGGAAGGTATTTGACGAGCAAACTAATTCATCGTTTCTCTTGGTACAAATATGTGTGGAGCTGCCTACTATTATTAGGTCTTATGCTTGTGACAATGTATTTGTTTGTTAACTTTTCACCTCAGCACAATTTGTTTTTGATTTATTTGATTCCGGCCATTGGACTCTTTTTAGCGCCCCTCTACCCGATTCTCAATGCGCAGATGCTTCTTCATTACGAGTCGAAACGAGTCAACAATCTAATCTCGGCGCTTGTGGTCTTTTCTTCGTTAGGGAGCGCCTTAGGCTCTATTTACATCTCTTGGGCTTTTCATTTTGATTTAACCTTCTTATATCCTGTGTTTATCTTAGTCCCTATTCTCTTGCTGGGGCTTCTACTAGTCATTTTTAAAATTAGTTTGCAGGGAAAATAGGTCAAGGATTGGGAACCTGGAAAATGATTGTAAATAAGGCTGTTCTAGCCCTATGGCAATTAAATTTGCTGTCCCATAATGTGGCAGTTTAAACCCACTCCGAGATAGGGTTTCTTAGATTTACAAGAATTCGTTATTGTCATTCAGTACAAATTTATTTAGATCCCGCGATAGGCTCACATAACCTTATCAAAATACCTATAGATAGCTATTTTATGAGCAGAATAAAGCTTTTAAATTTGGTCAATCGAATTGTAACTAAAAAGGATCATGAATAAAATTAAATACTTAGCATTAGCTGTGTTATTCCTAACCTTGAGTGCAGGATCAGGCAGTCTTATAGCGCAAGAACTATTCCTTTTTAAGGGAGATAATGGATATTATGGCTTTAAAGATTCAGCTGGAAAAGTGGTCATTTCTGCGAAATATGTTTCTGTAGGAGATTTTAAGGATGGGCGTGCTTGGGTAGGACGCGAGGATTTAAAGCTAGGATACATAGACGAAAATGACGTATTAGTAATCCCATTCCAGTACGAGCGAGCGGACGATTTTAAAGAAGGGTTAGCCAAAGTAAGACTCAATCAAAAATGGGGATATATTAATAAAGACGGCAAGGAGATAATTCCCTTACGGTATGATGAAGTGAATGGCATCACAGAGGGTTTGATTAAGGTGAAATTAAAGGAAAACTGGGGCTATCTAGATAAAAATGGCAAGGTGGTCATTCCTTTTAAATATAATGAACTCGGTGATATCTCTGAGGGACTCATTAAAGTTAAGCGCCAGAAAAAATGGGGTTATTTAGATAAAAGTGGTAAGCAGGTAATCGCGTTTCAATATGAAGATGCAGGTGATTTTGATGAGCAAATTGCCCCCGTACAATTGCATGGAAAATGGGGATATATAGATAGGAACGGAAGTACTGTTCTTCCCTTTGTTTTTAAAAATGATTTAGGATTAAAGCTTCCGCTTTCCATGTTTTATTTAGGCTCGATGTATTACCATGGAAAGGATGTTGCGCAAAATTATTCAGAAGCTATGAATTGGTTTAAGAAAGCAGCGGAGCTAGGAAATATTGATGCCATGACTTCCCTAAGTAGTATGTACCAGCAAGGAAAAGGAACACCAAAGGATGATACGAAGACCTTTACTTGGATCAAAAAAGCAGCAGATTTAGGAGATGTGAATGCCATGTACTATACCGGAATCTTATATTATAATGGAATCGGAGTTACAAAAAACAGCGATGAGGGAATTTATTGGTTGAAAAAAGCTGCTGACAATGGATCAGAAGAAGCAAAACGAGTTTTTGAAAAGCAAAGTAATTAATGAGGGGGAATTCTCAATCCTGTATAATCTAATAGGGTTTTGTAGGCAAGGTATTAAAAAAATAAGGAGATTCATGCGACTAATTATAAGTTTTTATGAAAACTAGCTTTTTGTTAATGCTGCTGTTTAGTATGCAGCTTTGCGCGCAAGCCCACAGTAAAAACAATTTCGATGGGGTAAGAAGCTATTTACTTGAAATTCAAAAGGCGGTAAATTATGCGCCTAATTCTAAAAAAGAGAAAATTGACAAGCTGGATCAAGTAATACGTCAGGGCAAAGAACAACGACGTATACTAAAACAATCTCTTAAAAATGCACAAGGATATGATCCAGATGAAATTATTCGTGAGTTTAATTTGATATTGCAGGCTGTTATTTTACTGAAAACCGATATCAATAAGAATGTGCCGCTTTCTCTAGACATTGACTATCTCAATAAAAAAATTCCGTATTTACGAAAGAAATTGCATCCGTAAGAAGGGTTTTAGGATAAGGACTTTAGTACTTTATCTAGGATATATTTGAGTCTCCTTCAAGAAAAAGTGACCTGGTCACTTTCTTAATGCTTGTAAAAGGTTTGTAATCAGACCTTTTCTCTTTTTGCGGAAAACTTTCAAATATTAATCACTCAAAAAGATAATTAGTCTTAACTTTGGGGAAAACAACCAGCGCATGAGCGTCATTGATGATTCTAAAAACAGACAATCTTTACAACAACTTATTGATACGGAAGGTTTTATTCCTCAAATTTCGGTAGACTGTACCATTTTCGGCTTTCACAAAGAGAAGCTCCGTGTCCTACTTTTAAAATACCACGATCTGGACTTATGGTCTATTCCTGGTGGTTTTGTTTTCGATCACGAGGATCTTCGAGAAGCTGCAGCACGCGTTCTCTATGAGCGAACGAATCTGGATAATTTGTTCTTAGATCAGTTCCATACTTTTGGTCGCAAGGAAAGAACCCAGAATAACGTGCACCAAATCCTATTAAAAAACCGTGGAATTGAAGTGCCGAAAGACCACTGGATCTTTCAGCGGTTTATAAGCGTGGCCTACTGTAGTCTTATCGATTACACGATTTCTGAAACATTCCCGGATGCACTAAATGAATCCATTGAGTGGTTTGATGTAAACGATCTTCCCAAAATGGCCTTTGATCACGAGCGCATGATTCGCGTGGGATTAAAGCACCTTCGACGCAATCTAGACACGCAGCTTGTCGCTTACAATTTGCTGCCGGAGAAGTTCACAATGATGCAGCTTCAGAAGCTTTATGAGATTGTTTTAGGAGAACCGTTTCGACGCAATAATTTTCAGCGAAAAATGCTTAGCTTTAACCGTCTAGAAAGACTCGAAAAATTCTACGACGGATCAGCCAACAAAGCTCCTTATCTGTATCGTTTTAAAGACGATTGGGTAGACTTTGAGGACTAAGCGAAAAATTCCTACTTTAGAAAAAATTTAAAATATAAAAATGTCTTATTATCCTTCTGCTTTAATACCTGATTACTATTTAATTGATGATTTATTAACCAAAGAACATCTTCTCATTCGAGATTCGGTTCGAAGCTGGGTAGATTCCTTTGTGCTTCCAAAGATTGATAAAGCGGCTCAAGACCACGAGGATATTCCAGGTTTAATGAAAGAATTAGGCGCTATTGGCGCCCTGGGTCCTTACATTCCTCAAGAATACGGCGGAATGGGCCTTGATCAAATCTCCTATGGGCTTATCATGCAGGAACTCGAACGTGGCGATTCCGCCGTTCGTTCCGCCGCCTCTGTGCAGAGCTCACTTGTAATGTTTCCTATTTTCAAGTTTGGATCTGAGGAGCAGAAAAAGAAATTCTTGCCGCAGCTAGCTTCTGGTGATTTAATTGGTTCCTTTGGTTTAACAGAGCCTAACCACGGTTCAGATCCAGGTTCTATGGAAACTCATTATACAGAAGAGTCTGATCATTATCTTCTTAACGGAAGCAAAATGTGGATTACCAATGCGCCGCTTTGTGACATTGCAGTAGTTTGGGCTAAAGGACCTGATGGAAAAGTAAGAGGA
>JAEWIE010000002.1 GCA_023387375.1 Bacteroidota bacterium | reverse complement strand
GAGCTCTTTGAGAAGCTCTATACTAGGCGTATGCGCCTTCGGCTTATAGGACTTCGTTTAACCAATTTGGTTCACGGGACGTATCAAATGAATCTTTTTGAAGATTCGGAGGAGCTCATCAATCTATACCAGTCCATGGATGGAATTAAAAACCGATTTGGAAAATCGGCTGTAGGAAGAGCCTCTGGGTTTAAACTTAAATCTAAAACCTAAAACCTCAGAAGATGTTTTTAAACTGTCATTCTTACCATAGTCTTCGCTACGGTACGCTTTCCATAGATCAGATTGTAGAGGAGGCCTCTTTTAGAGGCATCTCTACGCTGGTATTGACGGATATTAACACCGTCACAGGCATTTATGATTTCTACAAAGCTTGCAAATCAAAAGGCATAAAGCCCCTAGCAGGCGTAGAGGTTCGAGCAAAAGACGATCTTTATTACCTTGTGATTGCAAAGCGTTTTGAGGGCCTTTCCGAGATAAATAGGCTTCTTACTCGCCATCACTGTGAAGAAGAGCCCCTTAGTCCCTGGGCACCAAAGTTCAAAGATTTGTATGTAGTGTATCCCTTAGAGCATTTTCCAAAGACTCTAAGGCCGAATGAGTTTATAGGGGTAAGACCTTCTGAGATCAATCTTTTGCTACGTCCCGATTTACGAGCATTTTTAGAGCGTATGGTGGTACTTTCCCCCGTCACGTTTCGAACGAAAAGGGAGTACAATCTTCACCGTATTCTTAGGGCCATTGAGCACAATGTGCTGCTTTCTAAATTAGAACCTAATCAGTTTTGTCAGCCTACGGAGTATTTTGTTTCTCCTCAGGAGCTAGAGGCTCAGTTTGCTCGTTATTCTCAAATTCTAGAGAACACAAAACGGATTTTAACTAGGGCAGAATTTGAATTTGAGTTCTCTGTGCCCAGAAATAAAAAGTTCTTTACCCGCAGTCGAGAAAGTGATCAAAAGCTTTTAACTAGACTCGCTTATTTAGGGCTTAAAAGGCGCTATGGAAAGGATCATAAAGAGGCAGAAGCAAGGGTTGAAAGAGAGCTCAAGGTGATTCATGAGCTTAACTTTAGTGGATATTTTTTAATTACTTGGGACATTATTCGCTATAGTTATTCCCGAGGCTTTATGCACGTAGGAAGAGGCTCAGGCGCAAATTCTATTGTAGCTTATTGCCTAGGCATTACGGATATATGCCCCCTTGAGCTTAATTTGTATTTTGAGCGGTTTTTAAATGAAAACCGAAAAAGTCCGCCTGATTTTGATATCGATTGGTCTTGGCAGGACCGCGATACAATCTTAGAGTATATTTTTAAGCGGTACGGCAAAGACCATGTGGCCTTTTGTGGAACCAATGTAGAATTTAAATACCGCTCTATTTTTAGAGAGGTCGGAAAAGTTTTTGGTCTTCCTAAAGACGATTTGGATTTACTAGCCAAGAATCCCATGCTAACCCACGAGAAAAGTAAGGTGGTAAGCACAGTTCAAAAATACGGAATGCTCCTAGAGAAATTCCCTAACCAACGCAGTATGCATAGTTGTGGAATCATAATCTCAGAGGAGCCTTTGACGAATTTCACTGCCTTTGAAATGCCCCCAAAAGGATTTCCGATTATTCAGTTCGATATGCATGTGGCAGAGGAAATTGGATTTGAGAAATTTGATATTCTTTCTCAAAGAGGCCTTGGAACCATCCATGATACGGTGCAGTTGGTAGAGAAGAACCAAGGAATAAAGATAGACATTAAAGACACCAGGCTCTCTAAGAATACCCCAGAAACCAATGCTTTTTTAAGCATAGGAAAAACCATTGGCTGTTTTTATATTGAGAGTCCTGCTATGCGGGGGCTTCTTCGAAGGCTTAAATGCGACAACTACCAAACGCTTGTGGCCGCTTCCTCAATTATTCGCCCTGGAGTCGCTAAGAGTGGGATGATGCGTGAGTTTATATTTCGCCATAACCATCCTGACCGCTTTGAATACTTTCACAAGGTCTTTGAAGAGCAGCTTGGCGATACCTACGGAATTATGGTCTATCAGGAAGACGTGATTAAAATTGCACTTCATTTTGGAGGGCTCAGCGCTGCAGATGGTGATATTTTACGCCGGGCAATGAGTGGCAAGAGCCGCTCTTTAGAGGCCTTAAAGAAAGTGAAAGATCATTTTTTTGATTCCTGCAAGAAAAAAGGGCATCCCGAGCAGCTCTCTCAGGAGGTCTATCGTCAGATTGAATCCTTTGCGGGGTATAGCTTTTGCAAGGCGCACTCCGCTTCTTACGCAGTCGAGAGTTATCAGAGTCTCTATCTCAAAGTGCATTATCCGATCGAGTTTATGGTTAGTGCTATTAACAACCAAGGCGGTTTTTACCGCACAGAGGTTTATGTTCATGAATGCCGAATGGCAGGAGCGGATATTCAAAACCCTTGCGTGAATAAAAGCCTCTATGAGACTACTCTTTATGGAAAACAGGTTTACTTAGGCTTTATGCATCTTCAAAAATTAGAAGTAAAACTAGCTAGGCTCCTTATTTCAGAGCGTGAGAAAAACGGTGTCTACCGCTCTTTAGAGGATTTTGTAAAACGAATTCCTGTAGGAATTGAGACTCTGCAGATTCTTATTTTCATTGGCGCTTTTCGCTTTACAGGAAAGGCAAAAAACGAACTCTTGATTGAAGCGAGACTTCTACTCATTCACTTTAAGCCCCAGTACAGAGAGCCTAGTCTTTTGGAAGAGCCGATAGAGCCTTACACGCTTCCTTCCTTAGAGAGAACTGATTTTGAAGATGCGTTTGATGAGATAGAGCTTTTAGATTTCCCTGTGTCTTGCAGTATTTTTGATCTTTTGAAAACCTCTTATCGAGGAAATGTAAAAGCAAAGGATCTTTTGAATCACCACAAAAGCGAAGTAAAGATGCTTGCGTATCTTATTTCCAGAAAGCATGTACCCACTAAGAAAGGCACCATGTACTTTGGAACCTGGATTGACTCCGATGGGGATTATTTTGATACGGCGCATTTCCCTGACACCCTTGGTCAGTATCCTTTTTTAGGAGGTGGGGTCTATCTTCTCTTAGGAAGGGTCGAGGTGGAGTATCATTTTCCTACGCTCACTATTTCTAAGATGGCCAAGATGCCTTTTATTGCAGATCCTCGGTATGCGTACGACAAAGAGAAGTCTAGAGAGACTGAAAAACAACTCAAAGAAGATGTAAGTCTCACGTGGAGAAAACCTTATCCAAGTGAAAAAGACATTGGACTTCCTCGGACTCAAATGAAAAGAAACTAGGGGGCCAATTCTACTAAAAAACTCATCTTCCAATCAAATATTTCTCTGAAAGCAAGTGATATAGCGAAAATGTCGTTAATTTTTTGTATCTTTGCTGACGAATTACAAAGCGACGGTTACTTTATGCTTTACCGAAGAGTAAATCTTAAGGCCACTTTTCAGTTTTCAAATTTTTAGCTGCAACTTTTTAATTTCAACTTTAAGAGAACTTAAAGTACCGTTTGCGCAAATGTGCAAACTATAATCAGCTCTCTACTTCAACGAAACAAAATACAATTTAATATATGTCAGATTCTTTCTCTAAAAAGGAAAATTTAAAAAAGAAATTACAGAAACAAAAAGAAAAAGCGCTTAAGCGTGAAGAGCGTAAATCTCAAAACAACAAAGGAAAAGACCTTGCCGACATGCTTGTGTATGTGGATGAGTTTGGTCAATTAACTTCTACACCTCCGAGCCAGCAAGAAAAGGTTGAGGTCTCCCTAGAGGACATTCAATTAGGAGCAGCTCCGATTGAAGCGGAAGATCCAATCAAAACTGGAATTGTGACTTTCTTAAGTGACAAAGGTTATGGTTTTATCACAGAAAATGATACGAAAGAAAACATTTTCTTCCACTTAAACAACGTAGAAGGAGAACTTAAAAAAGGAAACAAAGTACGCTTTGAAAAAGAACGTTCCCCAAAAGGATATTCTGCCTTAAACATCACGATTGTTAAGCAATAAGAAAAGGGTAGGGATCTACCACTTTCTCAACTATATAAGCCTCATTCGAGGCTTTTTTTGGCTCTTTACTTCAAAAAAAGACAATCGATATCTTGCAATCCTACAAGCTATAGCCATTTAAAAGCCTCTATTTCACTTTTTGCTCCTTAATATTTTCGGGCAAAATTGAATTTTCGAATTTGGGGTTTTCAAATTTGTAAATACTAATTGAGCCGGATTCCTCATAGTACGCATATTTGATTTCGGACAAGTACTCAATTCCTTGCTGCCTAAGTAGCATATAGACTTCGTTTTCATCAATGTCATCTACCTTAAAATTCTCTTTTAGAAGCTGCCCGTTTTCTACTAATTTGGTTACTCTAGGATGTGTGAATTTTCGAACGGGTTCGTATTTGATTTCAATTGCCACGTAAATCTTTTGAAAAAGAGCAATAAGTGTAATTACCGAAAGCGAGACCGCTAAAGGAATAGAGGGATAAAAAGTGGCATCTCCAACGGAGCTACCCATGGCGACAATAAGAAGAACATCCGTACTTCCAAGTCCTCCTACGACACGTTTTCCAATCCATCGGATCATTAAAATCGTATAGGTCATGATAATAACAACTCTTAGGATAATTTCGAGATAAATCTCCATGCCAAAATCTCCAAAGAACATTTTTTGAAGATCAAAGGTGTACTGGCTAGCTTCTATCATAGGTGATGTGTTTGGTTAAATTTAAATAAAATTATTTTTCCTCCTTAGCTGAGATTTTCTAAGGCTTTCAAAAGATCGATTCCTTTTCCTAGGACTGGCTTAAACAAATCTCCTTTCGTTTTTATTCTCTCTAACGCATTGTGAAGGGTGAAATCGGTAGGCTTTAAACCAGGTTTTAATTCCTCCCAGTCAAGTGGCATCGATACAGGCGCGCCCATTTTAGGACGAACACTATAAACGCTGGCTAAGGTTTGTCCAAATCGGTTCTGCAAGTAGTCTAGATAGATTTTTTCTTTGCCTCTTTTTTTTAAATTTCTTTCTAGTGTGGTGAGCTCTGGAAGGAGCTCATTTACTTTCTGCATTAAGATTTGAGCGAAGTTCTTCACTTGATCAAACGAGTACTTTTCTTCCATGGGCAAATAGATATGAATCCCGGAGCTACCTGAGGTTTTGCAATATCCTTTCACCTTAGCTAGGTCAAGGACCTCTTTTACAGCTCGGGCCGTTTGAATCACATGCTCAAATGTATTGTTTTCTGAGGGATCTAAATCAAGCGCAAGCCAAGAAGGATTATGCAAATGTTCTACCGTAGAATTCCACGGATTTAGATCAATACATCCTAAATTATTTAAATAGGCGAGGTCTTCTTTTGTATTGCAAACTAGATAAAGACTCTGCTTCTCGCTCGACTCAGAGAAAATAGAGACTTTATCCATCCATTCAGGGGCTTCTTTTCCTGCATCTTTTTGATAAAAGTTCAACTTTTCAATTCCATTTGGAAATCGATTGAGAGATTGAGGCCGAAGTTTCAAATGAGGCAAAATATACTTGGCTACCGATTGGTAATACGAGATTAAATCCCCTTTGGTAATCCCACTTTTAGGGAAGTAGATTTTCTTTTGATTTGTAAGTTTTACCTCACGCTTTAGGTTTGTTCCTTTTAAAAGTTTACTCTCGTTCGCATGGGAATTCATAGGCTCTTCTAAATCTTCAAGGTCTTTATCAGCGCGCAGACCTAAGTAAACGGGATGACGAAAGATTCCTTTTTTTGTTATTTCTGTAAATTTGATCTCGCAAATGAGCTCAGGTCGAACCCAAAACGGTTTTCCATTGGTCTTTGGAACTTCTTCAAAAGGACACTGATCGGTTTCTAACGGCCTAAGAAGTTCACTTAAATTTTTTAGCGTATCCTGCTTAAACCCGGTACCCACATGACCACCGAATTTTAGAGTACCGTGCTCATAAATACCTACTATCAGAGAGCCAAAATAGGAGCGCGTCGCTTTAGGCTCCGTATAGCCACACACAATCACTTCCCTTGTTTTCTGAAATTTGATTTTAAGCCAGTCTTCTGAGCGAATCCCTTCTGTATAAGGACTATCTTTTTTCTTGGCGATCATCCCTTCTAAACCCATGGCCTCAATTTGCTTATAAAAGTCTTTGCCTTTTTCTTCCACGTGATCGCAGTATTTAACCAGCTCATTTTCTATAAGGGCCTCTTTCAAAAGTTCTTTCCTCTCAATAAGAGAAAGCTTCTCTGTGGAATGTCCATTTAGCCATAGCAGATCAAATACTTGATAGGTAAGGGCTAAATTGGAACTCTCCGCTTGGTTTTGAAGCAGTTGGAACTCAGGTTTTCCCTCAGAACTAAAGGCCACAATTTCACCGTCCAAAACCATTGGAAATTTTTGCTCTTCTAAGGCCTTCATTATTTTTTGAAACGAATTCGCGTAGGAAATTCCATTGCGTGAATAGAGTTTTATAGGGTCTTCCCGCAAATCCGCAATCCCACGATAGCCATCCCATTTAATTTCAAAAAGCCAGTTTTTATCATCAAAGGCCTGCTCGCTCGTTTCAGCGAGCATAGGTGAAATATACACTGTGAATTTCTCATTGGAATTAAAAAGAGAACTAATTTTCTTTACGGGCGTTTTCTTTTTTGGCTCACTCGATTCTTTTTTGCTCGAGCGATTGTTTTCTCGTTTACTTACTTTTGAGTTCTTTGGTGTAAAATCTTCCGCATTGTATCCTTCTTTTGCAAACTTATCGCGATGTTTAATTAAGAGCCAGGCATTGGGCTGTTTTGAATTTTTAATTTTCACAAGTGCAAATTCGCCTTTCAATTTTTTCCCGTGCAAAATAAATTTTAAAGACCCGGATTGCAGCTCTTTTTGAAGCGTACTATCTTGTGTTTTTCCTTTTGGCTTGTCTAGGGGTTCATATGTTCCCGAATCCCAAATTTCTACTTCTCCGGCTCCGTAATTTCCCTTGGGAATCGATCCTTCAAAATCTTTGTAACTATAGGGGTGGTCTTCGGTTTGCATGGCTAGTCTTTTGTCCTCAGGATCTAAAGAGGGTCCTTTGGGAATAGCCCAACTTTTTAATACGCCGTGCATTTCTAATCGAAAATCATAATGCAAATGAGAGGCAGAATGCCTTTGGATGACAAAAACAAGCTTGTCATCCTTCTTTTCTTTTCCCCCTTTAGGTTCAGAGGTTTTAGAAAAATTTCGCTTTTTATGATATTCTTCTAAAGGCATAATTTAGGAGGCTTTCGAGTCTTTGGATTCTTTTAAACTGGCTTTTAATTGCGCCATTAAATCAACCACTTTGCCCGTATCTTGAGTCTTATTTGTGCTTACTTTCGTTACCTTACCCTTTGCTTTCTTTTTGATGATTTTCATGAGATCCAACGAGTAATTATCCTTAAATTCAGAAGGGTCAAATTTTGCCGAAGTTTGTTTGATTAAAGAAATGGCCATCTTTAATTCGGCAGGTTTCGCCGTTTTTGCTTTTGGAATTTTGAGTTCTTTGTAGTCTCTTATTTCCTGAGCGAATCTAAGGCGATTCACTATTAAGATCTTTCCGTCATAAACTCGGATCATTCCAAAAACTTCTTTGTCTCTCATCACGAAGGTTCCAATTCCTGCCATTTTGGTTTTTGAAAGGGCCTGAACTAGTAGGCTATAGACATTCTCTGCATTTTTCTGAGGCTCTAAAAAATAGGGAACTTCAAAGAGCACAGAATCGATTTCGTCTTCCTTTACAAATTTTTCAATTGCAAAGGTTTTGGTCTTTTCTGGATTAGCTGCTGCAAAATCTTCTTGCTCAAGCACCACATAAGAATCATTCACAAGAAATCCTCTGACAATGTTTTTCCATTTTACTTCCTTTCCCGTTTTTTCATTGACTCGTTTAAATCTGATATTGGAATGATCGGATTTGTCAAGCATATCTAAATCAAGTGAGCTGTCTTCTACTGCAGAATACATCTTTACGGGAATATTTACTAGGCCAAAACCGATGGCACCGTTCCAAATTGATTTCATACTTTTTGCTTTTAGTGAATTGGGTCGAATCGAATAAAACGGAATTAAAATTCTCCTTTTTATTAGCCCTAAAATACTTTTATTTCAAGCGATAACAATTCCATTCCTTCCTATCTATCAGTACAATATGTATTCCATAATGCGATTAGGTAGCTTTCAAATCAAAATGTAAAATTCATTCCCTCTTTTAATGCTCTCTTTGTCGCTAAAAAAATAAGTATATAGTTCTTTTCTTCATTCTTTCTGTTTTTGATAAAGACAAGTGGTTTTCTAAGATAAAAATACCTATTTGTAGGTATTTTATTGAGAATAAGAAACCTATACATTTGAGGGAGTTTTAAAGGCCGGACTATTCCGCTAGCTTAACGTGTCGGAGGGAAGTCCAATTTTCTAACCCATAAAAATAAAAACTATGTTAAAGATGCTATTTAATTTTGCGCTCGCTTTCGTGGTACTGCAGAGTGCAGAACGTTGTGATTTCTCCGATTTGTTTGGCGATCACGGTTTTTCCGAGGGAGTGAAGCAAGAAAAAGTGGACAATTCCACCTATACGTACAAATACAAATGTGCAATTGGAGGGGAGAATTCAGTGGAAATTCCCAACCGACTCTCTGCCACTTGTAAGAGAAACTGGGAATTTTTTGCGCGTACTTACGGCTGTAATCAAGTCGATGATTTTGCCAAAGCCAACTCGTTAAAAGCCCAGTGTCCATGAGAAATTTGACGATTTTAGTCTTTTTGTTCTTTTTGGGATTCTCATCCCTCCAAGCTCAATTAAATCTCTCGAAAGGCACTTTTTCAATGGAGGGAGGTAATTACATTTTGGATGCTGAATTAAAAGGCGGAAAACTGATTGTCATTGAACCGAATCGTACGACACCCTATACGCTACTTGCGGGTAATAAATACCAGTATTACCACGAAAAATTTCAAAAGACTTATTACGTGGAGATTATAGATGCAAATACGTTGCACTTTACCTCTTCTAATACACCCGACACTACTGTATTAAAACGAATGAGTGCCGAGTCTATTGTTACATCTGGGGATAAGTATGATCGTTATATGGAGATCGCAGAAAAATACCGAGCTTTAGCTGAAAACAAATCAGACAGGGATCTCGAAGTACAGGCTTATACATTTTGTGCTGCAAGTGCACTTAATGGAGCTATGAAAACTGAAAAAGAGTATCACGAATATGCTCTTCAGGCGGCTAGCGCCTTAAAATTGATCTTAGTAAATCCGAATAAGAATCCTTGCTCGGATGCCATTCCAGATTTGGTTTGGAAGAAAGCTACCCTGTAGCGCATAGAAAGAACTTAGTTTTTCAAACTAAAATTTGGTGGTTTTTTTGAAGCAGTCTGTGGTGGACTGCTTCTTTTTTATTTGCAGAAAATTCGCGTTCCAATTACAGCGCTTTTTTCAGGTCTGCCACCTTATCTTTTGAAGAGTTACTGTAGTACTTTTTCTTAAGCCAAAGAGAGACTCTCACTAAAGCGATCAGTACAGGGACTTCCACGAGTGGACCGATAACCCCGACGAAGGCTTGGGGAGAATGGATTCCAAATACAGCAATCGCAACGGCGATCGCTAATTCAAAATTGTTTCCTGTCGCTGTAAAGGAAATAGAGGCATTTCTATCGTAAGGAACTCCAAGGGACTTGTTAATCCAAAAGCTTAGAAAAAACATGAGTACAAAATAGACGATTAAAGG
>JAEWIE010000001.1 GCA_023387375.1 Bacteroidota bacterium | reverse complement strand
AAAACAAAACTAGCCTCGCAAATTGCAAGGCTAGCTTTATTCTAGAACTGAAATTAATTCTATTTTATTGACTTCACTCTTTGCAAATCAAGATCTTCAAAATCAAAACTAAAGTCTGTAATATCAGAAATCGGTTTTAAACTAGCAGAAGTAGCGTTTCCATTTTCGTCCATAGTGAAAGTTAGATAGGCATCGGCATCATAGCTTCGATCGTCCCACTTGATAATAAAGCTGTTTGGTGAGTATGCAATTAAGTCTCCTTTTAATCTTGGCGAAGTTTTGCATTCTAGTCTATATCCTTTTGCGCTTTTAGAGACCACAACATCTCCAAACCAAAGATCATGGTAAGTTCCTACGAACTGCGAAGAAGCTAGTTTTCCTTGTTTTGATTTTCCAAACTGCGCTGCTTTTGCATAAGCCTCTTCTTTTTGTTTTTGGTAGTTCTTTTCCGCTCTATCCATTCGCTCAGAATAAGTCTTGAGCCAGTTTCTGTCTTCTATACCTAGATAAGAATCTTTCAATGCGTTTGTAATCGTATTAAAAGCAGCTCCGCTTTGTTGGTTAGTTAATACTACAATACCTAGATTCATATCGGGAATTAGGGTAAAGAGAGTAACCGTTCCAATTAGTCCTCCACTATGCTGCACTTGTTTATGGCCCTTCACATCAGAAATAAACCATCCAAGACCATAGCCGTAATTACCAGTATCGTAAGGATTGTTTAGAGCTACAGTGGAAGGACGCTGAATTTGCCAAAGCTGTTGAATTTGGCGATCTGACACTAGTTTTTTCCCGTCCTTGGTTGTAAATCCGTTCATAAGGAAGTTAGCCCATGTAAGCATATCCTCCACGTTACTCATAATTCCACCTGCTGCATTTGCCGTTTCGTTCCAGTCGTGTGGAATCTGTTTTACCACGCCGTCCACAGGCGCGTGCGCATCAATTTTATTTTCTACTGCTTTCGCTCTATTATAGCTACCATAGCTTGAAGTCATACCTACAGGTTTCAAAATGCGGCTTTCAATAAACTCTGCCCAACTCTGAGAAGAGATTCTTGAGATCACTTCACCCGCGACGATAAACATGATATTGTTGTAATCTAATTTATCCCTAAATTCATTTTCCGGTTTTAGATAGCGTACATTGTGAATAAGCTGCTGAAGTGAAATCGTGCCTCCTTCTGGAAAAAACATTAAGTCTCCTTGTCCAAGACCGAGGCCTGCTCTGTGCGTTAAAAGATCTCTTACGGTGAGATGCTTACTGACATAAGGATCGTACATTTGAAATTCAGGAATGAACTTAGTTACTTTGTCGTCCCAGCTTAATTTTCCTTCGTCTACAAGCATAGCCAAGGCGGTTGCTGTAAACCCTTTGGAATTGGAAGCGATTCCCACAAGGGTTTTCTCATCCATTTTTCTTTTGCTTGTAAGGGATGCAGTGCCATGCCCTTTGGCATAAATTACTTTTCCGTCTTTTATCACCCCTACAGAGATTCCTGGAACATCAAAGGTCTTTAGGGTATTTTCCACTAGCTGATCTAGCTGTTTCTCGGCGATCTGCGCTTGGGAAAACCCAGCAAGTGCGATCGTTAGCATTACGACAAAGCTTTTTCTCATAGAATTAAATTTTTCTCAAATGTAAGGATTCTACGTGGGATTTCTAAAATGCATCTTTGGGTCTTTAGGGATTTTCACTTAACTTTGTGCAAACCTTTTTTAAGCGATGACAGACAAAAGAGAATTCTTTTTGGAGTGCTATAAGCACCAAATTGTAAAGTTTGGCCGTTTTACCCTAAAATCAGGGATTGAAAGTCCCTTTTATGTAGATCTGCGCCCCCTAGCCTCGGACCCAAGAATCCTAAAAAATTTAGCGGCACGTATGCTCGACATCGTCCCTCTAGATGAATTCGATTTAATTTGTGGCGTTCCTTACGCCGCACTGCCTATGGCAACCGCAATGTCTCTTGAGAGCTACCTTCCTTTAATTATCAAACGAAAAGAAGCCAAAGCTTACGGTACCAAGCAACTCATTGAAGGTCTCTACCAAAGAGGTCAAAACTGTCTTCTCGTAGAAGATGTAATTACCTCCGGAAAATCCCTTCTAGAAACCATTCCGGAGGTGGAAGAAGTAGGCCTAAAAGTATCCGACATTGTGGTGGTATTAGACAGAGAGCAAGGCGGAAAAGAACTTTTGGAAGAAAAAGGATACCGCGTTCATACGCTTTTCACCATTACAGAAGTTTGTCAAATCTTAAAAGAAGAAGGAGCTTTAGACGAAGAACAAGTACAGAGAATTCAAGACTTCTTAAAAGGCAATGCGATTTCTTTTGAGACTCCGAAAAGAGCCTCTTATGAGTCCAAACTAAAATGCCTTACGCATTCTAAAGCGCAAAGACTACTTGAGATTGCGATTGAAAAGAAATCCAATCTTATTGCTTCGGCGGATTTACTTACCACCGCAGAGCTTCATGAATTTGCAAACAAAGTAGGACCACACATTGTGGCGCTCAAAACCCATATGGATGTCGTGACCGACTTCGAGTACGACAAGACCATCCTTCCTTTAATTGATTTAGCTGCAAAGCACAATTTCTTATTAATGGAAGACCGTAAGTTCGCGGACATTGGAAGCACGCAGGAACTTCAGTATGCCTATGGAGTGCATAAGATTTCTAATTGGGCGGATTTAGTCACCGCGCAGCTTATCGGAGGTTACCCTTCACTGGATTATTTTCACAGTGCGGGAGTGATTGCCATTATCGGAATGTCTTCCAAGGGAACCCTTACCGACAAACATTATAGAGAAGAAGCGACCAAAATTGCAGCTTCTCATCCCAATGTAATTGGAGGTGTTTCTCAGGCTCAGCTTCCAAGTGAACTACTTCTTTTCACTCCAGGAGTGAACCTTCAAACGAAAGGAGATGGAAAAGGCCAGCAGTACAATACTCCTGCCCATGTATTTAAGCAACTTCACACCGACTTCATCATTGTAGGAAGAGGAATTTACAAAGCAGAAAATCCAGAAAAATCTGCATTAGAATATAAAATCGAAGGCTGGAAAAGCTACGAAGAAAGTTTGTAGATCCTTACTATCTTCAACCCTATAAATTAAAAAGAGTGGCCTTTGGCTGCTCTTTTCAATTTACATTCCACCCTTTTCTTATCCTAGGTCAATGGAAAGAAAGGACTCGTATTCTTATCTTTGTCTCACCAAATCAAAACACATATACAAATGAAAGTAAATATATTTAGTGACATCCGATGCCCTTTTTGCTACGTAGGCAAAAAGAAATTTGAAAAAGCATTAGAAAGCTTTGCAAACGCAAAGGACATTCAGATCGAATGGCATAGTTTTCAACTCGATCCTTCCCTTCAGTCGGATCCTAGTGCAGACCCTTTCGAATACTTTTCTAAAGCGAAAGGCGTTTCTATAGAGCAAGCTAAACAAATGCATAACCACGCACAAAACGCTGGAAAAGAAGTGGGAATTGAATTTAACTTTGCCAATCAAAAAATTGCAAACTCTTTAAAAGGTCACCTTCTAATTCAACTAGCAAAAGAAAAAAATATTTCAAATGAAATGGAAGAAGCTCTTTTTAGAGCGCAGTTCATTGACGGAAAAAACATTGATTCGGAAAGCGATTTAATTGAAATTGGAAAAAGCGTTGGACTTTCTGAATCCGAGGTAAAAGAAGCCTTAAACTCAGATTCTCTTCGCTACAAAGTCAAAGAAGACGAGATGCTTGCTCGTAAAATTGGCGTGAGAGCCGTTCCTTTCTTTATCTTAAACGATAAATACGGAATCTCTGGAGCGCAGCAACCAGAGATGTTCTTAGAAGCCCTTGAAAAAAGCTACAAAGAATTCTCTGAGGGAGACAAAGGACTTCAAATTCTAGGAAATTCTTCTACTTGTGATGTAGATGGAAATTGCGATTAAAAAATTCAATTCCTGATACTTATCCTGTTTTAGCTTAAAATATTTTACGATCTTTGATCGACCTAGTAAAAAGATAAATTTAAAAATATAGTTTATGAAAAAGATGTTTTCAATGATAGCGCTTATGCTATTCACCCTTAGTTTAACAGCTCAAAAAACGCTTGTAAGCGATCCTGCCCATTCAAGAATTCAGTTTACTGTCATTCACATGGGAATTAACGACATTACAGGAAACATGGACAAAGCAACTCTTAGCATCCAAGCCGATGAAGCGAACTTTGCTAAATCCACGCTTACTTTTGAAGTAGATCCTTCTTCTATCAATACGCACATTGAGGCAAGAGACAATCACTTAAAAAGTCCAGACTTTTTTGATGTAGCTACTTACCCAACTATGGCGTTCACTTCTACTTCTTTAAAGAAAACAGCAAAGAAACATTACTACGAGCTTCATGGAAATCTTCTTATGCACGGAGTCACAAAACCGGTAAAGCTAACCCTTATTTACAGAGGTTCTACTACTAATAAAGACAAAACTGTACATGGATACCAAGTTTTAGGAACCCTTAAAAGATCTGACTTTGGAGTGGGACCTAAATTTCCTGAAGCGATCATTTCTGATCTAGTAAGAATCAAAGGAGATTTTGAACTTGTAGAAAAATAAACCCGATTTTTTAAAAATTGTTTAAGGGGAGTAGCGGCAAATGAGTCGCTACTCTTTTTTTTAATGAGATAGGGCTCCCCCTTTTTTTTCACATAAAAAGGCGATACCTACTTTTAGGTATTTTTCTTTGGGCGTACCGCTGCAAAACAAAACATAAACCCTTCTATACTAATTATTTACGCGGTATTTCAAAATAGGAAACGTAAAGGTAAAAATAGTTTCCAGGCCCATCTGTTTTGCAGTTCGGTGCAAACAACTATATTTGAAACTGCTTTGCACAAATGATGAAAAACCCACTCTTAATTCTCACTTTTTTGCTATTTCCTTTTTTAGGCTTTGCACAGGGCGATAGCCTTGTGATTCGCGCGAGCCTAAATGAGAATTTAAAGGATTTGGAGGTAGAGCAGGAAATCTACTACACCAATCCTTTTACTCATGCAATCTCAGAAGTGGAGCTTTTAAACTGGATTGCCGCCTACAGAAACGAGGGGACTTCACTTGCCACGAGAAAGATTGAAGACAGACAGAAACAGCTCTATTTTGCAAAGAAAAAAGACCTAGGATCGCTTAGCTCTCTTCTTATTAACGATTCTCTTTCTGTCAAAGAGCTTGATGAGGAGAATTTGAAAATTCCTCTATCCTTCTCTCTTGCTCCTGGAGAAACCACTCTTCTAAAATTAAAGTATACCCTTTCACTTCCTGCGATTCAATTGACAGGCTATGGAACCTCCGAGAGTACGATTGCTTTAAAATATTTCTTTCTTGTTCCTAATACGTTTGAAACGATAGATTCAGAGCCGCGCCGATTTAACGACACGGAACAGACTCAGAGCGGAGGACAAAACTGGAAGGTGTCTTTTCGTGTACCTAATGGATATGAAGTAGAGAGTAATTTAAAGAAAGATTCTTCTTTTGCCTTTAGTGGCAAGCTAACAAACGATCCTGAGTTTCTAATCTCCCAAATCGAGATGCCCACGCTTCATTCAAGTTCTCGCTATGGAGAAACGAAGGTTGTCTTTGGTTATCCTATTGATAAGGAGCAGCTCTCCACTCTGCATTATTTATTGCCTGTTCATTTAAACTTTATTGGAGAGAAACTAGGAAGTGTTCCTTCCAAAGTATTTATTTCGCCTAAGTTCTATTCCAAAGAAGATTTCTTTGGAATTGATGACATCAAATTCTGGAAATTCCGCTACAAGATGTTTTCCGACATGGAAAAGACCGATCTGGACTACTTCCGACTAATCTCTAAGAAAGCCATTGAAGCGCAGGCCCTTACTCAAAAATCCAAAGACCACTGGTTTAAAAATGGGCTACAGATTTATTTGGAGATGCAATATTTGAAAAAGAACTATAAGGATGCGCTTCTTATTGGGAAGCTTCCACAGGAAGCTAAGCTGTTTGGAATTCATCCACTTCGCTACTTAACGGCGGCTAAACTCAAGCTAACGGAACGCTACGCTTTAGGTTATCAATATATCCTTACCAAGAATTTAGATCAAAAAATTGGAACTCCCTTTCCCGTGTTAAGCAACTTCAACGACATGGCTATTAGTCAGTTTGAGACAGGTACACTGTTTAATTTCATAGCGGAGAAAATGGGAACGGATGAATTTGAAAATTTTATCCGCTCTTACCTTTCTAAAAACTCGAATTCCCTTTTAAGTACAGAGGATTTTTTAGATCAGCTTGCCATTCAAAGCGGATACTCTTCGAGTTTTTTAGAAGATTTTATCTATGAGAACAACCGCGTAAATTTCAAGGTGAAGAAATTTGAAAAAGTACCCGAAGGCTATTTAGTCAAAGTAGCAAAGAATTCTTCCTACGGAATTCCGATTCAAATCACATCCGAAGATTTTGAGGGAAACACAAAATCCTTTTGGTACGATACCTCGACCCAAAGAGACCAGGGTCAGTATTTAATTCCCCGTCCGGAGATAAAGAAAATCTCGGTTAATGATGAATATCTCTTTCCAGAGTCTAACTATCGGGACAATTACATTTATACCAAAGGTCTTTTTTCCAACACAAAAAAGGTAAAACTTAAATTACTTCCAGACATTCCAAATCCAGAGTACAATGAGATTTACTTAAGTCCTAAACTTTCCTTTAACGCGTACGACAAAGTGCTTTTAGGGATTGGATTTAAAAACAAATCCCTATTTGACCAGCCCTTTCAATACGCGCTCTCTCCTTATTTCAGTACAGGGACTAATACGTTTGCGGGATCAGGATCCGTCTCTTATAAATTCCAGCCGCAAAACGCGTTTTTCCGAAGCTTGGAAGTGGGTGTAGGCGCCTCCTACTTCCATTACGACTACGATTTAGCTTACAAAAAGCTAAGTGTCTCCTCCACTCTTAATTTCTCAAAAGTACTTAGAAGCGATATTAGTCGATCGCTTTATTTCTCTTTTAGTCATTTTGAAAAAGACCTTACCCCCGAACTGATTGCGAAAGGCGAATACGATCGCTATGGACTTTGGAGCTTAGGCTACGGATACAATGACAAGAAAATCATTCATGAAATTTCTCTTGGTACCAGTTTGCAACTTATGAATGATTTTCAAAAGCTATCTGCTGAAGGGTATTACCGCTGGGAATATGCACCCAATAAGAAAATCAGTTTCCGCTGGTTTGGTGGGGTATTTTTCAAAAACGAAGCCAGAAACAATTTCTTTGATTTTGGAGTCTCAAAGGTTTCCAATTACGCCTTCAACTATAGCCTTCTTGGACAAAGTGCCACGGAAGGAATTCTTTCTCAGCAGTATGTGCAGGCCGAAGGGGGCTTTAAATCCTATGTGGGAGAACCTGTAAGCCGCTGGATTACAAGTGTGGGAGTAGATGCTCACATTTGGAAAATGTTCAATCTTTATGCTGATGCCGGCATGTATAAGAACAAAGGACAAAGTGAAAAATTCATATGGGATTCTGGCGTAAAATTAAAACTCATTCCTGATTTCTTAGAAGTGTACTTCCCTCTTCAGTCCTCTCTTGGTTTTGAACCTTCTTTGGACGATTATGCAAGTAGAATTCGTTTTACTCTTATTCTCAATTTAAGCGCTCTCACCAGTCATTTCCGAAAAGGTTGGTACTAAAAAAGAAGGAATTCCAATTCCTTGATGCCCACTTCTCTTGTCCTTTTGTTTGCTCAATTCTGCTTTAGAACACTTTTGCCTATACTTAAGTCGATATTTTGTATTTTTGCACCATGGTAAACATAGGCCCAATTCAACTTCCCGACTACCCCCTTCTTCTTGCTCCTATGGAGGATGTAAGTGATCCCCCATTCCGTAGACTTTGCAAGATGCATGGGGCAGACCTTATGTATTCGGAGTTTATTTCGTCGGAGGGACTTATTCGCGATGCCATGAAAAGCAAGAAAAAGCTTGACATTTTCGATTACGAAAGACCCGTGGGTATTCAAATCTTTGGAGGAGATGAAGAGGCCATGGCCATGTCTGCTAAAATTGTGGAGACCGTAGAGCCTGATCTAGTGGATATCAATTTTGGATGTCCCGTAAAAAAGGTGGTCACAAAAGGGGCTGGAGCGGGAGTATTAAAAGATATTGATTTGATGGTTCGCCTTACAGAAGCGGTTGTCAAATCCACGCATTTGCCTGTGACTGTGAAAACAAGACTCGGATGGGACTTTGATTCCATTAACATTCAAGAAGTCGCCCTACGTCTGCAGGATGCAGGAATCAAAGCCCTTACCATTCATGCAAGAACTCGTTCGCAAATGTACAAGGGCGAGGCGGATTGGAATTATATTTCTCAGATTAAGAACCACACGGATATTGAAATTCCCATTTTTGGCAATGGCGATATTGATTCAGGTCCTAAAGCAAAAGAGTATAAAGAAAAATACAACTGTGATGGGATCATGATTGGAAGAGGAGCCATTGGTTATCCTTGGGTCTTCAATGAAATCAAGCATTACTTCAAAACCGGAGAAATCTTAAGCCCTCCTACCATTACAGAAAGGCTCGAGGCGGTTCGTCAGCATGCCGAGTGGAGCATTGATTGGAAAGGAGAGCGCATCGGTATGGTGGAAATGCGTCAGCATTACAGCAACTACTTTAGAGGAATCCCACACTTTAAGGAATTCCGCAAAAAATTCCTCCAGGTATATACCCTCGAAGAAATGGACGAAATCATTTTGGAAGCAGCGGAATTTTACAAAGAATTTGAGTTTACGAGCTAAACAAAGGTAAAAGCTTATGCTTACGGAAGTCCATCCAAAACTACCCATGCGAGATCGAGAGCTGACTTATGAGTTTTACGTAAAGCAATTAGGGTTTGAGCCTGTGGAAGAACTCGAGTATCCCGATTACTTGATGCTCCAAAAAGACCAGGTTGAACTTCATTTCTTTCTGTTTGAAGCGCTTAATCCCCTAGAGAATTACGCGCAAATCTACCTTCGGGTTAGCGACATTGAAACTCTTTATCAGTTCTATCTTGACGCGGGTATTTCCATTCACCCAAGTGCTCCTTTGCAACTTAAACCTTGGGGCGTCAAAGAGTTTTCCCTTCTTGATCCTGACCATACTTTACTCACCTTTGGAGAAAGAGTCTAAACACGAGTTTTAAGCTAAAATATTGTAACAAATAATCGAATTCCAAGACTTATTGAAGCAGTAAAAACCTTTGATATAAGCTTGTAAAATCCGCATTCTACTTCTGTATGTTAAGTATTTTTGCGATCTTGTGATTCTATTTTTTAAAAACGTATTTCGATGCTAAAAGCAACCCACGTTACGAAAACATACCAAGGTGGAAAGAAAACTGCCTTGCAGGATTTCAGTATAGAAGTCCCTGAGGGGACCATCTACGGCCTACTTGGTCCCAACGGCGCTGGAAAAACGACCTTTATTCGGATTATCAATCAAATCCTTGCGCCTGATTCAGGTGAAATCTTTATTGATGGAGAGAGACTTTCGCCGCACCATATTTCCAAGATTGGCTATATGCCCGAAGAAAGAGGACTCTATAAGAACATGACTCTTGGAGACCAGCTGCTCTACTTTGGAGAACTCAAAGGCATGAGCCGAACAGAGGCTTTATCGCAGGCCAAGTTTTGGTTTGAAAAACTAGGCATGGAACAGTGGTGGAAAAAGAAGCTCTCTGAGTTATCCAAAGGAATGGCACAGAAACTACAATTTGTAGTCACTGTACTGCATAGACCTCGGCTTCTCATATTAGATGAACCGTTCTCAGGATTTGACCCCGTGAACGCCAATTTAATAAAAGACCAAATTCTTTATTTGAAGGAGCAAGGAACCACAATTATCCTTTCTACTCACCGCATGGAAAGTGTAGAGGAACTTTGTGACTCTGTTGCCCTTATTCACAATTCAAAGAAAGTGCTAGATGGAAAGATTTTTGAGGTTCGTGAACAGTTCAAAAAGAATATTTTCTCTGTGACTTTAAGCGATGTACAAAAAGAGAAACTGGAAGCTTTTCAGCTAAGCCATCCTGTATCCAATTTGCGATTTGCCCATGATCTCTACTCTTTTGAACTAGAGGGAGGCGTGAGTCAAAATTCGCTCATTGAAGCGCTACTACCTATTGGGAAAATAAGAACCTTTGATGAAAAGATCCCAAGTATGAATGAAGTATTTATTAACGCTGTAAGCGATCCCTCTTAACTAAGAAAAATGAAGAATATCCTTCTAATCACCAAACGGGAATACCTAACCCAAGTTAAAAAGAAGTCCTTTATCCTATTGACCCTTTTTGCCCCACTGATCTTAGTGGCCTTTGGGGTTTTAATCGGCGTAATGATGAACGCCAACAAGTCCAACTCCAAGATTAATGTAATTGATAAGAGCGGAGAATTTGAGTCGTATTTAAAATCCAACGAGACCGTTACTTACCTCTTTCTAGACCCTAGCACCGAGGCGCAAATGAAAGTGCTTTTAAAAGAGGCAAAGGACATGGACGGCCTTTTAATCCTTCCCGCTGTAAGCAAAGAGTCCATAGAAAGCCTGGAAAAAAAGGCGGTTCTTCTTACCAATAAGAAAATTGGAATGGACACCAAATCGAAGATTCAAATGGATTTGGCCGGCGTAATCCGAGAACAAAAAATTAAGGATCTAGGTCTTAGCGATTCTCAAATTGACAACCTTGACAAAGGTTTCAATTTAAAACTAAAGAACGTAGTAGATCAAAATTCACAGGACAGTGATTTAAACTTTGGCGTCAAATACGGTCTTAGCATGGTCTTAATGTACGTCATCTTCATGTTTATCATCATTTACGGGGTTCGCGTTATGCGAAGTGTTTTAGAAGAGAAGAACAACCGCGTAGTCGAAATTATCATCTCCTCCGTGAAACCTTTTGATTTGATGCTTGGAAAGATCTTTGGAGTTACTCTTGTCGCTTTAACTCAGTTTGTGGTCTGGATCACCATGTCCGTCTCGGCCGCGCTTATTCTAAACACAGGCTTTAACGCCATTAGTGGAAACTTACCCATGGGCGGCGCAGAGAGTGAAGCGATCAGCAAAGGACTTGATTTAAAAATGCTTGCAGGGGAAATTTCCCACACACTACTAAGCTTGAATTTTCCGCTGATTATTACCGTCTTTATCTTATTCTTCCTAATAGGATACGTATTCTATAGTGCGATGTACGCTGCCATAGGGTCAGCAGTGGACAATGAAACGGAGACGCAGCAGTTTACTTTATTCGCCATCCTTCCCCTTACGATTGGTATGTACGGAAGTATTACGATTCTAAACAATCCGGAAGGACCTCTGTCTTTCTGGTTATCCATGATACCGTTTACTTCACCCGTGGCGATGATTGCACGAATTCCTTTTGGAGTTCCTCTTTGGGAGATTGCTCTTTCCCTTGCACTGCTTGCCGTTTCTGCTGTAGGAATGGTCTTTATTGCCTCTAAAATTTACAAAGTGGGAGTCCTTATGTATGGAAACAAAGCCACCCTAAAAGAAATCTGGAAATGGATTAAAAGCTAGGTAGAAATAGAATTTAAACCCTTTTACAAATAAAATGAGCGACCCCAATGGACCGCTCATTTTTATTGTATTGTAATAAGATTCTTATCCTAAGATCTTTGCTACTGTTACTCCGATGTCTGCAGGAGAGTCTACTACGGTAATTCCGTTTTCTCTCATGATTGCCATCTTCGCTTGCGCTGTGTCTTCTGCACCTCCGACGATGGCCCCTGCGTGACCCATCGTTCTTCCTTTTGGCGCTGTTTGTCCAGCGATGAAACCAACCACTGGTTTTTTAGATCCGCTCGCTTTGTACCAACGAGCTGCTTCTGCTTCAAGAGCACCTCCAATTTCTCCAATCATTACTACCGCTTCTGTTTCTGGGTCGTTAATGAAAAGTTCAAGAGCTTCTTTTGTTGTCGTTCCGATAATTGGGTCTCCTCCGATTCCGATCGCAGTAGATACTCCATATCCCGCTTTCACTACTTGGTCAGCTGCTTCATAAGTTAAAGTTCCTGATTTAGAAACGATACCTACTTTTCCTTTTTTGAAAACGAATCCTGGCATAATACCAATTTTCGCTTCGTCAGAAGTAATAATTCCTGGACAGTTAGGACCGATAAGTCTTGTATCGCGGTCTGCGATGTAAGATTTTACTTTTACCATGTCAGCCACTGGAATTCCTTCTGTAATACATACAATGACTTTAATTCCTGCTTCTGCCGCTTCCATAATAGCATCGGCCGCGAATGCAGGCGGTACAAAAATAATAGATACGTTTGCGCCCGCTTTTTCCACCGCTTCTGCTACTGTATTGAAAACCGGCTTACCTAAGTGCTCAGTGCCTCCTTTTCCTGGAGTTACACCCCCTACAACTTGGGTTCCGTATTCAATCATCTGAGACGCGTGGAAGGTTCCTTCGTTCCCTGTAAATCCTTGTACAACTACCTTAGAGTCTTTGTTTACTAGTACTGACATTCTTATTTGATTTATTTTTGTTAAAACGTTTTAATGCTTACAAATTTACTTAATCTATCTGAGGTAAAAAAAATTAAATTCAGTAATTTTCTCTTCGCCTATTTAGGTTAATTCACCTAGGGCAAAATGCGCAATATTACTTTAGATTTTTCACTTTTACTTCTTTGCGAAGATAGTCCTTAAACTCCGTAGCAAGAGGACCAAAATAGGTTCCTTTCTTAAGGTTTTGGTTCACTCCGGTTTGCCCCAAAATCACGGTTCCTTTTTCCACATGAATTCCAGAGGCCATTCCTACTTGTCCCCAAATGCTCACCTCGTCTTCGATAATGCAGCATCCTGCAATTCCTACTTGGGCTGCAATAAGTACTTTTTTGCCAATTACTGTATCGTGACCAATTTGAATTTGGTTGTCTAAAACACTACCTGATCCAATAATAGTTGAGTCTGTAACTCCCCTATCAATGGTGCAAAGGTTTCCAATCTCCACTCCATTTTCAATGATGACATTACCGACAGATCTTAATCTATCATGCCCTTGCTGCGTCTTACGGTAATAAAAGGCATCGCCTCCTAAAATCGTTCCAGATCCAATTCGTACGTTGTCTCCGATTCTAGTACCGTCTCCAATCACTGCATTGGGACTAATGTAACATCCTTTTCCAATTTGCACATCGCTACCAATTACAGCCGTTTTATGGATAAAACTGTCTTCTCCTATAATTTGATTCTCTGCCTCTTCTTTAAAATGAGTAAGCCTCGAGAAATGCTCATTTATCAGGTTAAAGTCTCCAAAAGGATCCGAAGAAACCAAAATCGCTTTTCCCTCGGGCACTTCGACTTCTTTATCAATTAAAACGACGCTCGCATTTGAGTTAAGCGCTTTGTCGTAATATTTAGGATGGTTTACAAAAACAATTTCACCCTCTTTTACGCGGTGAATTTCATTGGTTCCCAAGATAGGAAACTTTGGATCTCCGATAGCTTTGGCTCCTATAAGCTTAGCAACGGTTTCTAGAGTTTGTACAGATTCAAATCGCATTGTAAATGTATTATAGCAAAAAGTAGCGCCCTTATTCCTCTTTTAAAAAAAGAAGAAGCGCTAAAAATATAAGGTCTTAAAAAACCAAAAGCCTTTGCTCTTTAAAGAGGAAAGGCCCTTGGTTAGGTATTTATTACTTTACGCGTTCTTGGTAAGAACCGTCTTCCGTAGAGACTTTAATCCTATCTCCGGGTTCGATGAAAAGAGGCACGTTAATGCGGGCACCTGTTTCTACGATTGCATTTTTAAGGGCGTTGGTCGCTGTGTTTCCTTTTACACCTGGATCCGCTTCGGTTACTTCTAAAATCACAGAAGGGGGAAGTTCTGCTGAGAGTGGAGATTCATCTGATTCTTTTAAGATGATCATTACTTCTTCTCCCGGTTTCATGAACTGCGCGTTGTCGATCATTTCTTTGTTAATGTAGATCTGAGAAAAATCGTCGTTGTTCATGAAATGGAATCCATTTTCATCGTCGTAAAGGTATTGGTACTTACGGGTAATTACCTTTGCCTCCTCGATTTTGTGCCCTGCAGAAAAGGTATTGTCGAGTACTTTTCCGTTGGTTACAGATTTAAGTTTGGTTCTTACGAAAGCAGGACCTTTTCCTGGCTTCACGTGAAGGAACTCAATTACTTTGTAAATGTCATTGCTATATTCGATGCAAAGACCTTTTCTAATGTCAGCTGTTGTTGCCATTTATTATTTCGAATGTATATTTTACTTGTCTATTTCTTCTTTTAGTCTTTCCCCGTTCCGTATCCTCTTACAATTCCTCGAGGTGAATTGCGGATAAATTCAAGAATTTCATCTCTCTCGGCCGTAGGAAGCATTTCTTTTTCAATCAGGTTCATGGCCTGAGTCACATTGGTCTTCATTTGGAAGATATATCTAAAGATTTTTTGAATTTCAAAAATCTTATCATTGCTATAACCCCTACGACGAAGACCCACCGAATTTATCCCGGCATAGCTCATCGGTTCTCTTGCTACTTTTACATAAGGGGGAATGTCTTTTCTTACTAAGGTTCCTCCTGCAATCATAACATGCTTTCCAATCTTGCAAAATTGGTGAACCGCAGAGAGTCCGCCCATGATCGTGTGGTCTCCAATTTCTACATGGCCTGCAATTCCGCAGCCATTGACAATCACGACGTGATCTCCGATCACGCAGTCATGTGCTATATGAGAAGTGGCCATAATAAGACAATCTGCGCCAAGTTTTGTGTAGCCAAGCGCTTTGGTTCCCCTGTTCACGGTGACACATTCTCTAATCGTGGTACGATCACCGATATAAACTAAGGTGTCTTCCCCGTCAAATTTTAAATCTTGAGGAATCGCTGCAATGACCGATCCTGGAAAAATTCGACAATTTTTCCCGATTCTTGCTCCGTCCATTATAGTCACATTGGGACCAATCCAAGTGCCTTCTCCAATTTCAACATCGCCTGCAATGGTCGTAAAGGGTTCGACAATAACATTCTTTCCAATTTTGGCCCTTTTATCGACCGCAGCTAATTGATGTACCATGCTTAATCTATTTTATTACGTGCCACCTGCGCCATAAGTTCGGCTTCCACAGCGACGGAGTCACCGACATAGCCATAACCTTGCATGTGTACAATGCCACGGCGAATCGGTTCAATAAGTTCTATCTTGAAAATAAGCGTATCTCCAGGAATGACTTTGCGTTTAAATTTCACTTTGTCAATTTTGACAAAGTAAGTGGAATAGTTTTCGGGATCGGGAACATTTGCAAGAACAAGAATACCTCCTGTCTGTGCCATCGCTTCAATTTGTAAAACGCCTGGCATCACGGGTTCTTTAGGGAAATGACCCACAAAGAAAGGCTCGTTCATGGTGATGTTCTTCACACCCACCACGTGAGAATCTGAAAGCTCCATAATGCGGTCTACCAGTAAAAAGGGCGGACGGTGCGGAAGGAGTTTCATAATCCCGTTTATATCGTATACAGGCGGTTTTGTTAAATCAAAATCAGGCACATTTTTTCTTCTCATAAGTTTCCATTGACGGTTAAGTTTCTTGGCAAACTGAGTATTTACAAAGTGTCCCGGTTTGTTTGCAATTACTTTTCCTTTAAGTCTTACCCCTGTAAGGGCTAAGTCTCCAATGACGTCCAAAAGTTTATGGCGCGCCGCTTCGTTCGGATATTTAAGGGTTAAATTGTCTAAGATTCCGTTGGGACGGATGGAGACATCCTCTTTCCCAAAGGCTTTTTTAAGTTTATCGGAGGTCTCTTCTGTAAGTTCTTTGTCCACATACACGATGGCATTGGATAAATCTCCTCCTTTAATTAGACCTGCGTCGATTAGCATTTCTAGTTCATGCAGGAAACTGAAGGTTCTTGCTTCAGAGATTTCTTCTTTAAACTCGGAAATATCCTTCAGCGTGGCGTTTTGGGTTCCAAGCACCTTGGTTCCAAAATCAACCATGGTGGTAATTTCATATGTATCCGAAGGGATAATAGTCAGTTCAGAGCCTGTATTTGGACAGGTAAAACTAAGTACTTCTTTCACGACAAAGTATTCACGAGCCACATTTTGCTCCTCGATTCCTGCTTTTTCGATGGCTTCTACGAAAAACTTAGAGGATCCGTCCATAATGGGCGGCTCTGCGCTTGTCAGCTCTAAGTACGCATTGTCAATATCACAGCCTACTAAGGCGGCAAGCAAATGCTCACAGGTATGGATACGAACACCTAGTTTTTCAAGCGTTGTGCCTCTCTCGGTGGTAGTAACGTAATTTACGTCTGCTTCCACCTGAGGATGCCCCTCAAGATCGGTTCTAACAAAAACAAATCCCGTATTTTCTTTTGCGGGCTTAAGAGTTAATTTTACTTCATTTCCGGTATGTAAACCGATTCCTGAAAGTGAGACTTCACTTTTCAGGGTTTTTTGCATTTCAGTCATCAGTCCTATCGTTTGAGTCCGCCTCTAGCTCCTGAATTCGTTTGGCTAGTTGCGGTAAATTCTTAAAATGGACGTAGCTACGTCTAAAGTCACTCGCAGAAATCGCAGGAGATCCATAAAGAACTTCTCCATCCTGCGCACTTGAGTTCACGCCACTCTGGGCCTGAACACTCACTTTATTTCCTATTTTTATGTGTCCCACAACGCCTACTTGCCCTCCAATCATGTTCCAGTCTCCAAGCGTCGTAGAGCCTGCAATTCCGGCCTGGGCCGCAATTACATTATGTTTTCCAATTTTTACGTTGTGAGCAATTTGAATTAAATTGTCAATTTTGGTTCCTTCTCCAATAATCGTCGAGCCAATAGTCCCCCGATCAATGGTGCAATTCGCTCCGATTTCTACATGGTTTTCAATTACCACATTTCCTAATTGAGGAATTTTTTGATATCCCTCTTTAGTAGGCTGAAAGCCGAAGCCATCAGAACCAATGACGGTATTCGAATGAATGATCGTATTGTCTCCAATCACGCAGTAATCGTAGATTCTTACCCCTGAAAAAATCTGGCAGTTTTTTCCGATTTTCACATGTTGACCTACGTAAACATGGGGGAAAATCTGAGTCCCGTCTCCCACTTTCACTTTCTCCGCTAGATACGTAAAGGCACCGATGTACACATCTTCACCCAAAACCGCACTAGGATCAATGCTAGAGCCCTCTTCAATTCCTTCTTTTCTTTTTTGAAGCTTCTGGTAAAGATTCATAAGAACTTGAAAAGACAGATAAGCATCCTCTACCGCAATAATGGTAAAGGGATACGTTATTGAATCGTCAATTAATTTGTTAGAAACAATCAGAACTGCACATTCGCTTGACTGCAAATAAGGGGTAAATTTCTCCTGTGCAACGAACGACAAATGTCCTCTTTGTCCCCTTTCAATTGGGGAAACCCCATTAATTATAGTGTCCTTATCACCAATGATTCGGCCCCCTATAAATTCTGCAATTTGAGCTGCGGTAAATTCCATATCGTGCAAAGATAGAAAAATATGAAATATTCTTCCTTCTAATCTGATGGATTCTATCGATTTGGACCTATTTTTTTGAACATTTCCAGGCTAAAGTCTCCATCTTCAGTTTGAAACTAAGAAAAAGGCAGCTAAACCCACCTTTACAAACTTAAATCCAACCTTCGCGTACAGAGCGCGCAATAAGTTCCTGGACGGAATTACAACCCGACTTTTCAAGTATGTTTTTACGGTGGGTTCTAACCGTATGCACGCTTCGGCAAAGCGTGTCTGCAATACTCTGGCTAGTATGCCCTTGAATCACAAAACTTAAAATTTCCATTTCACGAGGGGAAAAAAGACAATTCTGAAGACTAAAATGCTGAGTTAGGTGTACATTGTAATAAGAAGGAGCGCCCTCCATTCCTATAAAAGAAAGCTTTGGAATGCCTGATATATTTAAGTGAGTAAGATCCGTAAAGATAGCAAGAGTTCTTGCGCCTCCCTCCGGGAAATAATAAACGGGAACGACTTGTTGCAAAACTCTCTTGTAACTGCCTTCTTTAGTACGCAGTCGATAATCATAAGAGAATTTATATTTGAAGAAAAGCTCTCGGTCCAAAGAAGTGAAAAACTTAACAGCGCTTTTCTCGTAATGAGCATAATAAGGCCTATCCTCGGGATGAAGATTCTCCACAATCCATTGCAAATTAATATCCCGAGGCAGAATTCCTAGGACTTTTTCAATCTTGGGATCCACATACTCCATCTCTGTGGTCCTCGTATTGAATATAATATAAAAATAATCCCCGAAATGAAAAAGGTCCAAATACTTTTTGACAATCTGCTTGACCGACATTTCCACGTGATGACTTTTCGCATTTGGGATCGCATCCCAAATCTTTGCTAGTTTTTTAATTTCGTCCATGGCAGTTAGAGTTTTTCAATTTTGACTTGTTCTTATACAAAACAAGACTTTTGGTAGTTTGTGGTAAATATAGAGAATATTCTGTTAATTATTCCTAATATTTTTTCAATAGTGATGACAATTAACGAATCGCATTCACATATTCGCATCCATAACTGTTTTCATCCTCTCATCCAATCAAACAAAAAAGGGAAAGCGCTCTATAGTATAGAAATTAAAAAAACCGCGAATCTACGGTGAACATGTAGAAATTGAAGAGATAGTGAAAGTTAGACCTCGTCTCTGGATTTAAAATTCGTTTCTCCTAACTGAGATGCAATCTTGAAAGAGGGGCAAAACAATTCATTTTATCTCCTTATTGTTGGACAAAAGTAAAGTCCGACTTTAAAAATGTCCGAAATTTTGAAGATTTAATCTCCTGGGAAATCATTTATGAGGAAAAACTAGACATTTTTTCACCAGAAAACGGAATGGATAACTTTAGAAATATACCGCTTCAAAAGTAGCGATCTTCTTCCCGTCTTTGTCTTTGAAAACTAGGGTATCGTTACTAGGAACATAAATTAAATCCGACCTTAACACCTCAAAAAATTCCTGTTCTATTTCTAATGCATCACAGGCCATTTCCGTTGAAGAAAGGGATTCTACAGTATAGACATTATTTTTTGCGCCGTGCAAAACGCCTTGAAAGGAATTGCATCCGCCATGGCCTTGCACTTTTCCCCCTACTGCTTTAAAAATAACATAAGCTTCTCTTGGTCCTCTTACTCTCATAGGCTCTCCATGCAAACTCAAGAGCTTCCAATAGGTTTCTAAAAGTGGAGTAACATACTCTTCATTTGCCTTCGTTTTCTTTTGAGAATTACAACCGACAAGCAAAATTAGCACTATGGCAAGCGAAAAAACAAAACCTGAACGTTTCACTTATTTTATTTCTTCTGGAGTCTCATGATTGCGATATCACCCGTAATAAGAGTAAGGGTTGTTCCGTTCACGCTATATTTATTTACCTTTTTCAAATTGTTGAAAAATACAGCTTCGCCTTGCCCTTCACAAGCCATTTTGGTAGACATAATTTCCCCAAACTGAATCCCTCCGTTTTCAAGCGTAAACTGAGTATTATATTGGTTACAGCTACTATTCCCATAAACTTTGCCTGTAGATGCATCAAAAATGAGGGTAGGTTTACGATTTGGATAAAGCGCCGCATACTCCACGCTCGGATCTCCAATATAATCGACTTCCCATTCTCCTTCTAAATCTTTGGCAAGCTCCGCTTCACTAATCGCTTCAAATTTTGCAAGGGGAGCCATGCGCGCTTTGTTTAAAGAAAGCACTCCGTCTTTAATCGCATAATTATCTACGGTGAGAAGAACTTTATTCAGCCCTATTTCATACTGCATATTTTCACAGGCCATCATAGTGGACATGCCTCGAGCAAATTCAATTTTTCCCATGGCACCTTTTTCAAGCTCTCCTCCAATCCCGTTACATCCTGCCCATGCCGAATACCTTCCATTTTCAGAATC
>JAEWIE010000053.1 GCA_023387375.1 Bacteroidota bacterium | reverse complement strand
ATTTAGCTCGGCTAAGCCTCGTCTTGACATTGCTTGTCGAAATATGAAGGATTTCAGAGGTTTCCTCCACATTAAATCCATTTATCTCACGAAGCGAAAAGACCATGCGATATTCTTCTGGGATTTTCTCAAGCGAAGTTTCGATGAGGTATCCCAATTCGCGGTTGTTGATTTGTTTGCTTGTGTCTAGATCCATCGTTTCGAACATTGGTTGCATTTTCTCATTGATCTGGACCCCGGTATCTTCGTATCGATAGCTGGCTTTTTCTTTTTTATGGTAACAATTGCTAAGCATAATACGAATGAGCCAAGTTTTAAAATTCGATCTCTGTTCAAAATGAGAGAGGTTTCGATACGCATCGACAAAGGTATCCTGCATTAAATCTTGAGTGTCTTCGTGTCCAAAGTTGTAGCTTCGTCCTACTTTATAGAGATAGGGGTTAAAACGTCGAACAATTAGTTCGTAGAGTTTGGTTTCACCCTGAAGTACCCGAGAGATGATTTCGGTGTCAGTCAATTGGTCGAGTGTTCTCATTCGTTGGCAACTATTTTTGAGAGTTGAGCCATACAAAATGCACTAATAGCCATCACTAAATCTCTAACCGCAACGTCTACGTAATTAAAACTTAAAAGTAGGGTAATGGCAATAAGCGCAAGCCAAGCTGCAACAATACTTCCTCCAAGGTACGGTTTTTTTAGCACTATTAGACCTGCGATGATTTCAATAACACCCACGATCATCATGAATGTGGAATCAGAAAACGGAAGTAAATCAGCAAGAGTGGGGTTTAGGTACTGAGTCCAGTCCGTTAATAAGTTTGTGAATTTGTCAAGTCCTGCAACAATCGGCACAACAACGAAAACATATTTTAATACATTTTGAATTTGTTTTACTTGAAGAGTTTGTGTAGTTTCCATTTTTTTTGAAATTTTTGGTTTATACTCTATTAGAGTGAGTCAAAATGGAAAAGGTTACAAATAAAATTTTTTATAAAAACCTTATTTGTAGATTCAGCTAAAAATAAAGTTTACCATCATCTTCGTAAACTTTGCCAAATTCGTGTAGTGCACTGCTTGCTACAATTACTATTCTATAAAAATAGTAATTGCATTTAAAAACGGAATTTCATAATACGGTTGCAAAGTTAGTATAGCCCTGGTTTCAATTACGCCAACATAGTCTTTTGACCACAAAAATGTTGTTGTTTATAGCGGTAACAGTTCCGTCTTTTTTGCTTTACGGAACTTCACCTCTATACAAATCCATGCAATAACACCTGTTACCAAACCTAGAATAAACATTTTAGCAATCGGGTTAATTAATGCGTCAAAGCCTCCATTTTGAATCGTAGCAATTCGGTAAGCCTCTAAAAAGTGCGTTAAAGGAATAGCTTGTGCTAAATATTGTATCCAAACTGGCATCTGGCTTAATGGCCAGGTGAATCCACTAAGCACGAAGCTTGGAGTAGCAATTACCATTAAAATCTCAGTTGCTTTTAATTGATTAGGAATAAGTATACTAACCAAGATACCGATCATGCTTACAGAAAAAACGAGCAGACCCGCAATGAGCGTAATCCATCCAAGATTATAGCCTAATGGAACTTTAAAATACAAGTGCATAATTGCATAGCAAATCCAGATAATAAATGACATAATAAAGTACGGAGTACATTTGGCAACAATGGCCATTAAAGAGGTGCGCGATTTCCTAACCAGTTCAGAAAAGGTTCCATTTTCAAGTTCAGCGGCAAAAGTTATGGCCAACGCCAAAAATAATACTTGCTGAAAAATCGTAGCCAGCATCCCTGGCCATAAAAAATACATATAGTTTCCGCTCGTATTATAGTTTTTGATGTAGGTTACCTGAAAAGGTTCATATTGTGTATTAGCAATAGCTTCTGGCACTCCGGTTTTTCTCAAAGCTTCTATTTCGATACCAGCCTTTAAGGTGCCTGTAACTATTTGAATGGCTTTGGAAGCGAAATTAGCAGTTAAAATATTATCAGTATTAACATAGACTGGTATTTCAGGATAGCGTTTATAAAGAATATCAGCTTCAAAATGATCTGGAATTACAATTACACTCGCTGCATCATATTTTACTGATAAAACATGCAAGTCAGTATTCGCTGGAACAATTGCAGCAATCTTAACTGTTTCATTATCATTCAGCATTTCAATTAAGCGATGACTCATTGGAGAGTTATCTTCATCCACCACAACGATCGGCAAATCCGTTACTTTTCCTTTTTCATACACAAATCCAAAGAGGATGCCATAGGCCAGCGGTGCGCCAATAAAGAGCATTCTAAGAACCGAATTGTTCCAGAATAACATGAATTCACGCTTAACTAAATCAATATACCTTCTCATCTTAATTCTTTATTGCAATAATGGGTTAAAGCTTGAGCGTTACTGTAGCATTCGCTAAGAACTCTTTGGCTGTATTCTCATCGCTAGGTTTTACCTTTATCTCGTAAATAGCCTCTCCCATTTCATAGTCAGGGTAAGCTGTGGTAATATCAGCATAATGAGTTAATTGAGAAATCGAAATTATAGTCCCGGTCACAGAAGTCTTTGCATAAGAAAGCTCGATCGTAACTTCTTGTCCATTTTTTACTTGCCCGATTTTCGATTCAGGTATGGTAAATCGAAAATAAGTAGACGAGTTTAAATAACCTGTAAATAATGTATAACCAGGAAGGGCCAATTCCCCAACACTTAGGGTGATATTTTCAATGCTCATGTCTTGCGGCGCAATAATATACCTTTCTTTGTCTGCTGCCCCGGCCTCTTGCAAAGCTCCTACTGCCCTATCTTTCTGTCCCAGAGCCATGATTTGTTGTTCAATTCTTGCACCGTTTTTCGCTTCTTCCAATTCAGCAAGAGTTGCCATATATTGAGCTTTTGCACCTTGCATTTTAGTATACGCTTCATCATATTGTTGACGAGAAATTAAAGAATCTTGAAGCATATTCGATAAACGTTTTACAGAGGTTTGAGCAAATTTATACTGTTCTTGTAAAGCATCTCTTTTTGCTGCCAATTGTTGAAGTTGTAAGTCGGTTGCACCTTTTTGGGTCATTTTATATTGTGCATCAGCAGATTTTACGGCACCTTCTGCCTGAACCATTTTAGCATCTACCTCTGGCAAAGATAAAATTGCTAAGGTGTCACCAGCTTTAACGAATTGACCTTCATGAACGCGAATTTCATGAACTCTACCAGGAATCTTTCCTGTAACTGATATTGTATTTTTTTTAATTTTTCCTTCAATAGGCTTATCACTAGTTGATTGACAAGATACAAATCCCAAAACGCAAAGAAGAAATAGGAGGTTGATATTTTTTAATGATTTCATTTTACAATCTTATTATTATTTAGCAATTAAAACGTTGGTTCTTGTAATTTACAAACTCTCTAATGTCAAAGCACCCTGAGCATTCAAATAAAACAGGGCTGCTTTTCTTTGTTCAAAAACAGCTTGTACATATTCCATTTGTGATTGCTGCAAAGAATTCTCAGCTTCAATACGCTCCGTTATAGAAATTAGTCCTTCCTGGTAACTTTTAACAGCAGTATTCAATGCATCCTCAGATAGAGCTTTCTCTTTTTCTTTCCATTGCATTTGTTTTTCTGCCGATTTAAATTCTGTGAGCGATTTCTGTAATAAGAGATCAAATTTCTCCTTGATATCTTTTCTTTTATTCTCAACGATGGTTTTTTCAAGACTCAATTTCTTAATCTCATGTGTTCTTTTTGTCCCCGAAAACAAGTTCCATTTTACACCTACTCCTACTATATAATTAGGAAAGGCCTCAATTTTATTTGCTTCAAGATTCACTTCCCGGCCAGAAACGGGTAAATGATATGGTGTTGAAACTTCGGCATTGTGCAAATTTGTATAGCCTACACTACCCATTGCAATAACCTGAGGAAGTGCTTTTGCCTTTTCCATTTTAATCTGATAATCTACAGCTTTAATTTCTGAACTCAGTGCTTGCATTTCAGGACGAGTATTTACGCTAGAACCCTCATTGGATAAATCATGCGACACAAATCGCCAAGGATTCAAGTAGCTCAACTCTTTGGTCTGGCTTTCTAAGTCGTCTACAGATCGCCCCGTGATCATACTTAACTTTGAAAACAAAAGCTCCTTTTTTCCTTCGTATTCTTGTTTTTTAGCTTCCAAACGATAAATTGCTACTTCAATCCTCTTTCTATCATAAGGAATAGCCAATCCATTTTTAATCGCTTTGATTACTCGTAAATTCTCTTTATCTAACCTTTTTTGACTTTCATCTAAAAGCAGTTTTGATTGATGTAAAAGTGCGATTTGGTCAATAGTTTGCAAGATATCTTGAATAATTTCAGCACTCTTCGCCTTCGAGAGATATTCTTGAGCGTTCTTTTTTTCGGCCAAGGCTTTTGAACCATATTCAGCCTGCATACCAGAGAACAGAACCATTTCTGCGTTAACTGCTGCAAGTCCTAATTGTCCTTTAACACCAAAAGGCTGGCTACCTTCAAATAAATTAAGTCCAGATATCCCAGTTTGTATAGAAGGAAGATCTACCGTAAGGTCTTGATTAATATATGCGTAAGCCCCAATGGCATCTATTTTTGGAATATAGGTAGCTTTAGCACTTTTAATATCCTGTGCTGTTTTTTCGCTTTCTAAATGAGCATTATTTAGCTCATAACTCTTGTTCAACGCATCAATAGTTAATGATTTTGCAAAATCAGAAACATTCGTTTGTGCGCTAATCTGAAGGGATGTAAGTAGAAATGCTGGGATAAATAATATACGATTCATGTCTATTGTTGTCAATACAACCATTTTATATTAAAAATATCAATCTTTCAAGTTATCGAAAACTCTATTTAAAACATCCTTACAGATCAAGATATCTTTCTCAGAGATACCTTCAATAGCTTTTTTGTAGGTTTCCTTTATAATTTGTGTAGTTGTGGTTTCTACAGACTTTCCTTGAGCTGTTAGATAAATTAAGTTTGTCCGCTGATCATATTTATCAGTAACCCTAACGACCAAACTTCGAGATTCTAGCTTGTTAATCAGTCTAGTAACACTAGTTTTGTCACGAAAGGTTTTCTCAGAGAGCGATTGTTGTGTCTGTCCATCCTCATTACATAAAGCAGAAAGAAGAGTCCATTGTTCATGAGTAATCGCAAGATTAGCTTGCTTAAACTCACGTTGCAACTTCCTATTAACTATGTTAGTTGTTCTACCTATTACAATATTAAAAATGTCGCTTACTGATATTTTCACTCTATTCAAATCTAGTTGCATATACAACTACAATGAGTGTGCCAAAAAAGCTAAAACTGTTATAAAATAACATTATTGTCCGATAAAGAGAGCTGCCTATAAATAGGCTAGGCTCAATTTTAGTAAGTTTGTAGTTGCTACACAACAAACTACTATGGGTAAAAATAGTCGCAAAGAAGTCCATAACCGTAAATCAAACCGGTGAGTAAGCGATGTTTTAGCAAATCGGCATGTGGGTACATTCTCCAAATTTCTTCTCCACTTAGGATTACGGGTAGTTTATTTTCTTTAGAAATCGAGCGTAAAAGAAGGCAATTGTACGGAGGATTTTAGGATTTTAAGAGAAAACGCAATAAGTAAACCGTATGTTTAAAATACGATTGATAAGGGTGAATGGGAACGTTGTTGCAGTTCAAACAGATAATCTTTAATCTGGTCAGGATTTAATTCGGTAGGTAAGGATCCAAAACGCATTGCCATGGCCGCTACATAAGGAGCGTAATTTTCAAAAGTGCTTTGCTTCGTCCTAAAATAGAAATATTTTTTTCAAAACGTTGCAGAAGTTCAGAAAAAGCTGTAATTTCATCACAAGCGCGATTCAAATACTTGTTCTCTCTTAATTCATCCGAAGATTTTTTTTAGTTACCATAGTTTTGAGTTTAGCACTTAACCCGCTCTTTCGCAAACACGATGTTGTGCTCTCGTGCTTTCTTTCGGTCATTTAAATTAGTTCGTTTACTCGATATTAAGTCTCTTTAAAAAATCATTTTCGTTTAGTACATTCTTCACAATAATTACTGCTAATACAAAAAGTGAGACAATTCCAGAGGTTAGAATGTAAGTATAAAAACCTTCTGAAAACTCTCGTTTAAAATAGGGCAACAGTTTTGTAAATCCAAAAACGTATATCGCAAAGCATATAGGTGTAAGGATATAATTTACTTTTAACCTTAGTTTGTAGTGTTTTTTTAAGTATTTTTTGAAAGAAATGTTATCCAATGAAATTAATTGATTTTCTTTTTGATAAAGTGAAACGAATTCTAAAATAATACGGAAAGTAAGACTAGAAATCATTAATAGAAGACCAAGAGTAAAATTATTCCTTTGATTATTGATAGTATAAATAGAGTAGGTTAACAATATCAAAACTGTTAAAGACATTACTGCTATTGCTATAAATTGTCCATAGCGTTGTTTTTTAGCTTTTTTGATAATGATTTCAGCGTCTGTAATGGTGGAATTATCTTTGTTTTGACTCCACAATTGAGTTAATTTATCATTTTCCATTTGTAATACATTTTAAAAGTGATTGTCTTATTCTGTTTAGTCGAGTTCTTAATGTTCCGTGTGTTAAGCCGACGGTTTCAGCAATTTCTGATTGAGGAATTTCTTCTAGTTCCATCAAAATAATGGTTTTGTTGTTTTGGGTAAGTTGGCTGATGCAACGGTACATTTGTTCTAGTTGTTCTTCCTTTTTTGTGTGTTCCGACTCTACGGAATCTGTAACAAGCAGTTTATCATTAACTTGTGTGTGCGGATTGGTTTTTCTCAAATCAGCCAAACATACATTCACAGCAATTCTATAAATCCATGTGCCTATCGAGGATTTTCCTTTAAAGCTTTTTCTATGTTGCCAAACTTTTATAAAGGTTTCCTGTTGCCACTCTTTTGCCAAATCTTCATTACCAGAAGCGTAACCCAAACATAATCGGAATACTTTAGAAGCATGTGCGTTATATATTTCTGTGAATCGTTTTTCTAGGTTCATTTAATGTGATGCTAAAATATTTTGAATTTGTTCCATAAACCATTCTGGTTTGTCGAACATTACAAAGTGTGCAGAATTATCTGCAATTATCAAATCATATTTTTCCAAATTAGCATATTGACTTTTATAGGTTTGCGTAACCATTTCTTTTCCAAATGGTTTATCTGCAGCTATTATTGTTGTGGGGATTGATATGTTTTTTAAGTCCTCTCTCAAATCTAATTTAAGATAATCGGTATATCCATAAACATAGGTTTTTCTATCTGCCCAAATTATCCAATCTTTAATTCGTTTTTGAGTTTCAGGATTTAGACTCATTCCTTGAGCCATACTTTGAGCCATTTGTTCAAAGTCACTCTCACTCATAGACAATTGTTGGTTGTTAAAAGGACTGTCATAGGCTAAATCTTCAGGATTAAAATTTGGAAACATTATTGCACCTGCGGCAGGAAGTGCATCCACCAATACAATTTTAGAAATTTCATTGTTTTCTCTGCTTGCAAGCCATACAGCAATTGTTCCGCCCAAACTATGTCCTATAACAGTTAAATTTGTCAATTGGTTTTGTTTTATATACTCTTCGAGACCGTCATTTACTTGTGATAACCAAGGAAAATCAATTGCTTTTTTTCCTCCAAATCCTGCAAGTGTGACTACATGACACTCATAATTATCTTTTAATTGATTAACAATGGTATCCCAACTTTCGCCTGGTACAGTAAAACCGGGTATTAATAGTACAGGTTTACCTTTACCTATAATTTTTACGTGAATGGATTGATTGGTTTC
>JAEWIE010000023.1 GCA_023387375.1 Bacteroidota bacterium | reverse complement strand
TAGATACTTAATTGAATAGCTTGTTTTAACCCCTTTTCAATTAAATAATCCTCCGTTTGTTCTTTAAATTCCAATTTCAAGGTCTCTAGTTTTCCAGATTTATAGTCTGTGACCCGAATCACTCCGTCTAGCCTATCGATTCGGTCAATGAATCCCTTAAAAAAGACTTGCTCATTTTTCTCATTTTGAAGATCAAAAGCAAGATTGCTAAAAGGATGTTCTAAAGCAAGAATTTCGAGCTGGCTTCCTTTTTTGACTAATGAAAGATCGTATTCGATTACTGACTTCACTGCATTTTTAGCAATGGTTTTGTGCACGAAATTCATCCCTTTTTGATAGGCTTCAAGGGGATGATCAAGGCTCAAAATCGCTTTTTCAATTGCTTCATCTATTTTTGATAAAAGAGTACTTAAGTCCTTTTCAGATAACATTTTACCTTTTAGTGGTTCATAAAGTACTTGAAGTGCATAATGAACTAGTGTTCCGTAGCTTCTGCGCGAGATTTCCTCTTCAATTTCGTCCTCTTCGTAGAGCTTTAAAATCGATTTTAAATAAAACTGAATTGGGTTGTACATATACGAAGTGAGATGAGAGGCCGCCACTTTCGATTTCCACTCTTCTAGTCGTTCTTGCACACTAGGTGTCTTCTCAATTTTCATTAAATTCGTTTGGACAGGCAAAGAATCGGCATCCATCACCGTATGTTTGATTTTATGCTTACTCTCAAGTTCGATTTGCGTAAGGAATCTAGATTTTTCACCTGTATTGACGCCTGAGCTTAAACTGTTGAAAAGAAAGGTTGCTTTCTTTGCTTTTTGCAATAGTCTATAGAAGTGATAAGCGTAGATGCTGTCGTTTTCTAGATGCGTAGGAAGCCCCCTTTCGATTCGAAGCGAAAACGGTAAATAAGAGTTGTGTGTACTACCCTTTGGAAGGTTTCCTTCGTTGGTGGAAAGTACTATTATCCTCTCAAAGCTTAAAAGCCTCGTTTCTAAAAGTCCCATGACTTGAAGTCCCTCCAAAGGTTCTCCTTGAAATTTGATTTCTTCTGAGCTAATCAAATGGTTCATCATCACCTCAAGGGTTTCCATGCTGATTTCAAATTGATATCCCTCGAGTTGATTGGAGGCAATTTTAAAAGCTTGTTCAAAAAGGGTTATGTTTTCGTAGAGTATATCGCTTTTCGTAGTTGACTTGAGTGTAATACAAAATTCTATTAATTCTTTGAGAAGTGCTTTTGGAGACTCATAAGGCTCAAGAATTTTAAGATAACTAAGACTTGATAGTAATTCCAGAAGCTTCTTTTGAGAAAGATAGACTAGGTTTTTTTTGCGCAGCTGCTCTTGGAATTCATAGGTGATTTTTTGGTCCTCTTCTGTGCTCTCTATGGCATTTATAATCGCGTTTACATCGCGGTAGTAATAGGATTTCGACTTTGCCAATTGCTTATGAAGGTGAAATACCTTTTTGATCGCGATGGAAAAATCTAAATTCCGAATCGGAAAGCCCATTGTGATATTGAGACTGTCTTGAAACTGTAAGCTCGCAAGGGTGGCCGGGAGTAAATTTTCATCTAAAAGGACGACGGCAGTACTAGAGATCTGCTCCTTGTCTATGTCTTGCAATAGACTTGGAAGTACTTTGGTTTGAGAAATGTTTCCTGAGACCTCAATGATCTCAATGTCTTTTTCTTGAATGAATTCATTTGAAATCCAATTGAATTTTCGATGGTCTCCAAATTCTTTCCATTTAATCGATTCTCGAAGAAACTTTCCTGCCTCTTGTCTTTCATCGTAAAGGTAATATTGATCAGCATCGAAAAAGCACTGCGCTTTGTTCCAGCCTAAAAGCCCACGCATTAAATCCTCTTCAATGGGTGTAATGGCGTTGAATCCACAAAACACATAACGCTCCGTTGCATTTGCAATGAAGTCCTCTAAATTTTCACTGGCTTTTTCATAGACCATTCCATAGCTATACCATCCTTTTTCGATTAGCTTTTGTTTTAGGATCGGGAAAAAATGAGCCATTCGCCGCCAGAAATTAAGGTTTTTCTTTTGGGTTTCAGTAGGTTCGCCAAGAGAATCTCCCCAATTTTTGATTCTTTCCTCTTCGTGCATATAGCTAAAGATCCCCTTCTCACTGGCTTTGTATTTTAGAATGTCATCCCAGTCTTTAAGGGCCGTGGGAAACCACTTAAGAAATTGATTAAAGTCCTCGGTATAAAGAGAGCTATAGATATCATAAGCAAAGAGCCATAAAGAAAGGCCTTGCACCATAGGCACTCCTGCAATTTTTTCCATAAGCTCCTCAATGGTATAAAACTCAGGTAAGAAACCTGTGTAGCCATTGTCTTGCAAGTGCTTTTTAAAGAAAACGACAGGACGTTTCCCTGGAAAAATAAGAGTATAGTTTTTGAGGCTTGAACTTTGCTGAATAAGTTCTCGCGCAATCTTGTTTAAAAAAGAGGATTCCAATGGTTCTAATTTTAGATAGAGCCAAGTTAAGAAAAAGACTTGAAAGAAATAAAGGATAAAAGCAGGTACTTGCGCATTTGCTCCCCCAAAAAAAGACCTGTTTTACTTTAGGGCGTTGTCAAGGGAAGAACCTCAAGAGTTTTTTCAATCCACTGATTGTTTTCCTTCCAAAATTTTAAATGAAAGGTTCCGCTTCTTTTTGGCGTAAAAATCATAAAGGCTGTGGATATCGAAGGATTTCCACAAGTGCTGACTGATTTGAAATAGTAGGCTGTGATCAGTTTTTCATCTCCTAGGTCACTAGTAGAATATCCCTGAAAAAGTTCACAATTTTCAGCTAGTTTATGATAGGTTGTAATTTGAAGCGTACTGCCAAGGGTAATGGTATCGCTTGGAATTGAGACGCTGTCCGTGGTGAGAGCGATTTTTTGAGCAAACGTAGGGTCGTCTGATCGATTACAACTCACAAGGGAAACAAGCGCCGCAAAAATAGAAAGGATTAGGTATTTTGAATTCTGCATAGTCTTTCTTAGGAATTGAAGTGGCCTTTAGATAAGTACACCACTTTTTTAGTTTCAAAAAATTCTTCTTCAAAAAAGTTACTTAAAGAAGTAAGCTCGCAGCGAAGACCTGCAAGCTCCTCGGCGAGGTCTCCTCCTTTCAGGTATAGAACTCCGTTGTGTTTGGTGTTGATTTGTTCTTTTTCAAACTTCCCTTTAAGCCATCTTAAAAAATCAGGCATACGAGTAACGGCGCGGCTAACGACAAAGTGGAATTTCTCTTTTACGCTCTCTACTCTAGCGTGGATGCCTCGTACATTGGTAAGTCCTAAAGCTTTAGAGACCTCATTTACCACTCGAATTTTCTTTCCAATGGAATCCACAAGGGTAAACTGCGTTTCGGGAAATAAGATGGCTAAGGGGATTCCAGGGAATCCTCCTCCTGTACCGACGTCTAGTACTTTCGTTCCAGGGGCAAACTCTATGACCTTAGCTATGCCTAAGGAGTGAAGAACGTGCTTTTCATAAAGAGAATCCATGTCTTTTCTGGAAATGACATTAATTTGAGTGTTCCATTCCCCGTACAACGATTCAAGCTGTTTGAACTGTTCAATTTGCGTTTCAGAAAGCTCTGGAAAGTATTTTAAGATTAATTCGATACCCATAAAAGTGTATAATAACTGCAAATTTAAGGTTTAATTTTGGTCTATGCAGAAAGTTCTTTTGTTAGAAAGTCTTTTTTTCGAATCTAACTTTTTGTACTTTTGAGGCATGACCACACGTACAGAAGAGAACTATTTAAAGGCTCTATATCATCTCAGTGAGAAAAACCAAGCTGCAGGTGTGAATGAACTCAGTAAGATTCTAGGAATTAAAATGCCAAGTGTAAACAGCATGATGAAGAAATTCGAGATGAAAAACTGGGTTACGTATGAGCCCTATAAACCTCTAGTCCTTACAAGCCAAGGGAAGAAAGAGGCTGCACTAATTGTTAGAAAACATCGCTTAACGGAAATGTTCCTAGTAGAAAAAATGGGTTTTGGTTGGGAGCAAGTCCACGAAATCGCCGAAGAAATCGAACACATTCAATCGAGTTTATTTTTCGATAAAATTGACGAGCTTCTTGAGTATCCTAAAACCGATCCTCACGGATCGGCTATTCCCGACAAAAGCGGCTCTATTGAGCGCTTTAATTACAAAAGTCTTAGCCAGGGTAAAAAAGGAGACGTTTTGGTCTTTTGTGCGCTTACGGAATCCACGAGTGAGTTTCTAAAATATTTGAATGCGAAAAACCTTTCCTTGGGTATGAAGCTTACCATTGAATCTGTCGAGGAATTTGACAAGAGTATGAAGGTAAGCTATGGTGGGAAGACCCATGAGTTTAGCGAAAAGGTAACGCAGAGACTTCTAATGGAAAAAGCCTAATGACCCGCTCATGTGGGCCCAATTTGAGTTTTAGAAGCTAGCAAAAAAGCCGTCTCGAAATCGAGACGGCTTTTACCTTACTAGTTGTAAGCGATTATTTTTGCTTGGCTTGTAGGGCCGCTTCTTTCGCTTTGAACTCTTGGTATTTTACCTCATTCTTAGTCGTCTGATAAAGTCCTTTAAGAATACCTACAGCATCAATGTCCTCAGGCGCAGCTTTGTACCACTGTTCAGCGTAAGGAAGTGCTTTCGCAAAGCGATCTCTACGATCTTCCATTACTTTGTTCGCTTCGTTCATCTTTCCAGCCTTTCTTAGCTCATTGTACTTATCGATGTGTTTTTGATCGTTGTCAATGTCCATCGTCATATAAGTCAGGTTCTGGTATGCAGGTGCGTAACTTGGGTCAATTTCTACTGTTTTTTTGAAATAAGTTTCTGCTTCTGCTTTCTTGCTTGGGTCTTTGCTAGAAAGAACACCTAGGTTGTACCAACTAATTTTATCTTGTGGGTTTTTAGCCACTAGTTCTTTTAAGCTTGCCATAAACTCATCGGTTCTACCCGCGCGGTAATAAGCAAGACCTTTTAATTCCGTTAGCTTCGTATTCTTTGGGAATTTTTCCATTCCTTTTTGAGCGTAAGCAATCGCATCGTCATATTTTTCTGCCTCGATCATTAGTCCTACTGCAGATTCGTAAAGTTCTGGCTCAATGTTAGGACTGGTTTCGTTTTTAAAATCTTTGTATTCTGCGTTCTGAGTCTTTTTCATTAAATCCCAAGTCGCTTTGTCAAACTCTACTTGTTGACCTGACTTATCCGTTGCAAAGTAACGTGTCTCTACGCCCGTGTAACCAGAGTCAATTAATTGTTTGAAGATTTCAATTCCTTTTGCTTTGTCGGAAGAACGAGCATAAGTAATGGCTGAGAAATAAAGGTATTGTTTATTGTCTTGACCCGCTGCTTTTAGAAGGTTGTACACTTCTAAAAATTTAGGACCTGCTACATCAAAGTTTTCTTTGTTGTTTGCTTCTAATGCCGCTGTATTGGCAGCTTGGATCATTGGATTTACTTGTCCAATAATTTGCCCTGTTAGTACGGGTTTATACGCCTCTTCTTTCAAATTTGAAATTCCTGAAGCGTCTGCTTTTGCTTTTCCAGAAATGTAAACTTTCGTTTTGCCTTCTTTCCCTGCGTAAATTTTGTTTTTCCCAAGGTCGGTAATGTTTGCAAGTTGTGCGGCTCCTTCTACGGTTTTGCCCTCTTTAATAAGCACGAGTCCTTTGGTGTAATAGTACTGTTCTTGAATGTTAGGTTCTAGTACATAGACTTTTCCATTCATTAGAGCTTCCGCCTTCGCAATGTTTTGCTTTGCTTCCGCTGTATTGCCACCTTCAATTGCCTTAAATGCCGCAGAAACTTCCTTTTTCTGCGCAAACGCAAAGGTCACGGAGACCATGGCTACACTTAAAATTATTTTTTTCATTCCTATACTTTTTTTACGTTAATTACTTTCTTCTTCGCTAGGTTCAGTGGAATCGTCTGCATCCTTTTTTTCAATTTCTTCATTGTCCTTCTTCTCCTGCTCTTCAATGCTTCGTAGGTACTTCTCATCTCCGAGAGTAGTGACTGCGTTGTCACCACTTTGTGGAGCTCCACTGAATTCAACTAGATCGCTATGAACTGCCCCTGGAAGCGATTCTGTAGATTCTTCTTCCTCTTGCGAATCTGCAATATCGTCGTCCATTTGCACCTTGGCAATCGCAGCGATTTCATCGTTTTTCTTGAGGTTGATTAATTTCACACCTTGGGTATTTCTACCCATTACACGAAGTTCATCGACGCTCATACGAATGGCGACCCCTGATTTGTTGATAATCATTAGGCCATCTCCGTCCACTACGTTTTGAATGGCAATAAGGTTTCCAGTTTTTTCCGTCACGTTTAAGGTGATAACCCCTTTACCGCCACGGTTCGTTACACGGTAGTCTTCTACCGCCGAACGTTTTCCGTATCCTTTCTCTGATACCACTAAAACGCTTTCTTGCTGCACATCATTCACAACAATCATACCAATCACCTCATCGCTCTCTTCTAGGGTGATTCCTCGAACCCCAATCGAGCCTCTACCTACGGCGCGAGCTTTCTCTTCTGGGAAGCGGATGCATTTTCCTTTTTGAGTGGCAATCATGATTTCAGAATCGCCTTGAGTCAAACGAGCTCCTAACAATAGGTCATTGTCTCTAATTTCAATGGCATTAATTCCGTTGGTTCTTGGACGTGAATAAGCTTTAAGTAAAGTCTTTTTCACCGTTCCGTTTTTCGTGATCATTACTACGTACATTTGATTTACGTAGTCTTCGTCTTTAAGATCGTCCGTTTTAATATAAGCGCGAACTCTATCGTCTGGCTCTATATTAATAAGGTTTTGAATCGCTCTACCTTTTGCAGTTCTTGATCCCTCAGGGATTTCGAAAACACGTAGCCAGTAGCATTTTCCTTTCTCTGTGAAGAAGAGCATGTACTGGTGGTTGGTAGCAGAAACGATGTATTCTAAGAAGTCGGTATCTCTTGTCGTAGCGGCTTTGTTTCCTACTCCCCCTCTACTTTGAATTTTGTATTCAGAAAGACTTGTACGCTTGATGTAGCCTAAATTGGAAATCGTAACCACAACGGTTTCGTCTGGAATAAAATCTTCAATAGACATATCGCCTCCGGCGTAATCAATCTCCGTTCTTCTTTCGTCTCCGTATTTTTCCTTGATTTCAAGCATCTCTGTTTTGATGATTTCAAAACGTCTGGGCTCGTTGGAAAGGATGTCCTGTAAATCGTTAATTAAGGCCATGATCTCATCGTACTCTGCACGGATCTTGTCAAGTTCCATTCCCGTTAGACGAGCAAGACGTAAATCTAAGATCGCTTGAGCTTGAATTTCAGAAAGCTCAAACTCCGCGATAAGTCCTTCTTTCGCTTGGTTAGGCGTAGAGGAATGACGAATGATTGCAATGGCCTTGTCAAGAGAATCTTGGGTTCCAATTACTTTCATGAACCCTTCTAAGATATGCGCTCTTTCTTGCGCTTTGCGAAGTTCATACTCAGTTCGACGAACAATCACAACATGACGGTGATCCACAAAATGCTTGATCATGTCCTTTAAGTTCAACTGCTCAGGTCTTCCTTGGACAAGCGCAATATTGTTGATACTAAAAGAAGTTTGAAGGGCTGTGTATTTGTAAAGTAGGTTTAAAACGACATTTGGAATGGCATCGTTTTTAAGTTCGTAAACGATTCTCATCCCGCGTCTGTCGGACTCGTCCCGAATCTCGTAGATTCCGGGTACCTTTTCGTCTTTCACAAGTTCTGCCGTACGAGAAATCATTTCCGCTTTGTTCACTTGGAAAGGGATCTCCGTCACTACAATGGCGTTACGGTTTCCGATTTCTTCAAAGTTTACTTTTGCGCGCGTTACGATTCGGCCTTTTCCTGTGTGGAATGCAGAGCGTACTCCCTCGTATCCATAGATAATCCCCCCTGTAGGGAAATCAGGCGCAATAACGTGCTGCATGAGCTCGTCAATGGTAATATCGTTGTTATCAATATAAGCGCAAATTCCATCTACAGCCTCAGAAAGGTTATGAGGTGCCATGTTGGTGGCCATCCCTACGGCAATCCCTGCGGTTCCATTGACTAGTAAGTTCGGTATACGCGTAGGCATTACCGTAGGCTCAGTCATGGAATCATCGAAATTGTTTTGGAAGTCTACCGTGTCCTTGTCTAAGTCCGCTAAGATTTCATCTGAAATTTTCTTGAGCCTTGCCTCTGTGTATCGCATGGCTGCGGGTGGGTCTCCGTCCATGGAACCAAAGTTCCCTTGTCCGTCTACTTGGGTGTAGCGCAAACTCCAAGGCTGCGCCATACGAACCATCGCATCGTACACGGAGCTATCCCCGTGCGGGTGGTACTTACCCAGTACGTCCCCTACAATTCTGGCGGATTTTAAGTGCTTTCTGTTTGAAAACACGTTAAGTCCATACATCCCGTATAATACCCTTCTGTGCACGGGCTTTAGTCCGTCTCTTACATCTGGTAATGCTCTGGATACAATCACCGACATCGAGTAATCGATGTACGAGGATTTCATTTCATCCACAATGTTAATTGGAATTAACCTTTCTCCTTCTGTATTCATATAAAATCTAAAATGTTTTTCAAGGCCCTAGGCCTGTGATTTCTATTTTTTTTCTTCAAAATATAATAACGTGCTAATTTAAGAAAAAAATCCCGATTTTTGCCCCCTAAATTATCCACATTTCTCATAAAAATAGACAAAAATGACGGTACTGAGCATAACTTTTCATACGATCGCCTCTTCGCTTGAGTCGTGGGATTCTTATTTGCATGGAGAGCTTCATCAAATGATTGAAAATCTATACGATGTAGAGAAGTATATCATTTCCACTGTGGAAAGTGAACGCATCTCGGAGGGGCAAAACACGAATTTACTCCTTGTCTTTGAAAGCAAAGAGATTCGGGCTTCCTTTATGGAAAACGAACTTGTGAATTTAGTGGAGCACGTAGAAAAGCGCTTCAACGAAGAAGTAATGGTCTTTGTGACGGCCTTAAATCCGTCTAAAAGCAGACTCTAACCTAGAGTCCTTCTAGAAAAGCCATCGTATCTACATGGTCTGCGTACTCTGAAAGTGCTGGATTTTGAGCCTCACCGGGTTGGATTCTGTCTTTAATTTGCTCAAGATTGGAAACCACGCACTGCGTTTCTTCTTTGTGTTTTTCTAAGAAGCTTTGCGCCTCTTCCATCGTTTTGTAATAAGAGAAATGAAGGACGGACAAGGGTCCGAAAAGTTCATCACTTTCTCTTAGCATGACAAAATTGTTGTCCCAAAATAGATCTTGGTTCAGTAGGTAAATGGCTTTGTTGTAATCGTAGTTGTTCGCATACCCATTGTGATTTATAATCTCTGAGTAAGGAAGTAGATTTTCAAAAATTCGTTCGAGCTTAAAGCCTTCGGGAAGTAAAAGGTAAGTTACATTTCGACACCCTAGTCCAAAGTAACTAAAGATGTCTTTTCCTAGAGCCTTCAAATCCTCGTCACTTTCGTTTTCGCTAAGCACGGCTAAGGAGGTACGATTCTTACGAATAATGCTTGGGTGGTCCTTAAAGTAATACTCTAAGTAACGAGCTGTATTGTTACTGCCTGTTGCAATTATCGCATCGAAATTTTCAAGTTTCTCCGTAAGTTCATAATGAATGTTTCCCTCTGAAAACTCATTCCATTTTGTTAGTAAAAAAGGAATAAGTCGTTTGTCTTTTGAGGAGAGTTTAATAAGAGGCAAATGACCGCTTAAAACCACGCAAATGACATCATGAAATCCAACCAGTGGGATGTTTCCGGCTAGTATTAACCCTACGCGAGACGGTTTGCTTGCTGTTTTGTAGGAAGAAAGCCACTTTTTTATAACGGGCTCATTTAATTCGCTTGCCCACTGAGAAAGGCTCTGGGTAAGTGATTCTTTGGTGAACCACGAGTTTTCGGCTGTGGTGGTGGATAGTACTTCTTCTAGCGCCGTTTGTTCTGAAGAAAGAGTCTCTCCTCGGTCTAGATAATTCTGTATAAACTCACCTAATTTTGCAAGGCCCTGTATTTGTAAATCTAATGCCATTAAAAATGTTTCTCGTCGGGATATCTGACTCTAAAATTGGATTTTAAGGCCTTTGGGCCTCCTATTTTAACAAAGACAAAGATACATATTCGGCTGTGAAATGACAAATAAGTCTGCCTTCCCAATACGAAGGCCTCGCTTCCTTTAAAAAGATTGTAAAAACATGATCTTTTTTAGCTTTAGAATCTCGGTAAAATTCGTCTTGAGCCGAGATTTCTTTGTATATTTGTGCAACTTTATATAAAAATTAACAACAGCAATGGCGATTAGAATAACGGATGAATGTATAAATTGCGGTGCTTGTGAGCCAGAATGTCCAAACAATGCCATCTATGAAGGTGCAGTGGACTGGAGAGCCTCCGATGGGACCTCTCTAAAAGGAATGGTTACCTTAAAATCAGGATTAACCATTGATGCAGATGCTCCCCAAGAGCCCGTTAGTGATGATGTATACTTTATTGTCACAGACAAATGTACAGAATGCATGGGATTCCATGAAGAACCACAGTGTGCTGCCGTATGTCCGGTAGACTGCTGTATACCTGACGACGACAACGTCGAGTCGGAGGAAAGTCTACTAGCGAAGAAGGCTTTCTTGCACAACGAATAATTAGTAAGGCCTCAAAGTATTGAGGCTTTTTTTTCAAATCTTAGCCCCACTCTTAGAATGGATTTGGCAGACGATTTTTTCAGTTTCACCTTTTGCCTACATAGCGGCAAACCAAGACCCAATTACTCATGAATAAAAAACACAATTTTAGCGCCGGTCCTAGTATTTTACCTCAAGAAGTCTTTCAAAAAGCCTCGGAGGCTGTGCTCGATTTTAACGGAATCGGACTCTCGATTTTAGAAATTTCTCATCGGAGTAAAGAATTTGTCCCTGTGATGCAGGAAGCGCGAACGATTGTCAAGCGACTTATGAATCTAGACGATCAGTACGAAGTGCTTTATTTAGGAGGGGGAGCTTCGCTTCAATTTCTAATAAGTGCCGTGAATTTAATGAAAGAGAATAAGGGAAAAGCCGCTTATTTAGATACGGGAACTTGGTCGTCCAATGCGATTAAAGAAGCCAAGAAATTGGGAGAAGTGGACGTTGTAGCTTCCTCAAAAGACAAGAAATACAATTACATTCCGAAGGAATACTCTGTAGGATCCGAATATGATTTCTTTCACTGTACGTCGAACAATACGATATACGGAACTCAAATGAAAGAATTTCCGAGCGTGGATACTCTTATGGTCTGCGACATGAGTAGCGATATTTTCTCTCGTGAAATTGATTTTTCTAAATTTGATTTAATCTACGCGGGAGCGCAAAAGAATATGGGGCCTGCAGGAGCCACTTTGGTGGTGGTGAAAAAATCAATTTTAGGACATACAGGAAGAGACCTTCCCTCCTACCTAGATTATAATTTACACATTCAAAAAGAATCGATGTTTAACACCCCGCCTGTGTTCAATGTCTATACAAGTTTACTCACGCTTCAGTATTTAGAGAAAATGGGCGGAATTGCCGCGGCGGAAAAAAGAAACATTGAAAAGGCCGAGCTTCTTTACAATGAAATTGATCGAAACGCTAACTTCAAAGGTTTTGCTGAAATCGAAGACCGCTCCTTAATGAACGTAAGCTTCGTTTTGAGCGATGAAGGAATGAAAGAGAGCTTTGATAAAGCTTGGGCAGAGGCAGGTATTTCAGGGCTAAATGGCCACCGAAGCGTGGGAGGATACAGAGCGAGTCTTTACAATGCTCTTCCTCTAGAGAGCGTAAAAGTTCTTGTGGATGTAATGAAATCTTTCTAAAAACAATATACATGAAAATTTTAGCGAATGACGGAATTTCTAAAAGCGGGCTTGAGCGATTCAAGCAGGCCGGTTTAGAAGTGATCGAACATCGCGTAGCGCAGGAGCAATTGGGCGATTTTATTAATGAGAATGGAATCGAAATTCTTCTGGTTCGAAGTGCCACGCAGGTGACAAGAGAATTAATTGATCAGTGCCCTGCACTAAAAATCATTGGTCGTGGCGGAATTGGCCTAGACAATATCGATGTGCAGTACGCCGAGGAACTCGGAATTCAGGTTGTGAACACACCGACTAGTTCCGCTCGCTCTGTAGCAGAGCTTGTCTTTGCTCACTTTTTTACCCTAGCACGCTTTCTTCATGAATCTAATCGACTTATGCCTCTCGAAGGGGAAAGTCAGTTCAAAGAGCTTAAGAAGTCCTTTGCAACGGCAGTGGAACTTGAAGGAAAAACCTTAGGGGTGATTGGTTTTGGAGCCGTAGGCAAAGAGGTGGTAAAAATGGGACTTTCTCTTGGGATGAAAGTGAAGGTATGTACGCGAACCGCGAGAAAAGAAACCGTAGAGATTAACTTCTTTGATTCACAAAGCGTTTCTTTTGAAATCGAGACCACCAGTGATCTTTCTTCCTTTTTAAAAGACCTTGATTTTTTGAGTGTCAACACACCCAAAACCAAAGGGTATCTTTTGGATGCGCCTGAGTTTGAAAAGATGAAGCGCGGAATTCGAATTGTGAACACATCAAGAGGCGGGGTTATTAATGAAGTGAGTCTTCTCGAGGCAGTCGAAGAAGGAATTGTGACGGGAGCTGCACTTGATGTATTTGAAAACGAGCCCCATCCTGAGCTTCCCCTCTTAATGAATCCAAATCTCTCCCTCTCTCCCCATTTGGGAGGAAGTACCCTTGATGCGCAGGAGAAAATTGGACGTGAACTTGCAGAGCGCATCCTAAGTTTAATTCAATAACAACGACAGATCGAACTATATGCCAGTATTTAGACCATTTAAAGGGGTTAGACCCATAGAAGATTACGTAGACAAATTTCCAACTCATCCGCTTGATAATTTTTCTCTAGAAGAAATCAGTGCGAAGGCGCAAGAAGATTCTTCTTACATTCAGATGATCAAGCCGGCTCTTCTTTCTAAATCAAAAGACATTGATCGAAACCTCAGAAAGATCAGAACCAATTACGAACAACTTCTACAGGATCGAAAACTTTTGCAAGATCCTTCTGCCTATTATTTGTATGAACAGATTCATCCTGACAAAGTGGTCTATCGCGGTCTTTTAGGACTTACAGCTGTGGAAGACTTTTGGAATGGGAAAATCAAACGACACGAAAGTACCATTCCTCAAAAAAAGGAAAGACTTGCGCATTACTTAGAAAAAGTAAATGTGCAGGCAGAGCCAGTTCTTCTTACCTACCCTTCCAATTCCAAAGTGGAACTTTTAATGGACCATGAGGAAAAAAATGTTCCCATTTTAAACTACGATGATGAGCAGGGAATAAAGCATAAGATTTGGAGAATTGACAACCGCCTTAAAATGCTTCAGTTTAAAGAAGTCTTAGAAAGTATCGATTCGTTCTACATTGCAGACGGCCACCACCGTATTGGTTCCGCCGCTTTAAATGCAAAGCATATGCGCGCTAGAAATAAGCGTCAGACGGGCAATGAGCCTTACAACTTTGTATTCAGTTATATCGTCTCCAATCAATCCATCAAAATCCACGATTACAATCGCGTCGTGAGAGATTTAAACGGAATGAAACCTGCCCAGTTTTTAAAGGCCCTAGAAAAAACCTTTAATATCCACGAAAAAGGAGATACCCCTTATTTCCCTTCTCAGAAATACCACATTTCAATGTATTTAGAAGGAAAGTTCTACTCTCTTCACGTAAAGCACGAACTTCGTTCTCAGGACATAAATGCGAACTATGTCGATCACCATATGGTGGATGAATTAATATTCAATGATTTATTAGGCATTGAGGATACGGATTCTTCGGATCGTATCGCCTACGTGAAAGGAACTTCAAGCATTGAGGGAATCAACCGAATAAAAGAAATCGTAGATACCACCAAATTCACAGTGGGTTTTGGAATATACCCTGTTAGTTTTAATGAAATGATTAAAATTTCAGACCATAAAATTAGCATGCCGCCTAAGTGTACTTACATTCAACCGAAACTAGTCACAGCTCTCGTGATGTACGACATGAAGTAGATTGTCAAAAACTACGCGCCTACAAGGTTTGCCTTGTGTAAATATTTTTCTAAATTCGTTCTACCAAACAAAGAACTATGAAGAAAATCTTTCTAATTCCGCTCCTTTGGGGTGGAATTTTGCATTCACAGAATGCGGACTCCATCGAGTTCAAACGTATTTCAGATGAAATTTTACTCCACGGCAAGGCCTATGACGACCTTCGTGAGCTAACCAAATCCATTGGTCATAGACTTAGTGGATCCGAGGCTTATGAAAAGTCTGTTCATTGGGCAGAAGCGAAGTTAAAAGCCGCAGGAGCGGACAAAGTCTATCTTCAACCCGTGATGGTCCCTGTATGGCAGCGAGGTGAGGAATCACTTCAAATTAAGATTGGTAATAAGCCTTTCGAGGAAATTAAGATGCTTTCCATTGGGAACTCAGAAGGAACAGGAGGCAAAGACGTCGTGGCTGAAGTTATAGCGGTCAGCAGTCTAGATGAATTTAAAGCACTAGAAAAAAGCAAAGTAAAAGATAAAATTGTCTTCTTTGATTTTACATGGAGACATGACCATATTCAGCCCTTCCAAGCGTATGGTGAGGCTGGAATCTACCGCCGATCTACCGCAAGCGAAGCGGCAAGAAAAGGAGCGAAGGCTGTCATTATTCGTTCCCTTTCCTCGGCTTTTGATGCCGTTCCTCATACGGGATCGCTTCGCTATGACGAGGACGCAAAAAAGATACCAGGTGTTGCCATTGGAAATACCACAGCGGATGAGCTTGCCACCGCACTAAAGACGCAGAAAGTAGTGGCCAAACTAAACTCCAATTGTACGATGAAAGAGGATAAGAGTTCGTTTAGCGTCATAGGAGAACTTGAAGGAAGTAAAGACAAATCCGTTATCGTAGTTGCGGGTCACCTCGATTCCTGGGATGTGGGCGAAGGTGCGCATGACGATGGATCCGGTGTGGTCCAAAGTATTGAGGTCCTTCGAACCTTTAAGAACTTAGGAATTAAGCCTAACCATACGATTCGCGTGGTTTTGTACGCCAATGAGGAGAACGGAGTTCGCGGAGGCTACAAATACCTTGAAGAAGTAAAAAAATCCAAAGAACCTCATTTGTTTGCGATTGAAAGCGACTCAGGGGGATTCTCCCCTCGTGGAATTGCGCTAGACATGAACGAAGAACAAAGAGCGCAGATTAAATCGTGGGCTCCCCTATTTTTGCCTTACGGCGTATATGATTTTGAAAAAAGACATAGCGGTGTAGACGTGGGACCTTTAAAAGAAGTGGGTGTCGCATTAGCAGGCCTCTCTCCCGATCCACAGCGTTATTTTGATTTGCACCACACGGAGAAGGATGTCTTTGAAAATGTAAATAGAAGAGAGCTTCTCTTAGGAGCGACTGTCATGACCCAGCTTCTTTACATGGTGGATCAAAACTGGTAAATTTCAAGAAGGACCTGTTCTTATCAATCCCAATAAAAAAGCAATCTCGTGGATTCACGAAATTGCTTTTTTTAGGAAGTAAGAATTTACTCCTTTATTTAGCCTCGACTAGCTGCACATCAAAGATAAGCCATGCATTGGCAGGAATTACTCCTCCGGCTCCGCGAGCTCCATACCCGAGTGTAGGTGGAATTAAGAAAGTAGCCTCTTCTCCTTCGTTTAAAAGTAGGATTCCTTCGTCCCAACCTTGGATTACCATTCCTGTTCCTACAGGGAATTCAATAGGTTCTCCTCTTTTGAAAGAATTGTCGAATTCCGTACCGTCTAAAAGTCTTCCTGCATAATGCACAGAAACGGTGTTTCCTTTTTCTGCTTTCTTGCCTTCTGACTTTTTCGTGATCTTGTAGTAAAGACCAGATTCGGTTACTTGCATTCCCGCTTTTAAAGCTTCGAATTCTTTCTCAGCCTCAGCTTTTCTTTTTTCTGCGAATGCTTTGTTGTTTTCTGCAATTTTAGATTTGCCTTCTTCAAATATCTTTGCAGCATCAAATTTTTCGTACGATTCTCCTTTTCCGAAAACAGAAACTTTTTCTAAAACCACATCTGTTTTAGGTCTATCCGAAGGTCCTTTTTCCACAGCTGAAATTTCATCGATTACATTTTCACCTTCCACTACTTTTCCAAAAATCGTGTGCTTTCCGTCTAACCATGGAGTCGCTACTTGCGTAATGAAGAACTGAGATCCGTTTGTGTTCGGTCCGGAGTTCGCCATAGAAAGGATTCCTTTTCCTGTATGTTGAAGGTCGTTTTTCTCGTCATCGAATTTATACCCTGGATCTCCCATTCCAGTCCCTTGAGGGTCGCCCCCTTGGATCATGAAGTTTTCAATCACACGGTGAAAGATCGTTCCGTCATAAAAAGGAGTTCCTTTGGGTTTGTTACTCTGAATTTTTCCTTGCGCTAAGCCCACGAAATTAGCCACTGTTACAGGTGACTTTTCCACTTCTAATTTCACGAGCATAGCTCCTTTTGAAGTTTGCAGGTTTGCGTAAAGTCCATTTTCTAGTCTTTCGTAAAGTTCTTTGTCTACGTTCATTTTTTTATATATTGGTGTACAATTTATTAGCACGATACCGGCTAATGCGAATAGGATTTTATTAATTTTCATTTAAATTTTCTTTTGCGGTGCAGAGAAATTTACCATCTTCTTTTTGCCTAAAGAAAACGTTTTGCGAAATTAATGATTTTTTTGAGTATTAGAAACAAAATAACCGGGAATGAATCCCGGCTATTTTTATCTATAAATAGTTCTTAGAATTGGTTCGCAAATCCTTCTTCTACAAGAACTCTCCATCCGAATGGATCTTCTTTTTGGTTGGTTTGAATCGAAACAAGATCGTCTTGAAGGGTAAGCGCGTAGCTTTCTTCTTTGCTTAATTTAGGAAGCTCAAGTCTCTCATCTCCATAGCCAATGGCTTTGAAAGCAGAAGTAACCACGGCTGTACCCACGCCCCATACTTCTTTTAGAGTTCCGTCTTTGTGCGCCTTAATTACATCTTTCACTTTCACGTCTCCTACAACCACTTCTAAGTTTCTTTTCTTTGCAAGCTGAATGAAACTATCGCGTGTTACTCCGTCTAGAATCTTTTCCGAGGTAGAGGGCGTGTATATCGTATCTCCGATACGGACAAAAACGTTCATCGTTCCACTCTCTTCAAAGTTTTCATGCGTAGTGTCATCCGTCCATATGATTTGTTCGTAACCTTCCTCGTTCGCAAGTTTTGTGGGGTAAAAAGAAGCGGCGTAGTTTCCTGCTGCTTTTGCAAATCCAACCCCTCCGCTAGCAGATCTTGAATAGTAATCTGAAATTTTAACCGCTACGGGCTCGGCGTAGTAACTCTTGGCGGGAGAAGCCACAATGGCAAACATATATTTGTTTGAAATTCTAGCTTTTAATCCTTCTTCTGTCGCAAAAATAAGCGGACGAATGTAAAGAGATTTCCCTTCACCGTGAGGAACCCATGCGCGGTCAATGTCCATAAGGGCTTTTAATCCTCCCATAAATACCTCCTCAGGTACTTCCGGCATCGCAAGACGAGTCGCCGATTTGTTTATACGAGTGAAATTCTTGTCTGGTCTAAATAAAAACACCTGTCCCTCTTTGTCTTTGTAGGCTTTCATACCCTCAAAACAAGCCTGTCCATAGTTGAATGCCATGTTCGCTGGAGAAAAAGAAAGAGGACCGTAAGGCACTAGTCTTGGTTCTCCCCATTTTCCATTCTCATATTCACATAGAACCATGTGGTCTATAAAGTGATCCCCGAACGAATAGTTTTCTGAATCGAAGGAATCAATTCTTGAATTGGTTGTTTTTTGAATTATCATTTTATTAAAAATATTTTTATATTTTACGATAGAATTTAATTGATAAATATAAATATTAATTTTAAATTTGACAAATATTGTTATGGAAAGAGAGGTTAAATTCACAAATGACGGCAGTAAAACTTTGTTTATCAAAGAATTAAACGAAGGGTATCACTCTGGGCATGGGGCTTTGCAAGAGGCGAAGTTCGTATTTATAGAAAATGGGTTTAAACTCGTTCAAAATTGTGAAATTAATATTTTAGAACTCGGATTTGGAACAGGTTTAAACGTTTTGGTTACGATTGATGAGTTTTTAAAAATGCGTGAGGAAAAAACGATCCATTATTATACTCTTGAAAAATTCCCCGTTTTGCCTGCAGAACTTTCAGAGCTGGAATATCCTACTCTTTTTGAAAATAACAAGCTTTCGACCTACTTTGATAAGCTTCATGCGGCTCCTTGGGGAGAGGCGGTAGAAGTTTGTAAGAACTTCTTTGTCACTAAAATAGAGGCTGACTTTTTCGACTTGAAATCGCTTAGTATGCCTCTAGTGGACCTCGTTTACTTTGATTGCTTTGGCGCAAGGGTTCAGCCTGAACTCTGGGAGAAAGATCTACTTTCTCTGGTGGCGGACAAAATGAAGGTCGGTGGACTCTTTACCACCTACAGCTCCAAAGGTAGTATGCGGCGAGCCCTACTCGATCTATCCTTTGAAGTCGAGAAGAAGCCTGGTCCACCCGGAAAAAGAGAAATGATTAACGCCCATAAACTTTAAGAAGCTAAAAAAATGACAAATCAATTTAATATTCGCATTTATGGTCTTTGTCTAAAGCAGGGTCATGTCATGGCGCTCCACGAAATGTATGCGGGAGAAAAGCTATTAAAATTCCCAGGCGGGGGTCTTGAGTTCGGCGAAGGCGGCCTTGAGTGCCTTAAAAGAGAATTTTTGGAAGAGCTGAATTTAAAGATTGAAAATATAAAGCATTTTTACACGCAGGAAGAATTTGTCCTTTCTAAATTTCGAAACAATGAACAAATCTTTACCGTGTATTATACGTGCGAGCTCACAAACGAATCAGAGCTTCTTGTAAAGGAACCTTCCATTGAAAAAATAGAATGGATTTCCCTCAAAGAAGAAAATCCATTCCTATTACCTGTCGATCATCAGGTCTTTTCGTTACTGAGTCAAAAATTCTTAAAGAACCTCATTTAATACTTGCGCTAAATGAAGACCTCCTTCATAGAGCTGCTTTTCCAGCAGCGAATTGAAGCGGTATAAATAGCCATACGTGTAATTTTGATCCGCTTTGGTGTATGCGTAAATCGTATTTGCCGCCTTGTGAGATTCGTAAAGCCAGTCCTCAAGGCTTCCTTTCATGAGCTGTTTTTTCTCTCTCCTGGTTTTTACATCTAAAATCTTTGCGTATTCCGTATAGCTGTACTGGTTTGCATCAATAAGTTTACTGTCCCATAGAGAGTGCAAATTCGTGTTTTGCCCAAAGTATTTAATACGAATTTTGTTTCCTCCAAGATCCTCGGCGCGGCCCGTGTGCATGGGCTGTGCTAAATCTCCTACTAAGTGAATTAAGAAACGAAGCTCAATCTCTTTTTGTTCTTTGGTGAGCTTTTCGTTTTTTAATCGGTTTTCAATCGCTTTAATCTCTGTATAGAGCGTAGGAGCCTCTTGCGCCTGAAGCACCCGAATAAAGTCTGCTTTTGAACTTTGTGGACTCACATTTACGTAATGCCAGGCCTCCGTGTGTTTCCAATGCCCCGTCGTATCGGACTTAATAAAGTCAGGCCAGTTAGCCCAGTACGCGAGCTTTTGCTTGCCTAGTATTTTTTTAAGTTTGTGCTTAGTGGAAGCTTTTAAATTGTTCTCAGCCACTTCGGCCACCACGCGATGTCCCGTGGTGCCCCATGCAAAAACACTTGCATATTGGCACATAAAGACGAAAGCAAGAAGTCTTAGAGTAATTTTGTTTGTCATTCTCTTTTGATTTTAAAGTCTTGGTATCCCGGATAGGGTTGCAAATATCCGACATTCCAGTTACTCTGCAAAAGAGATTCGACAAATTCATCATCTCTGTATTTATAAGGATTGTATTCTTTTTTCAGTTCAATGTCTGCGGCGTTCCCTTTCACATTCCACCAAAAGGCGCTCCATCCTCCCCGTAAATCTTTGATAATCTCATAAACGTTCTTTCCCGTCGCACGGTGCATGAGTTTAGCAAAAACCTGTCCCTCGGAAGTGGTCAAATTTCGAAGCTTTGCTTCGTACTCACTAGCGAGTTCATTTTGCTTCTCTTTCGCATACTTGCGCTTCTCAGAAGGACTCATTTTTTCAAGGGTACTCTCTAGGGTTCTGTACTGCTCTAAAGCGGTTAGAAAGAGAGGATAAACTCGATTAAGTTTTTTGTTGAGAAAGAAATAATAATTTCGATCAAGTTCATTATTGAAATGCGGTTTTTTTTGAAGTACGAGTTCATCCATGACCACTACAGTCTCACCATCGATCTCATAGATTTTTGCTTTTTGCCTAACGTCGTAGTAGTACTTGTTCCCAAATTCATCGGTTTGCAGGCTACTTGCAGGATATTTCGAGAGGGGCAGAGCAATGGTATCGTTTTGCGCTTTGAGTAGCGAGCTTCCGAAAAGCAACACCAAGATGCCTGTTATCTTGTATAATTTCATTATTTTTACATCGCTTAAATTCTAGTGTTAAAACTACAAAAAACATTCCCTTTCATGAAATTTGATAAAAAATCAATGAAGTTCCTCGAAACCTATTTAAACACGGCTTCTCCCACTGGGTATGAAAGAGGCGGACAAAAGGTTTGGATGGACTTTTTAAAGCCTTATGTTGATGAAATAAAAGTGGATCACTATGGAACATGCTATGGGGTTATCAACCCAAAAGCAGAGTTTAAAGTGGTCATTGAGGCCCATGCAGATGAGATCTCATGGTATGTGAATTACATTACCGACGATGGGCTTATCTATGTCATTAGAAACGGAGGTTCAGATCAGATGATTGCTCCTTCGAAAGTAGTGAATATTCATGGTGAAAAAGGCGTCGTGAAAGGAGTCTTTGGATGGCCCGCTATTCATACCAGAGGCGTGAATTCAAACGAGCCGGCACCTAAGATTGAAAACATCTTCATTGACTGCGGAGCCAGTTCTAAGAAAGAAGTCGAAAGTTTGGGAATCTATGTAGGGTGCATGATTACGTATCCAGACGAATTTTTTGAATTAAATGACAAGTATTTTGTGTGTAGAGCCCTAGACAACCGAATGGGAGGCTTTATGATTGCACAAGTGGCCAAACTTTTAAAAGAAGGCAAAAAAGAGCTTCCTTTTGGTCTTTACATTGTGAACTCCGTGCAAGAAGAAGTAGGACTTTATGGAGCGGATATGATTGCAGATACGATTAAACCGAACATCGCGATTGTAACCGACGTGACGCACGACACCTCAACCCCTATGATTGAAAAGAAGAAAGAGGGAGATCAAAAATGTGGCGAGGGCCCTGTCCTATTTTATGCGCCAAGTGTGCACCACAACCTAAGAGAACTTATTGTAAAGAGTGCTAAGTCCAAGAAAATTCCTTTTCAAAGAGCAGCCGCTAGCAGATCTACAGGAACCGATACGGACGCCTTTGCGCATTCTAACGGAGGGGTTCCAAGTGCCCTTATCTCTTTGCCCCTTCGCTACATGCACACCACCGTAGAAATGGTGAGTAAAGAAGACGTAAAACATGTCATTGACCTTATCTACGAGACGCTCCTTGGCATCGATCCAAAAATGAATCTTAAGTACCACTAAGCCTTTGGCAAATCTATTATTAGTAAAAACATGAAAAACCGACTTATTGCTCCTTCCCTACTATCCGCAGATTTTGGAAACCTGCAGCGCGACATCGAAATGCTTAACCGATCGCACGCCGACTGGCTACACGTAGATGTGATGGATGGACGTTTTGTTCCAAACATTTCTTTTGGATTTCCTGTGATGAAAACCATTAAAGAGCACGCAGAGAAATTTATTGATGTGCATTTAATGATTCTTGAACCTGAAAATTATGTGGAAGAATTTATTAATGCAGGTGCGGATTTAGTCTCAGTGCATTATGAAGCTTCTCGACATCTGCACAGAACGATTAGTCTGATTCAAGACAAGGGTGCGAAAGCAGGTGTGGTATTAAACCCATCCACTCCCGTGATGATGCTTGAAGATATTATTGAAGAAGTAGATCTTGTCTTGTTAATGAGCGTCAATCCAGGTTTTGGAGGACAGAAGTTTATTGAAAACACTTACAAGAAAATTGCAGAAACCAAGGATTTAATCGTAAGCCATAATTCGACCGCCCTTATCGAAGTAGATGGAGGTGTCAATCTAGAGAATGCCTCTCGCCTTTTTGAGGCCGGTGCGGATGTACTCGTCGCCGGAAATGCCGTTTTCTCTCATGAAAACCCAGAGCGCGCCATTGAGCTGTTAAAGTTATAAAAGAAATCAAAATAAGATCTAAATTAGAAAGTCAGCATATGCTGGCTTTTTTTTATTTTTAGTGTATGAAAATATATCAAACTTCCCAGTTAAACTTGGATGAGAAGAGGGCCCTACAAGTCCTATGGAATACGGAGTATCCCAAGAGGCTTGCATTCGAATCTTTAGAGAAGGTGGAGAGCTATGTAGAGGGGCTCTCTCAGGCCGTTCATTTTCTGCTTATCAATAAAGGCACTATTCTAGGTTGGGCCGCTCGGTTTAGAAGAGAAAATGAGTCTTGGTTTGCCATTATCCTTTCAAAAAATGCGCAAGGTAAAGGTATAGGAACAAAGCTTCTAAATCGGTTGAAAGAGAATGAGAACTCGATCTACGGCTGGGTGATTGATGGCAAAGAGGAAAAGAAAGAAGACGGCTCTTACTATAGGTCTCCTTTAGAATTTTACTTTAAAAATGATTTTGAGAGGATAGAAGGCGAAAGACTTGAGCTCCCGACGCTTTCCGCTGTGAAAATAGTATGGAAGGCCAAGTAGATTTTGGAGTAGAGAATCTAAAGATCCAGCGAATAGAAAAAATGTCCTCATGAAAAAAAAAGAAGCTGCCTCCAAAAAGAGACAGCTTCTCGTTATTTAAATGGCGATAAAGAATTATTCTCCTCCTTCCATTTTCTTTTTAAGTGCTGCAAGCGCATCGATATCTCCTAGGGTTGTTTTTTCATCCCCTGTGGAAGCCGCTGGCTTGTTAGAAGAAGAGTTTGACGAAGTGTTTGATCTTCTTTCTTCTTCTTTAAAAGTACCTGTGTGGGAAACCACTACTCTTTTGAATTCTTTGTTGAATTCAATTACTTTAAATTCAGCTGTTTCTCCTTTTTTGATTTTAGATCCATCAGCTTTCTCTAATAATCTTGAAGGACAAAATGCTTCTACTTCTGCATCTTCGAATTGAACTTGAGCTCCTTTGTCAAATACGTCCGTTGCAGTTCCTGTAAGAACAGTTCCTTCTGCATATTTGGTTTCGAATTTATCCCAAGGGTTTGCTTGAAGTTGTTTGTGACCTAAAGAAAGTCTTCTAGCCGCAGTGTCAAGTTCAAGAACGACAACTTCTAGTTTATCGCCTACATTACAGAACTCAGACGGGTGTTTGATTTTCTTAGTCCAAGAAAGGTCAGAGATGTAGATAAGTCCGTCGATTCCTTCTTCTAGTTCTACGAACACACCAAAGTTGGTGAAGTTTCTTACGGTTCCTACGTGCTTAGATCCTACTGGATACTTAGACTCGATATTTTCCCATGGATCTTTGCTAAGTTGCTTGATACCTAAAGAAATTTTTCTGTCTTCTCTGTCTAAAGTAAGTACTTCTGCTTCTACTTCGTCTCCTACTTTGACAAAGTCACCTGCACTTCTTAAGTGAGTAGACCAAGACATTTCAGATACGTGGATAAGTCCTTCTACACCTGGAGCAATCTCAACGAATGCACCGTAGTCAGCAAGAACTACTACTTTTCCTTTTACTCTATCTCCTACTTTTAAATCAGCAGAAAGGGCATCCCATGGGTGCGGTTCCAATTGCTTCATACCCAATTGGATTCTTGTTTTCTCATCATCGAAGTCAAGGATAACCACTTTCACAGTTTGTCCGTCTTCTAGGATTTCAGATGGATGGTTCACTCTTGACCAAGAAAGGTCTGTAATGTGAATTAGTCCGTCTACGCCACCAAGGTCCACGAATA
>JAEWIE010000043.1 GCA_023387375.1 Bacteroidota bacterium | reverse complement strand
GAAAGGTTTCCGATTTCATCGAAGGCTGCTTTGGATAAGTCTAAAGCTCTTTTCGCATGAAAGGGTCCTCTATCGTTGATCGTTACGATGCAACTTTCCCCATTTCTTAGGTTGGTTACCTTTACTTTGGTTCCAAAAGGTAGGGTTCTGTGCGCAGCAGTCATCTCAGAATTTCTGAAGATCTCTCCGCTGGCGGTTCTTCTCCCGTTGAACTTGTCGTGATAATACGACGCATAACTCGTTTTCACCTCATCGTTGTCATTGGCATTGTATTTGTCGAAAGAATACAGTCCAAGAGTTGAAATCATCATTATGATTACGAGAGTTACTCTTTTCATCATTTTGAATTTTTTATTGGTTTTGACTCGGCAAAGGTATATTCGCCCCTTTAAGTTCAAAATTCACATTGTTAAATTCTCTTAATGTTTTGTTAACGAATTGTTAAATAGGCTGTAAAGCACCGTAAATTCAGGCTTTTACAAGAATTGTTAAAAAGTGTTAAAATAAGAAGCTATACGTTAACTAAATTAACAAAACAATACATAAAATCCTTGTTTTTAAACGATAAAATACTACAAATCATATAGTTACCTACAAAGCAAGCAGTGCTTTTCTTTTTTTAATACTCACCTTACTTCTCCCGAATCGTCACACAATTAAACGAAAAAATACCACGCCAAAGGCTGTACATATTTTGGACATCTTTTCTAATTGAAAATGAAAATTTACTTTCGTTTTAGTGCTTTTATAGCAATTAAAACCACCACAAAAAATTTTCAACTTATGGAACCTAATGCAAAAGATTACGAAAAGTACATTTGGCAGCTCACCGTAGCGGAATACATTGAACTTCACCGAGACATGGTGAAAGAGAAGAAATACGAGTACGGATACTCTGGTCTAGCCAAGGTACTTGGCTGCGGAAGATCCACCGCCTATAATATCAAAGCTTCGGGTATTTTAGACGAAGCGATCAGTCAACAAGGTAAAATCATTGTTGTAGACGTAGAACATGCGCTTCGAATCATTCGCTTAAAGAACGTAAGTATCCCAAAGCAAAGAGGAGGCTCTTCTACTCGAAATGGAAATGCCGCTTATTAAATAAGGGAAAAAGAGTTTCAATTGCGATATTTTGTATCTCCGGTTTTAGGAACTACAAAATAACCTAGTTAGGGTCTATCCTCTTATTGCCATATGACTTTCGGTCGTACTGATCGTGTATTTGCTCTATTTACTCCTTATTAGAAAGGATGGGAAAGCGTTTCGAGCCACTCTTTATCCAAGTCTCTTTTTTGTAGCGATTTGGCTCATACTTTACTTTGCCTTCCTGAGGTAAAGCGTTCTAAGGAAACCTAAATTCTAAATTAGCACCGAGCAAAAGGGGCTAATTTAGAATTTAGCACGAATTAAAACTTCTTGTTCTGAATTCTTACCGCGTTTAGAATGGCTAGAAGTGCAACACCTACATCGGCAAAGACGGCTTCCCACATAGAAGCAATTCCTCCTGCTCCTAAGGCAAGTACCACGGCTTTTACTCCAAAGGCAAGAATAATGTTTTGCCATACGATAGATTTGGTTGCCTTTCCAATTTTAATGGCCATTGGTATTCGAATAGGGTTATCGTCTTGAATCACCACATCGGCTGTTTCAATGGCAGCATCGCTGCCAAGTCCTCCCATCGCAATTCCTACATCACTTAAAGCAAGCACAGGGGCATCGTTCATTCCATCTCCGACAAAGAGTATAGGACTCTCTGTTTTCGAAAGGTTTTTTACGTGCTCTACTTTGTCTTCAGGAAGAAGACCGCCGTAGGCGCTTTTAATTCCTAATTCTGCCGCTACTTTTTGCGCCACCGCATCCTTGTCTCCACTTAGCAGTGTCGTACCAAGACCCAATCGATGTAACTCACTAATTGCGGCAAGAGACTCCTCTTTTAGCTCATCGGCAAGAGTCAGGTATCCTTTGTATTTATCGCCGTAAGCAATAGCGATTACAGTATCGACGTTCTTTTCATGTCCCGCAGGAAACGAAACCTTTTCTTTTGAAAGGAGTTTAAAATTCCCTACGAGAAGTGTTTTGTCTTCAATCTGAGCTTTTAAGCCATGGCCAGCAACCTCTTTAATCGATTTAAATTCGATACTATGGTCTACTTCTCCGACATAGTCTTTAATCGCTGTAGCAATCGGATGCGTGCTATGACTCTCGAGTGCATTCACAAGCGAAAGTAAACGCGTTTTCTCCTCTTTGTCTACGATTAAAACTTCATTTTGAACAACCTTAAAGACTCCTTTTGTAAGCGTTCCCGTTTTGTCCATCACCACACTTTTTGCAGAGGCTAAGACATCCAAAAAGTTGGATCCTTTGATCAGGATACCATTTTTACTAGCCGCTCCAATTCCCCCAAAGTAGCCTAAAGGAATAGAAATCACCAAGGCACACGGACATGAAATCACTAAAAACACAAGAGCTCTATAGAGCCACTCAGAAAACACGTAATTCTCCACCCATAAAGCAGGTAAAATGGTAATTGCGATGGCAAGATACACGACAATGGGTGTATACACTTTGGAAAACTTACGGATGAAAAGCTCCGTAGGAGCTTTGTGAGCCGTGGCCTGTTGCACAAGTTTAAGAATCTTACTTAGTTTGGAATCCTTAAATCCAGTCGTCACTTTTACTTCTGTCACTTGACCCAAATTCACCATTCCCGCAAGTACGCTTTCTCCTTCACGCTTCGTATCCGGTTTACTCTCTCCTGTAAGCGCCGCCGTATTAAACGAAGCGGAAACAGAAAGTAAAACAGAATCTAAAGAGACCTGCTCTCCTGGTTTTAGACGAATTACATCTCCAATTTCGACATTCTTTGCTCGGACAGTCGTAGGAACGCCGTCCCTTAAGACGGTAACCTCTTCAGGTCTTTGATCTAAGAGCTCTTTAATGCTTCCTCTCGCCTTTTTCACGGCCATGCCTTGGAAGACTTCTCCCACACTGTAAAACAGCATTACCGCCACGGCTTCAGGATATTCTCCAATGGCAATCGCACCAAGGGTCGCGATGCCCATCAGGAAAAACTCTGAGAAGAATTCTTTGTATCGAATGCTTTCGACGGCGTCCTTAAGTACAGGAATCGCCACAGGAAGATAGGCGGCTAAATAATAAACAATACGGATAGGCCCAGAAAACCAGGTGGGTTTAACAAAATGGTCTAGCAAAAGACCTATTAACAGCAGGGCAAAAGAAAGAAGTGGAATTTTAAAAAGAGAAAATAAGGAAGTATTTTCTGCTAAAGTGTGCTCATGCGAGTGCGAATGCTCGTGACTCTCCGGGTCACTTTCGCCTCCCGAGTCGTCCTCATGAGCGCAGCAGCTCGGCGCCTTTTTCTTTTTTCTGGGAGTTGAACTACAGCAAGAGTCCTCCGACTCCATAGAATCTATATTTGCGCTCTTCTCCCTGCAGCAAAGCTGTCTTCCCTTCGCATCGTAGCGATGCTGGTGGGAACCAGAAGAGTTCATTTCGGGCTCATGCCCACAACAAGATCTTGACATATTCTTTTTCGCCTTAGCGGCTTTTAATTTTGGGTTTATAAACTAGATCCTTCCTTTACTAAACGTAAGAATAAGGATCTTCTTACTTCCTAAAGCAGCAGAAACGACGCATCGAATAGCTAACTGCCTCCTAATGAAACAAAGATACAAGAGAATTTTCAAATGAATTTAAATTGTGTCCTGTTTTTTCGTCCTATTCTGCCCTACCCTTCTATTTATCGTAGGATTCTTCAAGGGCAGTAACTGCGTGAAAGCTTCATTCAAATCATTGCACCCTTCTTTTGAAATCCCATAAATACATCTGACATCCCGAACCTTTGCCCTAGGCATGCCACTTAGGAGTTTCTGTGTAGCTTTATCTCCCGCTTCATCCCCATCTAAACAGACAAATACGTAACCACTAAAGGAATTATAATCTTCTAAAAAGCGGCGAGTGTGCACTACCGAATTTAAAACCACAAGCGTTCTTCGAATAATAGCTCCCTTTTGATACTGCAGTTCCACATAGGTAAGTAAATCCGTAAGCCCCTCAAAAATGATCATTCGTTTTGCGCTTTGCTCTAGGATTGAATAACTACTTGGCCCTGATTTTAGTTTTAAGCTAGAGGATCTTAAATCGTATCCGCCTCTAGAATTTTCAAGACCGAACGCCACGCGTTTTCGTCCTTTGACCTCAAAGTATACTTCCAGACCGTAATCTTCAAGTACGCTAGCAGAAATGCCCCGAGATTTAAAATAGCTAAGAAGACCCAAGTCCTTTACAGAACCAAAAGACAGAAGCTTTAATGTACTTTTTGAAGGCGCTTTTTTACTTTCTCGCGAGGCTTTCGTTTTGATTTCTGAAAGTTGCAAAGGAGCGAGACTAAAGTCCGCCTCCAGGAAAGCCACCGCAGAAAGAAAACTTAAATCCTCAAAATCCATCACGGCCGTTAAAAGGCCTCCCCCTTTGTCCTTTTTAAAATCATAGTATACATCTCCTTTAATGGCCATTTTGATGCCTTTGGCTTTAAAATAATGATGCGTTCCAAGTCTTCCCGTATAGGAAATCTTCCCTCTTACCACCAAATAAAAGGCATAATCTAGTAGCGTCACACTCGAGAGAATTTCCTGAATTCTAGAATAAGAATAGTATTTACTTGGACTCATGGCATTAATTTTTGAGTGAAAGTTTCAGTCTCCGGTAAGAAATACCCTTTTTTTAAAAAGGACTCCGCCTCCCTGCTGCGCTCTAGTCTACGAATGAGCTGCATCGAGTAAAATATATCCTTCTTGAGATCGTAATAATCGATTCTCTCTAACCTTCCCCCATACTCCCGCTCAACCTGAGGATAAAGCGCATAAGGAAGCAGAGAATCAGATTTTAAAATATAATACCTTGAATACTGCTCGGGTGTTGAGATTTCAAAACGCTTATACTGTTTTTTAAAAAGAATGGTATCGCTTAAGTTTCTTCTTCTCCCATAGGAAGCGATTGGGTCTTTCGAAAAAGGGGCTCCCAGCGTTTTAGAAAAAAGGCTCAATCCTCTTTTGGGATCCATTGAATTTTTCGCCTCTGCTTCTAAAGCATAATAAAGGGAGTCCTTAATCAAATAATACTCCATACTAGCCTCTTCTCCCAGTTCACGAGGCGTAATTTCAAAAATGCCCATAGGAAGAAAACTAAGGGAGGAGCGATGAAAAGTTTTGCTATTTTCAAGGCCTTTTGAGGCCTGAAAATAAACGCTAAAGAGAAGATCTGCACCCCCATTTGTGGCTCTTGGAATTTCTTTCTCGCAGGAAAAAGCAAAAGGAAGCAGAAAAAGAAGACTCCAGTTTAAAGTGGGAACTTGTCTTACGAAGGGAAAGGATAATTTCATAGGGGTACATTTTTAAGAGACAAACAAGAACTAAATAGCAAATGGACTTATTCTAGAAGCGGTAGAGAGTAAACCAAAGAGACTTTAGCGCGCGACGCCACTGCGAGGGGGATCTATGGGCCGAATGGGCCTATTCACTTTTTCACTCGCAAGATTAAGGGTGGCTAGAGAGGAATCCTCTTCTTTTTGCTCCTTTGCATTTTTCTGCTGCGGGACTTTTTCTTTCTTCTGGCTATAGAGCTCCACTAATTCTTCTTTAAGAGTAATTTTAGAGTGGTTTAATAAAGAGTAATAATTTCCGCTCTCGAGTCGGATTCCGTCCAGGGCCGCAAATCCCAACTGGGCTAGTTTCGTTTTGTAGCGCTCAAAGAGCCGCTCAGAAAGAGAATTTCCAAATAAAATAGCCGAGGTCCCGCCGTAGCGCGATAGAAGCTCCACAAGCTTCTCATACTGCTTATTCTGCGGGAGAATAAACTTGCCCATTATTTCATTCGCATTGTTGAGTATTAAAGCCTCAGTTCGATCGGAGAGCCCAAACTTCTGAGCAGACAAGTAAGCCGCTGTTTGTTCTGGGCTCGTGATTTTATCGGGCTGATAATTCACAGAAAAGAGTTGTTTATTAAAACTATAAACGCTCACCTGTTTCTCTTCTCGCCCCGGATCCTGATGCTCATAGACCCTGTCCGAGTCACTGCTCGTTCCAA
>JAEWIE010000037.1 GCA_023387375.1 Bacteroidota bacterium | reverse complement strand
GTGATTGAAAAAATACATGACACTGATTTCTAGTATAATGCTTTAGTAATCCCTATATTTGTGTAGAATTGAATTTGTTAAAGAATCAATAGGAAACTTATTGCAGTTGTTTTTCGCAAAAAATATTCCTTTTTAAGCGCACAAATGAAATTCAATAATTAAAAAGTTCCGAAATCCTTTTCGAGATATAACTATGGACTATTCACAACTTTTACAAAAAGCAGCTCGGTTTTCTGAGGAATTCCTAGAGCGATATGACCTAACTAAACTTCGTTTTCATAACGAAATCCATCTAAAAGAGGTCGTGGAAGCGAGCCGCAAGATGGCGATGCATTATAAGCTATCGGAGAGGGACACGGCTATTGTGGGACTTGCTTCCTACTTCCATGATCTTGGGTATTGTCAGCAGGGTCAGCAAGGACATGAGCTGCGAGGAGCTCAAATCGCAAGAGAATTTTTGGAAAAAGAAGGCGCAGATTCTGAGCTTATTGCAGAAGTTGAAAAATGCATTATGGCTACCAAAATGCCGCAAGAACCTAAAACTCTATTAGAAGAAATCGTATGCGATGCGGATTTGTTCCACCTTGGAAAAGACTGGTTTGAATACAGAAACAAACTGCTTCAACAAGAAATAAAAGCTTGTGGATGTGACATATCGAAGGAAGATTGGCGCGCCTCTACCATTGCTCTAATGGAATCGCACCAATACCACACAAACTACGCAAAACAAAACCTGGAATCCAAAAAGAAGGAAAATCTTCAAATGCTAAAAGACAAAGAGAAAACCGACCAACTAAGCAAGGATAAGAAAAACAAGAGACCCGATCGAGGCATTGAAACGATGTTTCGAATCACCTCCACAAACAATCAGCGTCTGAGCGACATGGCCGACAATAAGTCCAATATCTTAATTACGGTAAACTCAATTATTCTTTCGGTCGTGATTGCAATGCTTCTTCGAAAGCTTGACAACAATGAGCACCTTATTTTTCCGACCGTCATTTTACTAAGCATAAGTTTGGCTACGATGGTTCTCGCTATTTTAGCGACTCGCCCTTCGATTCCAAAGGGGTATTTCACGAAAGAGGAATTGGAAGCGAAAAAAGTCAATCTTCTGTTTTTTGGGAATTTCCACCGCATGGATTTAGAAAACTATAGCCAGGGAATGAATGAAGTGATGGAGGATAGAGAGTTCCTGTACAACACACTTATTCGAGATGTATTTTCTCAAGGAGTGGTACTGGGAAGAAAATTCCGATTGCTTAGACTTGCCTACAATGTGTTTATGTTTGGACTCGTTCTCTCAGTACTGGTCTTTTTAATCGTCGTGATTGTTAATCAATAATTGAAATAAAAGCTCATGGTAGATCCAATTTCGCCTTATTATATGAACCGCGATTTAAGTTGGCTCCACTTCAATGGAAGAATCCTCGAGGAAGCGGCAATGGAGAGTGTTCCGCTGCTTGCAAAGATTAATTTTCTAGCTATTTTCTCTTCGAATTTGGATGAGTTTTACCGCGTAAGAATGCCCGTGCTTTCTGCGCTCAAAAAACTTATGAAAGTGCCTGATCCTCTTTTTGGAACCATTGAAACAGGGATTTATGCGCAGGCCACTGCACTTATTGAATCTCAACAAGAAAAGTATGGTGAGATCATGCGTAGCGTTATTTTGCCGCAATTGCGCGAAAAAGGAATTGTTCTTTTGTACAACCAACCTTTCCCTGAGGAAATTAAGCAGGAAGCTAGAGATTATTTCTATACGAGGATGGCCGCTTTCTTGCAAGTGAGTTTTATTGAGCAGTCTAATTTGTTTATTGAAAACAATAAACTCTATAGCGCGATTTCGTTTGAAGAGGATCCCCGAATTGCGATTGTAAACATCCCTTCAAACTCGATCGATCGCTTTCATATCATTGAAAAACCGACATGTAAATACATTGTGTTCATCGATGATATTCTAAGAGAAAATATCAAGGAGCTCTTTCCAGGCAAAACTCCAAAGGGCTTTTACACCTTTAAAGTCACAAGAAATGCTGATCTCAATTTAGAAGATGAATTTGAAGGAGATCTTCGGGAAAAAATTGAAGAGCAAATTGCAAAAAGAGATTATGGCCTTGCCACAAGACTTCTTTATCAGCCCGATATGCCCAAAGAAATTAGAAATGCGCTACTCATCCAATTAGGCCTTAAAAAGCGAAGCGCAATGAAAGGAGGGTATAATCATAATTTGAAAGATTTTCTTCAGTTTCCTCTCTCGAATCCAGAATGGAACTATAAGCCTCAAGAGCCCTTGCCAATTAGGCAACTGAAAGAAGAGACGCTTTTTGAAAAGATCGAAAAAAAGGATTTGCTGGTAAGCACTCCTTATGAGTCGTATGATCCAATCCTACGGTTTTTTAATGAAGCTTCTCTTAATCCTAGCACAAAGGAAATATGGATTTCGATTTACCGCGTAGCCAAAAACTCTCAAATTCTAAACGCCCTAATAAGCGCCGCGAAGAATGGAAAGAAAGTTACGGTCTTTGTGGAACTCAAAGCTCGCTTTGATGAAGGAAATAACATTCGATGGGCGAAAAAACTTACCAAGGCTGGCGTTAATGTTCTTTATAGCTTACCCAATTTAAAAGTCCACGCTAAGATTGCGCTGGTGGAGCAAATAGAGGAGGAAGGTAAGCCTAAGTATTTAGGACTTCTCTCCACCGGAAATTTAAATGAGGTGACGGCCGGCGTTTACGCAGACCATATCATTCTAACCTCAAACCCACTGCTTCTAGGAGAACTTAGAAATGTCTTTGAAGCGCTTTCTCAAAGAGAGGTGGAAAAAAGAAAACCCTACGAATTTAAGCATTTGCTTGTTGCGCAATTTAACATGCTTGGAGAATTCAAAAGACTTATTCAAGAGGAAATTGAGGCGGCCAAGCGAGGAGAAGAGGCCGAAATCCTTATTAAACTTAACAACTTAGAAGACAAAGGTCTTATTTTTAAGCTCTATGAAGCAAGTGAAGCAGGAGTGAAAATTACGCTCATCGTACGAAGCATTTGCCGATTGGTGCCAGGCGTTCCAGGCATGAGTTCAAATATTACGGTGAGACGTATAGTAGATCGCTACCTCGAACACAGTCGAGTCTTTGTCTTTCATCAGGGAGGTAAAGAACTTATGTATATGGGCTCCGCCGATTGGATGCGCCGAAATCTTTACAATCGGATTGAAGTCTGTTATCCCGTGTTAGATCCAGAGATCAAGAAGGAGATCTTTGCCTTTATACATTTTCAGCTTCGTGACGATGAGTTCGCTGTTGAACTTGATCGAAATTTGCATAACGTCCCTTTACAAACTATTGAGGGGGTTCGTGCTCAAAAGGCGATTTACGATTATTTAAATTCAAAAAACAAAGCATTATGAGAAGCCTATTATTTACTCCCTTAAGGACTTTGCTTTTCGCACTGTTTTCCCTCTTTGCCTGCGCCCAGAATAACACGACAAAGTACGACAGCCCAAAGAATTACGATTTAAATAATCCTAAGGTAGAACCTCTTTGGGATGTACTCCATGAGATTTCAGGTATTGACTTTTTAGGGAATACACTTCTGGCCGTGGAGGATGAAAATGGCGCTATATACAAGTTTGCTCCTTTTTCAAAAACGATTACGGAGACTCATTTTGGAGATAATGGAGATTACGAAGGTCTTGCCCTCGCAAGAGACTATGTGGTCGTGCTACGAAGTGATGGAGCTCTTTTTACAATTCCTCAAAACGAACTCTCTAAGAAGAAAACGACCCTAACAAAAGAGTGGAAGGGTCTTCTCCCTAAGGGAGAGTATGAGTCTCTTGCTTACAGTGAAAAAGACTCTCTTCTTTATGTGATTTGCAAATCTTGTAATGTAGATAAAAAAACGGATAAGACCTCAGGCTATCGCCTTTCGCTTTCAAGTGAAGGGAAAATTAAAAAGCTTGATGAATTTAAAATTGAGCACTCGAAAATTGAGACTTTCTTAAGCCTTAAAGGAAAGAAATTTAGACCCTCTGCTTTGCACCAAAACCCAAGGACCTCAGAGTGGTATTTACTTTCTTCCGTGAACCAAATGCTTGTGGTCTTAGATGAAAAAATGAATCCAAAAGCGGCCTACGCTCTCGATCCAAAACTTTATAACCAGCCGGAAGGTCTTACGTTTGATAAAGAGGGAGCACTTTTTATAAGTAACGAGGGAGGGAGCAAAACAAGCAAACCCACTCTTTTAAAGTTTGATTTAATTCCCTAGCTATGAGACGATATTTTTCACTTACGCTTTTGCCTTCAATGGTTTGCGCCTTTTTTGCGCAAAGCGAAATCCAAAACAGAGTCCTTCTCATTGGCGATGCAGGAGAATTAAATTATAAGCAACAGACGGTGATTCCCAAAGCCGCTGAATTAATTATCAAAGACAAAACCACGGTTTTCTTTTTGGGTGATAATATTTACCCCCGAGGCATGGGCCTTGAGGGAACAGAGGACAAAAAGAGAGGAGAGGAGATTCTTCGCTCTCAGTTTGGACCCATGCGCGCCAAAGGAGCGCCTGTGTATTTTCTGCCAGGTAATCACGATTGGGACAAGATGGGAAAACAGGGACTTGCTAAAATTAAGGCGCAGGGAGAGTTCTTAGCTTCGCAAAACGATGATAACCTTAAACTCATTCCTTCAAATGGCTGTCCAGATCCCATTGAGATTCCCATTTCAGATCAAGTGGTGGTTCTTGCCTACGACAGCGAGTGGTGGCTTTTTCCTTATTCAAAAGAAAATGTAGAAGCGGACTGTGAGTGCACCACCAAAGAAGAAGTGGTGGATAAATTAGAGAACTTGCTTTATAAAAACAAAGACAAAACCATTCTACTTACTTCTCACCATCCATTCAAATCCAACGGGGTTCATGGCGGGAATTATGAACTAAAAGATCATATATTTCCCTTAACCGCGATTAACAAAAACTTATATATTCCACTTCCCGTTGTGGGGTCACTCTATCCACTGCTTCGACAATCTGTTTTTCTAAATGCAGAGGACATTGCTCACCCGGACTATCAAGATTTAATTGAAAAGGTAAGTGGAGTGTTTGAAGGGTTTTCCAATGTGATTTATGCCGCGGGACATGAGCATGGCCTACAGCTTATCAAGGATCCCAAACTCAATTACCAAATTGTAAGCGGATCGGGATCCAAAAGCACCTACATTAAAAAGCATTCTAACTCACTCTTTGCAAGCAAAATGCAAGGGTTTGTAAGTGTGGATTTCTTATCGGATCGAACGACTGTACTTAGCTATTATACATACGATGAAGGCGCAGTGGAGAAGGCTTTTTCCTATAGAATCCCTTATGTAGAAGAGAAACCGTATCTAGTGGGCACTGCGGGGCTTGGACTAGAGAAGGACAGCGTGATAGTAAGTGCGAACAAAGAGTTTGATAAAGTAGGAAAACTTCACCGTAAACTTTTTGGTGAAAACTATAGAAAAGAATGGGCTGCGCCTACAGAGCTTCCTGTAATCCGCGTATCGGAAGTAGCGGGCGGTCTTACGCCTATCAAAAGAGGAGGAGGCATGCAAACGGTTTCTCTTCGATTAGAAGATCCCACAGGTAAACAGTGGGTTCTACGAAGTGTGAATAAAAACTCTGAGTCTTTAATTCCCTCCACGCTGCATGATACCTTTGCAGAGGATCTTTTAGACGATGCCGTCAGCGCACAGCATCCTTATTCAGCGCTTATGATGCCGCCCCTTGCAAATGCCCTTGGAGTACCCTCCACAAAACCTGTAATTGGGATGGTCGCAGAAGATCCAGCCTTAGGAGCTCACAATTTAGATTTTGCAGGTACGATGGCTCTTCTAGAAGAGCGAGAACCTTTGGGGAAATCGGACAACACTCCGAAAATGCTTGAAAAGATTTACAACGACAATGACGATACATTTGGGGCCAAAACCTTTGTGCGATCCCGCATGCTTGATCTATTGGTAGGGGATTGGGATAGGCATGGAGACCAGTACCGCTGGTTTGATCAGCTACCTGGAAAGGACAAAGACTATGAGGTCGTTCCTAGAGACCGAGATCAAGTACTACGGTTAATGGACGGATTTTTCCCTCGACTTGCTTCTCGATCTTGGTTTGCGATGCCTGCCAACAAAGGCTTTGCACCGGAGATTCGCAAGGTTAACTTTGCGTTACTTAAATCCGATTTCTTAAACGCCCATCCAAAAATGCAATTTAATGAGGCGGAGTGGAATGAATTAAGCCGTGAATTTGTTGAAAAAATCACAGATTCGGTACTTGTGCAAAGTGTGCATGCGCTTCCTAAATCCTCTTATGACATTCGAGGCAAAGAGATTCTCGAGGATTTGAAAAAGAGAAGAGATCAGATGCCCCAGCAAATGGATACTTACTATCGCTTTATCAATTCCATCGTTGACATTCGCTTAACCAACAAAGACGAGAACGTCGTTGTGGAGGAGAAGGGTGGAGGACTTCAGGTGAGCGTTAACAAGATTAATAAGGAAGGAGAAATTAAAAAGGAGCTCATGAACAAATGGTACGATCCTGCTCTCACTAAAGAAATTCGTCTTTACCTTGAAGCGGGAGAGGACCAGGTAAAACTTGCGCCTCGAGACTCTAAAATAAAACTACGCCTAATTTCTGGAAAGGATAAAAAGAATATTGCCGTTAGCGATTCCAAACGTCCAATCGATCTATACGAATACCAGTCTGAGGCCACCTACAACGATTTAAATTCAAAACTCAGACATCACAAAGGAAAGGATAGCACGATGGTGGCTTTTGTGCCCGTCAATCTACGAAGTACCACTATGCCTCTCGTGACGGCAGGATACAACTTAGACGACGGAATTATGCTTGGAGGAGGATTCAAATATACGCACCAGCGTGGATTTAGAAAAACTCCTTTTACTCATACGCAGCAACTACTTGTAAAAGCAGCCTTAGCGACAGGCTCTTTTAAAGTAGACTACAAAGGCCGTTGGAAGGAAGTGATTGGAAAAGCAGATCTTCGAATTGATGCGAGCGCCTATGTGCCTAACAATACTCAGAACTTTTTTGGCCTTGGGAATGCATCGGTCTTTGATCAGGAAAATCACGATCTTCGTTACTACAGAGCTCGTTTTAATCTGATTGAACTTAGTCCAAGTCTAGCTTGGGAGACGTCCAATTCTGAATTTAGCATAGGACCTGCCCTTGAATATTATAGTTTGAATAAAAAGGATAACGAAGACCGCTTCCTTTTCAGTGGACTTGTCAATACCTATGACAAGAACACTTTAGAGGAGGACAAACTCTTTGCTGGACTGGTAGCAAACTACGAAAGAGATACAAGGAATAGTAAAGTTCTTCCTTCTGAGGGAGGCTACCTAAACCTAAGGGCTCGAGGGTATACAGGCTTAAATGAAGAGTCTAAATCGTTTGGACAACTCACAGGAGAATTTTCATTTTACAAGGCTATTGCCAAAAATTCCATTATTTTTGCAAACCGAATTGGAGGTGGATTTACCTTAGGGAATCCGACCTTTTATCAGGCTCTTTATTTGGGCGGCCAAGGCAATTTATGGGGCTACAGAAAATACCGCTTTGCAGGGGAACACATGCTATACAACAATTTAGAAGCCCGCGTTAAACTTTTAGACATTGGAAGCTATCTTCTGCCAGGGCAACTAGGACTCCTTGGGTTTTATGACGTGGGAAAAGTATGGGCCAAAGGGTTTAATAGTTCAAGAATTCACCAAGGTGTAGGAGGAGGCCTTTATTATGCGCCGGCTCAATTAATGGTTATTCAAGTGGTGGGAGGATACTCGAGCGAAGGTTGGAGTCCTTATGTAACTTTAGGGCTTAGATTTTAAATTCACAGAAAGAAAGGAACTATCTAGATTAAAATCAAAATTCTAATGATAAAGCAAGATACGATTGCGATTGAAACATTTGATAAAGAACTTGAAGGACTTCAAGTAGAACTCTCTTTTGAGCCTTTTTTACGCTATCTAAGCGAGAGGGTCAAAACAGAATCTCCTTCGAAAGCCGCGCAATTAAATCGACTCATTGAAAGTCTAGAAAAGGCCTTAAGGCTGAAGGGAGAACTTTCGGTAGAGAGTTATTCTGATTTTGAAAAAGAATTTGAATTTATCAAAGAATTTTTAGTGCCACCCATTGCAAATGAAGAGGAAGTACTTTTAGGTTTTGGGATTCCCGTAAAGCGTCAGTGTTTTTATGGAACTGCGGCCTTATTCTCCATTATGCAAGGGGGGTTATGCACC
>JAEWIE010000032.1 GCA_023387375.1 Bacteroidota bacterium | reverse complement strand
TCTTTTGAAATTTCTTTGGAATTAATCTGCGCTTTCAGGTATCCAGGGGCTTCTACCACTAGATCATCTTTGATGCTCTCACCTCCCCAAAGAACTTCGGTCTCATCACTTTCTAGGCCAGTCCATGAAGCGCCAGAATTTAAAAGAAGGTAAATCACTTCAGCGGTCGCTCTTGATGTATCCCAATGACTCACTTCTTTTTGCGTTAAGAGCCATAATTTTAGCTTTTCAATCGTTTTTTGATCCGAGGGAGCCAACGTAGTAAAGGCTTCTAGTGCGCCTGCATGATTGGCTATACTTGAGGAGAACCAGCCCCAATTTCCGGCATTCTCTTTCCAATATATTCCCTGTGTTTTAGAATCTACGGCCGTTTCTTTTAAGTAGGTAAGTAGTTTTTTTGAAGTGGTTGTAAGTTTGTATTCACTTAGAAGAAGAGCCCCTCTATGCAGTCCATAGAACGTATAGTCCGTCGGTTTAAAGCTTGGAGCTTTCTTAATAAATGCCGTTTTTAAAGTAAGTCCTACCCCTTTTAAAGGATACGCCTTTTCCCAATAATGACGAGCGTCTAAATAATTGATCACAGAATTGGAAGTAAGAAGAGGATCTTTATAGCCTTCATATCTTTGTACTTCCCTATCGATGTAACTCACTAGTTTTTTCACAAGAGAATCGAGATCCGTGCTGTATGCATTTAAGTCTTTGCCTATCCACTGATTAATTCTACCTAGGTTCTTTAATAGGTAAAGAGACGTGTAGTAAGAACTTGGCGCTCCGGGTTGCCAGCTAAAGCCCCCGTCTGGATTTTGAAGTCTTTGAAGCGCTGCCCAATTCGCAGTCGTATTTGCCTTCATCGTGCTACGATCAAAAAGTCGGGCAAGACTTTGCATTTGCTCTTTTTCATTTTCACTTTCTAAAACCCAAGGTGTTTCTTTTAATAGAAGCTCTTTTAATTCTTTGTTCTTCTCTAAATTCGATTCGAGAAGATCCTTAGATTGGTAGGCTAAAAATACCTGCTCTATTCTTGGATTTTGTTTTAGAACTTCCTGCGCAAGGACCTGTGCAACCCATTTGTTAAATTGAGAGTCTGCTGATATTTGCGTATCCTCCATTAGACTTGGAAGTGCAAATAGAACCTCCCAGATTGGATTTGTAGAGAGCTCAAGCGTGGCGCGAAGAGGCTCCATGGTAGAGGAATTTCCCTTTAGCAAGTTATCAAGCTGGAAAGACTTTCTTTCCTTCTCTCTTACAAAGATCGCGCGCGCCTCGGTCACTAATTTGCGATTAGGCAAAATGGCAATCGGTTTTTGCTCTCCGTCCGAAAACTCTCCCGATTTTGCAGTGGATCTTACTAAAATAGCGCTCACCCCTTTAGGTACCGTAAGGCTATATTCAACAAGCGCACTAGAATTTGCCTTTAAATCAAATCGTTGAGAGAGGCTCGCAAAACCGAACTTCTTCGTGATATCTTCAAGTGTAGAAGCATCAAGAATCGCAATAGTAGCTTCCCCTTTTAAGGGTTTATCCACTAGACTAGAAATACGAGTTTTAAGTTTCAACTGATCTCCTTCTCTTAAAAATCTTGGATAATTGACCGTAAGCGAAAGTTTCTTTTGCGTCACGACTTCCTTCTCCAAAAGGCCAATTTGCAGATCTTTTGTATGGGCAAGGAACTGAAGTCTCCACTGCGTGAGCGCCTCAGGAGAAGTGAACTCAAAATGGACATTTCCCTCTGCATCCGTTCTTAGTTCTGGAAAGAAAAAGGCGGTTTCTTGCAAGTTTTCTCTTAAGGGAACCATAGGCTTCTCTTCCAACGCAAAATCTGCAGCATCGCTCGCTGCTTTATTCATTGGAGCTGCGGCAGGGGCCGCTGCGCTGTCCATTTGCCTTTCCATTTTCGCCGATTGATTCTGCAGAGATTCGGGGCGCACACTAGCCATTCCTCTTATGAGCACTTGTCCCCCTGCTCTATAATTTGCATCCATCCACGAGAAGTAAGGAAGCTGCACATATTTACTTCGCATATAAGGAACTCGTTTCGAATATTGAACATAAGTAAAATCCTCCGGATGATCATACCTCGTAAAATAAGAGTTTGTATAACTCACCCGATTCCAACGAATAGGATTAGATGCGAATGCATCTAGACTTTTATCGTACATCGTAGCTAGGAGCTCGGCATTAATTCTTTCTTTTCCTTTCCCACTCACCTTTACGCTCCAATTTTCTTCTTGACCCGGTTCTAGTTTGTCTCTAAACACGGTGGTTTCTATCGTTAGATCTTTTGAAGGCTGTACAATTGTAAAGTCCGCACTTTTCGTTTGAACCTCTCCTAAACTTGAGACTTGCAATTGAACAAGTAGCTGGTCGGCCTTAGGATCATTAGGAGCAGTCACTTCCAATTTGGCTACGCCACCTCGGAAGGGTTTTTCTTCTAAAAGGGTTTTTCCATCGCCATTTTGAATAAAGAATCGAGCGATAGCACCTGGAATGGCGGAGTATGCATAAATCGTGGTACTCTCCCCTCTTTGAAGTGAATCTTTTTCTTGAACTAAGACAGCAAAAGGAGATTGATTTCCACTAAGGCCTTTAGGACTATACACTTCAAATCGTTTTTTGGTTTGAATCGTATCAATTCCTTCTTTATTGTATAGGGTAAGCTCATAAATACCAGGACTTAATTTTCCAAACGAAAGAGTCTTTCCTTGTGAGGACTTTCCACTAAGTACCACTTTTTTAACGCTAGATTCTTTTTCTAGTTCCTTTTGATCATATCGGTCAAATGGGAATTTTCTAGTAAATTCTTCTTTGCTTAATAAAGCTAAATCTTGGACATGAGGTTTGTACTGATCTCGGTAAAGCTTCGATGGACCCTCAAGCAGTTCTAACCTAGCAAAATAGCTCTTATCTAAATCCTGATCACTATAGTTTTTGACTTGCACTGAAAATTCAGTAGGCTCATTTGCTAAATAAAAATCCTTTCCTTCCGCATTTAAATAATGAGAGACGGATGCTACTTTGAAAGCCTGCTCCGCACTAATACTCTCTCCGTTAAGATCCATGACACTCGCATTTACCTCATACCTATCCACTTGAACTCCTTTTAAATTAGGATCTTTTTCTAGTGTAAGGTGGATTTCAAATTCTCCCTTATCATTGGTTGTTGTTTCTCCTAGGATCGAATTTTCATTCGAAGAGGTTTGTGGAAACCAGCGGAAATACATCCATCGAATGTTCTCTTTTTTAATCTCGTAATTCACAGGGATATTGGCCATCGGAACGCCACTGTAGGATTCTGCCTTTCCTTTGAGCGTAAGGGTTTCGCCATATCTATACTCGACTTTAAGCGGCTCAAAAACCACCTCAAAATTAGGACGCTTATACTCTTCCACACGGAAGGATTTAGAAACTTCAAGACCTTGATTCGACGAATTTGAAGCATTCTGGCCCCCTTTCGTTCTTAAATAAAACACTCCTGGAAGTACGGAAGTAGGCAAGGTAAAACTTCCGTTATAACTCCCAAATTCGCCACTTACAAATTCTTTTGTACTAACAGTGACTCCATTTGAGTCTACGAGTTCGACGCTTTGTTTAATTCCAGAAGCTACCTTTTCAGAATGGGTCTCAGGATGAGACTCGGAGACAACGGCTTTGAAATACACGACTTGTCCAGGACGGTAAATCGCTCTGTCCATAAAGAGCTGAGTGCGATAAAAAGGCCCCTTGTTCTCATCAATTTGACGGTAGCCATTTTCCCCATAACGACTCAGTATAGAATAGCCCTTTCCACCGCTCGATTCTAAAAGGTAGTAACGATAGAGATTTTGATTGGAGGAAGTAGGGAAAATGAATTCGCCATTCCCATTCGTTTTGACTCGGTATGACTTAAAATTCGCTCCTCGGACATATTCTAAAATTTGAATTTCTGCGTTACCTAAGGCCTTACCCGAAATTCTATTTTGCAACTGAAATTGGTCTTTATCCCCTTTAGTTACGCCATTTTTCTGTGTCAAGACCCGATCTTCAGAGACCAGAAAGTAAAATGGATCCACCTCAGTGGAATCTACTCGGTATTCCCCCACGTAGAGTCCTGGCTTTAATCCCTCGAGCGCAAAGGACGTTTTGTGTAGCTTAAAATCATTAGACCTTGGAAGCGTAAAACTCGCCTCTTTCACGAAGTTCTTTTGTATAGACTCATAAAGATCCTTTTGATAAGAGGATTGTACGATTTTTAAAAACCCTTCTTTGTCTCTAGTGACCTCATAAATTTTAAGTTTGAAGGAGGAAGCATTTTTATGCTCTGCCACCAAATGAATGGGAAGGTTCGCATCTACTTGCGTCGGAAAAAGAACCTGCACTACGGGCTGCTCAATCCGATTTTTTTGAGCTCGAATCGCTTCTAAAAAAAGAGATTTCGGATAAGTAGAAATTGCCACCTGGGTCCATTTTCTTGCCTCTTGAGGTTTCTCTTGAGCGATTAATTCCTCTACGATCCCTTCAATGAGTTTTACCTTATAATCTAGTTTTTCACTAGTGCTATTATAAAGGGAAGTAAGCCTATCCACTTTGTTTTCACAGGCCTCGGCCTCACACTCAAAAAGAAGTTTTTGATGCTCTAAATAGAGCTGGGCGTTTCCCTTAGTGGAAGCTATTAGATCCTTGTAAATGCTTAGAATTTCTTCTTTATTCTTCGTGAGTTCATTCTTTGTAAAAAGACCCGAGTCTTTCAAATAGGTGATTTGCTGTAATCGGAAGTAAACCCAAAGCGACTCGACGTACTGCAAGTCAAATTTTTCCCCAAACAGCTTCTGGTAAGGAACCATTTTTACGGTCTCTAACTCGCTTTTTCTCTTTGCTAATTCATCTAGGTTTTCCCCAATTTCTGTTTTAAAATCAAGTGCACTCCAAGTTTCAATTTCACTATAATCTGGATTTAACACATTTGTTCTCGCCTGAATTTTCCAGCGGTTACGCTGGTAGAATTCATACAAAAATTCGCTCTTAAGTACCTCAAACAAACTTTTGGATTCTCCTTTTAGTTCGGGAGACACCTTTTCTAAGCTTGCGAAAAATTCAGAGGCGATGCGGTTGTTCTCATCGTCACTTGTTAGATTTAGAATCGCAAACTGCTCCTTTAAAGACCGAATTAATTCGCTCGCCTTATTCTGCTCTATAGCTTTCTTTTCAATGTCTTTTAAAAGGGGAAGATTGCTCTTAAAAAGTCCCTGTTTCTTATTGCTTTCCACCGTTTTCCATTTGAGTTCATAATACGATTGCGATTTTAAAAGACCTATGGGTACAATTAAAAAAAGAGCCAGCAGAATTAAGGTGTTTTTCATCATAGTTGTTTTTTTAGTGTGCAAATGCTTAAAAGGGCATATATATTATATTCTTAAAAAAGCAAAAGGTTAAAAGTGTAACTTTGTTTCTATGAACGTTATGTCTCGTCTTAAAACCTATATAATCGACTCGCAAATCTTCGTATCCCTTATGGGAACGCTATTTGCCGTCTTTTTCATGATAGAGCAAAACGCGTTCCGACTTCCGAGTTTCGTTTTAATCTTTGTCACCTATTTGAGTGGATATCTTTACACAAAATACCAAGGACAAAAGAAAAAGCTCTCTAAGATTCTCGTTTTAAATATAGTAACATTTTTGGTTTCTGCGCTCTTTATTATTTTGAATCATAATGAAATACGTCTTTTAAAGTGGCTCATTATTGTTCTCTTGGGGCTTTTATATAACTCTGCTTTTCTAGACGACACGGTTCGAAAGGTGCCACTACTCAAGGTTTTTTACGTCGGTCTCATTTGGGCCCTTGTCAATGCATGGCTGTTTTCAGAACCGATTCAGTGGCCTATCTTTTTTATAAGCTGGCTCTTTATTACCGCCTTAGTGCTACCTTTTGACATTCGCGACCTTCCCAAAGACAAAATCTTAACTCTTCCAAGACTAATAGGAATCCCAAAAACGAAAACCATCGCCTATCTTCTTCTTTTTGGAAGTTCACTATGCGCCTCCTACTTCCTTAGCGAGATCTATGCCTTCAGTTTCTTTCTTTCGGCGGTGATTTCAGGAGTGCTGATCTACTACGCTACGCCTCAAAAGAGAGATAGCTATTTTTCCCTTTGGGTAGAGCTCTGCTCAGGTCTTCCGTTTTTATTTCTCATATTAATGGAGTATTTTTGAGCCTTGTAATTTTTACTTCACTTTTTAACTCTCTTATCTTTTGGTTGTTTCTCAGCTCCACATTGCCCAATTTAAAAATCATCTAAACCGAGATTTTCAATTTTCCTCACAAATCAATTGTTTTGTCGGAAACAATGGCTGTGGCAAAACCAACCTACTTGATGCCCTTCATTACCTATCCGTAGGCAAAAGCTTTCTTTTAAACACGGACAGTTCGAGCATCTCAGAGGGAATGGATTTTTTTAGCCTGAATGCTGAAATTCTAGAAGAGAATTCGCTCGAAGAAGGAACCTCCAAGCAAAGCACTCTTCAGCTTCAAATGCCCTTAGAGGGCAAAAAAAGCCTAAAGAAGAATGAGAAAATTTACCCCCGATTAGCAGACCATATTGGCTATCTACCTACGGTTTTAATTTCTCCTTACGACTCTAACTTAATTACCGATTCGGGAGAAAGCAGAAGGCGCTTTTTAGACCAAATGATTTCGCAAACGGATTCAGAATATCTCTTTCAGCTCATTCAATACCAGAAAACCCTTAAGCAGCGCAATGCGCTTTTAAAGTACTTTCAAAAGAACCGAAGTTTTGATTTCGACTCACTTGATATTTACTCAGCTCCTCTACTAGAATATGGCCTGCCTCTCTTTGAAAAAAGACAGAAGTTTATTGAGAACTTAAACCCTCTCATTCAGCAGTTTTACTCTACGCTCTCTGGAGGAAAAGAATCCATTAGCGTTCGCTATCAATCAGAACTAAGCGCAAATGATTTTGGCAGTCTATTAGAAAAGAATCTTAGTCGAGATCGACAACTAACTTATACTTCGAGCGGGATCCATAAAGACGATCTTCTTTTTGAAATGAACGGGAATCTTCTAAAGAAAATAGGCTCGCAGGGACAGCAAAAATCTTTTTTGATTGCCCTTAAGCTCGCTCAAATCAAGCGACTTGTAGAACTTACGCATAAGACCCCTATCCTACTTTTAGACGATATATTTGACAAACTAGACTCCCACAGAGTAAGCAACCTAATTGCTCTTATTAATAGAGAGAAATTCGGTCAGATGTTTATCACCGATACCGACAAAGAAAGAACGGAAGAAATTGTAAAAAGAATTCACGAGGACAGTAAGATCTTTGAAATTACTTCCCAAGAAAACTTGCTAAAGAATTAGACTATGCGCAGGAAAAAACGAGAATTCAAAGCCTCTGAGCTCATGGAAATCTTTGCCAAAAAAAGTGGATTTCAGCAGCAATTGGTAAGCGAAAAAGCAAGAGACCTTTTAAAAGACTATCTCGATAGTTCACTGTACGCGGAAATTCAAAGTGTTAGACTTAACGGAACAACCCTTGAAATAAGAATACTCTCTCCTCTTTTAAAGAATGACTTTCGCATGCGAAAATCCTTTTTTCTAAAAAAATTTCAAGAGGCCCTTGGCGAGACTAAAGTGACTTCTCTTCAGATTTTGTAGAGGTCTTTTCCACCAGTTCTTTGGCCTTTGAATCGAGCTCTAAGGAACGAATCGGTATGAAAAAGCGAAGAGGATTGGAAAGGAAATACCTTCCAATTTCTTTTAAGATGATGCGTACTGCTCCAAATGTAATTTTTCTTGATCGAAAAGCAAGAGCCATGGAGAATCCAAAACTTACAAGGAAGTTAAAGAATCCAATAAGGAAGACCGTGACAAATCCAATCCAAAAGGTCATTGTGCTCACATTAAAGTCCTGTCCGTACAGTCCAATCGCAAAGTTTCCAGCGGCAAACGTAATGTGTCGAATGTCTAGATCTAGACCTAAGAACTTCCCAATAGGCCCAGTCATCCCTAGCATCACCCCAAACCAAAAGTTTGAAATAATACCCGCCCAGTTCTTTTGATAGTAGTCTGAGAGGCCACTAGCAAAGCGTTTACCAAGCAAAGAATTGATAATAGGATTTTTGTCTATACGGGCTGGAATCTGGTAGTACACGGAGCTATTTCCTACACTTCCCGAGATAATCCCCGAAACAAAAAGATAAAACCCAGCGATACTCGCATGGAAGAGGGCTTTGGATTCAAAAGGATTCAGGTTATTTAAAATAACAGGCGATTTGTCGGTCGCAAAGTTTTGATTAAACAGCACATCGAGTCCATAGATAAGCACAAGCGCCACTGGAAAGGCTAAGGCTACGTTTCCGATAAAGGCAATGAACTGGCTTCGAAATAACTTTGAGATCAAGTGGGCAAATTCCTTATAGTTGGTGGAAGCGTTTTTCTCATCCGAAAGAACCTTGGCCATGGTAGCCGCTGTCATAGCCGGTTGTTTGGTCGCTAAGGTAAAGCCCATCAAATAAATCATGATAAAGCCCATCGCGTAATTTAAGGCGTACATAAAGGCGTGGGAAAACTCACTGCCGGGGGCATAGCCATAAAGGAGTTTTAATACGCAAAGCGCCCCTACAATCATCCCTCCTCCACTCGCTTTGTAGAACATCTTCATGTATTCTTTTCTTGTGGAGGTAATGTAATGGGCACCGGTCTCCGCCGTATGGTTTGTAATGAGGTGCGACTGAAGTCTTGTCGCGTCGTCAAAGAGCTCTGAAATATTGTTCTTATGCGACTTGTACTCCATAATCTTAAAGATTAATTCTTTGGAGTTTTTTACCACGTCCTCAGGCCCATCAATAGCCCAGAGAGAGAAGATATCACCGATTCGGTTAATCTGTTGACGAATCTTTAAGAGCGACTGGTTAATTCTACTGGTAATCCCGTATTTAGAGGAGTTCTTAAAGGCCGTATCGATAAACTGAAGACATTGCTTGAGATAAATGTTAATCTGCTTGTATTCGGGATCTTTGGAGGAAAACTGAAAATCAGGATTCTTCGTCATCTCTGCTTTAAGAAGGTCCATCTCGTCTTGAAGCGCGAGAAAAGGATTGTCGTAATTCATGTATTCAGGCACCATGTTCATGACGCCCACTTCTAAAGCATTTCCTACGGCTCTCCAAGCGAGTATATTGGCAGAGAAAAGCATTTCTCTTTTCACCTTCGGTCGGGTGATAAGATCCTCAATGCCTAGCAACTTGAAAAAGGTATCCAACTGCTCCGAGGGAATGCTTTTCAAATACTTTAGATCACTTCCCGGTCTTGTGGAGATGAAATCCACTAAATACCAAATTGAATTTTCATTTCCGACAGGAGGCAAGATAAAGTCTAAGGTTCTTTTTCTAAGTTCCGGAAAAAACGAGTTTTCCGAAAGAATATTGGCCTCCGTAAGAGAAAGATTAAAAGGCTTGTCTTTAAAGAGTCCTTCTATATAGGATGCAAAGTTCTGTGTAATGTCTTCACTTTGCTCGAAAAAATCGAGTACAACGCTAAAGTCTTCCTTCTTAAGGCTATGAAACACTTCAAACAAAGGCTCAAGTGAGGTCGTTTCATTCTTAAAACTAAAGTATTTTCTAAGAACACTTCCAAAAGCCGGTTTATTTGAAAGAAATAATGCCATGAATAGTCTTTTTGTAGATTAAGGTAAACGCACGTGCGTCATCTGTTTTAAAATCCAATTGTGCCTTTTCCTCAAGTAAGAAGAAGGATAGTTGGGATCGTATTTCTGTGGACTAGGTAGTATCGCTGCAATCCAGGCCGCCTCACTTTTAGTTAAACTTTTTGCATTCTTCCCAAAATAATAATGCGATGCAGCCTCAATTCCAAAGACGCCCTGTCCCATTTCAATGGAATTGAGGTATCGCTCCAGAATTACTTGTTTTGGCCAAAGCGCTTCCATTGCGAAAGTAAAAAAGGCTTCAAATCCTTTTCGGATCCAGCTCCGGGATTGCCACAAAAACACATTTTTTGCCGTTTGCTGAGAGATGGTACTTCCTCCCCGAAGTTTCTTTCCCTGTTCGTTATGCTTTAAGGCTTTTTGTATGGCCTCATAATCAAATCCATTATGCTGAAAAAACTTCTGATCTTCCGCGGCAATTACCGCTTTTTGAATCTGAACGCCCATGTCCTGAAGTGGGATATAGTCTCTTTGCAACTTCCCATATTTAACCACACCACCGATCTGCGTAAAGGTAATAGGCGGATTGAAAAAACGACCGGCGAGTAACCCTAGTAGGGATAGGACGATGACTAGAAAAACAATTCTTTTTATAAACTTCCACATAGGTGCTGCAAAAATAGGGATTTCGAATTTGAGATTTACTGTAGTTCTCTAAAATAAACGAGGGAATCCGATGGAATTAAATCAGGATGCACAATATTAATATAATCCTGCAGCACTAAATCAGCCCTCACGACACCGGATTCAAAGTAATCGTTGGCTTTCCCTTGGATTTTCCCTGAAATCCCATAAATTTTTCCTTTTTGAAAAACCTCTAATTTTGTGTAGTTAGGGTGCAAAGCGAGCATATCCGATTTTCTAGTGTAATTTCCTGCATTCACCCAAAGACGGGCTTGTTTTGCTTCTACAAGCACCTGCTCAAAACTTAAGGGAATTGCTCTCTTCTCTTCATTGTCCTCTAGCAAGTACTTCGCACCTGCATCTTTCATATAAATTGCAAATTGAGTGTTACCGCCAGGCATGAACCACTGGCTTCCGTAAAGTTCATTGGTGATGACAAGCGGCTTTGTAGGGGCCTTCTGCGCCTCTTTTTTAAGGGTATTGTACTTCGTTTCAATAGCAGTATAAGACTCAAGTGCCTTTTGTTCTACGCCAAACAAAGCGCCAAAAACCTGAAGGTATTTAGCTTTGCTCAACGGATCGGTTTCTAAATATTCATCTAAGAAGACTATTTGAATTCCACTCTTTTTTAGGATATCGTATGTATTTTCAAAATTGGCAATGTAATTGGTGAAGATCACCTGAGGTTTTAAAGCTAAGATTTTTTCTAAATCATACTTTTGTTCGCTCCCGACATTCTGAATTTGCCCCGATTTAATCGCATCCAAAATTTTATCAGAATAAATATATTCAGGACTAGAAACCCCCACCAAATTTGATTCAATTCCTAATTCTAAAAAATAGCCGATCAAACTTGCGTTGAGAACGACAGCTCGCTTTAAAGGCAAATCGACTGAACTCCAACTTGTTTGAGATTTAGCGGTGGTAAGAACAAGCTTGTCTTTTTGCCACTGATACGAAACCGTTTCTGAAATCGTAACCGATTCACTAGAAACCATTTGCTTCTTTCCCTCGCAACTAAGGAGCAGACCAAGAAAAAGAAATAAAATTATTTTGCTTTTCATCTTTCAAAGAAAATAAAAAAGTCCTATATTTGCAAACCGTAAAACGATAATGGACGCGTAGCTCAATTGGATAGAGCGTCAGATTACGGCTCTGAAGGTTGAGGGTTCGACTCCTTCCGCGTTCACAAGACCGACATTTGTAGATTCAACTCTCTCATGTCGGTTTTTTTATTT
>JAEWIE010000010.1 GCA_023387375.1 Bacteroidota bacterium | reverse complement strand
ATTGCAGACATAGTGCTCAACCATAAAGCCGGAGGCGATGAAAAAGAAAAATTTCATGTCGTACGTGTCAATCCCGAGAACCGACAAGAAAACCTCTCTGAACCCTTTGAGATTGAAAGCTATACTAAATTTACATTTCCTGGACGCAAACAGAAATACTCCACTTTTCAGTGGAACTTTACCTGTTTCTCAGGAGTAGATTACGCGGAGGGGCAGGAGGAAGGAATCTTTCAAATCATAAACGAGTTTGGAGAAGGTTGGGAAGAAGTGATTGGTGACGAAAAAGGCAATTACGACTACTTGATGTACAATGATATTGAACACCGAAATCCTTTCGTAAGAGAAGAACTGGGTCGATGGGGCAAATGGTATCACGATCAAATTTTCTTTGATGGCGTAAGACTGGATGCGGTGAAGCATCAATCTCCAGACTTTTATAAAGAATGGCTCAACAATCTTCGTTCGAATACGGGAAAAAATCTATTTGCCGTAGGTGAATACTGGGCGCCAGGGCAGCTGCACCTCCTTCTGGAGTACATAGCCGCCACCGAAGAATGCATGAGTTTATTTGACTCTTCGCTGCAACATCAATTTCATTTGGCGTCCAAACAAGGGGAAAACTTTGACCTCACTCAAATCTTTGAAGAGACCCTTACGAAGGAAAGGCCTGATCTTTCCGTGACCGTGGTCGCCAACCATGATACGCAACCGCTTCAACAATTAGAAGCGCCTGTGGAGCCTTGGTTTAAACCTCTAGCCTACGCTTTAATCCTACTGAGAGAAGAAGCCTATCCTTGTCTGTTCTATCCCGACCTATTTGGTGCAAGCTACATAGACAAAGGGGAAGATGGAAATGAGTACGAAATCCTCCTCCCCAAAGTAGATAGCCTTGAGCTTCTTTTAAAAGCAAGAAAAAATCACGCTTATGGAATGCAGCGAGATTTCTTCTTGGAACCTACTTGCATTGGCTGGACAAGAGAAGGAGATGACAAGCATGAGGGGCTTGCAGTGGTGCTCAGTAATTCAGGGGAGAATTCCATTTCGATGGAAGTGGGCAAAAGATATGCAGGCATGCGTTTTTTCGATCTTCTTGGTCACACAAAGCAAGATGTAGAAATAAACGAATCCGGCTGGGGAGAATTTCCTTGTCCTGCCGCTAGCCTCTCGGTGTATAGCCTCAAGAAAGACTAGCTTATTTTGATTCAGAAACCAAAACTTTCTTGGCTGTCTTGTGGGTTCCATCAATCGGATGTGAATAAGGAAGATCTAGAAGATCGGCCACAATTCCATAGATTTCTACATTTTTAAATTCTCCGATTGTTTTCCCTTTTTTAAACCCTGGCCCTATCGCATAAAATACCGATTTCATTTCAGGGACTTTCCTAGGATCATAGCCATGCTTACCTGGCGTTTTATAATCGTTTTTGCTTAGAAAGACCTTTCCTTTTTTGGGAACTAGGTATATATCTCCCATACGAGAAGCAAACGTATCGGTACCACTTCGGTAGTGCAGTCTCTTAGGAAAACGCGAAGCTAAGTATACTTTGTAGTCCTTAGTTTGCGATCTTTTGAGCTCTTTATAAGTAGAGTAAATTTGAGCCGGATCTTTTACCTGCACGCGAAGTAAAGTCTGAGCATTCACAAAACGAAAACGATCCGTATCGTTTAAAACTTCAGGAATCGAAAGAGGATTTTCTAAATCGACGCCTAACATTCCGTGATCCGAAACAAAAATAATATTCACATTGGATAGACCTAATTTATTTACTCTTTGCACAAGTTCTCCTACCGCCTGGTCCACTTTTAAAACTGCGTCTTTAGTCTCGTTAGAATCGGGACCATGCAAATGCCCCATCTTATCCACCTGATAAAAATAGAGTGTAATTAAATGCGGTCTTTTCTCTGCGGGAAGTTTAAGCCAATTCTCAACTATAGAGATACGCTGTTTTGCATCAAACTTCTCGTGGTATGGATAATAATAACTTGGTCTTATTCCTCCAGCGTTACCATTAGAGGCTACCCAAAACAAACTTGCAGCCATGGTTTGGTGATTTTCCGCCAGACCCCAAAGCGGAAGTCCTTTTAGCCAGCTGCCGTCTGTTATTTTTTCCGCTCGACTCATTGAAAAATCGTCCTTTCTTTGATTGTCATAGAAATAATTGTCAACAAATCCAGTATGAGAAGGATACATACCTGTCACAAGTGTGTAATGGTTCGGTCCTGTAACGGAAGGATAAGATGGAACCATCGCTTTGGCCTGGACTCCTTTGCTCGCAAGGGCTAAAAGATTTTTAGCGCCGTATTTCTTTGCATAATCATACCGAAATCCATCGGCAGAAATTAGAATCACGTAGGGTTTGTTCATTGCCTCTACGCTATTGCTACGGCCCGAAACAACCACTTGCGCGGTATCCACCTGCGCAAACCCTAAAAAAAGGAACAAACTAAAAAAAAGAACAAGGCATTTTTTCATCTCTATTTTCTTAAATTCCTACAAAAATAAGGCTTTCTTCTAGGAGAAGGCTTAATTTCATGTTAAATCGAATTAAGATTTTAGTCAAAATAAAAAAAATGTTTAACTTTAATCAAACAAAACCCTATCGCTATGACCAATATTGTATTTCCAGTTGATTTCTCCGATTCTACCGATCTACTCGTAGAAGGAGCTGTTAAATTTGCCAAGACCACAGAGGGTAAAATCTTTCTCATTCACGTGGCTCCTTCCGACATAGGATTTGCCATTGGAGATATGGGATTTCAATACTTCCCCGAAGTGGAACAAAATGAAATCAAAGAAGAACTTTCACTTCTGAACTCCTTGCAAGAAAAAATTAAAGCCATGGGAGTGGAATGTGAACACCTTCTTCGGCAAGGCATCGCCAAGGATGTGATTTTAGAATATGCAAAAGACAAAAACGCGGATTACATTGTCATGGGATCTCATGGAAGAAGTGGAATTTACGATGTGTTTGTAGGAAGTCTGACAAAAGATTTAACAAAAAGCTCTTCTATCCCGGTACTAGTAATTCCTTGCCATAGCAATTAAGAAAAGACTTTTGAACCTCTAATCACCAGGGTCTTTCCGTTCTAAGAACTTCCACCGTGTTTAGAGGTCAAAGGATTGTTTTAATAAAGTTTGTTGAATTTACCCTTAAGATGAAGTTCTTCCTCCCGATTATCAAACATTATTAAATCGTCTTCTTTGTTTGAATCCTTGTAATCCATCACACGAACAGTACTAATTTCGTTGACAACAAAAAAATAATTTGTGTACTCTTCCATCGGTGTAATTTCCACATCCGTTATAAAACTCCCCCGATAGAGTATCTCCTGCGAATCTCCATTCGTAACAAGAACTTCTTTTTTTTCTACTGAAAACTGGACTTTGATACTTCCTTCTTTGTAAATATGTTTTCCAGAACTATCATTCTCGTCTGCATACCTAGTTGCATCAAAAAAATAGATTTGAGCTCCCAAGCTCTGGAGCGCACCTAGCAGAAGGACAATAAATAAGCCGAATTTGGTTTTCATCGCAGTGGTTTTTTTTAAGAGAAAATTTCCGATGGGAATACCCCATACTCCTAAGACCAAAATACAACAATTCGAAAAATAAAATAAATACCTATAGGTAGGTATTTTTAGTTTCTTCTTTTTTGTTCAAATCGTCTCATTTTTCTGTCTCTTACTACCCTAGGAGACTAGAATTAAAAGACTACATATCCTCTTCTAAAATTCAAAATTAATTCTAAATTTGTATCCAACTTTGCATGTTTATTAATTGGATATGAAAAACCCAAGCGATGGCTTTCTGATCGGTCGACTGAAAAGTATTCGATATGCTTTTAAAGGCGCCTATTTACTTGTTAAAACGGAACATTCCGTTATTACCCAGATTTCTATTGCACTTATTTTTGTAGGCATTGGGCTCTACTTTGAGCTTACTCGTTTCGAGTGGATGTTTCAGTTCCTTGCCTTCGGACTACTTTTAAGTATTGAAGGACTCAATACCGCAGTGGAAAAACTATGTGACTTTCTTCATCCCTCTTACCATTCCAAAATAGGATTTATCAAAGATATAGCTGCGGGCGCTGTGACCTTTGCAGCCATTGCCACTATGATTATTCTGCTGCTCATTTATTCCCCTTATCTTTATGAAAAAGTTATTTAAGAGTCGGTTCGCTCTTCTTTTTTCCATGGGAATCCTTTATTTAGGACTCTCTCTTTTGACAAGACTAATACTTCTAATTTGGTCCTTTCAAGATGTGAATGTGAGTTTGGTTTGGATTCTAAAGGCCTTTTTAACAGGTTTTGTCTTTGATTTATGTGTGGCCACCCTATTTTTATTTTTATACACCCTTTATTTACTTCTATTTCCCAAAAGGTGGATTGGCTCTCTCGTAGATCGAATCTTCACCTATTTTTATATGACGGTGCTTCTTATCATCATGTACTTTAGTGTCATGGCTGAGTATCCTTTCTGGGAAGAATTTGGAGTTCGATTTAATTTCATTGCGGTGGATTATTTAATCTACACTTACGAGGTGGTTTCCAATATCAATGAATCCTACCCCATTGCTCTGATTGTACTAGTACTCGTGGCTCTGATTGCAGGAACTTTAACGCTACTGAGCAAAAAACATATTTTTAGAGCCACTTTTTCGGACAAGAGGCCTTTATTAAAAAGAGCATTCGTAGCTATTCCCGTTTTACTTTTATCTGTACTTCTTTTAAATACGCTTAAAAACAAACAGGCCGACTCTACAAGCAATCTAGTGGTAAACGAGCTCGGAAAAAATGGAGTTTTTTCTTTCTTTGCTGCCTTTCGATCCAACGAACTGGACTACGCGACTTTCTACCCCACCCTTCAAGAAAAGAAAGCCTATTCCATTTTGAAAAAAGCCCTTTTGCAAAATAACCAGCATTATTCTTCGAGTGAATACGATCAGATCGAACGAATTACAAAAGCAGAAAAAGAGACTCGTCCCAATATTATTCTTATTACGATCGAAAGCTTTAGCGCAGATTTTCTAAAAGAATTTGGAAATGAGAAAAACTTAACTCCCAATTACGATAGATTGGCGGGAGAAAGCCAATTTTTCACAAACCTTTACGCGACAGGAACAAGAACGGTTCGGGGAATGGAAGCCCTAACACTCAGCGTCCCGCCAACCCCAGGAAACAGCATAGTTCGAAGACCTTCCAATGAGAATCTATTCTCGATCGCTAGTATAATAGAAGAAAAAAACTACCATCCTTATTTCATTTACGGAGGCGATGGGTATTTTGACAATATGAACACGTTCTTTGGGGGTCAAGGATTTGACATTGTTGACCGAGACCGAGGAAACCCTCTCTCTGACAAAATCAAAACCAAACGCTACGCGATTCCCGATAGCCACGTAAGCTTTGAAAACGCCTGGGGAATCTGTGATGAAGACCTTTACTCTGAGGCCCTACGCTACGCAGATAAAAGTGCAAGCCAAAATGAGCCTTTCTTTCAATTTGTAATGACGACCTCTAACCATAGACCTTACACGTTTCCAAAGGGCAAAATCGACCTACCCGAGGGCACTCGTGAGGCCGCGGTGAAATACACGGACTATGCCCTTGGAAAGTTTATTGAAAAAGCAAAAACGAAATCGTGGTTTAAAAACACAGTCTTTGTGATTGTGGCAGACCACTGTGCGAGCAGCGCTGGAAAATGGGAAATCAACATCGACAAGCATCACATTCCTGCCCTTATTTATAATTTACCTCAGCCTGCTCAAAAAATAGATCGTCTCATGTCGCAAATCGACCTAATGCCCACACTTTTTGGTTATTTAAACTGGAGTTACAAAACAAGTCTCTATGGAAAAGACTTAAATGAGACAAAACTAGGGGAAGAGAGAGCCTTCATCGGTAATTATAGGACCTTAGGAATTTTAAAAAACAACATATTCTCCCAGATTGATGATCGCAAACAGGTTAAGCAGTTTCAGGTGTCTCAAAAAGACGCCTCCATGCAGGAATTAAAAGTTATAGACCCTTCGCTTGTGGAGCAAACGATATCCTATTATCAAACGGCAAGTGAAAGATTTAAGAATGGAAAAATGAGGAGAAATATGCAAAAGTAAGGAAGAGCTTTTGCTATAGGAAACACTATCCATATTCCTAGCCCCATTTATTTTAAATCGAACCACTAGTAACTAGAAACTTGTCGAAAGCAAGTAGCCTGATTCTGATAGATTCGTCCCTTTCTTTTTTTTAGACAAAAAAAATACCGCTCCTTTTGAAGGGAGCGGTATTTCTAACAATCAATTAATTAATCTTTTTTGTAAATAGAAGGATCGTAATACGGTCTCTTTACTTTAGACGGTGATTTGTAATCTCTGTCTTTGTTATTCCCAAGTGGAACTATTAGTTCCCAGCACCAGTAAATAAAGATGGCACTAGCCACAATAAATAAAACCCAATTGAGCACGTTACCGAACAAATCGTAAAAACCAAATGTCCACTTAAACACGTCGCTTAAGAATAACCAGAAAGATGTCATTATTTTCCTTTTTTAAATTAACTTTGTACAAATTTATTAAAAAATGTTCAAACTACTTTCAAAAGAGAGCAATATTTTTTCGATTCCGGCTTATATTTTCTTTCTTCTCGTTGTAGTAGTGTTTTTCAACGTTTTAAATTTTAGCTATTTAGAATTTATTTCCGTTGCGATTGCCTTTTGTGGGGTGGCATTAGGGTACTTTGTTTTTAATCAATTAAACCTTACATACAACACCCATTTACCTCTGGCTTTGTACACGGCTCTCACCTTTGCATTTTATGACGGAACGATCGATCTAGGTATCTCAGTGACGCTTCTTATAAATTCGGTACTGCTTTTTCTTTTAACCTCCACGCAGGAACATTTTAGAAAACAGTCTTATCTTCTAGTCGGATTTTTATGTGCTGTGAATTACTTGTTTCTTCCCGCCGTTTGGCCGATGCTGCTTTTTGTAATTCTCCATATTGTTGCCACCGCGCAGCATATTGCCCTTAACTTATTTAGATTCTTTTTCGGGATTGGCCTGTGTCTACTTTCCTATTTGAGTGTCATGTTTTTCATGGGGTATACCTCGCTAGATCCCAATTATTTGCCCCTCATCGAGGGCACAGTGATGAAGGACTTTTATCCTCTTTACTTCCTTCTTCCCATACTCTTTATGACTATCTATGCCCTAATAGACCACTTTCAACATTACAATGAAAAGAGCCCCGCTTCTCGATTTAAGTATACGTTCCTACTTGTCTTTACCCTAGCTCAAACCATAAGCATCGTACTTTACATGGGTCCGCATTACGAGTTTTTACTCGTACTTGCTTTTCCGATAAGTCTCATTTTATCGCGCATGCTGCGCTATTTACCTAAGTACGCCTACCGAGAAATTGGACTTTGGGTTATTTTAATTTGCTTACTACTTTATAAAGGCGGTACTTACTTTCAATTTTTCTAATTTTGCACTATGATTCAAATAGATAATAAATTAATCTCCGAGGATATCTTTTCTAAGCACTTTGTGTGCGACCTCACTCGTTGCAAGGGAGCTTGTTGCGTAGAAGGAGATGCAGGCGCCCCTTTGGAAAAGGAAGAAGCCGAACTCTTAGATACACTTGTAGACAAACTAAGGCCCTATCTTCGAAAAGAAGGACTTCAGGCTATTGAAGAACAAGGCGCCTGGACCTTTGATCCCTACGACGGAGGTCTAGTGACTCCCCTTGTGAATGGTAACGAATGCGCCTACGTGATTTTTGACGAAAAAGGCATAACCAAATGTGGAATTGAAAAAGCCTACGAAGAGGGAGCTGTAGAGTTTCATAAACCGATATCTTGCCACCTTTACCCAATTCGAACCACAGAATATTCAACGTTCACAGCCTTAAACTATCACGAATGGCCCATCTGCGCGCCCGCTTGTGATCTAGGAAAATCCCTAGAAGTACCGGTCTACAAATTTCTTAAGACTCCACTGATCCGAAAATACGGAGAAGAGTTTTACGAGACTCTGAGTGAGGCCGCCACGGAGTGGGAAAAAGAATTTAATTCCGATAAAGAGTAACTTTTCCTTTTTTAAAGCGAGACTTCAACGCGTATTATCTCGCTAAAGACCTAAAAAATCGACCTTTTTGAAAGGTCGATTTTTTTGTGTATCGTAAAAGGCTAAGAGAACTACCCACCTACAGCAAAACTGAGGAACTGGGCTTTACCATTCATCTTATTAACCCTTACGTTTTACTTCTTAAGAATTTCTAAGAACTCGTCGTGAGATACTTTTTTAGACTCTTTTTTAGAAGTTTCTAAAATCACGTCTTTAAGTTTACCCATTCCGACTTCAGAAGAAATTTGTCTTACCTGGTCTTCTTGCTTAAGCATTTCCACCGCATATTTTTGAATTTCTTCGTCTGGAAGGTGGTGAATACCGTATACGGCAAGTTGGTTTCTTACCATTTGCTCACTTTGAGCAAGTAGGTCTGCGTAATCAAGCTCGATATTATTGTCGGACATTAATTTCCCTTCAATAATTTGAGATTTTACGATTTCTTTTTCGTTTTCAAAAATCTCTTTTGCCTGTTCTTCGGACTGAATATTCTGGTTAGAGAATTGTAACCATTTCACAAGGAAAGTTTCTGGAAGTTTTACTTCTTGTTTTTCGTTTACTTGTTCCAAAATTTTGTTCACGAAGTGAATGTCAGCATTTTGTTGGAAGTATTCGTCCAGTTCGGTTTTTACTTTCGCTTTTAGTTCTTCTTCTGAACTAATAGTACCTTCTCCGTATACTTTGTCAAAAAGCTCTTGGTTAAGTTCGTGAAGATCTAAAGAGTAGATGTCCATTACTTTTACTTCTACCTCGTCGTGGTGAAGATGTTCCACTTCTTCTTTTGAAAATCCTAGCTCTTTCGCTAAGTCTTCATTTTCTTCTAATTCTTTTTTAGAAACTTTTAGGCTACCTTCTTTTTTCAACTTCTTAACAAGGTTGTAGGCGGCTTTGGTTTCTTTGTTTGCAGTCACTGTTTTTGGATGGTGGTGATGCTCTCCTTCTGCATCCTCCTCTACTACTTGAGATACCTCAAGGGCAATTTGAGAATCCGCTCCAATTTTATCTTGCTCTACACGAGTAGCGAAACGCTTTTGCATGTTTTCAATGCTCTGATTGATTTCTTTGTCAGATGCCTCTACTTCGTAGTGAGGAGCAGAGTAAGAAGCAAGGTCAATTTTGAAATCAGGTTCGTATCCTACTTCAAAAGAGACAGAAAGTTGTTCTGCGTTAAGATCTAAATCGTCAACCGGGACAGGTACAGGCTGACCTACCATCTTAAGATTGTTGTCCTTGATGTAGTTATTTAAAGCCTCAGAAACCACTTTGTTAATTTCTTCGTAAGAAATTGGGGCTTCGTACTGTTTTCTTACCATGCCCATTGGCACTTTTCCTTTTCTGAATCCAGGTACTTGGGCATTCTTAGCGTAGTTGTGAAGTTGTTTGTCCACATTCCCCTTATAATCCGCTTTGTCTACGGTCACTGTAAGTAATGCGCTTACCTCATCATGATTTTGTGCTGTAACGTTCATTATATGATCTATTATTTTTATTAAAATTAAGGTTCGCAAAAATACGAAAAATTTGCAAACAATGCCCATAAAGCGAGGCGATTATAACAAAAATCCCAGCAGTAGGCCTGCTGGGAATCATTTCGGTAGGAGAAAAACTAGTTTGTAATCTCGATTTGAGCATTTACATCGGCTTCTCCCCCAATCGCTTCTCCAAATTGTTTAAGTGAGGAAGGCTTTTGATCGTTCACGCTTTGAGAACCGTGGTATAGTTTTATACCTACTCTTGCGGGAGATTCTACCTTAGTTACTTTCCAAAGAGTCTTTAAACCTAACTTTTGTCCGTCAGAGCGAATCACGTCATTAGGAAGCCTAGAAAGCTCCAGATCCACTCCTGCAAATTCAAAAGTGATAAAGTGCTCGTCTTTTTCTTCGATAATCTCTTCCAGCATACTTTCTAAATGATCGTCATGTCTGTGGAAAAAATCAAGACTGAGCTCATAGGATTTTCCGGGTTCTAAGTTAATCGCGGAAGAAGCCTTTCCTCCTAAGTAGGTGATTACTTGAGGAGCATCCCCAGAGCCTACTTCCTTAAAACTTAGGGTCATCTGTTCGATTTCTTCGTGTTCATGAATATCCTCAGGAATGCCGTCCCTACGGCAAGAAGTAAATAAAACAGCCATGAGTAATAGGGTGAATATTGAATATACTGATTTCATAAGAGTTAAATTTTTAAATAGAATAAGTAAGTGTGAAAATAAAATTACGGCCTTGTTCAGGCGCAAAATACCGTAGGCGATTCAGGGAATCCCTGTACTCGGTATTTAATAAATTGGTAATGCGAAGATCAAATTGAAGGTTTTTGGCCACAGGGCCTCCTAAAGAAAGCGACCAAAGATCGTATCCTTTTGGAGTCGAACTTACGTCTAAAACCTTATCCACGATTTCTCCCTCTTCAATAAGACTTAGCTCTACATTTCGAATCGGATATCTCTTTTGTTTTAGAACCAGCAAGTTTTCTAGTTTTGCGTAATACGCACCTGATATTAAGCCCGTAAACTCTAGTGCATTTCTTAGCTGCGTGGGTTGCATTAAAATGAGCGGCTCGTCATGGCTTAAGTCCTGACCTCTAAGGCCGCTAGCCTTAGAAGACCATTTTAAAGCCTTGGTAAGATTCCAGTTTAAATCAACATCCACTCCGTAGAGTCTAGCTTTCGTCTGCTGAAAGGACCAAATTAGAAACACACCCCGATTAGAGTTTTGAACCCCGGTTGGAATCTGACTTATATAATTTGCAGAGTGCATATAATACGGAGAAACCTCTAAGGAGAATCCTTCTAACCACGGTCTTTTCAGTTTAGCATCTAAGCTAAAATGGTCAATCTGTTCCGATTCAATGGCAAGGGATCCTAGTTCAATCGTAGAGGCAGAATGATGGAGTCCGTCTGCAAATAACTCCGCTGCGCTTGGTGTTCTTGAAGCCCTTGAATATCCAAAATCAAAACTTAGATCGCTTCCTACATGGTAGTTCACAAAAGCGCTTAGCGAGAGATTGTGGTAATCTAAGATCGGACGAGTAAGTACGCGACTCCCTTCGCGAGAGACTTCAAACTGAGAATACCTAGATTCAAATCTTGCTTCCCAATCGCTCTGGTCGTAATACTTGTACGCATCGTAGCGATTAAATTCATAGCGCGCTCCTGCGCCCAAATGAACCTGTGGACTTAGGCGATAATTTAAGGTCGAATAGAGGCCTAGATTGTAGCGGTAATAATCAGGGATAAGTCTTCTGGCTTTGGTAGAAGGATCCGGATAATTGTCCTCCATCGCTCCAAAAAGACCCGTTTCCAAATCCCAATTTTCGCGCTCAATCAAATGATCTACTTGAACTCGGTGCGTTAGCAGCTGCAAATCCATCGAGGGAAGAGAGCTTAATTCTCCTCGCCTAAGGTCGTATTCTTTCCGGTTGTTTATCTGAAAATCATACTGCGCACTTAGCTTTCCAAAATCCGCAAACCGATGATAGGCCTCTAGTTTCATCACATGGTGAGAGACTTCTTGCCTCGGATTTGAAATCTGGTAGCTAAACTCATCGAGGTAAAGAGGCTGACTGCTTTCAATGGCATGGTAAAAATCCTCTGGTCCTCCCAAATGTGAGCCTCTGTAGATTCCAAACAATTGATTCACTCCTGAGTAAGAAGCTTCAAAGCCGTTTTTGAAACTACGTTTGCCTATAGCAAAGCGAAAAGCGCTTTGCTCTGCGCCCGTATTTTGAAGCGTATGGTGAGGAATCTGAACGTCTCCTAGTTTTTGGTAGGAGCCAGCTGTAGTTAAAAACCAGTCGTTTTCCCAAGCTTTGCCTAACTCTACTCCTAGTTTTGCCCCACGGCCACTTGAAATTGCAGACCCCGTGATTTTTCCCATCAGGGTATCTTTACGAGGCAGGGTCTTAGGCTCCAACAGGACAAGTCCACCTGCGGCATCTCCTCCATATTTGAGCATACCCGCACCTTTCACCACGCGTACGCGCTGAAACATCGAGGGATCTACGCTTGGCGCATGTTCCACGCCCCATTCCTGTTCATTTAATCGCACTCCGTCGTTTAATACGGCTACCCTTGTTCCGTAAAGTCCGTGAATGATCGGTTTGGATATGCGACTTCCGGTACTTAACATCCCCACTCCACTTAACGTGCTTAGAGCACTTCCAAGGGTTTCGGAACTTAATCTTTCTAAGTCCTTGGAGGAAAGCGTTTGCACGGAATGACCCGACTTTTGTTTGGCACCTACGCCCTGAATGACCACGGCCTGAATGTCTTGAAGATGGTGTCCCATTCGAATGGTCACCTCTGCGGAACTATTCAAGTCCAGTGCCATTTCATAGGGTTCACATTCCGGATGCGTGACTTTTATCAAGTAATTTCCTTTGGGAACGTTTTTAAATTCAAAACGTCCCTTGACATTGCTTCTTGTCGTACGATCTCCTAAATGAATCGTTGCATTTTCTAATTTGGTTTTGTTGTGGAAATCCTCCACAGTTCCTTTGAGTACAAAGGAAGATTGTGCGCTCACCACTAGCATTCCTAAAAAGAATGCCATGAGCTGTAATAATGACTTCATAGAGTATTTTAAGCACTTAAATAAAGAGCATAACTCCATCTTGGAGCTTGCTTTTCGAAAAAAAATAGAGTGTTAGATTCGCTCTGTGGGAGGTCCCCTACTTGAGATATGAAAAATCTCTGTGCTTAAATTGCAAACTTCAAAAGAAAAAAGTAAAGTCGTTTTCTTTTCGAATTTTATCTCCGGAGTCCATATTTCGGGAGACTCAAAGCTTATTTGGTGAGAGAGAAATTGGCAAGCCTGGCAATCGTTTGCGCCATGATGAATCGTAATCTTCTGTAATGCGACTCCCTCATTGACCAAAACATCTGTACTCGTACGCGAGTGCAAATGATGGTGAAAAAGCGTGGAAAACACCATCACCAGCACATACACCGCACATAGGGCTGTGGATAAAACGGCTTGTAATTTTTGGGTTTTCCGCATTCTGCTAAATTAATAAATTCTTTATTAACAATGCCCCTTAGCAAGTTTAAAAAATTGAGTAGAATTTAGTAAATTTGTGTCTCATTAGAAACCCCATAATAAATGACAAAAAAATCCATGGTAAAAAAGATTGGAGTCTTAACTTCGGGAGGCGATGCCCCTGGAATGAATGCGGCGATTAGAGCCGTAGTAAGAACGGCCGTCTATCATGATTTGCAAGTGGTTGGAATCCGTGGCGGATACAACGGGCTGATCGAAGGGAATTTCATCAAAATGGGGCCACGCTCAGTGAGCAACATCATCAATCTTGGTGGAACCATTTTAAAGTCTGCAAGATCTAAAGAATTCCGCACACCTGAGGGAAGACAAAAAGCGTTTGAAAACTGCAAAGAAGAAGGCATTGAAGCCCTCGTTTGCATCGGCGGAGACGGTACCTTTACTGGGGCTCAGGTCTTTAGTAAAGAAACAGGAATCAAGGTAATTGGAGTTCCTGGAACTATTGATAACGATATCTTTGGAACAGACAATACAATAGGATACGACACCGCTTTAAATACAGCGATGGAGGCTATCGATAAAATTAGAGACACTGCGACCTCTCACTCGAGAATCTTCTTTATTGAAGTAATGGGTAGAGATGCAGGCTTTATCGCATTAAATAGTGGAATTGCAACGGGAGCTTTGGACATCTTAATTCCAGAGCAAAACGATAGCATGGAGGAACTTCTTACCACCTTTAAAAAAGCGCACAAAAGAGGAAAAACCTCAAGCATTGTAGTTGTCGCAGAAGGTGAAACTTTAGGTTCCACTTATGAACTTGCGCAGAAAACAGGTGAAGAGTTTCCGGATGCGGACATCCGAGTAACTATCCTTGGCCATATTCAACGAGGCGGCTCTCCTAGCTGCGCTGACAGAGTACTTGCTTCTCGTTTAGGCTACGGCGCCGTACTTGGACTGATGGAAGGAAAATCGAACGTGATGGCTGGAATTCAAGCCAACCAATTGGTTTACACCTCTATAGAAGATGCCATAAGAAAACACAATGAAATCAACCAGGACCTTCTGCAAATCTCAGAGATTCTGGCCCTATAATTAATCAATCAAAATTAAATTATTATGTCAACAATTAAAGTAGGTATCAACGGATTCGGGAGAATTGGTGGTTTAGTATTCAGTGCTATGCTAGAGCGCGACAACATCGAAATCGTAGGTATTAATGACCTGATCAACGCAGAGTACATGGCGTACATGATGAAATACGATTCCGTACACGGACGTTTCGATGGAGAAATCAAAGTGGAAGGAAACGACCTTGTAGTGAATGGAAAAAGAATCCGTGTGACTGCAGAAAGAGATCCTAAAAACCTTAAATGGAACGAAGTCGGTGCAGACTACATCGTAGAATCGACTGGACTTTTCTTATCGAAAGACCTAGCAGGTGCGCATTTAGAAGCAGGAGCAAAAAAAGTACTTCTTTCGGCTCCTTCTAAAGACGACACTCCAATGTTCGTAATGGGGGTTAACCACAAAGATCTTAAAAGTGACGATAAAATCTTCTCAAATGCATCTTGTACAACCAACTGTTTAGCTCCACTTGCAAAAGTACTTCACGACAACTTTGGGATCCTTGAAGGACTGATGACCACAGTACACGCGACAACAGCAACACAAAGAACAGTTGACGGTCCTTCTATGAAAGACTGGAGAGGAGGAAGATCTGCTCTACTTAACATTATTCCTTCTTCTACAGGAGCTGCAAAAGCAGTAGGAAAAGTAATTCCAGATCTTAATGGAAAACTTACAGGAATGTCATTCCGTGTACCTACAGCTGACGTTTCTGCAGTAGACTTAACTGTAAGACTAGAAAAACCAACTTCTTACGATGAAATTTCTGCGGTAATGAAAAGCGCTTCTGAAGGCGAATTAAAAGGAATTCTTGGATACACAGAAGATCCTGTGGTTTCTCAAGACTTTATTGGAGACAAAAGAACGTCTATCTTCGACAAAGGAGCTGGAATTATGCTTTCTCCTACATTTGTGAAAGTAGTATCTTGGTATGATAATGAAACCGGTTACTCTAACAAATTAACAGATCTATTAGTTCATTCTGCTTCTTTGTAGAATAACACTATAATACTTCAAAGGCCAAACCTCTCACCCTTGAGCGGTTTGGCTTTTTTTCTTTAGGGTGGCAAAGAATTTGCACCCTTGAAAGCTCAATTTTAAAGAGGAAAAGAAATGACAAAAAAAGCGGAGCCTAGGTTCCTCGAAAGTGCTCATTTTATAGAATTCTGGACTAAGGGAATGGGAAAAAGGCTCGTAGATTGGTCCGGAGCCAAACCTTCGCTAGAAGGCTTTGAAAAATTATCTCCCCTCTATTATGAGGTGGATACTTTGTCTGACCAGGTGGTGAATGACACCTATAAAGCAATGCCTTATCCCAAAGCAAGCAGCCTTGTTTCTAGGTATATGAAAAAGCAGCTGACGAAGTCTGATCCTAAGATTGAAAGCTTAGAGTCTCTATTATCGCAAATGCGTAGTCGTCCCGATTGGTTTAACCTAGAATTAGCCAATGCCGGAGCAAGACTTTGTATGCGAGCCGGAGTCACTTCTCTAATGGTCTTACGCGATTACACCTTAATGGGTGGGTATGATTTCTCCTACTTAGCCAAACCGCTCATCTTTACAGGACAATTAAAAAAAGGAGCCGTAAAGCGACTTAAAGACACGCTCGAATTCTGGGTGCTTGTCACGCGAGAGAATGCAATCTCACCCGGTTCCGAGGCCTTCGAACTCATTTTAAAAACCCGTTTGATGCATTCTTATGCAAGACTATCTATTAAGGAAAATACCGAGCATTGGGATAAAGAGCTTTGGGGCGAGCCGATTAACCATTTTGACATGATTGCGACCTACCTTGGATTCTCTATGGTCTACTTGCATGGCCTTTCTATGCAAGGCATCAAAATCACTACTCGTGAAGAACTTGGGGTTTTCCATCTATGGAAATACGTCGGAAATCTTTTAGGAATTCCGCTAGAGTACTTGCCCGATAATAAGAAGCAGGCCGTTGAGCTATTTTATAAATGGATGACTTTGCAAGACAAGGCGGATCAGGACTCCAAAGACCTTGCGCAGGCTCTTCTACGGGAAAACTTAGAGAGCACTATTCATCCCTATCAGTTTCAACGAAAATTGCTTTTGAACCTTCACCAAAGCATGTCTACTTTTTTCTTAGATCCTCAGATATTGCAAAGACTGGGCATCCCGAAAACGGATTCCCTTGGTCTTTTTCCAAGAGTAAATAAAAAGATAAACCAAGTGAGTCAAAAACTTCTTCACTCTTCAAGCGCTAATGGCGCGACAAAACTAGTGAAGCTTGGCGATAGTGCACAGCGTAAAGTTCTTCAGGACTATCGAACCCATAACTAAGGAATTTAGATCGCAATTCAAAGATATATTCAGGGGGCCAAAAATTGCTATAAAAATTAGCAACGCTCTAGGCCAATTGCGTAATTAATTGTGTATTTTTGACGAAATAATTTATTTTATGAGCGCATCAGACGATAAAAAGAAAGCACTAGCCTTAGTGCTAGAAAAACTAGATAAAACCTATGGAAAGGGAACTGTAATGACCCTTGGAGACGACTCTGTGGACTCGTCCATTGAAGTAATCCC
>JAEWIE010000056.1 GCA_023387375.1 Bacteroidota bacterium | reverse complement strand
GATGAAAAGGGCGGGTGAACCAAACGAAGTAGCGAATTGTTTCTTATTCTTAGCCTCTGAGGCCTCTTCCTATTTAACTGGACAAGTGCTTCATCCTAACGGAGGGGAAATCGTTAGCGGTTAGGAGTGACAGATTATATCCAAGAAGAAAAGATTTGACTAGTTAGAAGAGCGACATCTTTTCCTTGGCTTAAGTCCTCAAAGAGTTCTGGGAAAATGGCGCTTAGAACGAAGTAAAATATAATTAATCCCACAATGATAGCTAGGGCAATTAAATAACCAGCGGGTGGTGAGTTCTTCTTTTTTGGGGGTTGTTGGTTGAGTGGTTCCATAACTTGATATTTGAATTTATACGAAGTTCTAAAGATTAAGGGATCTTTTCCTTATAATATGAGCGGAAATTTTAATAGAATTTTAGGCATCAGCCCTTCTTTTTTTCGCTTTAATTCCTAAAGAAAACAATCCGAAATCGGACAAACTTGCCTATAAATTTTCTTCAAGTCTCTCAAAACACTCCTGAAAAGTATTTAAGATAGATTCTATTTCTCACTGCGCCGAAAAAAATTTAAGGCTTAATGCGAAACAATAAAATGATACTTATCTTCTATCCTATCAATACGTTACAAAGAAAAATCCTTTCTTATATCCCTTTTAATTTCATTCAAAATTTCGCAGGTTTTTATTTTTTTTACATTTTTTCTTGGCTATTCAAAATTCCTCTCTATATTTGCTCCAATGAATTGCAACAAAAATACAAACTGGTGGTGGTCTCAAAACTTTCAAAGTCTTGAGCCTTACTTTTTTGTGTAAAAACTATAGTTAATCCAAATTATTAAGAAGACTTTGACGTTATGTTAGAGTCTTTTTTTTATGCCTAAAGCTCCCAAAATCCAATGAAATTCACTCAAAAAACAAACCTTCAAACGCATGTAAAATCCCTTTTAGGTGATCTCTACACCCCGATTGGAATTTACCTTCGACTACGCGATCATTTTCGAGATACCATCCTTTTAGAAAGCGCCGGTAACCAAAATCCAGAGAATAATTTCTCTTTTATTGCGGTGAACGCGATTGCCGGTATTGAAATCAAAACCGCGCAGCAGGCTCATGTGAAATTCCCCCTAGAAAGCCCTAAAGAACTTAGCATAGAATCTGAAAAACTGACGGACATTCTCAATGATTTCTCTAAGGTTTTTCACTACGACGAGCCCAATCTAGAGATTGGAAAATCGGCGCAGGGCTTCTTTGGGTACACATCTTACGATGCCATCCCTTTCTTTGAGACGATTTCATTTAAACAAAGAAACGAGAAAAACGAGATTCCTCTTCTTCGTTACCGTCTGTACCAATACGTGATTGCGATTAACCATCACACGGATGAAATGTTTGTAATTGAGAATAGAATTAAAGGATTAAAATCGGAATTGCCCCTACTCGAAAATTTAATTCAGCAGAAGAATGCACCTGTCTTTCCTTTTGAAAGATGTGGCGAGGAAAGCTCAAATTTGACGGATGAAGAATACATGAATCTAGTCGAAACCGCGAAAAACCACTGTTACAAAGGCGATGCATTCCAACTTGTGCTAAGCAGACGATTTTCTCAAAAGTTTCAAGGAGACGAATTCAATGTCTATCGCTCACTTCGTAACATTAATCCCTCCCCCTATTTATTTTACTTTGATTACGGCGATTACAAACTATTAGGCTCAAGTCCAGAGAGCCAACTCATCATCAAAGACCAAAAGGCAACGATTCATCCGATTGCTGGCACCTTCAAAAGAACAGGAACGACGAAAGAGGATCTAGAAGCAGCGGAAAGACTTTTGCAAGATTCCAAAGAGAATGCAGAACATACCATGCTCGTCGATTTAGCAAGAAACGACTTAAGCATTCATGGAAGAAACACGAAGGTTACCAAGCTAAAAGAAATCCAGTTCTTTTCTCATGTGATTCATATGGTTTCAGAAGTAACCTCAGAGCTTTCAAAGGATCAAAACCCTTACGAAATGCTAGCCACTACCTTTCCTCAAGGCACTTTAAGTGGTGCGCCTAAATTTAGAGCTATGCAGCTCATTGATCAGTATGAAAATACGGCCAGAAGCTTCTATGGCGGATGCATTGGTTTTGTGGGACTCGATGGAAGTTGTAACCAAGCCATATTAATTCGAAGCTTTTTAAGTCAGAACAATACGCTTATTTACCAGGCTGGAGCAGGTATCGTGGCAAAATCAAATGCGAAGCAAGAACTTCAGGAAGTCAGTAGCAAACTAGGAGCCTTAAAGAAGGCCCTTATAAAAGCAGAAAAAATAGTTTAAAAGAAAAAACATGAAAATACTAGTGATCGACAATTACGATAGTTTTACCTACAATTTGGTTCAAATGCTAGAACAAATTACACTTGAGAAAGTGGACGTTTTAAGAAACGACCAATTTCTTTTGGAAGACATTGAAAAGTATGATAAAATCATTCTTTCTCCAGGACCCGGCATCCCTAAAGACGCTGGAAATTTACTTCAGGTTATAAAATCCTATGCTCCCTCAAAATCCATTTTGGGAGTTTGTCTAGGGCAGCAGGCCATTGCCGAGGCTTTTGGAGGCAGTTTGCATAATCTCTCAGAAATATTCCATGGCATCTCTACAGAAGCTGTTCAGATCAAAGAACATAGACTACTAGAGGGGCTTCCCAAATCGATTACAGTAGGACGCTATCACTCGTGGGCCGTGAATTCAAAGGATTTACCAGAGGAACTTGAAATCACAAGTGTAGACGAGAACGGAATCCCCATGAGTCTAAAACACAAAACATATGACCTTCATGGAGTTCAATACCATCCAGAGAGCATTTTAACCCTAGAGGGAAGAAAGATTTTAGAAAATTTTCTTTTGAACTAAGTCTACCCTTTACTAAAACTTCAGTCTCAACCTATGAAACAGATATTACAATACTTATTAAATCACAATACGCTAAGCCGAGCGGAGGCCAAATCGATTCTTCTCGAAATATCCCTCAACAAATTCAATGAGAACGAAGTCACCGCTTTTGTGACCATCTTTCTTATGCGTTCGATTACCCTTGACGAACTCGAAGGATTTCGGGAAGCCCTACTCCTACTCTCTGTACCGATTGAGCTAGAATCCGATGATTTGGTCGACATCGTGGGGACAGGCGGAGATGGAAAAAATACGTTCAATATTTCAACCCTAGCAAGTTTTGTCGTTGCAGGTGCAGGACAAAAAGTAGCTAAGCATGGGAACTACGGAGTATCAACCGTTTCAGGCTCTTCCAATGTGCTAGAGGAACTAGGCTATCAATTCAAAAGTGATTCAAAGGGTCTAAATGAAGATTTACAAAGAGCTAACATTTGTTTTATCCATGCTCCCCTGTTTCATCCTGCTCTGAAAAAAGTAGCTCCTCTTCGCAAAGGACTTGGACTTAGGACCTTTTTCAATTTATTAGGCCCCTTAGTCAATCCTGCCAGGCCCGAACACAGTATGATTGGTGTTTACAGTCTAGAAATTGCAAGACTCTATCAATATTTACTACAGAAAAAACAGCAGAACTTTCTTCTGGTTCACGGTCTCGATGGCTACGATGAGATTTCGCTCACCTCCGACACCAAACTATTTGATCGCTCAGGAGAGTCTATTTTAAGTGCAGAAGAATTTTCTTTTAGTGCCCTCAATCCAGAGTCTCTTTTTGGTGGTCATACCAAGAAAGAGGCCGCGGAACTTTTCAAAGGCATTCTAAACGGAAACGGCACCTATGAACAGAATGCAGTCGTGCTTGCAAATGCCGCCATGGCCTTAAAAAACACCGGAAAATATGGTGACTACGAATCTTGCCTTAGTCTTGCAAAGGAAAGTCTACACCATGGAAAAGCCCTTCAGAGCTTTAAGAATCTTTTAAACTAAATCCGTACATATGACTCTATTAGAACTTATCATAAATCAAAAACTAGAAGAAATCACAGAAGCGAAAAGGAGAACTTCTCTAGAGAAGCTAAAAGCTTCCCCTTTTTTCTCTCGCGAAAGCCTTTCCCTTAAAAAGACGCTTAAATCTAAAACAGGAATTATTGCGGAGTTCAAACGAAAATCACCTAGCAAAGGCTTTATCAATGCGGAGGCGAAAGTCTTCGAAGTGGCTCCTGAGTACGAACAGTATGGAGCTAGTGCTATTTCTATTCTTACCAACAATGAATTCTTTGGCGGAAGTTCAAAGGACATCGAAAGCGTACGTCTTGAGATTCAAATTCCTATACTAAGAAAAGATTTCATTCTAGATCCCTATCAGATTTTTGAATCGAAAGCCATTGGGGCAGATCTAATTCTTCTTATTGCGGCCTGTCTATCTGCTGCTCAAGTGGAGGAATACACTTCTCTTGCTCATGAATTAGGATTAGAGGTCCTACTTGAAATTCACAGCGAAGAGGAATTAGATCACCTAAACAAGGACATCGACCTTGTGGGTATTAACAACCGAAACCTACACGATTTTAAAGTAGATTTAGATCATTCCATAAGACTTAAAGACAGTTTACCTAAGGGCATTTTGTCCATTGCAGAAAGTGGAATCAGTAGCAAAGAGAATTTTCTCTTCCTAAAGGAGAAAGGGTTTGATGGCTTTTTGATGGGAGAATACTTCATGAAACATCCAAGTCCAGGACTTGCATTTAACGAATTTGTAAATCCGATTTAAGATGAAACTAAAAGTCTGTGGACTTACACAAATCTCTCAAATCCACGAACTCATAAAGATGAGGGTGGATTTCCTTGGGTTTATCTTCTACGAACCTTCACCTCGATATGTTTTAAACTCGATTGCACTAAAGGACATTGCAAATGCAAAACACCCGGCAAAAGTGGGAGTATTCGTAAACGAATCTGTAAAGCAGCTCGCTTCGATTGCAAATACCGCTAAACTGCACTTCGTTCAGCTTCATGGAGATGAAAACAAAGCTTACTTGCAAGAACTCAGAAATGAATTAGACTCAAATATTCACATTGCGAAAACGTTTAGAATCTCAGAGCAAGAAACCGCTTTACAGTCTCAATTGAATGAATTTACTCCCCACGTAGATTACTTTTTGTTTGATACAGATTCTAAACAGTACGGAGGGACGGGAAAAAGATTCGATTGGCAGATTCTAAACAGTCTTACTCTTCGTAAACCCTACCTTCTCAGTGGAGGAATTTCACCACAAAACCGAAAGGAGTTAGACAAAATAGATTCGAAACCTTTTGCACTTGACATCAATTCAAAATTTGAAACAAAACCAGGGATTAAAGACCTTGATAAAATCAGAAAATTCTATGAAAACTTATAAAAACCCAGACCAAGACGGCTACTACGGTGAATTTGGAGGAGCCTTTATTCCTGAGATGCTCTATCCTAACGTACAGGAATTAAAGAGTCGATACCTTGAAATCATGGAGTCCTCAGAATTTCAGGAGGAATACCAAGAACTACTTCGGGACTATGTGGGAAGAGCCACTCCCCTATATTTTGCCAAGAACCTAAGTGAAAAATACCAGACGCAAATCTATCTTAAGCGAGAAGATTTAAATCACACGGGAGCGCACAAAATCAACAATGCACTAGGGCAAGCACTGCTGGCAAAAAAACTAGGCAAAAAGAGAATCATCGCAGAAACCGGTGCTGGTCAACACGGCGTGGCGACAGCGACCGCTTGTGCCCTTTTAGGACTAGAATGCATCGTATACATGGGAGAAGTGGATATAGAAAGGCAAGCTCCTAATGTTGCTCGCATGAAAATGCTAGGCGCAAAAGTAACTCCTGCTACTTCCGGTTCAAAAACCTTGAAAGATGCCGTAAACGAAGCCCTTCGAGATTGGATCAATAATCCCACTACTACACATTATATTATTGGAAGTGTAGTTGGCCCTCACCCCTTTCCAGACCTGGTGGCCCGTTTTCAAAGCATCATCTCCAAAGAAATAAAATCGCAACTAAAACAAAAAACAGGAACTGAAAATCCAAATTATCTTATTGCATGCGTAGGGGGAGGCAGTAATGCAGCAGGAACGTTTTATAACTATGTCGATGAAAAGGAAGTAAATTTAATTGCAGTTGAAGCGGCGGGGCTAGGCATAGACTCAGGCCAAACTGCGGCGACGACGGCATTAGGCACTTTGGGAGTTCTTCATGGAAGCAAAAGTCTACTTATGCAAACGATTGAAGGGCAAGTCATTGAGCCTTATTCTATTTCTGCAGGATTGGATTACCCAGGAATTGGCCCTTTTCATGCCCATTTGTTTCAAGAAAAACGAGCAAAGTTTTATGGAGTTACAGACGAAGAGGCACTTGAAGCCGCTTTTGAACTCACAAAACTCGAAGGAATCATTCCAGCGCTAGAAAGTGCTCACGCATTAGCCGTTTTAAGAAATATAGAATTCAAAAAAACAGATAAGATTGTCATTTGTCTTTCAGGACGAGGAGACAAAGACATGGCGACCTATCTGACACACCTACAAGATTAAATGATGTAATTGCGACCCAAAATACGAATCCATGACCACAACAGCTAAAGACATAAACAACACAAATAACTCCTCTACAAGAAAGGAGCTGAACCTCTATTTTACAGCAGGAATCCCACAATTACAAGATACCACTCAAATACTTAAAGTACTTCAGGAAGCAGGTGCAGACCGCATTGAAATTGGAATACCTTATTCCGATCCTGTCGCTGACGGAGTCGTAATTCAAAAGGCGCATGAACTTGCCCTAAGAAATGGAATGACGATTCAAATTCTATTAGATCAATTAGAATCTCTGAAAGAAGAGATCTACATTCCCATCCTATTAATGGGCTATATAAATCCTATTTTAAGTTTTGGTTTTGAACATTTTTGCGAGAAGTGTGCAAAAGCAGGCGTTAGGGGGCTCATTATTCCAGATTTACCTGCAATCGAATTTGAAAGGACTTACCGCCAATTGCTTGAGAAGTACGGTTTAAACTTCTCTTTTCTTGTCACTCCTGAAACTCCAGTAGAGAGAATAAAATATCTAGATTTGCTTAGTTCAGGATTTTTGTATGCCGTTTCTAGTTCTTCCACTACTGGAAATTCCAACAAGAATGAAACAAGCGAATCCTACCTAAAAACCCTCGCAAGTCTAGATTTGAAAAATCCAGTGATGATCGGCTTTGGAATCCAATCCACAGAGGACTTTCAAAAAGCAACTCGTTTTTCGAAGGGAGGAATTATTGGAACGGCGCTCGTAAGAATCCTACTTGAAAATGACAATTGGGAAGAAAAAGCTTCGCAATTTGTCCAAGGTATAAAAGAATAAAAAGATGGTGTCCCACCAACTGTCTAAATTGGTACGACACTACTATTTGCCCTGTTTGCTGAACACTTGATTTAGCGGAATAATATTGATAATATGCCGAACCAGTTTAATCTGCTGTTCACCCTAGATTCCATTGTAATAAAGCTGTTGAGCTATTTTTCAAAAATTACAAAATTTTCATCAAACTTGTGAATATCTAAAAAAGACAAAAAAAACAAATAAATTATTGATAAGAAGATAATAATTTATTTTATTCAAATAATATTTATTGTTTATCAATAAATAAGTTTTACATTTGCAGAGTAATATTAAGTTTGCAAATCATAAAAAAAGCCACTTCATCAAAAACGAAAACTAAATGGCAAGCGTTCCCTTCTAACCCTCCTCTTAAGAACCGTTTAAAAATGAAGGATTCATTGAAAGAATCTCTCGTGAAGAGTTTGAGCCTATAATACTCGTTAATAAAAAAAACGATTAAAAAATCACTTAAAATGTTTAAAAAAACTTCTACACTACTTCTAAAAACGACTTTAGTTTTTATGGTGCTACTAGGATTGGCGCTTGCTATTTTTGCTTTGCCCAATCTAAATAAGGACGCATTGGCAGAATACCCCTATGTCCCGAATGCATTATTAGGAATTGTAATAGTGCTTTATGGGGTGATTGCCGCCTATTTTTTCGTTCTTCTGCAGTCGTGGAAACTATTGGTGTTAATCGACCAAAACAAAGCCTTTTCTAAATTTTCTGTGGATGCATTTAGAAATATAAAATTCTCTTCGCTTATTGGAGGACTGTTGTTAATAGTAGGTTTTGTACCTTTCTTATACCCTATTGCAGAAAAAGATGACGCTCCCGGCCTACTGCTGTATGGTTTTCTTTTTGCCTGTATCCCTATTGTTGTCTCGGTGTTTGCAGCCGTTTTGGAAAAACTTTTTCAAAATGCCGTTGATATTAAATCTGAAAATGACCTAACTGTTTAAGCTATGTCCATAATTGTAAACCTTGATGTGATGATGGCAAAGCGGAAAATGTCATTAAATGAACTTTCTGAAAAAGTGGGCCTAACTTTATCAAACCTTTCTATTTTGAAGACTGGAAAAGCAAAAGCAATCCGATTTAGCACTTTGGAATTAATTTGCAAAGTACTAGAATGCCAGCCAGGTGACATTTTAGAATATGTGAGTGACGGGCAAAACACCACGCTTCAATAGCTGCATTTAAAACGTAACGCGGGAAAAACGAACTAATGCGTCCCGAAAGCAAAAAAAGCTTTAAAACATATGTTTTAAAGCTTTTTAAACTACTATGACTTTGTAGTTGCGATCCGGACGGGACTTGTATCAATTTCGTAACCGCCCTGTCCATCGGCTTTATGCTGCTTTGGCTTTTGACAGGTCACTGAATAGGTCACTGACAATATACCAATAAGAACTTCATTTTCAATGGTGCAAATATATTGTTTTTTGTTTATTTCCAAACAAACATTTCTATTTTTTGAACAAGGTAGTGTAATACCTTATAATCTTAAAGGTAGTGTAATACCTTATAATCTTAAAAATAGTGTAAAATTTAAAACTTTTACTATTTTGTACTATCTTAAAAGGAAATAATCCCAAATTATAAGCGAAGATGACGGTGATTTAACTATAATGAATCGGAATGCAAACACAATCCCTGCTATGTTAAATAGGAAGTATAACCTGAAATTTATAAATATATAAATCGAGGTTGGATTTCAAAAAATGTTTATAATATTTAGATTTCAAAGTTTTTTAATTATTATTTGAGAGGTGTTTGTATTTTTGTTATTCATAAAAATACGCTATATAAGACTACAATGGCTAATAATAATAATAATGTGGATGTATATATCTCTGAAATTGCAGAAAGATTGTGGTCTGGACACGCCAGCATTATGATTGGAGCGGGGTTCAGTATGAATGTTCAAAGAAGTGATATTCCACTTAAAAAGTTTCCTTCATGGAATGATTTGGGTGATGTATTTTATAAAAAATTATACGGAAAAATTCCTTCTGATAAAGACAGGGGTTATTTAGATGCTCTAAAATTAGCAGAAGAAGTTGAAGCATCATTTGGTCGATCAGCTTTGAATAAAATAATCAGAGAGGAAGTTCCCGATACAGAATATCAACCTTCTGAATTACATACACGATTATTACAGCTTCCATGGACAGATGTTTTTACTACAAATTATGATACATTATTAGAGCGCACAGCCGAAAGAATATTGGAGCAACGATATGAAACTGTGATAAATAAGGAAGATTTAGTTTGGTCGACAAAACCTCGAATAATAAAATTACACGGGAGTTTTCCGTCAGAAAGACCATTTATAATTACCGAAGAAGATTATCGCAAATACCCGCACGAATACGCTCCATTTGTTAATACAGTCCAACAGTCTTTACTTGAGAACACTCTTTGTCTAATAGGTTTTTCTGGCAATGATCCAAATTTTCAGAAATGGATAGGCTGGATAAGGGACAATTTAGGAAAAAACAATTCACCTAAAATTTTTCTAGTTGGCAAACTATCTCTTTCCGTTGGGCAAAAAAAACTATTGCAAGATAGAAATATAGTGCCTGTCGATTTATCTTGCTATTCTAACGATCACTATGGAGCATTGATGCATTTCGTGAAGTTTCTAAAAGAAAAGGGAGATTCCACAAGAGCAAATCTTGATTTTCCAAATGATGAAGAAAGAATATACTTCGACATTAAGCAAGATATAGTACCCCAATTTAAAAAGGCGATATCCGTGTGGAAAAAGACAAGACTATCATATCCAAACTGGTTAATATTGCCACAAGAAAATCGGGAAAGATTATATTATAAACTTGAAATATCATTTATATATCATTTAAAAGAAATAGAGGCTCCTCTTAATATACAGTTTTTATACGAATTTAATTGGCGAATTGAAAAGTGCTTATTCCCAATTGTTAACGACTGGACTAACTATTATGAGGAAGTAATAGGAATATATAATCCCTTTCCCGATTTATTATCTAACGACGGAGCGACCATTACTCCAGAATCTAATAAGGATCTTGATTGGAATACTTTAACTATTTATTGGATAGAATTACAGCTGTCCTTATTAAGATATTATAGGGAAGAAAATTTTACAGAAAAGTGGCTTTCCTTATCCGAGACTTTTAAAAAAATTGAAAATAAAATTTCTCTTGAGCTACTATCAAAATATAAATATGAAGTTTGTTTATATTATATGTTTCAGCTAGATATTCCATCAGTGCGTAATGAGTTAAATAATTGGATTATCAATGAATCTTTGCCTTATTGGGAAGCAAAAAGAGCTGGATTACTTGCTGAATTAGGAGAACGAGAGATGGCTGAAAAAATATTAGAGACATCATTATCAGAAATTCGAAATCGGTTGAAATTCTCACCAGTTAAAGATGATTACACCTTTGTGTCTCAAGAAGCCTATATTTTACAACTGTCAAGATATGTAAGAAACTCAACTAGCCTCTCAATGGCTTTTAATAAAGAGGATGATAATTATTCCGAAAGGTGGACGGAGTTAATTAAATATAAATGTGACCCTTGGGGTGAACTTAAATATTTTGAAAACACTTTGAAATTAGAGAGCCCTCTTAATAAATATATTGAAAAAAAGTATAATTTTAAAATCGGAAGTATTACAAGAACGCATCGTCTAAATAAAGGAGGTAATTATGTGACTACCTCTTACGCCTTTCTAAGGTATATTGAGGAAATAGGATTTCCATTTAGATTACCACATACAACTTTTGGAAAGGAAGTAGCACAAAAAGCAATTTCTTGCATCTCTAATTACTCTCCAAACTGGGGTTTTGTATCTTTAATCAGGACAGGTGATATAAAAACCTTGGAAAATGTCTTCAACAGAAAATATTTGTCATTTTTAAATCAACAAAAATGCGATGAATTAGCTGATACTTATTTGGAGGTCTTAAACAGATTGTCTTCGGAAATAGTAAAAGGGGATACTAATAATAAAAGAAATTTTGCAATATCAATTGCAACTGTCGTTCCTCAAATTTTATCAAGATTGTGCGTAAAATGTAGTTATGAAATCAAAATCAAAATTTTAGAATTTCTAAAGAGATTATATACTTATGATGTAAGTATAAGGAATAAATATGGTGAAGTAGATGATCTAGGAAAATCGCTTATTGATTCTTTTTCTGACAGTGAACAATATCATCTTCTGCCAACACTCTTGGATTTTCCAATAATTGATAACTCCGAGCTAAACAATTCATTTCATGATTTAATAGGATTTATAAGATTTAAAGTTTTAGGGGCAAAGAATAAAATTAGAATAGATTCAACAAAAATTAGCAACATAATTTCTATGTTGAACAAAGAAAATTATGAAAGAAACGTTGCAATAACGCGTCTTGTTATACTTTGGAAAAACCATTTGCTCAATAAAATTCAGGAAAACAAATTTGGCAAAGGACTTTGGAAGTTTGTAGACGATAATGGGTTTCCAAAGGTGGCGGCATATTATTATTTTGCATTTTTATCCCTTCCACATCCTAAAAATATAAACCCTAATGAGCTTTTAAGGAAGTATTTTGAAAATGCTCGTTTCCCTATAGAAGGAAAAAAAGAAAAAGGTCAGGGAATTGGGATAAATAATGGTAATTATGAGCTATTTCATAATATAATTGGAACATCAAACAGCGATATAAACTTTCAGTGGACTAAGGAGGAAATTAATGACTTACTTTCAAATATTATAGAGTGGTGGAATTCCGATAAAGAATATCTCCTCAAAACTGAAGATGGGTTTATGGGTTCAATTGCAGATGAATTCCACGCAAGATTTAGGAATATGACAAATATATTTTCTAACATTATAGTTTTTAATACAAAACTCATAGATCCATCACTGTTTTCTGAGATTAAAAAACTTTTATATGAATTATCCAATTATAGCGTGCCGGATTTAGAAGCTAAAGTTTCTTTCATTGAAGTTTTTCCACAAAGTAAGAAGAACATTTTTGAAGACATCAAACTTCAAATTAATTCTAGAGATGAGCATAAAATTTTAGACGCTTTAAATGCCATAACTCTTTTAGTAATAATTAAAGTGTCAGATTTGGAAATGTTAATAAAAAATATTTCGGAAAACATTAAAATTCGTAGAGATGTTGAATTAGACCGATTTTTAGAATGTATGACAGTTATTATAAAAAGAGCACCTAAATTAATTACTGACGATATTCTTAATGATTTAGAAATAGGATTAGGATTCTTACTTCAAGAGTTAAACATCAGAGAACAAGACAGTGAAAAATCTGTGCATTACAAATTGTTTTTGCATAGCAAAGCATCTTCTTTAATTGTTTCTATTAAGGAATTATATAGAACAGTTTTAAAAACATCGGAACCAGAATATTTAATGAAGTGGGAAGAGAATCTCATCAATCAGGATGGATTCTCTGAAATTAGGAATACATATCTTAACTATGAAACATCTTTAGCTTGTCAATAAAGATTAACAAGACGTTCTACGGAAAAATATTATTAAAATCCTTTTTGGAATCTATAACATTTATTTTTCTGAGATTAATTCTCTCCATTCTTCTGGCAGTATCTCATTTTTAAAATAACTATGTGCAAGATATCTAATACACGATAAGCCGAGTGCATCTGTTGTAAGCTCCCCATTTTCAGTACGCTTCAAAAGTAGAATTTTTTCTTGAATTTTCACTGTTGTTGTCGGATGTGGAAAAGTGGGCAGGAAAAGTGCTGGCTTTAGCTTTGGCTTGCTGTCCATTTTTCCACATCACAGGTGATAAACCACCCAATGAGTCATGGGGCTTTCATAATTGTAATCCCTTACCCATTCCTCGGTAACACTTCTTACTTCATCCAAACTTTCAAAAATATATGTATCCAGGATTTGATTCCTGTAAGTTTTGTTGAAGCGTTCGATGTAGGCACTCTGTGTAGGTTTCCCAGGCTGAATATAAGCAAAGTTGACCTCATTTACCCTGCTCCACACTTCAGCGATATTTGCTATAAACTCCGGTCCATTGTCCATGCGTACTTTCTTAGGCTTTCCAAAGCGGTTCACCAGATGGTTCAGTATCCAGATTACCCGCGAACTTTTCAAACTGTAATCTGCCTCAATGTGAAGGATTTCTCGGTTGTAATCATCAATCACATTAAAACTGCGGAACTTTCTTCCACTTGCTAGTACGTCGCTCATAAAATCAATACTCCACGTGTGAGTAAATGTTTGCGGCACCTCCAAAGGTGATTTTACTCTGGCAGGGAGCCGTTTCTTTACCT
>JAEWIE010000052.1 GCA_023387375.1 Bacteroidota bacterium | reverse complement strand
CACCTGGGAGGGGCCTTCTTAGGGCTCATTTATTCCATTATGTTAATGCCCCAGCTTGCGCTCACCAATTGGCGTTATTTGCTAATTATGGCGATTCCACTGCTATACTTGTGTTTCGAAATTTTTGTACGAAAAAAGAAGTTTTAACTTCAAAAAAACCTCTATTTTTTACCGACAATAAAGCGGTCATTTCCGGAAAGGTCTTGGATTAATTTTACTTCCGATAGGTTAGGCCTGTAAAGTTCTAAGGTTTCTTTGCCTAGTTTTTGGTTGATTTCTAGGAAGAGAAATCCGTCGTCATTTAAATGACTCTTTAAAAGAGTAGCAATCCGCTTGTAAAAAATAAGTGGATCCTTCGTAGGAGAAAACAGTGCGAGGTTCGGTTCATATTCCTTTACACTCTTCTCGATCTCATCCTTTTCTTCTATTCCAATGTATGGAGGGTTGGAAAAAATCACATCATAATTTTGATTGGGGTCTTCCGAGAGAATATCTTTAAGAAAGAAATGGACGTCCGTATGATGTTTTTTCGCATTTTCTTTTGCCACATCTAGTGCACCTTCGGAGATATCTAATGCGTGGACCTTAGCCAGAGGAAAATGTTTATTTAGTACGATCGGAATTACCCCTGAACCTGTTCCAATATCAAGTAGTGAGAACTCCTTTTTTCCATAGGATGCCTTTTCTAATTCTAAGAGGGCTAGTTCGATAAGCTCCTCGGTTTCTGGTCGGGGAATTAGAACCTCTTCATTCACTTTGAATTCGAGCCGGTAAAATTCGGTTTTGCCAAGAATTTGTTGGTAGGGTCTAGAGGTTTTGAGTTCCTTTAGAAGATCTTGGAGGCGTTTTAAATCTATATCCGAGATTTTCTGAGGTAAAGAGCTTCTGAGTTCAATTGAATTTAATCCAAGAACCTCATGAGCCATGATTTGGAAAAGAACCTCAATTTGTGACTTCTCATAAAGTCTTTGTAGCTCGATGTGAAACTGATCTTTAAGTTTGCCTAATGTCATGCTACGAAAGACTAACGCGTAAAAACAAAATTGGACTTGGTGGAGAGTTCCGAATCAAAGCGGTATCCCTCTAGGTTGAATCCTTTTACGTCATTAAGTTTTTTGACTTGATTCTGAGCGCAGTAGCGAACCATCAAACCTCGAGCGTGTTTGGTGTACACAACTATTGTTTTTGGCTTCCCAGATTTGAGTTCAAAGAAGTCAAAATCTATAACAGGAGCCTTAAGTTCCTTAAGGTTTAAAGCTTTAAAGTATTCTTTGCTCGCGAGGTTTAGAATCACATCTCGCGAGTGAAGCTCCTTGTTAAGTTCCTCAGTAAGTTTTTCACGCCAAAACTGGTATAGATTCTCATAGTTGTCAAATTGAAATGGTCTTCCCATCTCAAGTCGGTACAGCATGACGCGGTCTGAGGGTTTTAAAATTCCATATAACCCGGAAAGAATGCGATAGTTTTTATTTAAATACCGTAAGGATTCCTCATCGAGACTTTGCGCATCAAGTCCTCTGTATACTTCTCCTGCAAAGGCAAAGAGTGCGGCTGCACTTTGCTTGGAAGTAGGTGAGGGACTCCATTTTTGATTGCGCTCCCAGTTTTCATGGGCTAAATTGGAAGAAATGTCCATTAATTCGGATAAAAATTTTGGAGATTTCTCTTTTAGATGCGATTGAATGAGGGTCGATTCTTTAATGAATTTAGGTGTGGAGGTTCTTGAAAACCCGCCCACATGCTCTATGTTCATAAGTTTTGCGGGGGAGGTTATTAGCTTCATAATAGTGGAAAGTGTCTAACGATTAATTAAATTTTCTAAAAATTAGGCGAGACGGCCTTTTCCTTCTCTTATAATTTCGGGTTCTCCAGAGGTAAGATCGACAATGGTGGAAGCGACGTTATCACCATATCCAGAATCGATCACGAGATCCACCAGATGGTCGTATTTTTCTGCAATTAATTCTGGATCTGTAGAATATTCCAGAATTTCATCTTCGTCTCGAATGGAGGTCGAAGCAATAGGGTGTCCTAGTTTTTCGACTAACAGTTGTGGTACAATGTGATCTGGTACCCTAATCCCAATGGTCTTTTTTCCTTTGTACGCAAGTGGTAAACTTTTGTTTGCTTCTAAAATGAAGGTAAAGGGACCAGGAACATTGTTCTTTAGAGTTCTGAACACCGAGGTGTCAATGGGTCTTGTAAAGTGAGAAAGGTGGCTTAAGTCGTTACAGATAATTGAAAATTGAGATTTTTCTAATTTCATTTTCTTAATCTGTGCCAATTTCTCCATGGCTTTTAAATTGTTGATATCACACCCTAAGGCATAGATGGTATCCGAGGGATAAATGATTAATCCTCCTTTTTTCAAGGTGTTAACTACTTCCTGTAGTAAATTCTCCTGCGGATTTTCGGGGTAAATCTTAAGTATTTTTGCCATAGAGCAAAGATATTAAAAACTACGCACTCTACGAATGTTAAGATCGCTTTTGCAGATTCAGGTTAATTTTGTATATTTGCAATCCAATATCGCGGGGTAGAGCAGTAGGTAGCTCGTCGGGCTCATAACCCGGAGGTCGCACGTTCGAGTCGTGTCCCCGCTACAAAGGCCTTT
>JAEWIE010000020.1 GCA_023387375.1 Bacteroidota bacterium | reverse complement strand
GCTCGAAGCGATTGGAAAAAGACTTTGAAGGGTTCAAATTCACTTGCTAAATTGTTAACCGCGTCTCCAGTGAAAAGAATTAAATCGGGCTTCTGCGCATTGATTAGTTCAAACGCGGGACGAAGTTTTTGTGGATGCAAAAAACTTCCAGAATGAAGATCCGAAATTTGCACAATGCGATATCCCTGAAATTCTTTAGGTAAATTCTTAAATTTCAATTTTACTTTTCGAACGCGGTGTCGATATTTTCCGTTTATTACCCCGTCGAGAAAGAGCCCACTTAAAATGGCCGCACTTCCAATTCCTAAATAGCTAAGAAGCTTTCGTCTTTCGGGATAGAAAACCTCAGCCGTCGGATGCAGCGATCTAAAAGAAAATTCTCCTAGTCGGAGCACATCGTCAATAAGAAGATAAACGGCAATTAATAGTTTGGGCATTAATAGCGCTAAAAATAGCGTCACAATAATTTGAAGCTGCAGCGCACTTAGGCTTTTTTGAGAAAAGAGAAAATACTGGTAAAATAGATACAGGTATACACTTAGCGAGATGCCTATATAAAGACCACGGAGTAGGGCGCTACTGGTGATGGTTCTCACCGCCTGGTAGAGATAAATCTCTAGGAAAAAAAAGACAATTGTAAAAAGTAAAAAAAAGCGCTTCATCAGATTAAGATTCTAAAATCGAAAAACACAGACTAGAAAAAAAAGTCTGTGTTTGTAAGTTATGAATTTTCAAAGAACGCGCTTATGGCAATTTATATACAATTGCATTAATGTTCATTCCCGCTCCAACGGAGGCGAAAAGTAAATGTGAATTTTCTTTTAACTGGTGGCCTTCGAATTTGCCTTTACGGATTAAATCAAGCATCGTAGGAACCGTCGCTACAGAGGAGTTTCCAAATTCTTGAATGGTCATAGGAGCGACACTATCTTCGTATTTCGAATGTCCATAAAGTTTAAATAGGCGTGCAATAATCGCATGGTCCATTTTGGCATTCGCCTGATGAAGAAGAATTTTATCAATATCTTCAATGCTTAGTCCAGCCCCGTCAATCGTGCTTTTCATAGCGGCTGGTACTTGGGTCAGTGCAAACTCATAGATTTTACGACCGCGCATACGGATGTATTTTTTAGTTTGATCCGCTTCAGGGTTTAAACTAGTAGAGTTCACTAAATACTTAATTTCCTCTCCGTTGAAACAAAGCGTACTTGTATTGATAATCCCTACGGTTTCATCTTCTGTGGCTGTCACCACAACTGCCCCTGCTCCGTCTGCAAAAATTAGTTTGTCACGGTCGTGTGGATCCGTCACGCGACTAAGCGTCTCAGAACCGACCACAAGAATATTTTTGCCTTTTCCAGCTTTAATGAGAATGTCCGCCAAATTAAGGGCTTCAATCCATCCTGGGCATCCAAAAATCATATCGTAATTGACGCAGTGTGGATTTTGGATTCCTAATTTGTTTTTAACAATGGCAGAAAGCGAGGGCATAAAGCTCTGCTGTCCATTAAGATCGACATCTCCAAAATTGGTTGCACAAATGATATAATCGAGAGTTTCTTTGTCAATTTTCGAATCTTCTAAGGCAATTTTTGCAGCCCTTGCGGCAATATCCGAATTGACCTCGTTATCTTCCACATAACGCCTTCTTTCAATTTCCGTGATCTCCACGAATTTAGAAATAATCTCTTCGTTGGATTTAGTGATGGGCTCCTTATTTTCGTCGTAAAAGGCAGAGTTTTGAAAGTGACTACCTTCGATTACACGACTGGGAAGGTAACTTCCTGTACCTATAATTAGGGTGTTTGGCATAAGTCTATACGATTAGTTAATTCTCGAAGGTGCAAAGTTAAGAATTAATACGCAATCCGAGTGCGAATCAAAATTATTATTAAATTTGCAGTGCGCTAAGCCTTACTATGAAAAAAAACTCTGCTCTTTACGGACTTATATTTGCCCTAGCCTCCTTTGCGCTGGCTTTTGGAATTTATTTCTTCTTTTTGGCGAAAACCAATACATATCTCGTGGACAATCCCACGCCCGATACCTACTATTTTAAAATTAATGGGTCGGAGGAAAAAATTCTTACTTCGGGTCAATATTTAAATGTAGAGCTTAAGAAAGGAACGAACCGTATTGAAGTGAAAAATAAGGAGAAAGAGCTTTTGTATGATTCTACTTTTACGGTGAACAAAGTGAGAGGTCTGGTGAATATTACCCACAGTGATTATTATATCCATCGTCAGTACTATGGATACAATCTAAACAAAGACTCTCTTATCGCCGCACTTCCTCAAACAGAGATTGATGGAAAAACCTATTATGGCGGCGCAAAGAAATTTAATTCCTTGTACAACGAAGATTTTTATTACAATATCGACGAAGATTACGACCAAGTGATTAAAAACATAGACAAAGTAGAAAGCCGCGTAAAAATCTTCCGAAAACAAGACTTCTTAAATTACTATAAGAACTATTACAACTTTTAAACATTGAAAAACGTTACCCCCTATCACTCTGAAGAGAGTAAGAAAAGCCAAGTGGAGGACATGTTTGATAACATTGCTCCAAAATACGACCTTTTGAACCATGTTCTATCGATGAAAATTGATGTACTGTGGCGCGAAAAGTTAGTCAAATGGATGCGTAAAGATGAGCCGAAAGAAGTGCTCGATGTCGCCACGGGGACTGGAGATTTGGCCATCGCTGTCCACAAAGCCACGAACGCACAGATTGTGGGGATGGACCTTTCTCAACAAATGCTTAACGTAGGGATTAAAAAAATCAAGAAATTAGGACTTGATTCCAAAATCTCTATGCAGAAAGGAGACGCAGAAAACCTAGACTTTGAGGACAATCGTTTCGATGCGCTTAGTGTGGCTTTTGGGGTTCGAAATTTTGAGAATTTACCCAAAGGACTCTCTGAAATGCGTCGCGTCATTAAACCGGGAAGTAGTGCTTACATTCTTGAGTTCTCAAAAGTAGAAGGGATATTAGGGCCCCTTTACATGTTTTATTTCAAAAATATTCTTCCTCTCATCGGCCGCCTCGTCTCCAAAGACAACCGCGCTTATACGTATCTTCCGGATTCGGTGAATGCATTTCCTTATGGAGAAAAAATGAAATCGATCCTTCTGGAAGCGGGGTATTCCAAAGTAGAATACAAAACGCTTTCACTCGGAATTGCAACGATTTATAAAGCCACAAAATAGAGTAAGAAATAGGTCGGAAAACAGGCTTGAGTCGTATACGTAAGGCCTTGATTTGATATAGCTTATAGGAGGAAATCTCAAGGTTTCCTCTTTATTGTTTTAAATCCGATTAAAATAGGCTCGTAATTATGACTAATTCCTATTAATTTTTTATATTTTTGCAATAGTTAGAATTGAAACCTGAAAATGCTCAAAGATTTAGAAAGCCATTTTTCGCTTTTAGAAAAGAAGATTCTGATACTCAAGAAAGACTATCAGACCCTAAGCGAAAACCATGCAATGCTTTCAAAGGAGTACGAGGATTTAAAGCAACGTTTCGAGTCGGAACGAAAAGCAAATCAGGAATTAGCAGAAGAATATAAAAAGATAAAACTTCATTCTGCAATATCGGGCAACCCAGAGCACAATCGATTGATGAAAAACCACATTAATCGCCTTGTGAAAGAAGTGGACCTGTGTATTGCACAACTTCAAAATAGCGGTTTATAATGGAAGTAAGACGAATTACGATCAATATTGCCGGGAGAACTTACCCCTTAAATGTGCCCTCTTCCGAAGAGGAAACATTAAGACGTGTAGGGAAACAGATTGAAACGATGATTAAAGATTTTGAAGCCAGTTTTGATGTGCGCGATAAGCAAGACGCGCTTGCTATGTGCGCATTAAAGATGGGAACCAATGCAGAAGTTTTTCAACAGAGCAACGAAAGAAATATAGCAAGTTCGACGCAGAAAGTAAAAGATCTGTGCGATTTGTTTGAAGAAAAGGAAATGTAGATTTTCATTTCCAAATAGACTGCCTACAATAGTTCTAACACATTTAAGGTAAACTCAACGCTAAATAAATACCGGGCGAATGTTTACGGAATGGCGCGCCGCCTTTTGCGCGGATTACAGACCGTAAAAAACAGTCCAAATCGTGTTGATTAGGAGTTTACTCTCAATCCGTGGACTGTTGTAGGTTTTTTTATTTTAACAACATTATAATTTTAAATATACTATGGATATACTAACATTAGGAATTGGCCTGGTTTGTTTAGTGATAGGTGCAGTGGTTGGAATTTTATTCTCCAAAAGTGCCTTGAACTCGAAGGCTAAATTCATTTTAGAGGATGCAAGGAAGAATGCGGAGAACCTTCTCGAGAAGGCAAAGGTGCAGGCGGATTCGGTGAAAAAAGAAAAGCAACTTCAAGCCAAGGAAAAATTTCTAGAACTTAAGTCTGAACACGACAAAGAGATTCAGGCTCGAGAAAAAAAGATGCAAGAAGTAGAAAAAAGAATCAAAGACAAAGAAGGAAAATTAAATGACGAACTGAACAAAACAAGTAAATTAGAAAAAGATTTAGATCGTCAAATCGGGGACTACGCCAAAAAATCCGAAATCTTAGATCGCAAGCAGCAAGAACTAGACAGTATCACAGCGAGAAAAGTAGAGATTTTAGAAAAAATCTCAGGCTTTAGCGCAGAAGATGCGAAGACTGAGCTTATTGAGGCTCTGAAAGCCGAAGCGAAAACGAAGGCCCGTGCTCATGTGCAAGGAATCATGGAGGAGGCGCAGTTAAATGCGAAAAACGAAGCTAGAAAAATCGTAATTCAAACCATTCAAAGAATCGGTACGGAGCAGGCGATTGAAAATTCAGTTTCTGTGTTCAATATTGAATCCGACGAAATTAAAGGACGAATCATTGGAAGGGAAGGACGTAACATTAGAGCTTTAGAAGCGGCTACGGGTGTAGAAATTATTGTAGACGACACTCCGGAGGCAATTCTTCTTTCTTGTTTCGATCCGGTAAGAAGAGAGGTTGCAAAACTTTCACTTCACCGACTAGTAACGGACGGAAGAATCCACCCTGCAAGAATTGAAGAGGTGGTAGAGAAAACCAAAAAGCAAATCGAGGAAGAAATCATTGAGATTGGTAAGCGTACCATTATGGAACTGGGTATCCATGGTCTCCATCCTGAACTCGTAAAAATAGTGGGACGAATGAAGTATCGTTCTTCTTACGGACAGAACCTTCTTCAGCATTCGAGAGAAGTAGCGAATATTGCAGCTACGATGGCCGCAGAATTAGGACTAAACGTAAAACTAGCCAAGCGCGCAGGACTACTACACGATATTGGAAAAGTTCCAGAGCAAGAATCGGAACTTCCACACGCTCTATTAGGAATGCAGTGGGCAGAGAAATACGGAGAGAATCCTGAGGTAGTAAATGCCATTGGAGCTCACCACGATGAAATTGAGATGGTCTCTCTTCTTTCTCCAATCATACAAGTGGCGGACGCAATCTCAGGGGCAAGACCAGGGGCAAGACGTCAAGTATTAGAATCTTATATCCAAAGATTAAAAGACCTAGAAGCTGCTGCGCTTAGTTTTGATGGCGTGTCTAGCGCTTATGCAATTCAAGCAGGTCGCGAGTTAAGAGTAATGGTAGAAAGTGGAAAAGTAAACGACGAGGTTGCCGCTCAACTTTCTTATGATATTTCAGAGAAAATTCAGAATGAACTGACCTATCCAGGCCAAGTGAGAGTCACTGTAATTCGGGAAACCCGAGCTGTGAACATTGCAAGATAAAGTTTTGTAAGAAAGGATAGAAGGCTGCCTGATTTATAGATCAGGCAGCTTTTTTTATGGATTTATCGATGCACCTACGAATGCTTCCTTTTTGTAAAGGGTTATCGTATCTTTGATTTATGAAAAATGTCTACTATTTAAAAACGTGTACTACGAACAAACGCATTATGTCACCGCTAGATCTTAAGGATTGGAACTTACGGGAGATTAAGTCTCAGCCCCTCTCAGAGAAGGAGCTAGAGTCGCTAAAACAGAAAGCAGGTTCCTATGAGGCCTTGTTTAGTAGAAGATCGACTCAAATTAAAGCGAGGGGGATTGATTTAGCGACTTTGAAAGAAGAGAACTTTAAAGAGCTTTTACTGGACCATTATAGTTTTTTAAAGCGTCCTGTGTTTGAAACAGACTCTGAAGTATTTATCGGAACCGACAAAGCGAACTTAGAAGAGTTAGACAAGTATTTCAAGAAAAGCTAAGCTTCCCAAACGAACCGCAATCGGTCAAAATGACCGAGCCTATTTAAGGTTTAATTGTATTTTAAGACAAAATGACATTTATTTCGTATTATAATGGCTAATTTGCCTGTAAATTCGAAAAGGTATTTTATTTGTGAGTATTGATTCAGAAATAACCCATAAAACAAAATAGAATGTCAAACATTACAAAACCTAATTTTTTATTCGACGATTTTTTCACCAAAGATTGGTTTGAATCAGAACATAGACAAAATAGAGTGAGCTCAATGCCTAAAGTGAATATCTTGGAAAGCGATACTCATTATACCATTCAAATGGCAGCTCCAGGTCTTAAAAAAGAAGATTTTAAACTCGATTTTAAGCAAGGACAGTTATCCATTGAAAGAGAGCTGGAAGAGAGTAGTAGCGTAAAAGAAGAGCGTTATACACTTAAAGAGTTTACTTATGGATCGTTCAAAAGAAATTTTACCCTGCCTAAAATAACCACGAAAGAAGATATTGAAGCTTCGTATGAGGACGGTATTTTAAGCATCACAATTGCAAAAAGACAGCCGCAAAAAATAGAGGTATCTCAAATCGAAATTAAATAAGCCAAATCATTTTCATATTAAATTAAATCAATAATTGTAAAGCTCGGATCTCCAAAAGGGGATCCGAGCTTTGTTTATTTAAAAGTGAATGTCTTTACACGAAAGGGGTTTTCACCACTTTTGCAAGGACGGATTTGTTTCGAATTTGAATGTAGATTTCAGAGTCTACTTTGGAATGGGCAGTATCAACGTAGGCAAGCCCAATTCCTACTTTTTTCATAGGAGACATGGTGCCTGAGGTAACTTTTCCAATTGTATTTCCTTCTTTGTCTAGTACGGGATAGTCATGTCTTGGGATGGCCTTCTCTTGCATTTCAAATCCCACTAGTTTGCGAGTAATGCCGCTTTCTTTAAGCGCTGCAATTTTGTCTTTTCCCACAAAATCGCCTTTGTCTAGTTTTGTAATCCAGCCTAGTCCCGCTTCAAGAGGAGAAGTGGTATCGTCGATATCGTTTCCATAAAGACAGAATCCTTTTTCAAGTCTAAGCGTATCTCTTGCTCCAAGACCACAAGGCAGAATTCCAAATTCACTTCCTGCCTCACTTAAAGCATTCCATAAGTTAGCTGCATCTTTATTTTGGAAATAAAGTTCATAGCCTCCACTTCCGGTGTATCCTGTATTCGATATAATTACGTCTTTTACGTCCCCTACTTCACCTTCTGTAAAACTATAGTAAGGAAGCGCGGAGAGATCTACGCTTGTTAATTTCTGAAGAGTTTCTTTTGCTTTTGGCCCCTGGATGGCAATGAGGGACATCTCATCGGATGCGTTGGTAAGGGTTGCATCAAAGTTATTGTGAGCCTGAATATGCGCAAAGTCTTTTTCGATATTGGAAGCATTTACGACTACAAAGTATTTTTCATCGTTCATTTTATAGACAATAAGGTCGTCTATAATTCCCCCTTCGTCGTTTGGAAGACAAGTGTACTGCGCTTTTCCGTTTTCAATTAAATCAAGGTTGTTTGTCGTTACGTTTTGAAGTAAGTCTTTCGCTTCTTTCCCTTCTACGAAAAATTGCCCCATGTGGGAGACATCAAACATTCCAACGTTTTCTCTGACCGCAAAGTGTTCTTGGGTTAGTCCCGAATATTGCACCGGCATTTCAAATCCCGCAAAGGGAACCATTTTCGCCCCAAGCGAAACATGGACGTCAAATAGAGGAGTTCTTTTCATTTTTAGTATTTGATTTTAGATATTTTTATTTCCAATGGAGTTTTTTTATTCAAGATGCTGTTTGTATTCATTCAGAATGATTTTAAACCAAGGTGTAAAATGATCTGGATACTCTTCAAGCTCCCTGTCTAACTCTTCCATCGTTACATAACGAATGGAGTCAACTTCGTCCTTATTCAAAGTGAATTCACCCTCGTAAGTTCCTGTAAAAACATGGTCTAATTCATGCTCGATAAGATCTCCTCCTACATTCGCTTTGTATAGGAAATGAAATTTAGGCTCAATCGGAACCTCAATTCCAAGTTCCTCTACAAGCCTTCTTTTTGCAGCCTCCTTATACGTTTCTCCTACGCGAGGATGAGAGCAGCACGCATTGGTCCACTGCCCAGGCGAATGGTACTTGCTAAGTGCTCTTTTTTGAAGCAGCATTCGGTTTTGATTGTCAAATAAAAACACAGAAAATGCACGATGCAAAAGGCCCTGTTCATGGGCTTTTAATTTTTCCATTTGGCCAATAACCTCATCCTGGGGTGTAATGAGTACAACGAATTCTTCCATACCGTACAAATTTACGCAAATTTTTCTGCTTGCCCTAGCTCAAAGGACGGCAAAATAAACCGTAAGAAGTGACAAAGAAAGAAAATATAAATCCGTTAAAAATTAGATTTGAAAGCGATCTACGGCGCTATTAGAAAACTTATTTGAATTCCAGGTCCTTGCATTTTTTTTCCCCCGCGTGATTTTTGTAATTTTGCCCCTTCTAAGCCAGTTGTTATGAATCTCAATTTTAAAGCGGATGAAAGTCCAAGTCTAAAGGAAGGCATAAAAAATTACCTCATCGATATTGACGGGACTATTACGGAGGATATTCCAAACGAACAGCCGGAACGAATGATCACGTGCGAGCCTTTTCCAGATGCACTTGCTCAGGTCAACCAGTGGTACGACGAGGGGCATCAAATTTGTTTTTTTACCTCCCGGACAGAGGATCAAAAAGAGATTACAAAAGTGTGGCTCGATCGCCATGGATTTAAGTATCATTCGATCCTTTGTGGAAAGCCGAGAGGAGGCAATTACCACTGGGTAGACAACCATATTGTGCGCGCTACGCGCTACGAAGGCAAATTCACCGACTTTGTCGAAAAAGAAATAAAAATTCAAGTATTTAAAGACTAGAAATTAATGAAGATATTAGCAAATGACGGACTCGATCCGTCTGGGGTTGAGGCCTTAGAGTCCAAAGGATTTACAGTGTTAACCCAAAAAGTAGAGCAGGAAAAACTAAGAGAGTTTATCAATCAAAACGAGATTAAAGTTCTTCTTGTTCGAAGTGCTACACAGGTTAGAAAAGAGCTTATCGATCAGTGCGAAGGATTAGAAATCATTGGACGTGGAGGAGTAGGAATGGACAATATCGATGTGGACTATGCTCGATCAAAGAATATTCATGTGATTAATACACCCGCTGCTTCTTCTGCTTCTGTGGCAGAGCTTGTTTTTGCGCACCTTTTTTCAGGAGCTCGTTTCCTAGAGGACAGTAACCGCCAAATGCCTATCCTAGGGGATACGAAATTTGCAGAGCTAAAGAAATCATACGCGAAAGGCATTGAACTTCGAGGCAAAACCATTGGAATTATTGGTATGGGCCGAATTGGTCAGGAAGTAGCGAAGATTGCACTAGGTATGGGAATGCGCGTAGTGGCAGCCGATAACAATGTAGGTCGCGCTTCCATCAAAGTGAAATTCTACAACAATCAATTTATTAACGTGGATATCGAAACCGAACCTCTAGAATCCGTTCTTGAGCATTCGGATTTTATTACTTTCCACGTTCCATCGCAGAAAGAGGGATATATGATTGGCAAAAATGAATTTGCAAAAATGAAATCGGGAGTGGCCATTGTCAATTGCTCAAGAGGAGGCGTAATTGATGAGAAGGCGCTTATCGAAGCCCTTAATTCAGGAAAAGTTTTGTTTGCAGGACTCGATGTGTTTGAAAACGAACCTACGCCATCCAAAGAAATTCTTTCCCATCCAAAGATTTCTTTAACGCCTCATACAGGAGCCTCGACCGTAGAAGCGCAAGATAGAATCGGACTGTCGTTAGCGGACCAAATTTGGAGTATTTTACAAACAGAAGGATAGTCTATTTTTTTCTTTTGGTCTTCCAAGAGAAAAAAGAAAATCAAACGAGACCTCTTATTTAGAAAAAGCAAAACCGCTCACGAAAGTAGGCGGTTTTGCTTTTTTATAAATCTAGTTACTTTTGGCTTATGCTTTTTGCTTTAATAGATCTCTAATTTCGGCAAGAAGTTCTTCTTGAGAGGGACCTGCAGGAGCAGGTTCTTCTGCTGGTTTTTGGAGTTTGTTTGCTCCTTTAATGAGCCAGAAAAGTACCATAGCGATACATAAGAAACTGATGACAGCCGATAAGAAATTTCCATACGTGACACCGTTCCAAGAAAGCTTCGCGATGTCTTCTGCACCTGCTGCTTTCAGCGCGGGATTTAGTAGTAGTGGCGTGATGACGTCTTCCACAAGAGAAGAAACGATCTTTCCAAATGCAGCTCCAATGATGACCCCAACGGCAAGGTCAATTACATTTCCTTTGAATGCAAATTCTTTAAATTCTTTTACAAATCCCATATTTTAATTTTTTTTTGATTGTGTTACTCTTACAAAAGTAAAAAAATAATTGACTAATTGTCTTTTTGAATTTATTTTATTTGAAAATCATACAATTGAAAAAACAACGTTAAGGATTCCATAGTAGGAAATTAAGTACCTGATCTCGTTGCCGAGCAGAAGAATCGATGAGATCATCAAATATTTGGTAGGGGTAGGGGAAAGTTAGATGAAACTGATCTTTTTTTAGGGTCTCTGTAATTGTAGCTACATGGCTGAAGAGAGGATTAGGCATGCTTTTCCATAGATTTAATAAAAGCTCTGAATTGCGCTTTACTTGCGCTTCACTTAACGTGGATTTGTTTAGCAGAACCTGCGCTATATTCGGATATATTTGAAGTGCTCTTTGCCTCGAGAGATCGAGCGTTTTTTGATCATTTCGTTCTTTAAGATAAAGCGTTTTTAGATCTTGGAGCTCTTTTTGGAGCTCCAAGGAAAGAGTTGTGCTTCTTCTTAGAGGTGCATATTTATGGGTAAGTAGATTCTCCAAACTTTGCAAATAAGAATTTCTAAGGTTTTCACTGTTAGTAGATTGAGCTTCCCAATTAAAAGGGAATAAAAAGCACAGTGCAAAAAGAAAAGTAGTAATTGTTCGCATAGGATAAAAATATAATTTTTTTTTGTAATTTTTCGCCGTTTTAAATTTTATGATATACACTCTACTTACCTCCACTTTTTTTGAAAGAGCGATCGTCTGGACTAACGATGTCATTTGGTCGACTGCGTTTATTATTTTATGTATTGGCACAGGACTCTATTTTAGCATTCGAACTAAATTTGTTCAGGTTCGATTTATGCGAGATATGATTGGCCAGCTCTTTAAAGAGAGCTCCAACGACAAAGGAGTCTCACCCTTCCAAGCTTTTACCATTGCAATTGCGGGACGAGTCGGAACCGGAAACATTGCAGGAGTCGCTACGGCGATTGCGATGGGAGGACCGGGCGCCGTGTTTTGGATGTGGATGATCGCATTTTTAGGCAGTGCAACCGCCTTTGTAGAGGCTGTTTTAGGACAAATTTATAAAGAAGAAAAGAATGGAAACTATAGGGGAGGACCTGCTTTCTATATAGAGAAAGGAATCGGTAAGAAATGGTATGCAATGCTCTTTGCCATTAGTACCATTTTTGCCTGCGCCTTCTTCCTTCCCGGAGTTCAGTCTAATAGTATTGCTGAGAGTATGTCAAGTGCTTTTGGAATAGAAAAAATGTGGGTCGGAGTTGCAGTGGTAATCGGACTTGTTTTAATCGTCGTGGGTGATGTAAAACGTATTGGAAAGTTTGCAGAGATTGCCGTGCCTTTTATGGCTGGGGCGTATATCTTAATGGCAGTGGTCATTATAGGACTTAACTACGAAAGAATTCCCGATATTTTTAGTCTCATCGTCAATTCGGCATTTGGTACCGAAGCCACCTTTGGTGGGATTGTCGGATCGGCCGTAGCTTGGGGCGTGAAAAGAGGACTTTATTCGAATGAAGCGGGTCAAGGAACTGCGCCGCACGCCGCTGCGAGCGCCGCCACTTCCCACCCTGCGAAGCAAGGAATTTTGCAAGCCTTCTCTGTTTATATCGATACTTTATTTGTGTGTACGGCTACAGCCTTTATTATCCTCTTTTCAGGATTATATAATGTAGCCGATGGAACCGGAGGTTTTTTGGTTAATAACCTTCCGGGAGTAGAAGAAGGGCCTCTCTTTACACAGGCGGCAATTTCATCCTACTTGCCAAGCATTGGTCACGGCTTTGTTGCCATTGCGCTCTTGTTTTTCGCATTCACCACGGTGCTTGCCTATTACTTTATTGCAGAGTCCAACCTATATTATCTACGGAAAAAGAAAATGAATAAACTCCTATTATGGGGACTTCGAATTCTATTCTTTGGAAGTGTTTTCTATGGATCTGTGACAAGTGGAGGAACGGCCTGGGGGTTAGGCGATATTGGCGTGGGAATCATGGCCTGGTTAAATATTATTGCAATTCTTATTCTCCAGAAGAAAGCCTTTGTGACGCTCAAGGATTATGAAAAACAGAAAAAAGAAGGAAAAGATCCTGTCTTTGATCCTAAGAAATTAGGAATCAAAAACACCACAGAGTGGTAAGGAATCTATCGAATGATACACAAAAAAACTCCAGCGGCGCTGGAGTTTTTGTTTTGTACAAAGTAAGTAAAGTGAGATCTAATTAATCTCAACTCCGTTGTCTACTTCGATTTCTGGTTTTACAAACGTAAGTTTCCCGTCTGGCTTTTGCGCAAGTAGAAGCATTCCTTGGCTTTCGATTCCGCGGATCTTACGAGGCGCTAAATTAAGAAGAATACTTACTTTTTTTCCTACACATTCTTCAGGCGAAAAGCTTTCTGCCACACCCGAAACCACCGTGCGTATGTCTACTCCTGTATCTACTTTGAATTTCAAAAGTTTGTCTGCTTTCTCCACTTTTTCGGCCTCTAATATGGTGGCGGTACGAATGTCCATTTTGACAAAATCGTCGTATGAGATTTCTTCTTTCATCGCATTTGCGTTAGGGTTGGTTTTGTTATTGCTAGTTTTTGAGCTTTGAAGCTTTTGCATTTGCGCTTCGATCGCTTCGTCTTCTATTTTTGAGAATAAGAGTTCAGGCTCACCTATTTCATGTCCCGTTTCAAGCTGCACAGAAGTAAGTTCTTGCCAAGGCAATTTCTCTAAATTAAATTGCGAAAGAAGTTTCTTGGATGCAAAGGGAAGAAAAGGTTCCGATAGCTGCGCAAGGGCGGCCGCAATTTGACTAGAAACAAAGAGCGTCTGCGCTGTTTTCTTTTCGTCCGTTTTAATCGTCTTCCAAGGCTCGTTTGTTTGTAGATACTGATTTCCATGGCGAGCGAGATTCATAAGAGCGCTTAAAGCGTTACGGAACTCGTAATTTTCTAAGAAATTGGAAATTTCTGTTTTCGCTTTTTCGATCTCTTGGAGTTCCTCAGCTTTCGGTTCGTACGCTGGGATTTTTCCTTCATAATATTTATGGATAAGTACAGCCACACGGTTTATGAAATTCCCAAAGATTCCCACAAGCTCTGAGTTGTTTTTCGTTTGAAATTCTTTCCACGTGAAGTTGTTGTCTTTGGTCTCTGGCGCCGAGGAAAGTAAGGCATAACGAAGGGTATCCTGCTGGTCTTTAAAGTCCTCAAGATATTCGTGTGCCCAAACCGCCCAGTTTCTAGAGGTGGAAATTTTTTCGTTTTCCAAATTGAGAAACTCAAAGGCTGGCACATTGGTGGGAAGGATGTAATCTCCATGCGCTTTGAGCATCGAAGGGAAAATAATGCAGTGGAAAACGATGTTGTCTTTTCCAATGAAGTGCACAAGATCACTCTTCTCACTTTGCCAGTAGTCTTTCCAGTTTTTGCCTGTTTTCTCCGCCCACTCTTGGGTGAACGAAATATATCCAATAGGGGCATCAAACCATACATAAAGGACTTTTCCTTCTGCTCCTTCTAAAGGAACAGGAATTCCCCAATCTAAATCTCGGGTCATGGCTCTTGGTCTTAGCCCTTGGTCAAGCCAAGATTTTACTTGTCCGTATACATTAGGCTTCCAATCGGATTTATGTCCCTTTAATATCCACTCTTCTAAAAAGTCTTGGTATTCTTCCAAGGGAAGATACCAGTTTTTCGTTTCTCTTAAAACAGGGACATCCCCAGAGAGCATTGATTTTGGATTTAAAAGTTCACGTGGAGAAAGCGTCGTTCCGCATTTTTCACATTGGTCTCCATAAGCGCCTTCTTGGCCACAATTGGGACATGTACCCACAATGTAGCGATCGGCTAGAAATTCGCCTGCCTGAATATCATAGTACTGCTCGGAGGTTTCTTCCTGAAACTTATCCTTACTATATAGGGTCGTGAAAAAATCTTGACTTACTTCTATGTGTTTTTTTGACGTGGTTCTGGAGTAATAATCAAAGGATATTCCTAGCTGCTCCAAAGAGCTTTTAAGTATCTCATGGTATTTGTCCACAACGTCTTGAGGCGTGATGCCTTCTTTCTTTGCGCGAATGGTAATCGGGATTCCGTGCTCGTCACTTCCTCCGATAAAGGCCACGTCTCTTCCCTGATTTCTTTGAAATCTTGCGTAGACGTCTGCAGGTATATAAACACCTGCTAAATGTCCAATATGCAAAGGTCCATTGGCATAAGGGAGCGCAGCGGTAATAAGTTTTCTTTGCGACATGTGATTCGTATTTCATGCAAAGATAAGGTATCTTAAGACGGTTTTAAAATTTTTCAAATAGAAGAGTTCTGAAATTTTTTTAACAAAATGCAGTGGATTTCGCTAGGTAATGTTAATTTTTGGTTAAATATATGTTTAATAATTTCTGCGATGCAAAATCCTATGCAGAAAATAATATTTTTTGTAAAATGTTAATAGTCAGACTTATAAATTTAAATTTTCGGTAAATATTAAATAATTTTTTTTATTTTTTATCTTAACATTTTGTTAATGTAATTTTGATTAAATTACACCACTGATTCCTATGTATTCAGTTTTCATTTCCAAACACAATTGCAAATAGCAAAATGAAAAAACAAAAGAATATTAATCCTTAAACTTTATATTTGTGAGAAACTATAGTACAGTTTTGAAAATTGCGCCCGCATTTTTGCTTGCTGGTGCAATGCTACAAGGACAAACAACAGACACCTTACAGTCAGACCGTGAGACTGCCATCGAGGAGGTTGTTTTGATTGGTTACGGGCAGAGAAAAAAATCGGATCTAACGGGATCGATTGTGTCTGTATCTGAGAAAGATTTCAATGGAGGCGCGACTTCGCCAGAACAATTAATTCAAGGAAAGGCGCCAGGTGTGGCCATTACTGGAAACAGTGGAGCTCCTGGAGCTGGGTCTACCATTCGTATTCGAGGGGGAGCTTCTTTGAATGCAAACAGTTCCCCTCTAATTGTAATTGACGGAGTCCCACAGGACTTTAATGGAGTTTCCGGTGCCTCGGATCCCCTTTCTTTAATTAACCCGAACGATATCGAAACCTTCGATATCTTAAAAGATGCTTCTGCCGCTGCCATTTATGGGAACAGAGCCTCCAACGGTGTTATCTTAATTACCACCAAGAAAGGAAGAGGGGGAGCCTTACGTATCAATTTCTCAACCATGGCCTCTGTGTCTACCAAAATGGGAAATGCAGACGTATTAAATGCAGATGAGTACCGCGCGTTTGTAAACCAAGTCGGATCGGATGCAGCGAAAGCACTTCTTGGAACGGCAAACACAAACTGGCAAGATTTAATTTACCAGTCTGCATGGGGAACCGACAATAACCTCGCCATCACGGGGGGTATTAAAGGTCTTCCTTACCGTTTGTCTATCGGGTACAATGAGCAGAACGGGATTGTGAAAACCAATGAATTTAGAAGAACTTCCGTAGGGTTAAATTTAAACCCTAAATTCTTTGACAATCACTTAACGGTGAATGCAAGTATTAAAGGATCCTTCACAGACAACCGTTTTCCCAATGGAGGCGCGATTAACAATGCGATCTATTTTGACCCAACGCAGTCTGTTTACATGGACGATCCTCGATTCGGAGGATATTTCGAATGGCTTAATGCAGATGGAGGACTTAACACAGTTTCAAATAGCAACCCTGTGAGTCTCTTAAATGCAACTGTAAATAAGGGGTCTGTATATCGCTTTATGCCAAGCATTCAATTTGACTACAAATTTCACTTCCTTCCTGATCTTCGTTGGAACGTAAACCTAGCCTACGATTATTCCAAAGGTTACGGAACCAACCGTACTGCAGGTTTAAGTGGTGCAGGTCGTGGATTTGACTCTGTAGGTCCTTACGAACAAGAAAAGAAAAACAAATTACTCGAAACGTATTTGAACTATGTGAAAACCATTACTTCGATCGATACCAACATCGATATTATGGCTGGGTATTCCTACCAGGATTTCTATAGAGAAAATCCGGCAGGATCTTCCGTAAGAACCAATGTGCAGACAGGCGTATCGGAAGTAACACCGTTTAGAGAGTATGCAGATCAATTAACGCTTCTTTCGTTCTTTGGGCGTGCGATCTTTACCATTTCTGATAAGTATATCTTAACAGGATCCATTCGTCGTGATGCCTCTTCACGTTTCTACAACGGAACCACGGATAACCTATGGGGGAACTTCCCCGCAGCAGCTTTTGCTTGGAAAATTAACGAAGAAAACTTCCTTAATCAGTCGAATGTCGTTTCTAATTTAAAATTAAGATTAGGATACGGGGTGACAGGTCAGCAGGAAGTAGGAGGTTCTTACCCTGCCTTCGCTCGTTACAATTTAAGTAACGATACGGCTGAGTATTTGTTTGGAGATATGTTTTACCCAATGTACCGTCCACAGCAGTACAACCCGTATTTAACCTGGGAGAAAACCCTTACAAAGAACATTGGTCTTGATTTCGGATTCCTTAACAACCGTATTAGTGGATCTGTGGATTTATTCCAAAAAGACACGGAAGACTTAATTGCTTATGTTCCGGAAGCGGCAGGGGGACTAAGTAACTACAACACCAAAAACGTAGGGGATATGACCAACAAAGGGGTGGAAGTAATTTTAAACTTCACTCCAGTGAAAACAGAGAAAGTAACTTGGGATGTAAGTTTAAACGCAACACATTACACTTCTGAGATTACAAGTCTTTCTGACCAAGTGGCTGCGGATTTCAAAATCCAAGTGGGAGGACTATCTGGAGGAGTTGGAAACACGATTCAAGCTCATAGTGTAGGGCGCGCGCCGTATTCGTTCTACGTGTTTAAACAACTTTACGACAACCAAGGGAAACCCGTTCCGGGAGCCTACGTGGATATTAACCAAGACGGTGTAATCAACGATAGTGATAAGTATTTTTACAAATCCACTACGCCAGACGCGCTCTTTGGATTCTCTACAAGACTTGCGGTTGGAAATTGGGATTTAAGTACTTCGCTTCGCGCCGTCATTGGAAATTACGTATATAACAACGCAGCGTCAAATAGTTCCATGGCTTCTCTTAGAACCAATGGCTATTTACAAAACGTGTATAGCTCTACTGTTGAATACCAATTCCCTCAATTAAACCTATGGTCTGACACTTTCGTAGAGGATGCTTCTTTCCTTAGAATGGACAACCTTACTTTAGGTTATAACTTCGGAGAAGTTTTTGGTAATCGCAGTAGCCTTCGTGTATACGGTATGGCACAGAATGTCTTTGTAATTTCTGATTATACGGGAGTGGATCCTGAAATTTTCGGAAACATCGACAATGGATTCTACCAGAGACCAAAAGTGTATTCACTAGGACTTAATTTTCAATTTTAATTAATTTACAGACAGATGAAACTTTTTAATATAAAAGCCAAACATATCGTAGTAGGAGCTCTAGGTCTATTTCTAAGCTTTTCTGCAATGTCTTGCGTAAAAGATTTGGAAAGGGAACCTATCACGGATCCTTCTTCTACGAACTTATATACCGACTTTAACAATTACCCTAGTTTACTTGCAAAACTTTATGGAGGTCTAGCTTTAGGGGGACAAGAAGGAGGGGATGGAAATTCAGATATTGGTGGGATCGATGGAGGATTCTCCAG
>JAEWIE010000044.1 GCA_023387375.1 Bacteroidota bacterium | reverse complement strand
TTTTTGCTTTCTTCGGGAAAATCGGGATAGGAGAGGTCCATTTCTTCAAGCGCATCAATAATAATTTGAACAGCTGCGACTCTAGCAAACCATTTTTGATCCGCAGGTACAATAAACCAAGGGGCATGGTCCTTCGAGGTATTTGATATAGCAGTCTCGTAAGCTTCTTGGTACTTATTCCAGAGCGCACGTTCTTTTAAATCGCCATGAGAAAATTTCCAGTTTTTGTCCTCTTCATTTAGTCGGTCCAAGAAGCGCTGCTTTTGCTCTTCTTTGGAAACATGCAGAAATAACTTTACGATTTTTGTTCCATTGCTCGCCAAATGCTTCTCAAAATTCTCGATGCTTTCATAGCGGTCTTTCCAGAATTGGGCATCAAACTCTTTGACATCTTCCCACACTTTCTCACTCAGATTGTACTCTGGATGCACTTTGCAAACGAGAACACTTTCGTAGTGGGAGCGGTTGAAGATTCCGATTTTTCCTTTGGCAGGAAGGGCGATTATGTGTCGCCAAAGAAAGTCATGAGAATATTCTTTCGTACTCGGAGTTTTAAAAGAAGTAACCTCACAGCCCTGTGGATTGACCCCACCGAAGACATGTTCAATTAAGCTGTCTTTGCCTGCGGCATCCATCGCTTGAAGAATGATCAGGAGAGATTTAGAGCCGTCTGCATAGAGCTTCTCCTGAAGCTCGTAGAGTTTTTCTTTTTCTAGTTTGAGAAGGGCCTTTCCTTGCGCTTTGGTAAGCTCACCCTCGTAGCGGGTGCTAAGTTTATCTAGTTTAATCTTGCCTTTGGCCCGAAAGTTATCGCTGAAATCTAAATCCATCCTTCTCTTGTGTTTTGTTAAAAAATCCTTTGTATGGAGACGAAAAAGGAAGCTTCAATCTTAAATTTCCTTTATGCTCTAGTATAAAAGTAATAAATAATTTAGAAAAGAAGGTTTTCTTTTTTCAAAATATAAAAGCGTAAAGACCACTTAGGACTCTACGCTTCTTTTTTATTTTCTGTTTTTAAATGAAAAAACAGATTCGAGAATCATTCTCGAATCTCTATTTTTATTTTTTAGTTGCTACTTTAGCGGGCAATTCTCCTTTTGGAACTACATTTCCTTTGATGTAAAGGGTAGCTCTTCCTTGTTTAGGATCGTTTGAATACACTTCGATTAGTTTGGTGAATTCTCCTTTTATTTTTGTGTCATAACCCACTTTAATCTTAGTGCTTTTTCCAGGCAGTACAGGCGCATCACTCCATTCTGGAGTCGTGCAACCGCACGCTGCTTGTACTTTGTTAATGATTAAAGGTTTGTCTCCTGCGTTTCTGACATTAAAATAACGGTGTCCGTCTGATCCCATTTCAATAGCTCCGTACTCAATGGTGGTTTTATCAAATGCAATTTTCTGCGCGAATGTAGTGGCAAATGCGCCTGCCACAAGGGCGATTGAAAGTAGTTTTCTCATAATTTGTAAGTATTTATACTTTGGAAAATCCTTTTTTTAGATGATTTCCAAGAAGCAAAGTTAAAAATATTTTGATTAAATGTTTTTAAATTTTTGTTTTGCCTATTTTTGCACCTAGTAAATTAAAAATTAGAGTTTATGCCACTTAATGATAAATACAACCCTTCTGAAACCGAAGAGAAATGGTACCGCTATTGGAGTGAGAATGGGTATTTTAAAAGTACCCCAGATGATCGTCCGCCTTACACGGTGGTGATCCCTCCACCCAACGTGACGGGTATTTTGCATATGGGGCATATGCTAAACAATACAATTCAGGATGTTCTTGTACGCCGCGCGAGAATGAGAGGCTACAATGCTTGCTGGGTTCCGGGAACGGACCACGCATCGATTGCTACTGAAGCCAAGGTGGTAGCAAAGCTAAAGAGCGAAGGAATTGAAAAGAAAGACCTAACAAGAGAACTGTTTCTTAAGCATGCTTGGGACTGGACTAATGAGTATGGGGGAACCATTTTGGAGCAGCTTAAAAAACTAGGTGCTTCGTGTGATTGGGATCGTACTCGTTTTACCTTGGAACCTAAGCTTTCTGAGCAGGTAATTAGATCGTTTGTGGCCTTGTACCGCAAAGGACTTATTTACCGTGGGCACCGAATGGTGAACTGGGATCCTCAGGCGCAGACCAACATTTCAGATGAAGAGGTGATTTACAAAGAGCAAAATGGAAAGCTTTATTTCCTTAAATACAAAGTGGAAGGAAGTGAAGAGTTCCTTACGGTAGCGACCACTAGACCAGAAACCATCTTTGGAGATACGGCCATCTGCGTGAATCCCGCAGATGAGCGTTATGCTCACCTTTTAGGCAAAAACGTCATTGTTCCTATTGTGGGAAGATTAATCCCTGTCATTAGTGATGAGTATGTGGACTTAGAATTTGGAACAGGAGCGCTTAAAATCACACCTGCGCATGATATCAATGACTACGAAATCGGACAAAAGCATAACCTTGAATTAATTGATTCTTTAGACTCTGAAGGAAAAATGAACGAACATGGACTGCACTATGCAGGCAAAGATCGTTTTGCCGTTCGAAAAGAGATCGCAAAAGAATTACAGGAAAAAGATCTGCTTCTAAAAGCAGAAGACTACGTAAATAAGGTTGGAACCTCCGAGAGAACAGGCGCTGTCATCGAGCCTAAAATTTCCGTGCAGTGGTTCCTCAAAATGGACAGTCTCGCTAAACCAGCGCTCGATGTCGTAATGAATGATGAAGTCAAGTTCCATCCAGAGAAATTTAAAAATACTTACCGTCACTGGATGGAGAATATCCGGGATTGGAATATTTCTCGTCAATTGTGGTGGGGGCAAAGAATTCCTGCTTATTACTATGGATCAGGAGAGTCTGATTTTGTCGTAGCAGAAACGATCGAGGAGGCGCTCATTCTTGCAAAAGAAAAGACGGGGGATTCTTCCCTTACGCTTTCTTCTTTGACTCAAGATGAGGATGCGCTCGATACTTGGTTCTCTTCTTGGCTATGGCCAATGTCCGTATTTGATGGACTACTGGATCCAGAGAACAAAGACATCTCTTATTACTATCCCACTTCAGACCTCGTGACAGGACCCGACATTATCTTTTTCTGGGTCGCTCGTATGATTATGGCAGGACAGGAGTTTAGAGGAGAAGTACCGTTCAAGAATGTATACTTCACGGGGATCGTTAGAGACAAACAAAGACGCAAAATGTCCAAGTCTCTTGGAAACTCACCCGATGCACTTAAATTAATTGAGAAGTACGGTGCGGACGGAGTTCGCGTCGGAATTCTTTTAAGTTCAGCAGCGGGAAATGACCTTCTGTTTGATGAAGACTTGATGGTTCAAGGACGTAACTTTGCAACCAAAATATGGAACGCATACCGACTCATGGAGGGTTGGGAGAAATCGGATGAAATTAAGCCGACCAAAGGGGATCTTGAGACCATGGATTGGTTTGAACATAAACTAAACAAAACCATTTTAGAGATCAATGAACAGTTCGAGAAATTTAGAATTTCAGATGCGCTTCATTTGATATACAAACTGATTTGGGATGATTTCTGTTCTTGGTATTTAGAAGCGATTAAGCCTAGTTACGGAGAGAAGGCTTCGAAACAGGTATACGAGCGTAGCATGAGCTACTTTGAAGAGCTTTTAAAACTTCTTCATCCGTTTATGCCGTTTTTAACAGAAGAACTTTGGCAAGATGCAGAGAAGAGAACTACCGAGCAGGCACTTATTATCGCTCAACAATCAAAAGGCGGATCTTTTGATGAAAAAATTCTAGAGGATTTTGAGCTAACCAAAGAAATTATTTCTGGAGTTCGAAACTACCGTCAAAGCAAAGGTCTTTCTCCTAGAGAAGCCGTTGATCTTTACACCAGTAGCAAGGAGCTAAAAAACCAGTCGATTTTAGAGAAGCTTGCGAATTTGCAAAGTGTACATGTGGAAAGCAAAACGGAACTTCCTAGCTATACTTTCCTTGTGGGTAGTAGTGAGTTCTCCATTCCGTTAAGTGAATCTCTTGATTTAGAGGCAGAGAAAGAAAAAACAGAGAAAGAGATTATTTACCTCCAAGGATTTATAAAATCTGTCGACAAGAAACTCAACAATGAGAAATTCATGGCGGGAGCTCCTGAGAAGGTTGTCGAAATGGAAAGAAAAAAACGGAAGGATGCGGAGGATAAAATCGCACTATTAGAGCAGAAGCTCCTAACCCTTTAAAAGAAAAGTGAAGGTGCCAAGAGCACCTTATTAAGCCCCAAGAAACTCTTGGGGTTTATGTATCTAAGGTCAGAAAGAAATAGAGAAAAAAAGTTCTATTTTCTTTTCCCACTTTACTTTGGCACTGTTTTGCTTGGACTTTGTTTAAGAATAGAATCATATGGAACCTTTAGAAAATATAAAGAAACTCTTTAGCCGCAATTTCGTAGAAAGTCCACTTCTTGAGACTTATGAGGCAGGAACGCTTCATCTTCCTACAGGCGAGCTTGTTGCCTGTGATCCACTTATCACAAGCGATATGAAGCCTTTTACAAGGCGTCTTAAGGCTGGCGATTATCCTGTACTCATTCATAGAGAGATCGAAAGTAGCTGCGTGGCTTATATAGAGCTCGTATGCCAAGAGACACCTGTGGTGGATTGGGAATTAGGATTAACTGCAGGACAAGATCCTAAGGATCTTGCCCCTGGAGAAATCTTTGGTTTTCCCGTACAGTCGGGAATGGCCGCTTACATGGATAGCGATACGCAAGAAGAACTTTCTCTTTTGGAGCAAAAGCTCTACAAAAGAAAGGGAGTGGATTTCATGGGAATTTACGAAGAGTTTTTTCACGAAGAATTTTTTGATGAAAACGGTGCGATCGATCAGTTTGCACTTTTAACTCCAAACCCAGAGAAGAAAGGACAAGTGTTTGCCTTTGAGGCCGGCTACGGCGAAGGCTTTTATGCTAGCTATTTTGGACTGGATTCAAGCGGTGAAATTGTCAAGGTCATTACAGAGTTTATCGAAGTCGGCAGTTAATTTTAGGCTAAAAGTTTGAGTCTTTCTTTTTAATGAGCTAAATTTGTTATTTAACCTCTATCGCAATGCATAACACCTCTAAACAACCTAAAATTATCGTAGTGGGCAGTAGCTCAGTGGATTTGGTGCTAAATACCAAAACTCATCCTGAACCTGGTCAAACCGTTTTAGCCTACAAGAGCGAATATTTCTTTGGTGGAAAAGGGGCTAATCAGGCTGTAGGCACGGCAAGATTGGGTGCAGATGTTACATTTATTGGTTGCGTAGGAAAAGATTCGAAAGGCCAGCAAATTTTAGACAATCTGAAAAAAGAGGGAGTGAACGTATCCCATGTGGTCGAGACTACAGAGGCTGCGACAGGTTCGGCTTATGTATCGGCTTCTGAAGGGAAGAATGCCATTGTGGTTGTACCCGCGGCTAATCACCTACTAAAACCTTCAGATGTTGAGACTGCTGAAAAAAAATTTGAATCGGCAGACCTTGTGCTTATTCAATTGGAAGTACCGATGGAGGTGGTTGAAGCAACCGTAAAACTAGCTCAAAAGCACAATTTGAAATTAGGAATTTATGCAGCTCCTGGACAAACTCTTCCTTTAGAGACGCTTAAGTATGCTTCTTTTATTGTGGCAAAAAGCGTGGATCTTCCTGTTATCTTTGCCAATTGCAAGGAAAAGAACCTTATTAAAGCCTTTGCTAACGTACTTTTCGTAAGGGACGATAGCAATTCCACTACTTTCTTCAACGGTTCTGAAATGCGTTATTTAAGAAATGACCACGACGAAATTCTTCACAAAATGGGAATGGGCGATGCATTCACATCAGGATTTGCCCTGGCCTTCTGTGAAGGAAAATCCACAGAGGACTGCGTCAAATTCGGAAATAATGTTTCTTTGAAAGTAGCTATTAACCGAGGCTCTCAGGCAGGTCTTCCGTTCTTGAAGGATCTTCAGTCCCACTAAAACGATATTCAGCGCATACCGACTTCGTATCCACTTAGAAGGAAATAGTTGAAAATTTTTCCATTTTTAAAGGGGATGAGACAAGTGCCCAATATTCTAAGCACTTCGAAAAGTAGAGCGTCCCCTAGTTCTTATGAAAACAAGTATAACACTTACTGCTGAAGATGGTTATTCTTTAGCGGGCACACTTTTTACTCCAAAAGAATCTAACTCAAAACTAGTTGTAATTAACTGTGCAACCGGAGTAAGGCAGCAAATCTACTTTTCGTTTGCGTCTTATCTATCTAGTGAAGGCTTCCATGTCCTATGCTACGATTATAGAGGAATTGGACTCTCGAAAAACGGAGATATTCGAAAAGTAAAAGCATCTATGCGTATCTGGGGTGGTTTGGATTACAAAGCGGTCACCGATTACATTAAGCTCAATTATAAAGACTATACGAAATATTTGGTCGGGCACTCCGTGGGAGCTCTGATCCTTGGAATGAATGAAGATTCAAAGATATTT
>JAEWIE010000042.1 GCA_023387375.1 Bacteroidota bacterium | reverse complement strand
TTTGTGGAGAATACGGGATTCGAACCCGTGACCTTTTGACTGCCAGTCAAACGCGCTAGCCAACTGCGCCAATCCCCCATTCTAAATCCTATAATTCTGGATTCAGAGTGCAATAATAGGTAATATTTTAAAAATAGCAAAGCGCGAGGATCAAAATTTCCCCGCGCTTTGTAGTATTAACTTGAAGGTTACTTCCAACCTCCTCCTAAAGCTCTATAAAGCTCGATACCAGACTGCATTTTTGCATAACGGGCATTCGAGATGTTAAGCTCTGCATTGAGTTGATTCACGGACGCATTTAATACTTCTAAGTAATTGGCCATCCCGTAATTCACGAGTTCTTGTGAGAACTCCACACTTTTACGGTATGCGTCTAATTCTTTTTGTTTTAAGGCAATGAAGGCATCTTGAGAAGAGTACATTTTAATCGCATCAGAAACTTCCTTCCCTGCCGTTAAAACGGAGCGTCTAAAGTTTAAGTAAGCAATTTCTTTGTTCGCTAAACTTACTTCGTATTGCGTACGAATCTGTCTTTTGTTTAATACAGGCTGCAAAAGACCTCCCACTACATTGGCAAAAAGGGAATTTGCGCTAAAGAGATTGTCTATGTCTTTGGATTGGAGTCCTCCGTTAGCAGTGATTGTAAGACGTGGATAAAACTGTGCTTTGGCTGCTTTTGAAAGCTCAAAAGCTTGCACTAAATTAAATTCTGCCATTCTTACATCAGGGCGGTTAGAAAGCAGCTGACTTGGATATCCAAGATCAAGTGCGATAGGCAGATTCTGGTTTGCAAGTGTACTTCTCTCTATAGCTGCAGAGGGTTCTGCAAGCAATAAGCTCATTGTGTTTTCCAAAAGTTCAATTTGGATATCAATGTTGATAAGTAGCGACTTTGCGTTATGCACTAGGGCTTCACTTTGCTGCACAGCCACTTCAGAAAGCGTTCCTGCATCTTTAAGCGCCTGAGTCGTTTCTAGGTTCTTCTGGCGAAGTAAGATCGTCTCATTGATAATTCGCTTCTGCTCATCAAAAGTAAGAAGCTGAAAATAAGCTGCAGCGACAGAAGCGACCAAATCGCTTTTGATCGATTGGTGCGCAGAGACCGTTCCTAGATAGGAAGCCATTTGAGCACGTTGCTCAGCAGCCATCTTTCCCCAGATATCAATCTCCCAATTTAAAGCGCCCGTTACATCCCACTGCTTATTGTGCGTACGCTCGGAAAGCATTTGACCTGACTGCGTATTTAACGATTGGGTATTAAATGTATAGTTCGGTCCCACGTTAAGGGTTGGCAAATAAGCCGCTTTGCTTTGCTTCAAATAAGCTTCTGCAGACACAATATTTTGAAGGGCAATACGCACATCGATATTGTTGTCTAAGGCTTTTTGAATATGCCCCTGCAAAATAGGATCGGTAAAGATCTCACGCCAAGACAAATCGCCAAAGCTAAGGGAATCTTGAGGCAGTTGATCGGTCCGATAAAGAGTCTGTTCTACCACTTGAGGAGGCGTTTCATACTTTGTGGCTGTTGCGCACGAAGTAAGCACCACTCCTAAAGCTAGGGGAAGTAAAACCGATTTTGCTTGTTTATAAATATTCATTGTCTTTCTAATTTATTTTAAAGGTCTTTCTCCCTTACTCGTTTAAATTAATCTCTTCTCTCTTAAGCGGTACTACTTTTTCTTGAAGCCATTGGAAGATGACATAAAGCACAGGAATTACGAGTAGACCCGCGAAGGTTCCGATCAGTAGTCCTGCGGCTGCGCCTGTACCAATGGAACGGTTTCCAACCATCCCAATTCCACTTGCAAACACCAAAGGAAGCATCCCAAAGATGAAGGCGAAAGAGGTCATTAGAATCGGTCTAAGTCTGGCTTTTGCCGCGTTAATAGCGGACATTGCGATACTCTCCCCCTTATGTCTACGCTGGACGGCGAATTCCACGATCAAAATTGCGTTCTTGGCCAAAAGCCCAATAAGCATGATAATAGCAATCTGGAAATAGATGTTGTTTTCAAGTCCCATAATACTCTGTCCAAAATAAGCTCCGATTACCCCTAATGGAAGGGAAACGATTACCGCAAACGGAAGAATGAAACTCTCGTACTGCGCCGCTAGAATAAAGTACACAAATAGGAAACTAAGCAGGAATACTACAAAGGTTTGGGATCCGGCTTTCATTTCTTCTTTGGAGAGTCCAGTGAACTCCACATCGTAATCCGTGGATAAATGTTGCGCTTGAACTTCCTGCACGGCTCTAATAGCATCCCCTGTGGAATATCCTGGAGCATTGGAACCGCTAATTCCTACGGAAGTAAAGAGGTTGTAACGTTCGATGGATTGAGGTCCGAAGCTGCGCTCAAGCGTCACAAACTGAGAAAGAGGGGTCATTTGTCCACTTGCCGTTTTCACGTAAAGTTTACTTAAGTCCTGTGCACTTGCTCTATCCTCTGGCAAGGCTTGAATCATTACTCTAAACTGCTTTCCATATTTGGTAAAATCTGAGGCATAAATTCCTCCGATATACCCCTGCATTGCACTCAAGATACTACTCACAGAAACGCCTACATCTTTTGCTCTAGGAATGTCAATGACCATTTCATATTGAGGGTAATTCGTATTAAAGGAAGTGGAAGCAAACTGAATTTCAGGACGCTTCATAAGCTCTCCAATGAAATCTTGAGCTGCCGTACTTAAGTTGGATAACTCTCCTCCAGAACGGTCTAAAAGCTCAAAATTAAATCCTTCACTCTGACCAAATCCGGGTACACTTGGAGGCGAGAAGAAAATCATTTTCGCATCCGGATACTTCTGTGCGAGTCCAAAGAGTTGCCCTGTGATTCCTTGTACACTCGTGGCATCCGAGGTTCTCTCTTTAAATGGCTTTAATTTGATAAAGGCCTGCCCTACGTTGGATCCTTGTCCTGACATGAAACCACGAGAAGAACTAAAGGTCACGTTTAATACCCCATCAATTTTTCTTGCTTCTTTTTGAAGGTCTTTTAAGACCGCATAGGTTCTTTCCATAGAAGCACCTTGAGGAAGCTGAATGTCCGCAAAGATAATCCCTCTATCCTCACTTGGAATAAATCCAGAAGGCATATTGGAATTCGCCCACCAGAAAGTAAGTCCTCCAAGTCCAAAGATGATTAGAGTTACCCATTTGTGGCGAATTAAAAAGAGGAAGGATTTTCCGTAGCGGTCCGTAATGGATTTAAATCCTACATTAAACTTGTAGAAGAATTTATCTTTCACATTTAACTGTGAGTACTCTTTGTGGTGATGCGCATTAGGCTTAAGTAAAAGCGCACAAAGCATTGGACTTAACGTAAGGGCGTTTACCGCCGAAATTAAAATCGCAATAATTAAGGTAATCCCAAACTGCTGGTAAAAGACCCCTGTAGGACCTTGCAAGAAAGTCACAGGAATAAATACAGCGGCCATTACAAGGGTAATCGAAATAATCGCACCTGTAATCTCGTCCATGGCCTCCACCGTGGCTCTTTTTGCATCATTGATTCCCTGTTCTAATTTAGCGTGGACGGCTTCGACGACGACAATCGCGTCGTCCACCACAATACCGATGGCAAGAACGAGGGCAAAAAGAGTTAATAAGTTAAGGGAGTAGCCTAGTAAATTTAAAAAGAAGAACGTACCCACAATCGATACCGGAACCGCAATGGCTGGAATCAAAGTGGAACGGAAATCTTGAAGGAAAATATAAACCACTAAGAACACCAATAGGAAGGCTTCAATAAGAGTGGTTACCACTTTTGAAATCGAGGCTTCTAGGAATTCATTGGTATCAAAGTTAATGTTGTAACCAATTCCTTCTGGGAAAGAAGCTTTTTGCTGCTCCAAGAAAACATTAATGTCTTCAATAATAGCCTGCGCATTAGAGCCTGGGGTTTGGAAGATCCCCATACTGATGGAACGATTCCCATTACTTTCTCCAATACCAGAATAAGATAGAGCGGCAAGTTCTACAGTAGCTACGTCTTTCAAGCGTAAGAACTGTCCATTTCCAAGGGATCGGATCACGATGTTTTCATACTCGGAAGCTTCGTCAAATTTCCCTTTGTAGGTAATTACATACTCAAAAGAATTTCCGTCATTTTCCCCGATGGATCCAGCGGCGGCTTCTCTTGACTGCTCGTTAATGGCCGTAGAAATTTCTGTAGGCTCAATTCCGTAAGCTGCCATTTTGGAAGGATCGAGCCAAATTCTCATCGAATAAGTCTTTCCTCCAAATACCATCGCATCCCCAACACCGTTCACCCTTTTTAGTCCTGGAACCACATTAATATTAAGGTAGTTCTGTAACCAGGTTTCGTCTAAATCTTTATTGCTGGTATAGAACGTAAGGAACATGAGGGCACTAGTTTGCTGCTTCTGGGTAATCACCCCAGAGCGGGTTACTTCTGAAGGAAGTAGTGGCATGGCACGCTGTACCTTGTTTTGTACGTTTACGGCTGCAATATCCGGATCGACTCCTTGCTTAAAGAAGATCTGAATCGTAGCGGATCCATTGTTTTGGGCGGTGGAGTTAATATAATCCATCCCTTCTACCCCGTTGACTTGCTCTTCAATCGGAATCACAACCGAATTCATTACCGTTTGCGCGTTTGCACCCGTATAGTTGGCAGAAATTCTTACCGTCGGAGGAGCAATGTCTGGATACTGAGTCACGGGCAGCGCCATCAGTCCCAGAATACCGAGAATCACGATCATAATCGAAATTACGGTCGAGAGCACGGGTCTATCTATAAATCGTTTTATCATTTTTTATCTTGGATTTGGGCTATGTCTTGTTCTCTTGAATTCGATATAGCCAAGTTCACATAGAGCTTTTTAGTTATTGAATTGCTTTTTGATGCCTTTCAGTATATCGTCAAGTTGTACAGGTTTTGCCTTGACAGGGGTTCCTGGTCTTAAGTTTCCTACCCCTTCTGCCACGACAGTCTCTCCTTCTTTTAGACCTCCTTCCACAATGGCAAGGTTGTTCACTCTATCTGTTATTTGAATAACCGTACTGTTAGCCGTATCCTTTACAATTTTGTATACATACACAAGTCCTTGCTGCTCAAAAGTAGCCGTTTCAGGGACTACAAGAACATTCGAATAGGTTTTAGGAAGAAGAATCGTTCCTGTATTCCCGTTGCTTAGTATTTTTTCTGGATTCGGAAGTGATACTCTAAATTGAATGGTTCCCGTATTAGGGTCAATTTGTCCTGTGACTGCTTTAATCACTCCTTTGTGAGCATAAATATCTCCATTGGCCATTTGCAGTTCTACCGCAGGCATGTTTTTCAATTTTTCACTCATCGTAGCTCCATAGGAGTTTTTAAGGAAATTCAAGTACTCACTTTCGTTCATCGAGAAGTAAGCGAAAAGTTCACTCGTATCGGAAACCGTCGTAATAGGTTGCTGATCGGAAGGTCCCACCAAACTTCCTGTACGAAGGTTTATTTTACCCACCACTCCTGAAATAGGAGAACGAATCACAGAATAATCAATATTGGCTTGAACGCCTTGGAAGTTTGCACTTGCCTGCGCACGAGCTGCAATCGCTTGTGATAGCTGCGCTTGAGCTCCCGCAAGATTCGCCTGCGCCGTTTGAAGCTGCACGGCTGAGATAATATTCTTTTCTACAAGAGGTTTGATTTTATTCACCTCTACTTGCGCTGCATTCACGGCGCTTTGGGCTGCTTTCACACTTGCCTCTGCAGCTCCGATTCCTGCTCTCGCCGCAGAAGCGGACTGATTAAGGGTATTGGTCTCTAATCGAAACAAAGGCTGTCCTTTGCTTACATACTGACCTTCATCTACAAGTACTTGCGTAATATATCCTTGGATTTTTGCGCGCACTTCGTTATTCACACGTCCTTGAATACTAGCCGGAAAGGATGTATATCCCGTCACAGTTCTAGTTTGAACTTTCACGCTGGTCACAGCCTTGGTCTGGCTTGGCGCCTGAGTTTCTTTTTTCTTACATGCCCCCAAAGTGAGAGAGGCTACTAGTAATAAAACGATTCGTTTATTCATTGTATAATTGTTCTAGAGAGTTTTCTATATTGCTGATACTATTTTTAATAAGGTTGCGGTACACTTCGTATTTTTCTTGGGAATACTTCCCTTGTGTGCCGCGAAATTCCATAAGTCTTTCAAAAAGGGAATCCTCGAGCTTTAATCGCTTCAAAAGTTCTTCAAATCGAAGCTGAATAAATTCATTGTTAATACTAAAAAGGCGTCTTCTTCCTTCTATAGGCAATTCCTTGATAAGTCCAATGTCTAATAAAAGGTGCAAGGTTGTGGATACCGAACTTTTGCTTACAGAAAAAGCTTCCACTAGTTCCTCAAAAGTGACCCCTTGCCGATCAAAATCAAAAATTAAAAATGCCTGAATTTTAGCCGCCAAAGGAGGCAAATTAAAAAACTCGCCATAAAAAGAAATAAGATCCTCGAGCAAGGTGGGATCAATTGCAATACGACTATGCATAGGGACTACTCAAATTTACGTGGGCAAATATACAAATTTTGGTTCGTTAAATACCGAACCAATCGAGCTTATTGAAAAAATTAATAGGCTCTATAAACCAATATTCTAGAAGCGCTACTATCCGTTTGTCCCGCTTCTCTAGAGAATCCTACTCTTTTTTGTCTATTTTTATTTTTTTAAGCTCAAAAAGGTACTAGCGAGTTTTAATTATTTAACTTTTAGTTAATCTTCCGAATCGCTTTGCAAGGGTTTCCTACAGCCAGCATTCCTTCCTTAATCGAACGAGAAACTACACTTCCTGCTCCGATTACACAATTATCGCCAATCTCCACTCCCGGTAAGACCACGACATTTCCTCCTAACCACACATTATTCCCTACCTTAATAGGCTTTGCGGTTTCGAGGCCTAAGTTTCGGCTTTCCTTCTCAAACGGATGCAGCGCCGTATAAAAAGCGCAATTAGGTCCAATCAGCACATTTTCCCCAAACTCCACCCTCGCCTCGTCTAGGATCACCAGATTAAAATTGGCGAAAAAGTTTTCCCCTAAATGGATGTTATATCCATAATCACATTTAAAACCAGGCTCAATCGTAAAATTTTCTTTTTTCGAGCCTAAGAGCCAAGAAAGTAGTTCTCTTCTCTTTTGAATCTCTCTTGGAGAAAGCCTTTCTAGTGCATAAAGAGACTCCTTGCATTTCAATCTTTCTTCTATAAGTTTAGGATCGTTTGGATCGTAAAGTAGTCCTTGTTTGCATTTTTCTTTTTCGTCCATGAGCTTTCCCTCTAAAATTAGATCAATTCTTTTTTCTTTATATGGTTTTGTTTGGAATAAGTACCTTTTCGTAGGCTCTACGAGGCGCTCCTCGTAAAAAGACCTCTCCACAATAAGTATAGCCTAGTTTTTCCAAAATGCTTAGCATCGCCAAATTATCAAAATTCGTATCCACTTTAATCGAAGGAATTCCCTTTTCCAAAGCGTATTTTTGTGTAAAAAGCAAAAGCATTTTCCCAAATCCTTTTCCACTAGCACTAGAACTTACGCCCATTCGGTGCACCACAAGAAAATCTCCTTTTGTAAGCCATTCCCCCTCAATATTCTCATAAGCGGGCTCATCGTTCGGAATTAACGCGCAGTAGGCTACAACCTGTTCATTTTGAACGATGACAAACCCCTGTTTCTTTTCTATATCCTGCGCAATCGTATCCTCATTGGGATACCCATCTTGCCACTGTTGTGAACCTTGACTTTTACGAAGCTCTATGCCATATTTTAAAATAGCCCAAATCGAGGGACTATCCGATTTTGTCGCGATTCGAAAAATCGTATCCGTGCTTTCCCTATTCATAAGTTCTTTTATTTTGCAATTTCTTAGCAAAGCTACTTTATTTCTAAATGAGTGAAATGCAATTCGCATAGATAAAAAAACCACGATACATAAGGTATCATGGTTTGAAGAATTAGTAAAATTTAAATATCTAAAAACAATTGGGTTAATTTTGAGAGTTTTTCGACTCTTGAAGCCACTTATCAATGATTTCAAAGGCGTCTCGCTCCTTATTCAAATTTACTTTCACACTTAGCATATTGGCTGTAGGCGTCGTAGTAAAAGTAAGGTATGCATTTTCTACAGTGCTTTCTATTCCGGCTTCGTTTAGTTTCGATTTTACGAGTTGTATTTCTTGCTGAATTGAACTCTCAAATACGGAAACTCGGGTCTTTCTTTCCATATGATTTCATTTAATAGAGCCTAAATATACAAAAAATTATCTTTAATTTAACAAGATTACGAAAACTTAACATTAAAAATGTTAAAAAATAGTTTTCCTTACCAGTTTCATTTTCCCGCTTTATTCTCTTCTATTTTTTCCTGATACTGTTCATAGAGGGTGGTTTGATGGTTCCGAAGCACGATATCTCTACCGTCAATGAAGGCGCGAGTCACCTTATTGGTAAGTTGATCAAGTGCATCTCCTTCAGAGATGAATAGCGTTGCGCTTTTGCCTACCTCTAAACTCCCATGCGTTTTGTCGATACCCAGCATCTTTGCAAGATTTAGCGTAATGCTCTGCAATGCCTTTTCTTTGTCTAATCCATAAGCGGCCGTGGTGCCTGCTAGAAATGGAAGGTTTCTGGAATCCGAGAAATCTTTTCGTGCACTGTAATCTAGTCCATGCAGGATTCCTTTGTCAGAGACCATTTTGGCAAACCGATACGGAAGCCTAGGGGAAGACGATGCACTAGTAGGAAGGGAATGAGGATTGGTAACAATGAGTGGATAGCCACTCGCTTTAATTTCGTCTAGGACCGATTCTAAAGAGGAATCTCCAATAAGTACAGTCTTTTTCACACCATAATCTTTTGTGAATTTAATGAGTTCTAGCGCTTCATTTGGACCGTCTACTGCCGCAAAAAGAATCTTTTCTCCTGTAAAGAGTGGCGCTATACTTTCCAATTTAAACTCTTTATAGCCCGCATTCTTGTCGTAGGATTTTGCACGCTCAAAAAGACTCTTCAGCTCTAAAAGATCTTTTTCTCTTCGATCGTTTAGTTGTTTGCTTCTTTTCTCGTCCGTGAGCCTGTAGATCGTGGGCCAGTTCATGTGAAGTACATTATCCTCGCTTACCACTGCATCTTGCCAGTTCCATCCGTCTAGTTGCATGATGGAAGATGTACCGGAAAGAAGACCTCTTTCCATAACGGGCTGAGCAAGAAGCACACCGTTACTACGCACTGTAGGAATTACGTGACTGTCTGTATTAAATGCAATTAAAGTTCTCACTTCAGGTACAAGACTGTTGGCTTCTCTAAAATCCACTGTGGCTTTCGTAGCGGAAATTTCCACAAGCCCTAAGGAATTATTCACAAGGATAAAGCCTGGATAGACGTGCTTCCCACTCGCGTCAATTACTTGGGCTCCCTGAGGGATCGCTCCTCCAATGGAGGTAATAATGCCCTTGTCAAAAACAAGCGTGGTACTTGGTAAAACCTGCCCTGTCGCAGTGTGCAGGGTGGCTCCTGTGATAGCAATAGGCGCAGACTGCGCAGGAGCCGGTTTAGACCTTTGCGCAAAAAGACTTGCGCTTAGTAAGAAGGCAAATAAACTATAAAGTGTATGTTTTGTTGATTTCATAAGATCTACGTTAATTAGTGAGAATGGTTTTCAGATAGCAAATGCTCCTCTAAAGTATCACAGTGATAGAGAACCGGCTCGGTTTTGCTCACAGGTTTTGTATTTCCTGACTTTTGATCGTCAGAGAAAAGCATCTTTTGAACAATTCTGTTTTTCTCGTCCCTCACCATTTTGTCTTTTAAGGCCTGAGTTTGTCCATCGAAATATAAAATTCCATCCACGAAGGTTTTGTCCACCGTTGCATAGACACTTAAAGGATTGTCTGTCCATAGGACTAAATCCGCATCTTTCCCTACTTCGACGGAACCTACTTTGTCGTCAATCATAAGCATTTTTGCAGGGTTTAACGTAACCATTTTCCAAGCCGCTTCCTGAGAAACCCCTCCGTACTTCACGGATTTGGCTGCCTCTTGATTTAAGCGACGAGCCATTTCTGCATCGTCTGAATTAATGGCTGTGTTTACGCCCGCCTCTAGTAAAAGAGCCGCATTTTGAGGAATAGCGTCTCTAACCTCTTCCTTGTAAGCCCACCAATCGGAGAAGGTTGAAGCATTGGCTCCGTGCGCTTTCATCAGGTCCGCTACTTTATACCCTTCTAAGATATGGGTGAAGGTTTGGACTCTAAAGTTAAAACGATTTGCTACCTCCATGAGCATATTGATTTCACTTTGTACGTAGGAGTGCGAAGTAATGAAACGCTCTTTGTTTAAGATCTCTAGCATCGCTTCTAGGCGAAGATCTTTGCGGTAATTTTTGTTCTTTCTTTTTTCTTCTCCGTATTCTTTTGCTCGCGTGAACCAGAAATCAAAAGCCTGCTCTACGCCCGCTCTACTTTGGGGGAAACGATTTGGGTTTCCTCCCCAGTTGGACTGTTTTACATTTTCCCCTAAAGCGAATTTAATAAATGGCTTTGCGCCCTGATATTGCAAATGAGAAGGGTCTTCTCCCCACCTGAATTTAATAAGTGAAGACTGACCTCCTACAGGGTTAGCACTTCCATGAAGCTGCTGAGCAATAGTCACTCCCCCTGAGAGTTGACGGTATAAGTTCACATCGTCAGGATTAATGGCATCGCTCATTCTTACTTCCGCTGAATTATTCGTCCCTCCTTCATTCACGCCGCGAGTGATCCCCACGTGAGTATGCTCATCAATAATACCACTTGTAAGGTGCATAGATTTTCCAGAGATCACCTTGGCGCCGCCTGCAGAAAGTCCTTGACCTACCGCTACAATTTTTCCTTTGGATACTTTTACATCGTAATTCTCTACAATGCCTTTCTCGGTGTTGGTCCAAACCGTAGCGCCTTGAATTAAATAATCCTGCGCGCTAGGAATCTCAGTCGATCCAAACGCTGAGAAGGGATACCAAATTTCTCCCACTTTTTGGTCCAATGGGGATTTAGCTTGGGCAGGTTCAGGCGAAAAGCCCCTCGTTTGTACAAGGGTATATTGAACCGGATTTCCACTTTTATTTAAAGCGCGCCCGCTCGCATTTTTATAGCGATCGATTTCGTACATGAGACGATAGTTCTGTAAGGAATCATTCGGAAGTTTAAGTTCCATCGCTAGTTTATAGTCTGCGAAGGCAAGCTTTACTTTGCCTTTCTTCGCTCCTTGGGTAATTTCCGCCTGCGGGCTTGATAACTTGCCTTTTATCTTTAAATCGTAAGCTTGTCCGTTCAAGGTTAATTTATAGTCTCCCCGAACGTCTTGAGTGGGACGCTGCTTAATTTGATAGCGCGTTCCCATCACGTAATTGTCATAAATCTCCGTTTCCTTTTCAAAAAGATCGCCCGAGCTGACAAAGAAATTCGCAAGTGAGCCCGCTTTAAGGCTCCCTAGTCTTTCTTCTTTTAAGAGCTTTGCCGGAATTTTTGTTAGGGATTCCAAAAGCTCTTCTTTGCTCATTCCTTTTTCATGTAGAGCTCTAATTTCCGTTAAGAACTTACTTTTGTCCGAAAGCCCATTCATTGTATAGGCGATTGGAACATTCTCTTTGGCTAAGTACACCGCATTATAGGGTGCAAGCTCCCAATGCTTAAGAGCGGCCACGTCAAGAACTTCCACATCAAGAGCATCTTTTATTTGGTAAGGTTTTGGATAACTTAAAGGAAGGATAAGAGTACCGTTTGTGGCCTTAATTTCCTTCGCACGTTGGTATTCGTTTCCAGAACCTAAAAACACAAACTGACGCGAGGTTTCATCTCCAATATTATCTGCCCGAAGCACATCCCATTTTTCAGAAGTCTCCACAATGGTAGGAAGATTTTTTAGTTGATTAAAAGCCTCTAGGTTTGCGTTTGGAGATTTCGAATCTTTGGAGGTTTCATACCATTTTGCATCTAAATACAATTGACGTAAAAGAGCAATAGACCCCACAAGCGAAGAAGGATAGGCCTGTCGAGAACTCCCTTTGGAAAAAGAAAGCATTAGAGCCGCATCGCTCTTAATAATCTTCTCTGCGCTATTGCCTTCTCCAAGCCCTATGAGTACCGCAGATCCACGTACGAGTCCATCCTCATTAAAACTAAGAACCGATCCAAACCCTTGACTTAAGTAGGCATCAAAATCTTTGGATTGATTGGTGAAGGTTTCCACTGCTCTCGTGTCCGCTTTTACCGCATCGTTATAGGCGGCAGAAGTCGCATCGGTAGGAAGATAACTACTGCCTGGATCGTGCTGCTTTCTTTGTTTTTTCTCGACGCCTATATTTGCGTAGGGATCAATAAAAGAGGGGTACACATAGGCGCCTTTGCCATCAATAATGACTGCTCCTTTGGGAATCGAGGCTTTGCCCGAAGCAAGAACTTTGCCTTCTTGAAAAACCAAAACAGCCTCAGGAATCACCGTCTTTGCATCTTGGTAAAGCGTAATGTTCTTTAGGGCGTAAAGGCTCTTGTCCTTGCCTTTCGTGTCATTTGGCCAGTAGCCTACTTGCGCCCAACTTTGCAAGGCGAGAAGCAGCGCTACACTGGATAGGATTCGTTTCTTCATAGTTTTCATGGGGATTTAAAAAATCAAAGTATCAAAAGTAGACAATATTATCAGAATAAGCCCGTGTAATCACAAAATATACCGCACAATTTTGTGCGGTATGCAAATTTTTAATAAAAATTAACGACGTTCTTAAAATCCAGCGGCTAAAATCTGATCCATTTTATCGAGAGCCTTTTGAATTTCTTCTTTTGAAACTGTTAAATGGGGTCTAAATCGAAGCGACTGTTCGCCGCAAGCAAGCAATATTACTTTTTCTTCATAAAGCCTCCCGCGGAAGCGGTCTCTCGTTTGTGGATCTTTTAAATCAATGGCGCACATGAGTCCACGTCCTCTTGGATTCGAAACGACCTCTGGATATTTCTTTGCAAGCTCCTGAAGTCCCTTTAGTAAGCTCTCTCCTACAACCCGTGAATTTTCCACTAAGAGTTCCTTTTCAATAACTTCCAAAATAAGTTTGAGTCGCATCATATCCATGAAGTTTCCGCCAAACGTGGAATTAATTCTTGAGCTTTCTCTAAACACGTTGTTTGCAATACGGTCCATCTTCTCTTTGTTAGCAAGAACGCCACAAACCTGGGTTTTCTTTCCAAAAGCAATTAAGTCAGGTCTAATGGAAAAATGCTCAAAAGCCCACATTTTCCCCGTCATTCCTATACCTGTTTGTACTTCATCAAAAATGAGCAAAATCTCGTGCTCATCACAAATTCGGCGAAGCGCTTGGAAAAACTCATCTCGGAAATGATGATCTCCTCCTTCCGCTTGAATCGGCTCAATGATAATACAAGCGACTCTATTTGGACTCGCCAAAATCGCTTCTTCAATGTTTAAAATGGCAAGCTCTTCATTTTTGATGGTCTCTTGCAAGTTCTCCTCCGTAATAGGGAAGTTCAAATGAGGATTTAAGATTCGTGGCCAATTGAATTTAGGGAAGTACTCATATTTCCTTGGATCAGAGGTATTGGTAAGACTAAGTGTGTATCCGCTTCTACCGTGGAAAGCTTGACGAAAATGGATGCAAATATCCGCTTCAAGATCATGTCCTTTCTCCATATTGAGTCTAGTCTTCCAGTCAAAGGCGGCTTTCATCGCATTTTCTACCGCAAGGGTTCCTCCCGAAACAAAGAAGGCGTATTGAAGTTCTTTGGGAACCACTACTCTTTCAAAGACTTCCATAAACTCAGCGTATTCTACGCTGTACACATCGGCCAAGGTAGGCTTGTTTACAGCCATCTTCCCTAACCAGCCTACATTCTCTAATAGATAAGGATGGTTGTATCCAATGGATGCCGAGGCAAACATCGAAAACATATCTAGGTAATCCTCACCGGAAAGACTGTCATGAATATAGGATCCATGGGATTTTTCAATATCCATTACAAAGTCAAAGCCATCTACAAGTAAGTGTCTGGCTAAAACGCTTTGTACGTCCTTCGGAGCGATAGAATCTTGGTGAATTTCTGTATTCATAATAATTTTGTATTTGGTGCTTAATTAGGTTTAAAATTTATAAATCGAACTTGATGCCTTGTGCTAGAGGCAAATCTTGACCATAGTTGATGGTGTTGGTTTGTCTTCTCATATAGAATTTCCATACATCAGAGCCACTTTCACGACCGCCTCCCGTTTCTTTCTCTCCTCCGAAGGCTCCTCCAATTTCTGCTCCTGAGGTTCCAATGTTCACATTGGCAATTCCACAGTCGGATCCTTGCGCAGAGAGGAAAAGTTCCGCTTCGCGAAGATTCTGCGTCATGATCGCAGAGGAAAGACCTTGCGGAACGCCATTTTGGAGCTCAATGGCCTCGTCCAAGGTTTTGTATTTGATAAGGTATAAAATAGGCGCAAAGGTTTCGTGTTGTACGATTTCATAATGATTTTCTACTTCCGCTACACAAGGTTTCACGTAGCATCCAGAAGCGTATTCTTTCCCTTTTAAAACACCACCTTTCACAATGAATTTACCTCCTTGCTCTTCGCACTTTCTAATTGCGCTCTCATAGCTTTCGACTGCAGCCTTATCAATCAGGGGTCCTACATGGTTATTTACATCGAGTGGATTTCCAATCTTAAGTTGGGCGTAAGCTTTTACAAGGCGCTTTTTAACCTCGTCGTAAATTTTTTCATGAATAATGAGTCTTCTTGTCGTTGTACAGCGCTGTCCTGCCGTTCCTACGGCTCCAAACACGGCTCCAATCACAGACATATCAAGGTCTGCATGCTCTGAAATAATAATGGCATTGTTCCCTCCTAATTCTAAGATGGATTTACCAAATCTTTGCTGCACTTTCACTCCTACTTCTCTTCCTACTTTTGTAGATCCGGTAAAGGATACAAGGGGAATTCTAGTTTCTTCCACGAGCGCAGCTCCTACAGTATGGTCTGCTACAATCACGCTAGAGATGCCCTCAGGCATTTTGTTTTCTTTAAGTACCTCGTTTAATAGTTTCTGACAAGCAAGGGCGCAGAGTCCTACTTTTTCAGAAGGTTTCCATACCACTACGTTTCCACAAACTAAGGCTAGGGCTGTATTCCAGCTCCAAACGGCCACAGGGAAATTAAAAGCGGAAATCACGCCTACAACTCCCAGTGGATGGTACTGCTCGTACATCCGGTGAGAAGGTCTTTCGGAATGCATTGTGAATCCATAAAGTTGACGAGAAAGTCCAACGGCAAAATCACAGATATCGATCATTTCCTGAACTTCTCCAAGACCTTCTTGAAGAGATTTTCCCATTTCATAAGAAACCAGCTTTCCTAAATCTTGTTTGTTTTCGCGAAGTTTCAAACCAAATTGGCGGATCAGTTCTCCTCTTTTGGGAGCTGGGATGCGAGAAAATTCTTTAAAGGCCTCTTTTGCCTTGGACATCACTTTCTCAAAATCACTAATCGTACCGGTTTTAATCTTTGCGATGAGTTTTCCATCTGCAGGGGAAAAGCTTTCAATCACATCGCCTTTCGCAAAGGATTTGCCACCCATATTCACTCCCTTATTTTCTTTGGATATCCCCAAACGTTCAAGGGATTTATCAATCGAAAATTTTGATTCTTTTTTTGCCATAATTTTTCTAGTCTAGGGTTCTAAATATAGAAACTATCCCAGAAATGAACAAATTTTTCAGGCTTAAAAAGGCTTCCCACCTACCAGGTGAAGACAAAAAAGCGCAAATTAGCTTTCGCTTTTGCGCCTATTCCAACTCGATTTTGAGATTTCATACTCAATATTGATTTTGGGGGATTCACCGTGGTACGCCACTTCTAGTTCCCGCTTCTTTCGAGCTCCTAATTTTTCCATAGCTCTTTTTGATCTTTCATTGTCGCGCCCTACGTGGAATAGTACAACGTCTACAAAATCAAAACTATAATCGAGCATGGCCTCCTTTACTTCTCTATTGACTCCTTGGCCCCAATACTTAGGACTATAAAAGGTATACCCAATCAAAATCTCGCTATTTAGTGGATCATAATCATAGAATCTTGTGGAGCCTACTACTTCTCCATCTTTTTTACGAAGCACCTTAAAGGCTCCGCCACTTTGAAGAGCGCCCTGAAAGAAAATTTGAAAAACGTCTCTTTTATAGCGGTTAGGATTGGGATGCTGACTCCAGGTCAGCGGATCCTTTGCACACTGATAAAGGGCCTCAAAATCTTGCTCTTCGAGAGGAATGAGTCGGTACTTTTGCGTTTCTAATGTGGGTTGAAGATTTGGCTTCATGGTGGAGTAGATTGGTTTTAGAATAAAGGATAAAGAGAAAAGTAGCAGAATTACAAAAGAATTGCCTTTTCTAATTCTAGTAATTTTTGTTTGCGCCAGATCCCGCCGCCATAGCCCGTTAAAGTCCCGTCACTTCCAATCACGCGGTGGCAAGGAATTAAAATAGAAATTTTATTCATTCCGTTGGCATTGGCCACGGCGCGTACTTTTTTTACATCGCCTAAAACTTCAGATTGCTTACGGTAATTCCAGGTTTCCCCGTAAGGGATTTTCATTAAAATTTTCCAAACGCTTTTCTGAAATTCAGTTCCTACGGGAAATAGTGGCACCGTGAATTCTTTGCGATTCCCTGCAAAATACTCTGAGAGTTCTTTCTCTAAGGTTTCAAAATGAGGATTGTCTCCTTGAACAAGGGTCGCATTTAAGGATTTGGCCAAATCTTTAAATTCAGTCTCTAGCATTCGTCGATCCGTAAACTCTAGCATACAAATCCCCTGCTCTGTGGCCGCTGCATACATCGTTCCAATGGGAGTTTCAATTCGTTTTAAATCAATAATCGTTTGCGCTTTTGAATTCTTTGGAGAAACGCCGAAGATATTTTTGAAGCTTTCGCTGAAACCACTTAAGCTCTCGAAGCCACTTTCATAGGCCGTTTCGATAATGTTTTCCCCCTGATTTAATTTTTTGAAAGCGGTATTGAGTCGAAACATTCTTTGAAACGCTTGAAAAGTCATACCATGGTTTTTCTGAAACCATCTTCTTAAGGTGGCAGGATTAAGTCCGCGCTTTACCAAATCATAGTCCTTAAATTTCAAAGAAGGATTTTCCCTTAATTCCTTTAGAATTTCTCTAATGTACGGGGGCGTTTCTTCTGGATTTTCGAGAGGTTTACAAACCTTACACGGCCTGTAGCCTTTTAAGATCGCGTCTTTTGTACTGTGAAAAAACTCGACATTTTCTGCTTTCGGTTTTCTCGCCGTACAGGTCGGACGACAAAAGATGCCCGTGGTCTTCACGCCCATCCAAAAAACACCCTCAAACTCGGAGTTTTTCTCTAGACTGGCCTGGTACATGATTTGAGGACTTAAGTTTTTCATTGTCTTTTGGAATTAACTTCTCACAAAGGTAAAAGGCTCCAATTACGAATGCAACCGAAAATTGAACAACTATTTTTTTGTGAATTAGATCTGCCTGAAAGCTCTGCTTTACTTTGCTCGCTCGATCGATCTAATCTCCCCTAGCTTCTCTACAATCGCTTTGGTTTTCTCTACATTTTGTACACTCACAGGTACCGTGGCAGAGGATTTGTCCCACGCAAAAGTCAGATTCGCGTGCATTGTATCCACCGGATCTATTGAAATCGTAAACCACTCTACTTTTTTTTGTAGATCCACTCTTGGCACTTTTACGCTGTAGAGATCTAGCTCCTTGTTATACTGGGTTCCCCAGCTTTGTGAGTCCTTATTTAAAATGATGCGCCACATCGTTTTGGAGGGCTCTATATAAAGTCCATACGTTCCTGCAGGGACCTCCACTCCTCCAAAGTTTACTTTTTCTCCAAACGTAATTTTTGTGGAGGAATTCGCTCCTGCTCGCCATACCGCGTCATAGGGAACCAAATCTCCAAAAACCACGCGGTTTTTCACAGCCGGACGGCCATAATCCACAGAGATACTCGTCAGAGAGAATTGCTGTTCAATTTTCTGTCTTGGGCTTTGGGCAGGACTCGTATACTGCGCCTGAGAAAATAAGAAGCTACATAAGAAGCAAGATACTAGAATTTTTTTCATAGGAATGATTTAGGATTTAAAGGTAGTCAATTTTCTAGTTTTACATTCTAGTTCTGCTAGTTTTGTGTTTTACTATATAAAACAAAGCCGTCTCAATATTTTAATTGAGACGACTTTTTAAACGTATTTTTTTACTTCTTTTTACATAGGTTGCATCTTGAAACTCATACTCTCAATCACAGTGAGTATAGCCTCCACAGTGTCCATGGAAGTAAGACAAGGCACTCCATTCTCCACACTCATTCGGCGGATTTGGAATCCGTCTCTTTCGGCCTGTTTTCCTTTCGTTGTGGTGTTCACCACGTACTGCACTTTGCCTTTTTGAATGAGGTCAATTAAATTGACATCTTCCTGTCCAATTTTATAGCCAATTTTCACTGGAATTCCTTGCTCTTGGAAGAATTTTGCAGTCCCTTGCGTGGCCCAAATTCGAAAGCCTACTTCATGGAATCGGCGAGCGAAAACAGCCGCTTCTTCCTTGTGCTTATCTGCTACGGTAAAGAGAATGGCTCCGTGAAGCGGTACTCGACGTCCTGCGGCGATAAAGCCTTTGTAAAGTGCTTTTTCCAAAGTCGTGTCTTTTCCCATCACTTCTCCAGTGGATTTCATTTCAGGGCCTAAGGAGGTATCTACTTTGGTTAACTTCGAGAAGGAGAAAACAGGGACTTTTACGTAAACTCCTTCTTTTGGCTCCACTAGTCCACTTTCGTATCCGAGTGATTTCAGACTTTTTCCAAGTATTGCTTTGGTCGCTAGATTGGCCATAGGTACCTCTGTGATTTTTGACAAGAACGGAACTGTACGAGAAGATCTTGGATTTACTTCGATCACATACACTTGATCTTCAAAGAGTACGTACTGCACGTTCATGAGTCCGATTACCCCTAGACCTCTAGCTAAACGTTCGGTGTAATCAATGAGTTGAGCCATGCACTTCTCATTTATATTTTGAGGAGGATACACCGCAATGGAATCTCCTGAGTGCACTCCCGCGCGCTCAATATGCTCCATAATCCCTGGAATCACGACCGTTTCTCCGTCGCAAATGGCATCGACCTCTACTTCTTTTCCGGTCATGTATTTGTCGACAAGAACAGGATGTTCAGGGCTGGCTTCTACCGCGTTCTCCATATAGTGCGCTAGTTCTGCTTCATTGTATACAATTTCCATCGCGCGCCCTCCTAACACATAACTTGGACGCACTAGAACAGGATATCCAATCGAGGCTGCAATTTCAATCGCTCCTTCTTTTGAGAAGGAAGTTCTTCCCTCAGGCATAGGAATGCCCATTTCTTGCAGTGCTTTCTCAAATTTATCACGGTTCTCAGAGCGGTCTAAGTCTTCTAAACTAGTTCCTAGAATTTTTACGCCGTGACTCGCAAGTTTGTCTGCAAGGTTGATGGCCGTTTGCCCACCAAATTGAACAATGACCCCTTTTGGTTTTTCTAGTTCAATGATATTCATCACGTCTTCCTCTGTAAGAGGCTCAAAGTAGAGCTTGTCTGAGATTGAAAAGTCCGTGGAAACCGTTTCTGGATTGTTGTTAATGATAATGGATTCGTAGCCCATTTGTCGAATCGCCCATACACTATGCACGGTGGCGTAATCAAACTCAACCCCTTGTCCAATACGGATAGGTCCTGAACCAAGTACTACGATTTTTTCTTTGTCACTTCGTACACTCTCGTTTTCCTGTTCGTAGGTTCCATAGAAATAAGGTGTTTCACTTTCAAATTCAGCGGCGCAGGTATCCACCATCTTGTAGACGGGCATGAGTCCCTTACTTTTTCTAAATTCGAAAACCTCTCTTTGTGTCATTCCCCATAGAAATGCCACGTTTTTATCTGAAAATCCTAACTTTTTAGCCTCGGTTAAAACCTCAAGATCCATTTTGCTTGCCGCAATGGTTTTTTCGAAATCCACAAGCTTTTTAAGCTTCCAAATGAAAAACGGATCGATTTTACTCCATTCGACGATTTGCATCCAGTCGTATCCTCTTCTTAAAGCCTCGCCGATCACGAAAAGCCTTTCGTCATCGCATACGCGGATACGCCTTTCAATTTCATCGGGAGTTAATGCCTCCGCCTGCTTTTGTTTAAGTCCTAAGTGACGAATTCCCGTCTCTAAAGAACGAATCGCTTTTTGAATACTTTCTTCAAAATTTCTACCGATCGCCATTACTTCTCCTGTGGCTTTCATTTGAGTGGAGAGGCGGCGGTCCGCCGTCTCAAATTTATCAAATGGGAATCTTGGAATTTTGGTTACCACATAGTCCAGCGCAGGCTCAAAACATGCGTAGGTTTTGCCTGTGACCGGATTCATCATTTCATCCAAAGTTAACCCTACGGCAATCTTAGCGGCTAATTTAGCAATCGGATACCCCGTGGCTTTACTCGCGAGCGCAGAAGAGCGCGATACTCTAGGGTTCACTTCAATGATATAATAGTTGAACGAAAATGGATCCAGGGCTAACTGCACGTTACATCCTCCTTCGATTCCTAAGGCACGAATAATTTTTAATGAAGCATTTCGAAGCAGTTGATACTCCCTATCCGAAAGCGTTTGAGAAGGTGCCACCACAATACTATCTCCTGTATGCACTCCTACGGGATCAATGTTTTCCATATTACAAACCACAATGGCATTGTCGTTTGCATCTCTCATTACTTCGTATTCAATTTCTTTATATCCCGCAATTGAGCGCTCAATTAAACATTGAGTCACGGGAGAATGCTTAAGTCCTAGTTCTGTAATTTCTTTTAATTGAGCTTCTGTATCAGCGATTCCTCCTCCGGTTCCTCCCATGGTAAAAGCGGGACGAACAATGACAGGATAGCCAATTTTATCTGCAAACAAAAGAGCTTCCTCCACCGTGTGAACAATGTCACTCTCTGGAACAGGCTCATTTAACTCTTTCATTAATTCACGGAATAGATCTCTATCTTCCGCTTTGTTGATCGCAGATAGCTTCGTTCCAAGAACCTCTACTTCACACTCGGCAAGGATTCCTGATTTCTCAAGTTCAATAGCCATGTTGAGTCCAATTTGCCCTCCTAACGTAGGCAGCAGAGCGTCGGGTCTTTCTTTTCGAATAATATGACTTACAAAATCAAGGGAAATGGGCTCAATGTATACTTTGTCCGCAATTTCCACATCCGTCATAATGGTGGCCGGATTCGAATTGATTAGAATCACGCGATACCCCTCTTCTCTTAGAGCTAAACAGGCCTGGGTTCCTGCATAATCAAATTCTGCCGCTTGTCCAATAATAATCGGTCCTGAGCCAATTACTAAAATTGTTTTTATATCTGTTCTCTTCATTTTCTTTTCTTAAGCTCTTTTTGTGGTAAAGCCCTCCATTAGGGTGATAAATTCGTCAAATAAATAATTGGCATCTTCGGGTCCAGGACTGGACTCAGGGTGATATTGCACAGAGAAGCATGGGAATTTCGTATGACGAACCCCTTCGTTTGTGCGGTCGTTTAACGCGACGTGCGTTTCTACAAGATCGGTTCCTTTTAAACTTTCTGAATCCACGGCATACCCATGGTTTTGGGAAGTGATTGCCACGGTGTTTCGCTCTAAATCGAGTACAGGGTGATTGGCGCCTCTGTGTCCAAATTTGAGTTTAAAGGTTTTGGCTCCACAAGCAATGGAAATAAGCTGATGTCCAAGGCAGATTCCAAAGATTGGCACCTTGCCTAAAAGCCCTTGAATCATTTCCACGGCGCCCTTTACATCCTGAGGATCCCCAGGACCGTTGGATAGCATCACTCCATCGGGATGCAGTCTTAGAATCTCCTCTGCAGTTGTGTTTTGTGACACCACGATGATATCGCAATCGCGGTGAGATAGTTCACGAATAATCCCTAGCTTGGAACCAAAATCGACGAGTACGACTTTAAATCCTCTTCCTGGAGCGGCATAAGGGGTTTTCGTAGAAACCCTCGCTACTAAATCTTTTGGAATTTCAAGGGCTTTTAGTTCTGCGATTACCTCCTTTTCGTCGGCATCAAAGTTGGCAATCCTTCCTTTTACGGTTCCTTTGTCTCTAATAAGTCTTGTGAGTTGCCTAGTATCAATACCCTGAATTCCCGAAATGTTTTTTGACTTCAAAAGTTCATCGAGCGTCATTTGACTTCTAAAATTGGAAGGATAATCGCAAAGCTCCTTCACAACCAAACCTTTAATTCCAGGCTCGATACTTTCAAAATCATCGCGGTTGATTCCGTAATTCCCGATTAAAGGATAGGTTGCCGTCACGATTTGACCGCTGTAAGAGGGGTCGGAAATTAATTCCTGATACCCTGTCATTCCTGTGTTAAACACTACTTCTCCCTCACAAGGCACATCTGCACCGAATCCCGTGCCCTGAAAAACCTCGCCCGATTCTAATATTAATTTCTTTTTCATTCTCTTTCTTTAGCCCCTCTTTTACGTAAGACCTTCTTTTTATTGTATGATTATTTTTCCTTTCTCCCTTTCGTTTCTAATCGTTTTTACTTAGTCGTAGGTTTCAAATTCGAATCCTTGCAATTCAAGCTGATGCTTTAAAATGGCCATTCGCGTGTATACGCCGTTTTCAATTTGTTTAAAGATTCTTGATTTCTCGCATTCCACCAGTTCGCTTTCCATTTCCACTCCTCTGTTCACAGGGCCTGGATGCATTACGATTGCGGAGGGTTTCATCGCCTCTAAGCGAGCGCGCGTAAGACCGTATTTGGATAAATATTCGGCGTTTGATATAGCCTGTTTGTTTGCGTGCCTCTCGTGCTGAATACGAAGCATAATTAAAACATCTACTTCCGGAATCAAGTGATCGAAATTTCGGTAGGTTCCGTTCATCATGGCTCCTTGGTCAAACCAGTCTTCCGGTCCTGAAAAATGGACCTTCGCTCCCAGTCTTCTTAGGGCTTCTGCATCAGAGTTAGCCACACGAGAGTGTTTTACATCTCCTACAATTCCTACGCGAAGTCCTTCAAAACTTCCAAACTCTTGCTTGATAGTCACTAGATCCAAAAGGCCTTGGCTTGGATGATGACCTTTTCCATCACCTGCATTGACAATTCCCATTTCAATGGGTTTTAAGGCCTCAAAATAATTATCGTCTGAATGGCGTATGACAAGTAGATCCAGCCCTAACGCTTTTAGAGTCTTGACCGTATCGTATAGAGTTTCTCCCTTGTTTACGGAGCTTGCATGCACGGCAAAAGGAATCACTTCTAATCCAAGTTTACGCTCCGCCATTTCAAAACTTACCACCGTTCGAGTGCTATTTTCAAAAAACAAATTGGCTACATAAATAGGCTCTTTTGCGCGGATTTTTTTTCCTCCTGCAAAGTCGAGGCTATCTTCAATAATTTTCTCAATGTTCTCTTTACTGAGTAGGGATAGTTTTATCATTTTGAATTAGAATTTCTCCTTAAAATTACAAAAAAAAACGAAGCCAAAAAGACTTCGTTCGTTATAAAAAATATGTTTCCTGAGGCATCAATGCCTCTTGATTTGCGATCAAAATGTAGCGTTTTACACATTGAGTGCAAAGATAAAAATTAAATTGAAAATTAATAGCATGAAGGCGAATAATTTCGATTTTCTTTCTATTTTTAATTTCACTCTAACTTCTATCGAGGTCCATAAACCCCCTAATAGTCGGCTTTCCAGTGCATATTATTTTTTCCTCTTAAGATAGAGGCTGCGCCTCAAATCCTTTCGCTTTTACGATATTCACTACCTCCTCTTTTGTAATTCCAGTGGATTCTACGGTCAGAATTTTATCAGGATTCGAAGTATCGACATTCCATTTTTCAATTCCTTTTGCGTTATCTAGATCGGATTGTACTTTGGATACACATCCCCCACAGTCAAGAGTTGTTTTAAATTTTAAAGTTTGGTTTTCCATTGTTAAATTGATTTAATTATATTTAGTGCTGCTCTATTTATAAGCCGTTTATTTTTTCCATTTTAAGCGTAAACTATTGCTTACCACACTCACGCTACTTAAGGCCATGGCAGCTCCAGCTAGCATAGGATTCAGTAGAAATCCATTAATTGGATATAAGATACCTGCTGCAATTGGAATGCCAATAAGGTTGTAGATAAAGGCCCAGAATAAGTTTTGCTTAATGGTAGCTACCGTCTGCTTAGAGAGTTTAATCGCCTGTGGAATCTTGAGTAGATCGGAGGAAATGATTGTCATTTTCGCCACATCCATTGCAATGTCAGAGCCTTTCCCCATTGCAATACTTACGTCCGCGGTGGCTAAGGCCGTACTGTCATTAATTCCATCTCCTACCATCGCTACGGTTTTTCCTTCGCTTTGGAGTTTTTTCACAAAGTCTGCTTTGTCCTGAGGCATTACTTGCGCTTTATAGTTTGCAATTCCCGTTTGCTTTGCGATGGCTTTAGCTGTTACTTCGCTATCCCCCGTTAGCATATAGAGCTCAATGCCCATTTTGTTTAACTCGTCAATAGCCTTTACCGAAGTCTTTTTGATTTGATCGGATATGGCCAAAGCGGCAAGCGCTCTTTTTTCATCTGCAAACCAAATCACGGTCTGGGACTCTTTCGCCCACTTTTCCGCCTGCTGTTTTAAGCTAGGGCTTACTTCAATGTTTTGCTCCGAAAGGAGTTTTAAATTGCCCACAAAGTAGCTTTGATTCTCATAAACGGCTTTTGCTCCTTGCCCAGTGATGCTATCAAATCCCGAAATTTCTACCTGAGAAACTCCTTCTAAATACGTCACCACAGCGTCTGCTAAAGGATGTTCCGAGTGCTTCTCTAAACTAAATAGCACGGATTTTTTGTCCTCTTCTCCTTTGAGCCACTCAGAAGCAGTCACCTGAGGTCTTCCCTCCGTGATGGTTCCCGTTTTATCGAGGATAATCGCATCCACTTTTTTGGCAAGTTCTAGGCTCTGTGCATCCTTAATTAAGATTCCGTTTTCTGCGCCTTTTCCTACGCCCACCATAATAGCTGTTGGCGTTGCAAGTCCAAGGGCGCATGGACAGGCTATCACGAGCACAGTGATAGCGGCCAGAAGTCCTCTTACAACTCCATTGTCACCTCCTAAGATGAGCCATAAAACAAAGGTCAGAAGTGCAATTCCAATCACGACGGGCACAAAGATACTTGCGATTTTATCCACTAACTTTTGCACGGGAGCCTTGCTTCCCTGCGCATCCTGTACCGCTTTAATAATATGGGCAAGCATGGTATCCTTTCCAATCTTTTGTGCTTTGAACTGAAAACTTCCTTTTTGGTTGATGGTTCCCGCGTATACGTTTTGCTCTACGTCCTTTTGAACCGGCACGGGCTCTCCACTAAGCATACTTTCGTCCACATACGAAGATCCGAAGGTTACGATTCCGTCCACCGCAATTTTCTCACCAGGCTTTACTAAAATTACATCTCCGATTTGCACCTCTTCGATTGGGATTTCTCTCTCGGTTTTGTCTATGGAGATCACCGTCACTGTCTTAGGCTGTAGTCCCATTAAATTTTTGATCGCACTTGACGTATTACCTTTTGCTCTTTCTTCTAAAAGTTTTCCCAGTAAAATAAAGGCTATAATCACAGCAGCCGCTTCAAAGTACACGTGCGCCTCGAGCCCGCGGCTCGTCCAAAACTCTGGAAACAGTAGTGTGAATACACTAAATAGGTAAGCAATTCCGGTACTTAGAGCCACAAGCGTATCCATGTTCGCGGATTTATGCTTTAGCTGTTTCCATGCGCCAACAAAGAAATCTCGACCAAGCCAAAGAACCACAGGCGTGGAGAACAGCCACATGATTTCGTTACCATAAGGCATGTCCATGTAGAACATCCCAATAAACACGACAGGTAAAGAAAGAAGAACAGCCCAAAGGGTTTTTCTCTTTAGCGCTTTGTATTTTTGCTCCTGAATCTTCTCTAAGGTTTCTGTTACCTTAGACTCCTGTTCGATAAGTAAATCATATCCCCCGTTTTGAAGAACCTTTTTAAGCGTGAGAAGATCGGTCATGCCTGGCAAAAATTCTAGAACGAGATTTCCAGTTCCATAATTCACGGAGGCTTCTATCACTCCAGGCTGCATTTTTACAATGTTTTGTGCGCTACTTGCGCACGATGCGCATGTCATTTCTAAGACCGGAACTGTAGCCTTCACAGTCGTGACTCCATAGCCAAGCTCTTTGATTGCCTGTACCGCTCTTACGGTCGCTTCGGGACTATCAGTCGTTAAAACGGCTCGGCGGTTATTGAGCTCCACTTTGTGAGTCTCCACTCCTTTCACCTTAGAGAGGCCTTTGTCCACAATAAGAGCGCAGTGTTCACTGTCAACATCTTCAAGAGGAAGATAAATTAAGTCTTTATTGTTTGCCATATCTGTATTCTGTTTATATTGCACTACAAAGGTGCGACTTCCCTTGGTAGGAAAGGTTGTAGTTTTGTGGAATTGAATTGTAAGATTTCCCAAAAAGGAAGCGATCGCTCCTTTTTATTCGAAGAGTATTAAACCGCTTTTCCTACGCAAATACACTTTTGGGCGGTAGACTATAGAGAATCGAGTGATTTTCTTTGGTTCGTTTTCTGCCTTTTAAACTCAGTGGGCGTGAGGCCCGTGATTTTCTTAAATTGGTTGCTTAAATAGGCCACACTTGAATAACTAAGCCGATCCGCAATTTCACTTAAGGTGAGTTCATCATAGAAAAGTAGCTCTTTTACTCTTTCAATTTTTTGGGAAATAAAATACTTTTCAATAGTGCTGCTCTCTAGCTCTGAAAACAGATTAGAAAGGTAGCTATAGTCATGGTGAAGGCTCTCTGTTAAATAAGTAGACAAGTTTGTTTTTAAATCACTCTCTTCCCGATGCACAAGCTTTATAATATGGGTTTTAATGCTTTCAACAAGCTGTTTCTTCTTATCATCAATTAGCTCAAAGCCTAAGGGAGTCAGTGAGGCTTCTAATGCTTTTCTCTGCTCTATTGTTAATTCTTTTTCTAGTTCAGCTTCGCCCAGCTTCACCTGCTTTACGGTAAGCCCACGTTTTTCTAGCTCGCTATGCACCACTAAGATGCAGCGATCACAAACCATGTTTTTTACAAAAATATGAGCCATATTAAGGAGTCTTGTCTTACAAAAGTACAACTATCTTTTGCGACTATGAAATTTTACGCTAAAGTCTATTGCAAAAAGCAGTAAGCCTTTCCTCCTACTTTAAGTGAAGTCTTGGAATCCTTTCTATTTAGCAAGATGCTCATTTCTTACTGCTATTTTTTTATCAATTCTTCTTTTTGAAACCTCTCAAAATTAAAAAATAATGGTAATTTTAGAATCCTTAACGAACTAAAAACCCAATAATAAAAAAGAGGTATGAAAAATTTTTACGTAGACGATCTTCCCGATTATTTTAAACAATACAAGAAATCCATTAAAAACCCAAAAAAATTCTGGGACAAAGTCGCAGAGGAAGGTTTTGTTTGGTACCAACGTTGGACCAAGGTGCTTGAGTTTGATATGGAAGAAGCCAAAATCAAATGGTTTAAAAATGCAAAACTAAACATCACGAAAAATTGCATTGACAGGCATTTGCAAGTACGAGGAGACAAAACGGCGATCTTGTTTGAACCCAATGATCCTTCTGAACCTGCGCAGCACATCACCTATAAAGAACTCCACGAGCGAGTCTGCAAAATGGCCAATGTTTTAAAAGAACAAGGCGTGGAGAAAGGCGATCGCGTATGCATCTATCTTCCGATGATTCCTGAACTGGCCGTCACCATGCTTGCCTGCGCAAGACTAGGTGCTGTCCATTCCGTGATATTTGCAGGATTTTCGGATTCTGCCCTCTCCTCTCGAATGAACGACTGCGAAGCGAAAATCTTAATTTGTTCCGACGGAAGTTTTCGTGGTTCCAAATCGATTGATTTGAAAGGAATCGTGGACAAAGCGCTAGAGAAATCTCCAGGGGTTGAAAAAGTACTTGTGGTCAAAAGAACCGGCTCACAAGTCACCATGAAAGAAGGACGAGATCTATGGCTAGAGCCCCTCTACGAAAAAGCTTCTAGCGATTTTGTTTCTCGAATTATGGATGCGGAGGATCCTCTCTTTATTCTGTACACTTCAGGTTCGACCGGAAAACCCAAAGGAATGCTTCATACCACGGCAGGCTATATGGTTTACTGCGGCTATACATTTAAAAACGTTTTCAATTACAAAGAAAACGACATCTATTGGTGTACTGCCGATATCGGATGGGTCACAGGCCACTCTTATATTCTTTACGGTCCTCTCGCCTGCGGGGCCACGACGGTTCTTTTCGAAGGCGTGCCTACCTATCCGGAGCCAGACCGTTTCTGGGAAGTCATTGAAAAGCATAAAGTAACTCAGTTCTATACGGCTCCAACCGCCATTCGTTCTTTGGCGAAAGAAAGCGCGGATTGGGTAGAAAAACACGATCTAAGTTCACTGCGTGTCATTGGATCCGTGGGAGAACCCATTAACGATGAAGCTTGGCATTGGTACAACGACCATGTCGGAAAGAAAAAATGCCCCATTGTTGATACATGGTGGCAAACGGAAACAGGAGGAATCATGATCTCTCCTATTCCTTTTGTGACGCCCACAAAACCGACTTATGCTACGCTGCCGCTTCCTGGAATCCAGCCCGTGCTCATGGACGAAAAGAGAAATGAAATCACAGGCAACCAAGTAGACGGAAATCTTTGCATTCGCTTTCCATGGCCAGGCATTGCGCGCACCATTTGGAAAGACCACAAACGATACAAAGAAACCTACTTTACGGCCTTTCCAGGCAAGTATTTCACGGGAGATGGCGCTCTAAGAGACGAAACGGGCTATTACCGAATCACGGGACGTGTGGACGATGTGATAATCGTCTCTGGACACAACTTGGGAACCGCTCCGATTGAAGCTAGTATTAACCAACATCCCGCTGTGGCTGAATCAGCCATCGCAGGCTATCCTCATGAGATAAAAGGAAGTGGACTCTATGCCTTTGTGACGCTAAAAGAAAGTGGAGAATCTAGGGACAAAGAAAATCTCAAAAAAGAAATCAATATGCTTATCTCCGATACGGTGGGACCGATTGCGAAACTTGATAAAATCCAATTTGTCGATTCGCTTCCCAAAACAAGATCCGGAAAAATTATGCGACGTATACTTCGCAAAATTGCGGAGGGAGAACAAAGCAATTTTGGAGATATTTCTACCCTTCTAAATCCGGAGGTAGTGGAAGTAATTAAAAATGAAAAAGTGTAATTGGAACCCTTTTTGGGGAATCCAAAAGAAAAAATAAGTAGAGAAAACCTGTATAAATTGGGGGAAATGAATCCATTTTAGGAAAATGAAGTCAAAATCGGGATCTACTCTAGAGTTCTTAGACGCTCAAATATTGTCTTTTGTGTAACAAAAACAGGGTTCGAGAGGACTTCTCGCAAAGGCGAGGCCAGAAAATTACGATTTCGTTATTATAGACTGTCAATATTATTAATTATTTGTTAATTCTATTAGAAACTGTTAATACTTTCTACTTTTGGCCGTACTTTTGCACCGATTTAAAAGAACATACGTTAGATATCCAAATAACAGTGTTTTTCTTATCAAATTAAATTTTTTCAATACGGTCCACTTGCATGCAAGTGGACTTATTTTTTTTGTTCCCCTTTACTTTATTTTGCGGTTGCGCTAGCCTCTATTTTTTAGAATGACAAGGCGCTTTTTCTCGCTTCTTTCATAGATTTTGCTTCTTTTACGTATTGAGTCGATCCTCCTATTTTAGTTGGAGTTCTAGCGTTTTTTTTCTAAATTCGTAGGGTTAAAGAACTGCACAGATGATTTACGATTTAGAACAAGAAAACAAAGAAATTCTAGCCCGATATAAGGACTTAATTTCCAATACATACCGAACCCTTGATGAGGAACAAAATAAACTAATTCGTCGTGCCTTTGATCTTGCCTTAGATGCCCACAAAGACCAACGTCGAAAATCAGGGGAACCTTATATTTACCATCCGATTGAAGTAGCAAAAATTGTTGCGAACGAAATAGGCCTTGGGGCCACTTCTATCTCCTGCGCTCTACTTCATGATGTGGTGGAAGATTCTGATTACACCTACGAGGATTTAGAAAAGAGATTTGGAAAAAAGATTGCAGACATTGTAAACGGTCTTACCAAGATCTCGGTGATGAACCACCAGAACATCTCGATTCAATCTGAGAACTACAGAAAGCTTCTTCTTACGCTCTCGCAGGACTTTCGCGTTATTCTAATCAAAATTGCAGATAGACTGCACAACATGCGAACCCTAGAGAGCATGGCGCCAGACAAACAAAAGAAAATCGCTTCGGAAACCGTCTATATTTATGCGCCGCTAGCCCACCGTTTAGGGTTTTATAACCTAAAAGGAGAATTAGAAGATCTTTCTCTTAAATACAACAATCCTGAGGTTTACAACGAAATCACAGAAAAACTAGAACTCGCAAAGGAAAACCGAGAAAAATACGTTGAAGAATTTAAGAAGGAAGTCTCCGAACGTCTTAGCGCAGAGGGACTAAATTTCACGATCAAAGGACGTGCAAAAGCGATCTCTTCCATCTACCGTAAGATGCTCAAACAAGGCGTCCCTTTTGAAGAAGTATTTGACAACTACGCCATTCGGATCATTTACAAATCCGATGCAAAAAACGAAAAATTCCTCGCTTGGAAGATTTATTCTATCGTTACCGACCTCTACCATAGCAATCCGCTTCGAATGCGCGATTGGATTACAAGGCCTCGGTCCACAGGGTATGAGAGTTTGCATCTCACCGTTTTAGGCCCTGACAAGAAATGGATTGAAGTACAGATTCGAAGTGAGAGAATGGATGAGATTGCAGAGAAAGGCGTCGCTGCCCATTACCGCTACAAAGAAGGCTTTAAAAACAATTCTGATGACCAGAATTTTGAGCGATGGGTTGGAGAAATTAGAGAAGTCCTGGAACAGCAACAAAACTTAAGTACCACAGAGCTTCTAGACAATATTAAACTCAATCTTTATTCCAAAGAAGTTTTTGTTTTTACACCGAAAGGAGAAATTAAAATTTTACCGGTCGGATCGACGGCTTTAGATTTTGCCTTTGCCGTGCACTCAGACTTAGGAACCAAATGCCTTGGAGCCAAAATCAATGGAAAACTTGTGCCTATCTCCCATGTGCTTCAAAACGGAGATCAAGTGGATATTCTTTCCTCTCAAAACCAAAAACCCAAACTGGACTGGCTCGAATTCGTGGTCACCTCGAAGGCCAAAAGCAAAATCAAAGCGTTTTTAAATTCGCAGAAAAGCAGCGCCGTCACCGAAGGAAAAGAAATGCTTCAGCGTAAGCTTCGCCATGCAAAACTTCCTTTCAATGACGAGGAAATTAACAAGATGCAGAAGTTTTTCAATTTAAAAACCTCGCAGGAACTTTTCCTTGGCTTTCAAGAAGGTACGCTTGATACCGGAGACTTAAGACGATATATTGAGAGTAAAAACGTATTCAACAACTTAATCAATCGCTTTCGAAAATCTCCAACGAAAAACGAAGAATTTGAGGAACACAGCAAGAGCAACCTGGATCTAATCGTGTTTGGAAAAGACGAAGAGAAGCTCAATTATACTTTTGCTAAATGCTGCAATGTCATACCTGGCGATAAAATCTTTGGATTTATCACGATTTCAGAAGGAATTAAAGTGCATAGTGACAATTGTCCCAATGCCATTAATCTTAGAGCGCAGTACGATTACCGCGTGATGCCCGCTAAATGGGTTAACGAAGAAAGCTTCAAGAACCGAGTCAAAATTGAAATTGAAGGTCTTGACCGCCTAGGAATGATTAATGACATTACACAGGTGATTAGTAACTCCATGGCAATGGACATGAAAAGCATGACGATCTCTTCCAACAATGGCCTCTTTACAGGAACCATTAATCTCGAAGTAAGGAACCGAAGCCAACTCGAGGAAACCTTTAAAAAATTAAAAAATATAAATGGAATCAGTCGTGTAAAGCGCCTCTAACTCAATCAAATTTTCATGAAAATTACCCAGTACTTTAAAAACTTTCTCCAGCACAATCAATCCTCTGGAATCCTACTCTTATTTTGCGTCTTTCTCTCGCTCATGATCGCGAATTCCTCCTTAGGCCCTGGCTTTGAGGAATTGCTTACTTATGAGCTCGGTCCTTATTCTGTTAGCATGTGGATCAATGATGGACTTATGGCCATCTTCTTTCTCGTCGTAGGACTTGAGATTAAACGTGAAATTGTAGAGGGAGAACTCTCCAGCTTCAAGAATGCCTCCCTTCCTATTTTCGCTGCGATTGGAGGTATGCTCGTTCCCGCATTTATCTACTTTCTATTTAATGCGGGAACAGAAGTCCAAAAAGGATGGGCGATTCCTATGGCAACTGATATTGCCTTCTCCCTGGCCATTATCTCTCTGCTTGGAAAAAGTGTTCCTACTTCCATTAAAATATTCTTAGCGGCGCTCGCCATTGTAGATGATTTAGGTGCTATTGTGGTAATTGCCCTTTTCTATACCGAACAGTTGCATTGGAGCTACCTTTTCATTTGTTTAGGAATCACGGTGCTTTTAGTTCTTTTAAATTACTTTAAAGTAAAACGCCATATCTTCTATCTTGTGCCTGGTATTTTCCTTTGGTACTGCATGCACCATTCGGGTATCCATGCAACGATTGCAGGGGTCATCTTAGCATTCACAATTCCTACAAATGTCTCGGAAACGGAGATTTCTCCTTTGGAAAAACTAGAGCAAAAACTTCATTTGCCCGTCAGCTTTATCATTATGCCTCTATTTGCTCTTGCCAATGTCAACATTGCACTTGAATTTGGTATGGTCGACGGCCTGTTCACCAACTTTGGCTACGGAATTATTCTAGGTCTCTTTGTTGGGAAAGTGGTTGGAATCAACCTCTTTTCCCTTATTGCCATTAAGTTAAAGCTTAGTAAACTTCCAGACAAAAGCACTTGGTCTCATATGATTGGTACGGGACTTCTTGCCGGAATCGGATTTACAATGTCCATCTTTATTGCACTGCTCTCCTTCAAAGGACATCCAGAGCTTCAACAAGAAGCGAAATTCGCAATTCTTATTGCCTCCATTCTCTCTGGATTTGTAGGGTTTATGCTCTTAAGATCCATTGGAAACAAGAGGGCTAAAAAAGAACTTGAGTCCGCCTAAACTGTTAGGTCTATTCTCTAGTAAAAACAAAAAGTCATTCTGAGCTTCAGATTGACTTTTTTGTATTTGTAGGAGACTCAGTCACGAGCACTACTCGTCCCTTTCCTACTCACCCTTTTTTGAATCAGGATCCACATCGATTTGATTCTTGTCTGAATTCTCAACTTCAGGCTCGCTTTTAGCCGTATAGTTGTCTGCTTCTTTTGTAAGCTCGTCTGCGACTAGTTTCTCTAGTCGAACACGACGAATAGCTAAGTTAAGTTCATTTCCGAACAGCAGCAAATAAACGTTTACATTGACCCAAACCATCAGTAAGATCATCGTACCGATGGATCCGTAGAGCACATTGTAACGCGCAAAATTTCTTGCATAAATGGCAAAAAGATACGTCGTGAGAACAAAAAGGATGGTGGTTAAAATAGCCCCTGGAAGAGCTTGACGAAACCGCGTAAGTTTTACAGTACCCAGCCAGTAGAAAAGTGCTAGGAGAATAAAGTAAAACAGCGGAAACGATATGAATCCAATGATGGCAGATAGGTTTTGTACAAACCACGAAATGGCATACTCAGGAGTAAAAAGTTTTAGAACGACCTCAGAGTAATAAATTCCAAATATAGCTAGTAAAATCACACTGATAAACCCAATGGTAATCACAAAAGCTAGTAGAAATTCCTTTACGTCGCTTAGCTTCTCTTTGGTCTGTTCATTAAACCCGTCAATAAGTGCAAATGTCCCGTTCGTAGCAAAGATTAAGGCTAAAAGAATTGTGATATTGCTTATGCCTGAGGTGTTTGGAATAATGTTTTGTTCAATGTAACTAACTACGTCTCCTTCGATGCGGCCTGGGAAAATCTTTTGCATCAAGATCTCAAATATGTAAAACTGTAGTTTATCGTAATGAGGCAGATAAGGCAGTATCGAGAGCATGAATAAAATGAAGGGAAACAGGGAGAAAACGAAGTTCCAAGAAATGGCCGCGGACTTCCTACCAATTTGGTTTTTGAAGATTCCCTCAATGTAAATCTCAAACATTTTGTAGAGCGATACTCCCAGAAAAGGAATATGAATTCCTTCAAAGAAATCATGGATTTTCCTGATGAATTTCGGAATTTTTACGCGCATTAAGGGTATATTTGTGCAACAAAGATAAGAAATGCGAATTAATATCCTCTCTATAGGTAAGACCCAAGAAAAAGAAATCGATGCATTAATTGCCTATTATCTAAAACGATTGCCAAGGCATTGGAATACAGAATTTATTGAAATTCCAGATGTAAAAAACACAAAGAACTTAAGTGTCGAGCTTCTAAAGAAACAAGAAGAAAAGCTTTTTCTTGAGCACATCGAGCCCGGCGATTTGGTGGTTTTGCTTGACGAGAAAGGAAAACAGTACACCTCACGAGAGTTTGCTGCAAAATTGGAAGATTGGATGGGAAGAAGCGTAAAGAAAATCCATCTTGTCATCGGGGGCGCTTATGGATTCTCCCCTGGGATCTATGAAAGAGCCAATGAAAAAATAGCGCTCTCCAAAATGACCTTTACCCATCAAATGGTAAGACTCTTTTTAATTGAACAGCTCTATAGAGCAGACCAAATCCAAAGAGGCAAACCTTACCACAACGATTAAGCACCTTTATCCTATATCTAGTTGTGTTAATTAGCGTTAAATCAGAGCCTTTAGTTTTAATTTTGTGTTAAATCCGCTTTGAGTGCTCTCATTTCTAAGAGTTTGTCATAGGATTTGCTAGTACTTAGGTGAGTTAATAAATGAGATAATTGCTAAACAAAATTTTAGAAATTACTAAATTAGTTTTCATGATTTTTTTAAATCCGGCTCTATTCAAAAGGTAGAGCCGGATTTTTCTTTTTGCTCTACAGAACTCGTCTTCCTCTAGAGGCCTCCAATAGAGTGAACCAATCCTCATCGCTAAGTGTAAGATCTAGTGAGCTGGATAGTTTTTGAATAGATTCTACTTTGGAAGTTCCGATAATAGGGATAATTCCGGCAGGCGACTTTCTTAGAAAACTCACCAAAAGCTCCGATTCCAAAACTCCGTATTTTTCGCAAAGCTTCCTTAGGACGGGGGCAATGCGCTGAGACTTTTCATCGTCTGTTGAAAAATAACTCCCTAGGGGGCTCCACGCTGTAGGCCTGCGTCCTAGCGTTTGCTGCTGAAGTACTCGCCCATCAAAGAGGGCATCGGGATGCGTAAGGGAAATTTCAATTTGGTTCGTTACAAGGGCTGGAAAGTATTTTGATAAATAATCGAATTCTAAGGTTGAGAAATTGCTCACTCCAAAATTTAGAACCTTTCCACTAGATCGAAGAAGAGTAAAGGCCGCGGCAATTTCTTCTGGATTCAGTAATGGCGAAGGCCTATGAAGAAGAAACAAATCCAAGTAATCGGTTTTTATATCCTTTAGACTTTGCTCTACGCACTCGATAAGATAGCCTTTCGAAAGGTCATAAGATTTTACGCTGTAATTCCTTGCTCCACCTTTGTATTTAATTCCTCCTTTGGAAATAAGTTGATACGATTCGCGTGGCAAATTCATTTCGCCCAGGGCCTCACCAAAAGAAGGCTCCCAGGTATAGCCGCCATAAATATCTGCGGAATCAAACGTATATAGCCCTAAATCTAAGGAAGTCTCAATAAGTTTTTGAATCTCTGCTTTGGGATGGCTTACTCCCCAAGAGCTCCAACGCATGGTGCCTATAATAAGTGGTGAAAACTGCATTTTATTTTTTTTCAAATTTAGCAAAGTTTAAAGAAGTATGTGCGCTTGATTAGCGCATAGAGTACCCATTCACTTAAAAAGATCTCTTTTGCCCTTTAAAGCTTAGGATAAAAAGATTATTCCCCTTAAATTTGAAAAAAAGAACATATGAATTACCATACAAGAAAATGGATTAAACCAGAAGATTTAAATCCCAACCATACGCTTTTCGGAGGAAGACTCCTTCAATGGATTGATGAAGAGGCCGCTTTATACGCCATTGTTCAGCTTGAAACGCCACGCTGCGTTACCAAATACATCTCCGAAATCAATTTCATTAGTTCAGCAAAACAAGGAGATATTATTGAAATCGGAATTGAAGCCACAGAATTTGGAAACACCTCCATTACGCTTCATTGCGAAGTGAGAAACATGATGACCCGACAGACCATTATCACCATTGACAAGATTATTTTTGTGGGCGTGGATGAACAAGGAAAACCCACAAGGCATGGGAAAACTCAGATTGAATTTATTGCTGAGCGCTTAAAAAACAGAGGAGAAATCGAACTTTGAAAAAGCTAGTGGTCTTAAGCGGCGCAGGCATCTCGCAGCAAAGCGGCCTTCAAACCTTCCGAGACGCAGGCGGTCTTTGGGAGAACTTTCGCATTGAAGAAATTGCCACCTCTGAGGCCTTTGCAAGCCACCCGCAGAGAGTTCTTGATTTTTACAATTTAAGGCGCTCCCAACTGAGAGGCGCCGTCCCTAATCGGGCGCATGAAATCCTTTCCGAACTAGAATCTTCTTTTGAAGTACAGATTATCACTCAGAATGTGGACGATTTGCACGAGCGCGCAGGATCCACTCGCGTTTTGCATTTGCATGGCGAACTCCTTAAAGTAAGATCCGTGGATAACACCCAGAAGCTCTATCCTTGGAAGGGCGATTTAAACCTCGGAGACCTCGATGAAAAGGGATCTCAACTTCGTCCGCACATTGTTTGGTTTGGAGAGGAAGTTCCCGCTATGCAGGAGGCTATACTTCGGACGAAAGACGCGGATATTTGTCTTATTATAGGCACTTCTCTTCAGGTCTATCCCGCTGCAGGGCTTATTCAAGAACTTAAAGCAGCAACACCACTCTATCGAATTGATCCTAGGGGCAAAGATCTGATCGGAAGAAGCCACATCCATATTCAGAAGGATGCCATCGAAGGGATGATTCATTTTCAAGATTTACTTTCGAAGATCTAGCCCTATTCTAAAGCGCCTACGGCTGAGGATTGGAGAATAATTTCGTATTTTTGCTTTTGCCTCCAAAGCCAAAGGCTCTTTTGCAAAGGCAAATCCTTTTTCTTAAATTTTTCTCTATGTCAATTGAATCTAATTTTCAAAATGTAAAAAGCAAGCTGCCCACTCATGTCACACTTGCGGCAGTCTCGAAAACACATCCTATTGAGCCTATTCACGAGCTCTACTCCCTAGGCCAAAGAGTCTTTGCGGAAAACAAAGTGCAAGAACTTGTCGAGAAAGAGGCTCTTTTGCCCAAAGACATTCAGTGGCATTTGATTGGTCATTTGCAAAGAAACAAAGTGAAATTCATTGTGCCTTTCGTAGACACGATTCAAAGCGTAGATTCGGAAAAAGTTCTTCGAGAAATTAATAAACAAGCCGAAAAAATAGATCGAAAGATTAAAGTACTACTTCAAGTAAAAATTGCGCAGGAAGACACCAAGTACGGTCTTGAAGTCAATGAAACCAAAGAGCTTCTGATGAAGTGGAAAGCGGGAGAATTTCCGTTTGTTGAAATTGAAGGATTGATGGGAATGGCCTCCTTTGTAGAAGATCAAAACCAGGTCAAACAAGAATTTCAATTTTTAAAGCATCTTTACGATAAGCTAAGTCTTTACTATCCGTTTAAAACGCTTTCGATGGGCATGAGTGGAGATTATCCTTTAGCAATTGAATGCGGTGCAACACTGGTAAGAGTGGGCTCTGCCCTATTTGGAGCGAGAGATTATTCCCTTTAAAGAATTCGTAAAAATCATCTCTAAAAAAAAGTGAATTAGGAATGGTTTTTGAAAGAACTTCATCTTAAATTTTAAATTTTCAAATTATAAACGTAAATTTGTCTTTATGCAGAAAATCCTCATTGTCGAAGACGAAAAAGCCATCGCTGGCGTACTTCAAAATATACTTTCCGATGAATTACCCAATTTCGATATCTCCATTGCTCCCGATGGACTCGAAGGCTATAAAATGATCGAAAAGGAAGATTTTGCGTTGGTAATTTCTGACATCAAAATGCCTAAGCTCTCAGGTACAGAACTTCTAAAACAAGCTCTAACGTTAAAGCCGGAATCGACCTTTGTGATGATTTCTGGACATGCGGATATTGATATCGCAGTGGACTGCTTAAAAGACGGTGCATACGATTTTATCTCCAAGCCAATTGATATCAATCGTCTCATCACGAGCGTGAAAAACGCACTTGACAAAGAGAAACTATTCAAAGAGAACAAGAACTTACAGAAAGAAAATGTCACCCTTCGAAAAAAGGTGAACAAAAAATACCAAATGATCGGTCAGAGCGAAGGACTCAAAAAAATCCAAGACATGATCGACAAAGTGGCCACCTCCGAGGCGCGCGTCCTTATTACAGGTCCAAACGGTGCCGGTAAAGAATTAGTAGCCCATGCAATCCATGCACAAAGTGAGCGTAGCAAAGGTCCCATGATTGAAGTGAACTGCGCTGCAATTCCCTCAGAATTAATTGAAAGTGAACTTTTCGGACACGTAAAAGGATCCTTTACAGGGGCTATCAAGGACAAACAAGGAAAATTTGAGCAGGCTCATAACGGTACCATTTTCCTAGATGAAATTGGAGACATGAGTCTAATCGCCCAGGCAAAAGTGCTACGTGCTTTGCAAGAAAGCAAGGTATCCCCAGTGGGTAGTGACAAGGAAGTAAAAGTGGATGTGCGCGTACTAGCAGCCACCAACAAAAACATGCAAAAGGAAATTGAAGCGGGACGCTTCAGAGAAGACCTCTATCACCGTCTTTCCGTTATTGAAATCTACGTTCCCCCACTTGATGAAAGGAAAGAAGATATTCAGCTGCTTGTGGAGCATTTCGCCAAATTAATTGGAGATGAAAACGGAATGCCCGTTCGAGCGTTCGATCCGAAAGCAATTAAGGCCCTAGAAGCCTTTTCGTGGACGGGAAACATTAGAGAGCTGAGAAACGTGGTAGAGCGTTTAATTATTTTAGGAAACAATCCAGTGACTGCAGAGGACGTGAGTGCATTTGTACGAAAGTAAAAAACCCTCTTCTATCCCTATAAGAGAGTCACTTACAGTTAAGTGACTCTCCTTTTTTTTAACCTATAAATTCTCAATAAGAACAAAATTTAACAGACCCTAGTCTTAAGAGAATCCCTATTTTTGCAAAAAAGAATCCCTATGGCTTTTTTAAATCGAAATTACACGAAACAAACCCTTACCCTCGCCCTTCCGGTGATGGTGACTCAGTTAGGTCAAGTATCAGTCCAATTGTTTGACAATATCATTGTAGGGAAATTACTAGGAGCGAATGCCCTTGCCTCTGTATCGCTTGGAAACGCTCTGTTTATTTCGATTTTTATTTTTGGACTCGGGATATCCTTTGCGATTCCTCCCCTCGTTTCTCAGGCGCACAGCCGAGGAAGACACGAACGAATTAATTCCGTTTTTCGCCATGGGTTTGTTTTAAATATGGTAGTGGGGCTTGCGCTTATGATTCTGCTCTTTGCCTTTATGCCCCTACTTCATCATATGGATCAGCCTGTGGAGATCATTCCCGATACCATTACGTTTCTCTCTGTGATGGCCTTTAGTATTCTTCCCTTTATGGCTTTTCAAACCCTTCGTGAAGTCTCAGAAGGACTTGGATACACCGTGGGAGTAACGAAAGCGACCATCATTGCAAACGTGATCAACATTGCTTTAAACTACGTGTTTATCAAAGGGCTATTTTTCTTCCCTGAGATGGGCGTAAAGGGTTCTGCCCTTGCTACGCTTATTGCAAGGATTTTTATGATGGTATTTTTATACTATGTTCTCCTAAAGCATTCTACGACCAAACGCTATATCAAGGATTTCAAAATCAAGCTCAGCGAACTTAAAATCACCATGTTTCAAAAAATGCTTAAAATCGGTCTTCCCACCGCTTTTCAAATGTTTTTTGAAATCACGGCCTTTGCTGGTGCAGCTTTTATTTGTGGACTTGTGAGCGCAAAAGACATTGCCTCCCATCAAATCGCCCTAAGTATGGCTTCCTTTACCTTCAACCTTTGCGTTGGATTCTCAGTAGCCTCCACCATTCTCGTAGGACGTAAGTTTGGAGAGAGGAAATTTGTGGAACTACGTGCCGTAGGAATCAACAACCTCAAACTATCCTTCCTTTTCATGGTGCTTTGTGGACTTTTCTTTGTCGTGGGACGAGATGTACTTCCTACTTTTTTCACCAAAAAAGAAGATGTGGAAGTTATTCAATTAGCCTCTAAGCTTATGATTATTGCAGCGCTCTTCCAACTTTCTGATGGAGTTCAAGTTACAGCGCTCGGTATTTTAAGAGGGATTCAAGATGTGAAGATTCCAAGCTACCTTACGTTTTTTGCCTACTGGATTTTAACCATCCCATTAGGTTACTTTTTATGTGTGACTCTAAATATGGGCGCATGGGGAATGTGGATTGCTCTTGGGTTTGGACTCACCGTCTCGGCCATTCTGTTAGTGTACCGATTCCTAAAGCTTTCCCAAAATAGGATTTCTCATCAATCTGCCTCTCTGCGTTCCCAAGTTTCTTAACTCCTCTTACTATAAGTAGAAAATGAGCGGCATATTTTTTGTAAATTTCATTCAAATATTTTGACCATGCAAGTTGACATTCGAAGATTACATGTAGATGATTACGATACCTTAATCGAGGTGATGAAAAAGTCTTATCCTGAAATGCGGGATGACGTGTGGGACAAGAGAAACATTCAAAAATTAACCTCTATTTTTCCAGACGGACAGCTCTGCGTCACGGTCAATGGCAAAGTAGCCGCCGCTTGCCTATCCATTATCGTACAATACGAGCTTTATGGAGATGATCATACCTACGCAGAAATCACAGGCAACTCTACCTTTAACACGCATTACAACTCTGGGAATGTACTCTATGGAATTGAAATGTTTGTCGATCCTGAATTCCGGTCCCTGCGCCTTGGAAGAAGACTCTACGATGCTAGAAAAGAACTCTGTGAAAACCTTAACTTAAAATCGATTGTCATTGGAGGAAGAATTCCGAATTATCATGAGCACATGAAGGAGCTGACTCCAAGACAGTATATCCAAAAGGTTCGCAAGAAAGAAATATACGATCCTGTGCTTACCTTTCAACTTTCCAATAGTTTTCAACCGATCCGAATTCTTAAGAATTACTTGCCAGGAGACAGTTCCTCTCAAGACAATGCGGTACTTCTTGAATGGAGCAATATCTATTACAGCAAAAGGCCCAACACGATGCAAGACAGCGTGGTTAGACTAGGACTTGTGCAGTGGCAAATGCGCCATTTTTACAACCTTGAGGCTTTTTACGAACAGGTAGAATTCTTTGTCAACGTGATGGGCGATTACAAATCCGATTTCGTGTTGTTTCCTGAGCTTTTCAATACACCCCTGCTCGCGCCCTTCAACCATCTTTCCGAAAGAGAAAGTATGCTTGAACTCGCCAAACTAACCGAGCAAATCAAAAAGAAGATTTCTGAATTTGCGATTAGCTACAACGTAAATATTATTGCGGGGAGTATGCCGTTAGAAGAAAACGGAGAAATCTACAATGTATCCTACCTTCTTCATCGCGATGGAAAAGTGGATGAATACAGAAAGATCCACATTACACCGAACGAAAAGAAATGTTACGGCATGAAAGGAGGAAACGAAATTAAAGTCTTTGACACGGATTGTGGAAAAGTAGGACTTGCCCTTTGTTACGACGTGGAGTTTCCGGAGCTTCCAAGGCTATTAGCGGACATGGGAATGAAAATTCTGTTTGTTCCTTATCTTACCGATACGCAAAATGCTTACACACGCGTAAGACACTGCGCTGCAGCTAGAGCCATTGAAAACGAATGCTACGTAGCTATTGCGGGCTGTGTCGGAAATTTACCCAAGGTAAACAACATGGACATTCAGTATGGGAAAGCAGCCGTCTTTACGCCTTCTGATTTCCAGTTCCCTTCTAACGCTTTGAAAGGAGAAGCCACCGCCAATACAGAAATGACTCTGATTGTAGATGTAGATTTAAATCTTCTAAAAGAGCTTCATCACAACGGAGCCGTGCGTACATTAAGCGATCGAAGAAACGATCTTTACCAGGTGAATCTAATTAAAAATCCAGAGTCCTAAAAAGAACTCTGGATTTAATTTTGCTCATAAGAAGCAGTCTATAAAATCGCTTCTCTTACTCTTGTTAGTTTTTCTAAAAGACCATCTAGCAAATCAAGCTGAAGCATATTGGCTCCATCCGATTTGGCCACACTTGGATTTTTGTGCGTTTCAATAAAGATTCCGTCTGCTCCGACAGCGATCCCTGCTTTTGCAATGGTTTCAATGAGCTCTGGACGTCCTCCCGTTACTCCTGAACTTTGGTTAGGCTGTTGAAGCGAATGCGTCACATCCAAAATGACAGGTGCGTAGTTTTGCATGACTGGAATCCCGCGAAAATCCACCACCAAGTCTGAATACCCAAAGGAGTTCCCCCGTTCAATGATCGCCATTTTCTCGCTTCCTGAGTCTTTTACTTTGTCCACCGCGAACTTCATGCTTTCTGGAGATAAGAATTGTCCTTTCTTTAGTGTAACACATTTCCCTGTTTTAGCGGCTGCTACAACAAGATCTGTTTGCCTTACAAGGAACGCCGGAATTTGAAGAACATCCACATACTGAGCGGCTAGATTTGCGTGTTCAATCTCATGAATATCTGTGGTGGTCGGAATCTGAAAATGATTTCCTACCTTTTTGATGATCTCAAGTGCCTTCTCATCTCCTATTCCTGTAAAGGAATCAATACGGCTACGGTTAGCCTTCTTGAAACTTCCTTTAAAAATATAAGGGATTTTGTACTTATCGCTAAGTTGTATAATCTTCTCTGCGATCTCAAAGGCCATGTCTTCTCCTTCGATGGCACATGGGCCAGCGATAAGAAAAAAGTTCTTTGAATCCTTATGCTTAATGTTCTCTAAAAATTGAATCATAGGTCTTGTATTTCATTTAAGGTGTCCATAAGTTAGGACTCCATTAGATTTAGTTGTTTACTTATTTTCTCTAGCGTATTTTTATTTCTTGTGGTGAGAAGAGTCTTTATCTCTCTCTTCGAAAGCTTTTTGGACACTTTAGAATCCACCGTAGAATTCCTAGGAACTTGCCAGTACAAGTGCCTCTCAGAAACTTTAAGGGTTTCTCCCTCTAACAAAGTCTCCTTTTTCACCCGCTCTAAAAGCCACTCTCCTTTTTTCTCACTAAGGACCACATAGGTATGAAGTTCCTGTTTTGCTTCTAGAGGATCCTTCTCAAGGAGCTGCTCGATTTCCTCTTTCGTATAAAGAAACACCTCCGAGCGAAAATCAAAATTTTCTTGAAGGCGGTTTTCTATGAAAGTCTTTAGCTCCCCTTTAGGCAGCGAACTTAAAAATAGCACGTTGCCTGAGGCTAAAACGGTTTTTACATTAAGTAGCTCTTTTCCTTCTAGTGCATGAACCAAGGATTGCATTTTAATTCGTGAGCCGTTTACATTAATGGCTCGAAGAAAAGCGCAGTATTTTATAAGAGGCTTCATCCCAGTTTATAGAATACAAAAATAGGGCTAATTTTGGAAACCTGCCTAGGCATTGGAAATTAAAAAGTTCTGACATTTTAGAAAAAAGTGAAGCATCCTCTAAATCGCTTTAGAGGATGCTTTTAATAATCGATATGCTGCAAGTTCTTCTATTTTGTTGAAGAAAGTTCGATTGTATTATTATATTTGGCTCTTCTGTTTTTTAGCGATTCAACTAAGTTTCTCATTTCATCGGCAGGAATATTTAAATTGGAATAGCCCGGCATCTGAAATAATGCCGTTTCAGGACTTTCAATGAACTTTTTCTTTAACTCAAGATACTTGGTATAATCCACTTTAATCGTTTTTATTCCCAGCTTTTCGAAAGATTTAAAATCATACAGTTTATCCAGCTTTAGAATTTGAAACAACTCAAAACTGTAATCTTCTTCGCTATCAAAAATCCTAAGAATTAAACCAGGAAGTCCTTTAAATTTATAAGGACCTTCAGGAATCTGGATGTCAGAGGTGAACCACGCAGTCCATGCTCTTCCTCCAAATTCAGCATATGCCTTTTGCGCATGGTAATTACCGATCTGTTTCGTTCGTGAGGTAATATGCCATTTTATTTTTCGAGGATCTTCAACCTGTACCATTGAGAATCCAATCGTTTCATTAAAAAATAGTTTATTTTCTTTTGAATCAAAAGAGATTATGTAATCTAATTTAGGTTCAGGAACATTTTTTTTATAAAGCGAGGAACTAACCGTCCTTATTGAATCTAACTTAGCAAGTGATTCACTATAAAACATCGATTTATGATCTCGTATATCTAAATTAAAAACTTCTTGTTGAACGAAATCTCTGTTCGTAGAATCAATTTTGAAATTGAGAACATATTTATATCTGTTTTGTGCAAAACCAAAAACGAAAAAAAACAAACATCCTAAAAGTAGTATTTTTCTCATAATAATCTATAATTTTTTTTATAAATAAATAGTGCCAAAGCACCTATATATATGAAGGGGACGATATAAATAAAATGTATATCAGTGGATCTAAATATGTCAATTAAACTCTTTTGAGGCAAATAATCGGAAAAAAGTAGGTTGTTATTTTTGAGAAATAAGACCAAGAAATCCTCAAAAAAGAAATAGAAAATAATCGCAAAAAATGCCCAAAAACTTGTGGTAAAGGAATTGATTAGGAACGATAAACTACAGAGTAACAAATTGAAAACAAAAAGGTATATCGCATTTTTTATATCTAATGAACTAAGCGAAAAACCCTCTATATAAACCCAGTTAAGAATGAAATAAATGAAAAGCGATACAATAGTAAGCACGCTTGTCAGAAAGAAAATAATATAAAAGCTATATCTAAAAAAAGAAGCCGTCCTCACATTTATTTTTAAAAACCGAAAATAATTATTTCTGAAAAGCGTATTAAAATAAAATAGAAAAAAAGACAACGCTGGAATCGTCACAAAACTGGCCCCGAAAAAATGGTTGTTTAAATTTGCGCTATGGCTTGTCTCTAAATAGAGAACATAAAGCAGTCCTATTAGGAGTGTAGCGATTAAAAGGGATAAAATGTTTTTTATCGAAGTAAAAAATTGGGTTGCGATTTTATACATTTCGAGCTAATTTTTTATTTTCAAATGTATATTTTATAGTGCTAAAATCATTGACAAATTCTTTATCATGAGATATTACTATGAAAATTTGACTGCTCTCTTTTATATAGTTTGATAAAAACAGAATTGATTCTCTATCAAGGCTTTCTGTGGGTTCATCGAGCAAAAACATTTCTTTACTTTTTAAGGACAATGTAAAAATCAGTTCTGCCTTAATTTGATTCCCTTGAGATAAGTTTTTGATTTTTTTATTTTTGAATTTATCGAAGTTGAGTCCTTCAACGAGCCTTCCATATTTCTCGAAATTAATTTCTTTATCAAATAATCTTACTTCATTTTCTAAGGTAGATTCCAAATTTAAATTCGAATCTTTTCCAAAATAACCATAGTTTTTTGGGTTCTCGATCTCGATTTTAGATTTATTTTTTCCAACAATTAAATTAAAAAGAGTGGATTTACCAATACCGTTTTTTCCTTCAATGGCAATCTTATCATTATTACGAATCTCTAAATCGAGATTTTCAATAATTGAGTTTTTACCATATTTAAATTTGCTTACTTTAATCTTCATTTCTAGTCTAATATAGTAAAAAAATCTATGAAATTCGATTTTGCTACTAAAATTTTCAAAACTTGATCACAAGTGCATAAAATCAAGCCAATTGATGAAATAGATAAGTAGAGAAATGAATTTTAATTCACTTAATACAATTGAAAATTTTACTGAGTAACCTGCATAAGTTGAGTTTCAATCTGCTTAAGTCTTTCTGGACCAAAGGTCGAATCGTAGGGCTTAAAGGCTTCAAACAAATAATGATAAAAAGGAATAATATTCTGAAGCTTATCGGCTTCACGGTACGCTTTTTGTTTGCCCATGGCTTCTAAATCTTTCATTAGAGTCGAATAGCGCTTGTCAATCGGGGTAAGACCTTTCACAAGATAGTCGTAGGCTTTTTTGCTCTCACCTCTTGCTTCGTATCCTTCGCTAACAGCGCTTATCACCATTGAGTATTCTAGTGGCTTGGTGCGAAGGGCGCGCCCAGCAAAGCGCTGCTCCTCTTTAGAAAGACTTGTATAGTAATCGTATTCATCAAAAATACCTTTGATTAAGTCCTGCGCTAGAGCAAGTCCTTTTTGGTCTTGTCCTGCGAGTATATACCCATAAACAAGGGTGCTTAAACTGCGTGGATCATTGTATTTTTGAACTGGAATTTCTTTAGAAGCTAAATCGAGAAGCTCCACCGCTTTGGCTTTTTGTCCCGATTTCGCAAGCGCCTCAGCGGCGCGACCTACAGAGTTTCTGTAACCCATAATATTCTGCGTACAGGTTTCATCAAAATGCACAGAAAGATCCTTGAAGTTGCCCCAACGGTAATTCTTCACAATGGAATACAGGGACTCTCCATCTACTCTACCCATTTCACCCGTTCCACTTGCAGGCGTATGAATAGGAACTAATCGATAAGAGAATCCATCGTACTGTAAATATTCATTTAAGTAGAAAATGTTTTCATTGTCATAGATGCCTCCTGTAGAGAAATTAATAGGACGTTTCCAATCAAAGTTCGCTAGGATATCGAGGAGCATCAAATTGTTTTTAAACAAATTGGTTCGCGTATAATCAATTGTAATCTCGCTCACGATTTTGTTCTGATCCTGAGGCTTTACAATTCCGCTTTTCAGCACATTTTGCTTGTTCACAGGAATCACCAATTTCGAAACGGGAAGGATATTAAATCTCTCGTATTTGCTATCTCCAAAAAGAAGTTTGAGGATTGCATCCTTACCTGGAGATTTTTGTTTTAAGAACGCAAGCGCTTCTTTAATCGGCATGGAATCCATGTCCTTGAATTTTTGAAACTCTTGCATCTCTGCGCTTGAAAGACCTCTGGATCCCGGATCACTCAGAAGCTCTTGCCACATCTCTTTTTGCATGACATAGATCTGATCGTTTACGCCTTCTCTATACTCAGCGTGCGTCAGGGTAGAAGGAATCGGCATCGAATTGTAGGTTCTTCTTTTAACCTGATCAATATTCCATGGTGTGGAAAGAAGTGTAAAATTCACCACTTTCACATCGTCTCTAAAGCGTTCTGTTTCTTGGATTGCCCATACAGGATAAGTATCATTATCTCCATAGACAAACAGAATTCCATTCTGAGGGAGACTTTTAAGCGTAGAATATGCATAATCGTAGGCTGTAGAGCGACCACTTCGATCGTGCACGTTGTAATTCTGGAATCCCATCATGGCAGGAACCCCTAGAAGCACCACACCTCCTACAATGAGGGCAGCTTTGGATTTCACTCTTTTTTGTCCTTCTAAAAGAATTGCGCCTGCACCTAGGCCTATCCATATGGCAAAGGCAAAGAAAGACCCTACCATCGCGTAGTCCCTTTCTCTTGGTTCAAAAGGTTTCACTCCGGTATAAAAAATAATTCCTACACTGGTTAAAATGAAAAGGGAAAGCATCGCATAAAAACGACCAAAATCCTTATTTAATTGAAAATACATTCCTAAAAGTCCTAAGAGAAGAGGGAGGAAATAAAAGGCCACTGTACTCTCGTTTTTGTATTTGGCAGGAACGTTATCTTGGTTTCCCCAAAGTGCGTTGTCTATAAAAGAAAAACCGGAGATCCAGTTTCCTCTGTTGTTCTCCATATGGCCTTCGAGGTCATTCTGACGACCTACAAAATTCCACATCAGATAACGAACAAAATAGTATCCATTTTGGAAGGTGATAAAATAATCAAGGTTTTGTCCAAAGGAAGGTCTTTGCACATTAATTAGATTGTAAGGCTTTATTTGAAGATAGTCGTCTACCGTCATTTCTCCACTCTCGTACTTGGCTCTTAACTCATCAAAAATCTGATGCGCTTCTTGAGAGTCCGCATAATCCGGATTGTCGAAATTAAAAGTAAAGTCTGGCGCGCCGTACATAGAGATATAATTGGCCATCACATCCTTATCGTCGTTAAACATACGAGGCATTAGGGAAATATGCTCAGGGGAATACACATAGTTGAAACGCTCTCCTACTTTTCTGTAGGAATTCGTTGATTCATCCTTCTCGTAAACATCTCCCGTTTTGTTTTGCTTGTAAGACCCGTCCTCGTTTTTTGCTATGCCGTCAAAATCAAGAGCCTGAGTATAGTTTTGTCCTTTGAATAAAGGCCAATCTCCATACTGTACTCGGTTGTAATAATCGAGCATTCCAATGGCGTTGTCCGGATTGTTTAGGTTCATTGGCGGGTTTGCATTCGCTCGGATAGGAATCACAAGCCAACAAGAAAAACCAATAATCATGAACACCACAGAAAGCGCTGAGGTTTGAATGAGTGAGGATTTTTTTCTTGAATTTTTTATCACCAAATAACCTGCTGCTGCTAACAGCAAAAATGCAATGAGGGTACCCGAGTGAAACGGAAGTCCTAAACCGTTCACGGCGAAGATTTCAATTTTCCCAAAGAGGCTCATTACCGCTGGGAAAATCAGTTTAAACACAAAAATTAGTACCCCTAAGGTGATTAAATTGGCGTAAAGAAAACTCTTCCAGCTAAATTCATAATTTCTTGCATAGTAAATAAGGCAAACAGCAGGAATGACGAGCATAGCCATCATATGCACTCCAACAGAAAGCCCAATGGTAAAGGCAATTAAAATCAGCCACCTCTCGTTTCCTTTTTCTCCATACTGAGACTCCCATCTCGTGATAAGCCACAAAATAAGGGCGATAAAAAGGGAGGCCATCGAGTACACTTCTCCTTCTACAGCAGAATACCAAAATGTATCCGAGAAAGCGAAAGCTAAGGATCCTACAAGTCCAGAAAAGAGAATGGCGATTTTCTGACTTCGTGAAATGGTAGTGTCCTCTTTCACTAAAATTCTTTGTAGCAAATGAGTCACGGTCCAGAATAGAAAAAGAATTGTAAGGGCTGAAAAAAGTGCGGACATTGCATTAATAACCACGGAATAGTTCGCTCCATCTCCAAAGGCAAACATGGCGAAGACGGCTCCTACCAGTTGGAAGAGCGCGGCTCCTGGTGCGTGAGTTACCTCTAGTTTCACGGCAGAGGAAATGTATTCTCCAGTGTCCCAAAAGCTAAACTTTCTCTCCATAGTAAGAAGGTAAGTAAGAAGTGAGATCCCAAAAACACCCCAACCTAGGGCCGTATTCCAAGTCTTAAAGCTCCAATTTTTCATTCGTATAAATTAATGATGCGAAAATAGGATTTTTTATCTTAAAAGCGTAAGTTCTTCCTCCCTAAATTTAAGTCTTTGGTCGATTCGTAAAGTGTCTTTTCTCCACGTTTTATCCTATTAGGTGCATAGATTCGTCAAGGAAAAGAAAAGGGAATATTCCCCTAAACCAATAATTTTTCGTATTTTTGCCCATGCTTTTTAGCACCATTTAAAATGACAAAAGTTTACAATAACATTCTGGAGCTGATTGGGAAAACACCACTAGTAAAACTCAATCATGTGACTGAAAACACGAAGGCAACTGTCTATGCAAAGATTGAAGCCTTCAATCCTGGACATAGTGCAAAGGATCGAATTGCGCTTCACATCATTGAGAACGCAGAAAAGAAGGGACTTCTAAAGAAAGGATCTATTATTGTGGAAACCACTTCTGGAAATACGGGGTTTTCGGTAGCCATGGTAAGTGTTGTCAAAGGATATAAGTGCATATTAGCCGTCAGTGACAAAACCAAACCTGAAAAAATTGCATTTCTTAAATCCCTAGGAGCTGAGGTGCATATTTGCCCAGCCAATGTCGCTCCAGAGGATCCAAGATCGTATTATGAAGTGGCGAAGAGTATTGCGAAAGCAACTCCCAACTCCGTCTACATAAATCAATATTTTAACGAACTCAACACGGAGGCCCATTACCTTACCACCGGTCCTGAAATCTGGGAGCAAACCCAAGGAAAGATTACCCATCTTTTTGCATGCACAGGAACGGGAGGAACTTTAACCGGTACAGGAAAATATTTGAAAGAACAAAATCCGAATGTCAAGGTGATTGGTGTGGATGCTGTTGGATCTATTTTAAAAGGCTATTTTGATAACGGAAAAATAAATCCAGAAGATATCGGTCCCTATCAGATTGAAGGCATGGGGAAAAACTTAATTCCAGGTGCCCTACTTTTTGATCAGATTGATTCCTATGTTCGCGTAAACGATGAGGATTCCGCTTATCGCACCCGTGAGATTGCTCTAAAAGAAGGCATCATGGGAGGTTATACCACAGGAGCGGTGACGCAAGGCTTTTTGCAATACTGCGAGGAGAATGCAGTAAGCTCAACGGATGTTGTGGTCTTAATCTTCCCAGACCACGGTTCTCGTTACATGACCAAAGTGTATAGCGATGATTGGATGCGCGAGCAAGGCTTTCAAACCACGCTAGAGAATAATGCTAATTCTCCCCTTGCGCCCGAATGTGCCGAATAAAAAAAAGCCGTTATCTCGCCGGTTTTTGCCGAAGCAAAAGATTCCAAAATAGTTAAATTTTCAGTAACTTTGAAACTTAATAAATTACATAATTAATGGTAGATATATTTGATCGCATTGTCGAGAACCCTGGACCTCTAGGACAATTTGCAGATTATGCAGAAGGATACTTTATTTTCCCAAGACTTGAAGGCCCTGTGGGACCTAGAATGAAATTTCAAGGACGGGAAGTTGTTTTTTGGTCGGCGAACGACTATTTAGGACTTTGTAACCATCCTGAAGTTCTGGAGGCAGATGCAAAAGCTGCTGCCCAGTACGGAATGTTTTACCCAATGGGAGCTAGAGCCATGTCTGGGGAAACAGATCAACACTTACAATTAGAAAAAGAACTTGCTTCTTTCATTAAGAAAGAATCCGCATACGTACTAAACTTTGGATACCAAGGAATGGTTTCCACCATTGATGCCTTGCTATCTAGACACGATGTGGTCGTTTATGATGCAGACTCTCATGCTTGTATTGTAGACGGTGTGAGACTTCACATGGGGAAAAGCTTTACCTATAAGCATAACGATATTGAAAGCTTAGAGAAAAACCTAGCCAGAGCCACGAAAGTAGCTGAAGAGCAAGGCGGAGGTGTTCTTGTCATTACCGAAGGAGTTTTTGGAATGAGAGGACAGCAAGGTAAACTAAAAGAAATTTGCGCTTTAAAAGAAAAATATAACTTTAGACTCCTAGTAGACGATGCTCACGGGTTTGGAACTTTAGGAGAAACAGGTGCAGGAGCCGGAGAGGAACAAGGATGTCAAGATCAAATTGATGTTTATTTCTCTACTTTTGCAAAGTCTATGGCAGGGTTTGGAGCTTTTATCGGAGGAAACAAAGAAATCATCCGTTACCTTAAATTCAACCTTAGATCTCAAATCTTCGCAAAATCTCTTACTATGCCAATGGTGATTGGAGGACTTAAACGTTTAGAGCTTTTAAGAACAAGACCAGAGATTAAAGCTAAACTATGGGAAAACGTAAACAAACTTCAATCAGGTCTTAAAGAAAGAGGATTCAACATTGGAGAAACCAACACGTGCGTAACTCCTGTAATGATGCAAGGTTCCACTGTAGAAGCTACTTTACTTGTAAAAGACCTTAGAGAGAATTTTGGTATCTTCACCTCTGTAGTAATCTACCCAGTGATACCAAAAGGAATGATTCTTTTAAGATTAATTCCAACTGCATCCCATACGGATGCTGAAATCAACGAAACTCTTGCTGCGTTTGAAGCCATCCATAGTAAACTTACGGACGGAACCTACAGAAAACAAGCAGAACAAATTGAAAAGGAAAAGAACTTATAGTTTTAAACCGATGTAAACTTTTATAAAAGTATAATACAAAACCGTTTGAAACTATTCAAACGGTTTTTTTATGCCAATTAACCAAAACCAAATTATTATGAATACTTTAATCATTAACAAAAACGACTACGCAAAAATTTTCCAGTGCATTAGCTCCGCAAAGCAGGACGGAAGCATTAAAGCTTCAGAAGCCGAACAGCTTTCCAAAGAGCTTAAATCTGCAAAACTTGTGGATCCTCAAAATGTACCCGCGGATGTCATCACAATGAACTCTGTGGTGAAATTCCATTTTGCCAATACAAAGACGCAAACGGAAATCAAATTAGTGTACCCTAGTCAGGCCAACATCAAAGAAAAGAAAATCTCTATTTTCTCAGCGGTTGCCATCGCACTGATCGGATACAAAGTAGGCGATGAAATCGATTGGCAACTTCCCTCAGGAAGCACCAAGATTGTGATTGATCAGATCGTTTACCAACCGGAAGCGCAGGGCGATTACGACGCGTAAACTCTGAATAAAAAAGCTCTCCGTGGAGGCTTCAAATACCAAAGCAAAAGACCCCTACATAAGTAGAGGTCTTTTTTGTGTTTATACTCTTTTAAGCTTAGTCAGCTAGAATAATTCCTTTTTCATGATTGAATTCCACGACACCACTTTTGATTTCGTAAGAGAAGACAGAGTCTTTCTCATTCTCTTTTGTGAAATGCTTTGAAAACTCATCGCTAATTTCATTCGTATAAAGTTTGATCTTACCAAACCCTAAAGAAGAAACGATCGCGGCGTGATTTTTCATGATATGAAACTCACCTGATTTTCCAGGAAGCAAAACAGATTTCACTTCACCTTCAAATACGACGAACTCTGGAGTTAAAATTTTAATATTCATACGTTTTTGCTTTGGGCTTTAAGCTTTAGGCATAAAGCGCTTTTAACTACTTTTAAGCTTCTGCAAGCATTTTCTGACCTGCTTCGATCGCTTCCTCGATGGTACCTTTAAGGTTAAAGGCTGCTTCTGGATATTGATCTAACTCTCCATCAATAATCATGTTGAATCCTTTGATGGTGTCTTTAATGTCTACAAGAGCTCCTTTAAGACCTGTAAACTGCTCTGCTACGTGGAAAGGCTGAGATAAGAATCTCTGAACTTTTCTTGCGCGGTTTACCGCTAGTTTATCTTCTTCAGAAAGTTCTTCCATACCAAGAATTGCAATAATATCTTGAAGGGCTTTGTATCTCTGTAGGATTTCTTTTACTCTTTGCGCGCAGTTGTAATGCTCAGCTCCTAAGATCTCAGGAGTTAAGATTCTTGAAGTAGACGCTAGTGGATCTACCGCTGGGTAAATACCTAGGGAAGCAATCTTTCTATCAAGTACGGTTGTTGCATCAAGGTGGGCAAACGTTGTTGCTGGCGCCGGGTCGGTAAGGTCATCCGCAGGTACGTAAACCGCTTGTACGGAAGTAATCGATCCGTTTTTAGTCGAAGTAATTCTCTCTTGCATCGCCCCCATTTCGGAAGCTAGTGTAGGTTGGTAACCTACCGCAGAGGGCATACGTCCTAGAAGGGCAGATACCTCAGATCCTGCTTGAGTGAATCGGAAGATGTTGTCTACGAAGAAAAGTACGTCTCTTCCTTGACCTTCTCCATCTCCATCTCTAAAGTATTCCGCAATGGTAAGACCTGAAAGCGCCACACGAGCTCTTGCTCCAGGAGGTTCGTTCATCTGACCAAAGACGAAAGTACATTTTGAATCTTTCATTTCTTCCAGATTCGCTTTGGATAGATCCCATCCGCCTTCTTCCATAGAATGCATGAAATCTTCTCCGTATTTTATAATGCCTGATTCTAACATCTCTCTAAGAAGGTCGTTCCCTTCACGGGTTCTTTCTCCTACTCCTGCGAATACGGAAAGTCCTCCGTGTCCTTTTGCGATGTTATTAATTAATTCCTGAATAAGTACGGTTTTCCCTACTCCAGCACCACCAAAGAGTCCAATTTTACCTCCTTTGGCATAAGGCTCTACAAGGTCAATTACTTTAATCCCTGTAAATAGTACTTCTGCTGAAGTTGTTAATTGATCAAATTTAGGAGCTTCTCTGTGAATTGGAAGTCCACCTTCTTTTGAAAGAGTGGGAAGTCCGTCAATGGCGTTACCCACTACGTTAAAAAGTCTACCGTATACCCCTTCGCCTGTCGGCATGGTAATTTGATTTCCTAGAGCGATTACTTCCTGTCCTCTTTGAAGACCATCGGTTGCATCCATTGCGATGCATCGTACAGAATCTTCACCGATGTGCTGTTCTACCTCTAGAATCAACTTTTCACCGTTTGAATAGGTCACCTCCAGCGCGTCATAGATTTTTGGAAGCTCCTGAGCATCTCCAAAAACAACGTCGATTACCGGACCAATAATTTGAGAAATTTTTCCTTTAATTTGGTTTGCCATTGCTAATTTTTTTCTTGAGTGCAAATATAATGATATTTAACAGATTTGCAATTTCAATTTCTAAGATTTTTATCATGATTTTTATCTGCTCCTGAAATTGCTAAAAAGCAAAAAATCAAAGGAGTGAACAATTTGAGTAGCACTTTCAAGGCCTCCCCTACACTTATGCCCTAAAGCTCATTTCAATTTATTACTTTTGCACCTAAATTAAGTCGCTTGGAAGTTTACCAAAATAGTAAGGAGAATACAAGTGGGGGCCCTGTGGCACTCTCTCTTGGCATGTTTGATGGTGTTCATTTGGGACATCAGTCTATTATAAAGAAGCTGAAGCAGCGAGCAGAGTCTCGAAATTTAAGAACTGGTATTCTCACCTTTTGGCCGCACCCAAGACTCGTTTTTAATCCGAGCGATTCTTTAAAACTGCTTACTACGCTTGAGGAAAAAAAGAATCGATTCGAGACACTGGGCATTGATTTTCTTCAAATTCAAGACTTTTCTGAGGAATTTAGAAACCTAAGCGGGACCGAATTTGTCGAGGAGATCCTAGTGAAGCGCTTAAAAGTTAAACATCTTATTGTGGGATACGACCATGTATTTGGAAAAAACCGTAGCGGAAACTTTCAGCTTCTTGAATCGCTTGCTCCTAAACTAGGATTTGAAGTGGAACAAATGGAAGCCGTAAACCTTCATTTGGAAACCATTTCTTCGACAAAAATTAGAGAAGCTTTAGAGGATGGCAATATAAAAGAAGCGAATGCGATGCTTGGCTATGACTATAGTTTAAGCGGAACCGTGGTTCATGGCAAAAAACTAGGACGTACCCTTGGCTACCCTACCGCAAATTTAGAGGTGAGTCCTCTTAAACTACTTCCTAAAAAAGGCGCCTATATTGCGGAAGTTTTCGTTAATGATAAACCTTACAAAGGAATGCTCAGCATTGGAACAAACCCAACCGTGGGCGGAGAAAGCCTCACAGTGGAAGTAAACATCCTTGATTTTAACGAGGATATTTACGGCGAATCCATAGAGGTGCATTTTAAAGATTTTCTTCACGAAGAAATAGATTTTGAAGGCCTTGAACCGCTTAAGGAAAAACTAAAACAGGACGAAAGCAAAACGAGAGAGTTTTTCCAGGACTAAAAGGTTTTGTTTAGTCCTAGGACTATATGTCTTGGCAACAACTTTTGCGTGTAAAGGCTTTCACTAATATTCGTAAGGGAATAACGTTGAATCTCATCCGTATTTAAAAGATTGTTGCCTCTTAAAAACAGATTCAGTTTCCATTTTTTCAAGTGATACGCCGCTCTAAAATCTAAAAACTGAGTGGAGCTGTTTTGCGTATGACCATAGTTAAAGAATTCGTAAAAGGACTCAAGTTGTAGATTTTGACCTACACTGTAATACAGATTTACAAATCCTTTCTGATCTGTGTATTTTCCTTTTTTTACATCAGAATCAATGGAATTGAAGATCCACTCGTATCCCAGCTCGTAAGAGATTTTTTGACTAGCCCCTGATTTCAATTCAAAGCCCGTTTTGAAATTGGAAAACTTTGTATTAATAAGATCGCTGTCGTTTACTTTGCTTGCATAGGCCGAGGCTCCATACGAATGGTGCAAACTAAGTCGAGAATTCAAAAATCGAAGGTATTTATGCAGATTCAGATTCAAAAACAGATTTGAATTGTCCTTGACAAGGATACTTTGGTTGAAGGTGTAATGCGGATTCACGATGCGATGCGCCGCTATATAGTCTTCATTTTTGAAATACATAGCACTGAAAGTCAAATATTCGGATAGAATATCTCCTACATTGTACAGAAATGTAAGATTTAGTTCTGGTAACTGTTTTAGACCGATTTGGCTTTCCTGAAAACTGCGGTTCCCTTGGTAAATGGCGTGCGTAAAACTTTCTAGAATGTTTGTGGATGCGAAGCTCCTAGAGGAAGAAAGGGTAAAGTTTCCCAATTTTTGATCGCTGTATGCTAATTTAAGCATGGGAGAAAGGTAGAACCCCTGCTGCTGCTTATTCTCAAAATTATGTTGAGAAGAAATATACTGATTGAGCAGCGTCACTCCGTAGCGCCATTTTCTAAATTGATTAGCATACTTGAATTGAGCGAAAAGTTTATTGCGCGTTAGTTCAGTTGAATTTTTGAAGCGTGCATCCTCAAAAGCGATCCTTTCGTTCTCCCTATCAAATAGGGAAATACCGGAGCTTAAGTCTTCCCTTTTCCACTCATCTCCCAATTGCCACTCGAACGATTGATCCTCGCTCCAGCTTTTTAAATAAGAAAATTTAAGTCCTCCAAAATGCATGCTTGAATGTATGTCTTGCCTAGATTTAACGACCTTGGAATTCCCTGTAATCTGCGTAAAGACATCATTTTCATCAATGAATTGATAAGGGCGCCTTTGCAGGTTGTATTTAGCCACAGCAACAAAGGCCTGGCTCGAATCTATTTTCTTCGTATACACCACCCTATTTTCATTGGCAAACAAACGATTCTCTCCTTTCTGAAAGTTGGATAGATGATTAAATAGGAACTCGTTGTGGTTGTCCTCATTTAGCTGAGAAATCTTGTTGTAAATTAAGAGTGAAGAGTTTTTAGACTCTTTTAAGAGTTCAAGTTTACCTACTACGTTTTGACGATTTTGCTTCCATGACTTACTTTCACTATTGGTGAACTGCACTTTCCCATCGTCAAACTTATAAGATCCTTCTAGGTAATTTTTATTTTCGGTCTGATTGAAAACTGTCACTACCTTTAGCTTCCAGTCTCGATCAAAATTATAAATGTAATTAAGTGAGGCTAATTTATCGTCATTGAAATTTGATCGTTTGTCTTCGAACTGCGCATTTTTGGAATGAAGATTTAAAATGGATAGCGTGGAAAGTTCCCCTACATTTTCAACCTCTTTTTCAGAGCTTGGCTCAATGAGATACTCCACTCCTTTCATTTCATCGAGTCCCAAATTATTGTAATTAAATAGGGCATAGATTTTTCTCTTCTTCGAGAAGTTCATTGCATTGAACTTAACCTGATGCATTTTCTCTTCAAAGCTAGTGGAGGCAAGGATCGCATTTCCGAACCATTTGCTCTTTGCACCCTCTTTTAGGGTTAAATTTAGGGCCACATCTTGCGAATCTTCAATGCCTTTGAGGAGCTTGTTTTTTGAATAGTTTTTAAGGACTTGAACTTTCGAAATCGGGCTAGTCGGCATATTTTGCGTCAAAGTCTGATAGCCGCGTTCAAAAAGATCGTCATTCTCAATCATCACGCGTTGTATCTCGGTATTGCCATACTTTATTTTTCCGTCATTCTCGACCGTGATACCCGGTAGTTTCTTCAGAAGTTCTTCGAGATTTAATTCAGAGCCGCTTTCAAAACTTTGTACGTTAAATTCAATTGTATCTTTTTTGGTTTTAATGGGGGTAGTCCTGGTAATAACTACTTCCTTAATCTCCGCCTCTTTGAGCTTATCCACTTCAACAAGGCCAAGTTCGATCTTCTGATTGGTCGAATTAAGGGTAATGTCGATTGATTTGGGATTGTAATTAAATACTTTGATTTCCAATTTAAATTGCCCGATATTACTAGTCGAAATTTTAAATCCACCCGCTTTGTTCGTAAAAGAATAGGTCTCAATTGCGCCCTTCTCATTCTTGAGAAGTACGCTCGCTTTAAACTCTCCAGGATGATCTTCTAAAACAACGGTTCCACTCACTTCAGACTGCGCTGAAATTTTCACGAACCCAAGCAGCAATACTAGGAATAAATACCTCATATACAATCCCTATTTTACTCCCACTCAAATTTGGTCTCTTTCAATAATTCTCGAAGAGGAGTTTCCTTAAATACAGTCCCTCTGGGACGTGAAGCTTGGATCTTATTCTTAATATCCTTGAAAAAATCATTTTCAATCTCAATGAACTCCTTGTAAGCTATAGAATTTTGCTCCGATAGCTTTTCTTCTAACACTGCTGGCACAAAAAAATCTTTATTAAGAGTAATCTCTTTCGCTATGTAATGAAAATACCCATAATTATCTCGAGCTTCGAGTATAAGTCCTGGTAGCCCCGTTAATTTCCAAGGTCCATAGAAAAAGGGAACCTCACTTGCAAACCATACGGAGTACGTACGTCCACGAAATTCACCTATAGCATTAGTACAAGTATAGCCGAGTATTTCTTTCGTTTCCTGCTTAATCTCCCATTGGATTGCAGGAGGGGTATCTGACATTCTATAGAAGGATCGGAGATTCCTTAGTTCGGTAAACTCACTTTTATCAGCTTCGTATTTAACGACATTATTGGAATATCTAAATTCAAACTCCCGAGCTAACTCCTCATAGGTATCTTTTTTTTGATTATAGGAAAAATAAAAAGAATTAGCCTCGTTTAAGAGTAGATATTCTGAAAATGCTTGCGTGCCTCCAATTTCCTTCACGAACGTATATTCGACAAGTCCAATGTATTTCTCTTGTGGGAAATAGAGGGCTGTTACTAGAAGAAAAGTGAAATAATTTCCTCTAGAAATTAAAGTGTTATACTTGAAATTAGGCTGCTTGCAAGCAAGCAGCCTAAAAAAATTATGGACAATCATCAACAGCAACTGTTTCTACATTAATAATAACGCCACCTTCAGTTCCATCACAAGCGTCACCTGTCGCTTCTTCTTGTGTGCTAACATCACCAATTACGCCACCACACATACCTGTAACACGATACACGGTTACAATTGTACAATCTCCAATTGCAACTATCGCAGTTTTACTGTTATTCATGACAGCATGGACTGGAACATCACTTTTCCGCGGTTTACCGTCATCTGCCTTCGCAAACACGTTCGATGAACCAAGAAAAACAAAACATAATAATAAAATTAAATTTTTTATAATTTTTATTTTATAAAAGTTAAACAAGATTTGAAAAATAAACTGTGCACACGTTTACATACCTTTCAAAGCTAAGTAAAAAAAACGATATAATTATCAATTCGCAAAAAAATAATAAAAATAGTTAATAAAATAAATTTAACTTTATATAATTATCATTCCCATATTGTAATATAATAGAAACAAACACGAGGAAACATTTGAGAAAATCTAATCTATTTAATATAAATTGTGAAAAATTTAATAAGTATTAGCAATAATTCGGTGTATCGTACAAATAATATGATAAAGGGAAAATATATTAAAAATTCAATATGTATACTTTATCCTTTTGTTATCTCTTCCCTGACTTTACGACTTAGCGAGTTGAAAATCAACGCATAAGAATGGTCTATCAATTTATACAGTAGCTCAGTTGGGACTCCTTCTGGGTCTACCGAATTCCAATGGGTCTTGTTCATGTGATAAGCCCCTTTAATTTGACTATAAGATTCCCGTAACTGCTCACTCCAATTAGGAGCTGTCTTGACAGCAAAGCTTAGTGGAAATGCATCTAGCGAAAGAAGTAAAAACATTTTTGCTCCCACTTTAAAGACCAAGGTAGTTTCATTGAAAGGGAAACTTTCGCTGACTCCTTTTTTTTCGAGACAATAAGAGCGAATCTGTTCTGCATCCATGGTGATGTGAATTTTGAAATTATAGTTTTAAGGGTAAAAGCTCAAGATCTAATTCAAAAGTAGTAAATTCGGTACTTATACTATGAAAAAAAATGAAAGCACTTGTAATAGGCGCCACGGGCGCCACCGGGAAAGAGCTAATTGAGGAATTACTAAGGGATTCAGATTTTGATTCCGTCCATGCTTTTTCTAGAAGACCTTTAGACTTTTCGGATCCAAAACTCCACGTTGATATCGTAGACTTTGAAAGGCCACAAGATTGGAAGTCCCAACTTAAGGGGGATGTGGCGTTCTCCTGTCTGGGCACTACCCTTAAGGCTGCAGGCGGAAAACTTTCTCAGCGTAAGGTAGATTTCGACTACCAACTAGACTTTGCGAAAGGGTGTAGGGAAAATGAGGTTCCCCACTTTGTTTTAATTTCATCGTATGGGGCTAATCAAAATTCAAAAGTTTTCTATTCCAAAATGAAAGGGGAACTAGAAGAAGAGATTCGTGCTCTTGAGTTTGAAAAGCTTACCATTTTTCAACCGGGCATGCTCGAGCGTAAAATGAGCGATAGACCCGGCGAAGTTCTAGGTGCCTCGGTTCTGAAATTCCTCAACCGATTGCATTTACTTCGAAAGCTAAGACCTTTACAAACGAGCACGCTTGCCCAAGCGATGGTCTATAGCGCCAAAATAAAATCCAAGGGAGAATCTGTGATTTCTCTCGCATCCATTTTTAGCTTGGCTAAGAAGCCTTAAAAAAAGCCTTCCAATTTTTTGGAAGGCTCTCTATTGATAAGACAAAGTGCAAAACTATAAGTGCTTGGTAATCGCCTCGTCTGTAGGTTTGGTCGTACTTATAAAAGTATCCACTAGTTTTCCATTTTCGTCGAGTAAGAATTTAGTGAAATTCCAAAGAATTGTTGTATTCTTTACTCCATTAAGTTCTTTTTCTGTCAGGTATTTAAAGAGGGGCGCCGTATCCTCTCCTTTTACAGAGACCTTCGCGGCCATTGGAAAGGTAACTCCAAAGTTCTTTTCGCAAAATGCGCCAATTTCTTCGTTCGTACCCGGTTCCTGGGAACCAAAATTATTTGCAGGAAACCCTACTACCACAAGCTTATCCCCATAGGTTTTACTTAAGGTTTCTAGATCGGCATACTGAGGAGTAAATCCACACTCCGAGGCTGTATTAACAATCAGAATTTTTTTGCCTTTAAAATCAGCAAAATTAATCTCACCTCCGTCAAGACTCTCTACTTTAAAGTCATATATTGTCTTTCCCATCTGCTCTTTGGTTTTTTCTTTTGATGTTTCGCTTTTCTGGTTCATGCACGACTGCACAATACTTAAGGCGGACAACAATAAAATAAATACTTTTTTCATCGTTTCCATTTTTTAGGTTTGTTCTAATCCTTTTTGAATTAGAATTTAAATGTAGAAGCAGGAATCACCTTATTTACCTCTATTTTTGTAATGAGCATCACATAATCGGACTGCTCTCCCTCGGTTTCACTAGCGATACGATGTGCAAAAAGCAAATTGCCTACCTTTTCATAATCAGAATACAATAAGGTTTCGTCCTTCTTTACTTCTTTTAAAAGCATGTAGGTTTTCGTATCAAAATAGTAAATAGTTCGGTTCACATTCTTAAGTAACTCTACTTTAAAGCAGTAATTATCCCCAACCTTTTCTTTTCCTAAATACTTGGCTTGAAATCCTTTATTTTCAAAATCAATAAAATCATTATCGAAACTTTCTGCACTGTAATTAGGATATTTCTGAAGCTTATTCGCTGCGTAATTCATTGCATAGCCATCTTTCCCATCGTATCCTTCAATAACCATGTCCTTCTTTCCGATCGTGATCATGGTTTTGGTCAAATTAGGTCTTTGCTGATAAATCCGAATCGGATACTCATCTTTGATACCTAAGGTGACTTTTCCAGAAAGAATCACAGAGTTCAATAACTTCCAATTGATAAGTCCTCCGGAGAGCTCAATATTTTTTTCAATGATCTCTTTGCCTGTTTGTGAAAATCCAAATTGTGAGAAGCTCATAAAGAGAACAAAGAGTATTTTATAGAGTACTTTCATAATTGATTAATGACCAAAGATAAAATATTTTATTTAAAACGGGCTTTTTTTGTCTTGGGAACATAGCAGAGCCCTTGCTTTTTCTAGGTCCTGTGGAACATCGATCCCCACGCCTATAAAATCGGTTTCTACCATTCTAATTTTCATGCCGTGTTCGAGGTATCTCAGGCACTCAATCTTTTCAGAAATCTCAAGGGGTTTTTGCTCTAGAGAGGCAAACGACAAAAGGGCCTGTTTTCGAAAGGCATACACTCCCACATGCTTATAGTAATGGACTTTTTCACTTCTTTCTCTAGGAAAAGGAATCACCGAGCGACTAAAGTAAAGGGCATTTCCTTTCTGATCGGTAATCACTTTCACATGGTTTGGATTTTCTATGTCTTCCCACTCTTTCAACTCAATTTTTAAGGAGGCTAAAGAGATTTCTTTTTTAGGGTCATTTTCAAAAACAGAAATGAGCTGCTCAAGGGGACCTGCTTTCAAAAAAGGCTCGTCTCCTTGCACATTAATTACGATATCACAGTCTAAGTCCTTCACCGCTTCTGCGATACGGTCACTGCCCGTTTCGTGTTCTCCTGTAAGCACAGCCTTTCCTCCGTTCGATACGATTTCCTCATAGATAAGCGAACTGTCAGTAGCCACATGCACCTGATCAAACAATCCTGTCTGCACGACGTTTTGATAGGTAGTTAAAATGACGGACCTCTCGCCCAGTTTTTCTAAGAGTTTCCCTGGAAAACGACTCGCCTCATAGCGAGCGGGGATCACGGCAATGATTTTCATATAGTGTTAATTAGAGTTCGATGCGCCTATCGCGCACCTTTGAATAAACGATTCCTTAGCTTAATTTAGAAAGAGCAGCTTCCAATCGAGGAAAGAGCTCGTTGATTTGCTGAAGGCTAAGTCCTCCCACCGAGGCTCTAAACCAAGGCATATCAGAACTCGCTCCAAAGGCAGAGAAAGGAACGAGGGCCACGCCTGCATTTTCAATTAAATAGAATACCAAATCACTGGATGATTCAATCAAATTTCCATTAGGCTGTTTCTTGCCTAAATAATCGAGCTTCACCGTTAAGTACAAAGCGCCCATAGGCTCAATACTATCGACCAAGAGACCCTTTTCTTTCAGCGTTTGAATTCCGCCGTGAAGCGCTTTAAGGCTCTCGTTTAATTTGCCTTTGTAATCGCTAACGTATACATCAACTTTTTCACTCTCTTTTAGAAACTCTCCTACAGCCATTTGCTCAGGTTTTGGAGCCCAAGCCCCCACGTGACCTAAAAGGGATTTCATTTTGGAGATGACTTCGCTTGGACCAAAGCTCCATCCTACACGAAGCCCAGTGGCTGCAAAGCATTTTGAACTTCCGTCTATAAATACGGTGTAATCGCGCATTTTTGAATTAAGCGAAACAGGATTGTAATGCGTTTTGTCAAAGGTGAGAAGCGCATAAATTTGATCGTACATAAGGTAAAGAGGCTTCTGTTCTAAGGATCTTGATTCGTTCTCCTTTACAACCAATTCACAAATTTCTTCTAGTTGTGATTTCGAGAACATGGTTCCCGTAGGGTTTAAGGGCGAACAAAGCGCTAAAAGCGTAGCCCCCTTTAAATGAGGCTCTAACTCACTTGCTGTCGGCAAAAAAAAGTTTTCCTCTAAGGTTTGAATCTCAATTTTTTCGGCCTGAGTAAGGTAAGAATAATGATTGTTGTTCCAAGAAGGTACTGGATACACCACTTTATCCCCTGGATCTACCAAGGTTTGAAAAGCAGCATAAATTAAGGGTCTAGATCCTCCTGCTACTAGAATATCGTCCGGACTGTAGTTTAAGCTGTAACGAGAGTCTACATCTTCAGAAATAGCTTCTCTTAGTTCCTTCAGTCCATTGGCAGGCGGATAGTTCGTCAAATTATGATCGTACGCAATTTCAATCCTTTCTTTTAAAAAGCTAGGAATTGGATACAAGTCCGAATTCAGATCTCCAATCGTTAAATTGGCAATATCGGCCCCTTGAGCCTTCATTTCATTCACTTGATTTCCAATCTTAATGATTTCCGAGCCGATCAAGTGTGCGGCGAGTTGCGATACTTTCACTTTTTTTAGGATTTTGTATTGTACTAATTTTAAGCGTAAACCTATTTGAAAAGCCTATAACATTCTTTATGCTAAAATTCCAAAAAAGATAGACTCATATCCTATACCTCTATAAATCAATCGATTAATCTACGACGGTCAGACTTTCAAAATTACAAAAATAATTTTGAACGAGACGGCAATTCCTGCGCTTTTCCCTTCTAATTACTCACAATAAAAGTGCGGTCCTCAACAAAGAAAACCGCACTTTAAAAAATTAATTTACAGTTTTAAGTCTGACTTAATTTCCTGTAGTTTAAGTTCTAATTTTTCTATTTTAGAATTAAATTCTTCTTTGTTGTCTAAGGTATCTTTTAGCGATACATAAAACTTAATCTTCGGTTCGGTTCCCGAAGGTCTCACGCAAACTTTGGTTCCGTCTAGCGTATAGTAAATAAGAACATTACTTTTTGGAATATCGTCCATTACGCTAGTTTTGCCCGTCGAGACTTTGCTGCAGCTTTGCAACTGAAAGTCTTTTATTTCTTCTACAGGCGAGCCTGCAAGTGTTTTAGGCGGATTCTCACGGAAATTACGCATCATTTCTTGAATTTCTAAGGCTCCTTGTTGTCCTTTCTTAACCACGTTTATAAGTCCCTCATAGTAAAGTCCAAGGTCCTCGTAAATTTCAATTAAGTATTCAAACATCGTGGTTCCTCTTGCTTTGCACCAAGCTGCAATTTCACAGGCTAAAAGAATGGATCCACAAGAATCTTTGTCTCTTACAAAATCCCCTGTCATAAAGCCGAAACTCTCCTCGCCTCCACAAACAAATTTCTCCTCTCCCTCGTGATCACGAATCATTTTACCAATCCATTTGAATCCGGTAAGTCCCACTTTGCAGTCCACACCAAATTTCTCTGCAATGTCAAAGAAAATATCGGACGTTACAATGGTAGAACCAATGAATTCTTTGCCCTTGAGTTTCCCCTCTTTTTTCCATTGCTCAAGGATGTAATAAGTAAGGATCGTGTTGCACTGATTTCCATTTAGAAGCTGCATTTCTCCTTCTAGATTTCGAACGGCAATGCCTAATCGATCCCCGTCAGGGTCTGTTCCAATCACAATGTCTGCGTTGGTTAGTTTCGCTAAATCTAGCGCCATTTCTAGCGCGGCAGGTTCCTCTGGATTTGGACTTTTTACCGTTGGGAAATTCCCACTTGGAATCATTTGTTCTTTGACGAGATCCACTTTTTTAAATCCGACCTTCTCTAAGGCATGGGGAACCGTTGTGTAGGTAGTTCCGTGGATGGAAGTAAAGACAATGTTCAAATCTTCAAAGCCTTCTTTTTGGTAGATAGAATTCTCGATGCAAGCGTCGATATAAGCCTCGTCCGCAGTCTCATCTTGCCATTCAATTAAAGCGTCGTTTCCACCAAACTTGATTTCGTCAAATTTCACGGAGTACACTTCTTTTATTATGGCTTCGTCATGCGGAGGCACAATCTGCGCGCCATCGTTCCAATACACTTTATATCCATTGTATTCAGGTGGATTGTGGGAAGCTGTTAGTACAATTCCCGCATTACACTTCTTATTTCTTACGGTAAAGGAAAGTTCTGGGGTCGGTCTATGCTCTTTGAATAGTAATACCTTGATTCGATTTGCTGTTAGCACATCCGCAACGAGTTTCGCAAATTCTTTTGAATTGTGGCGCACGTCATAGGCGATGGCTACTTTGATTTCTTCGGAAGGAAACTGCTCGTGCAGATAATTGGCAAGCCCTTGCGTAGCCTGGCCTAAAGTATAGCGGTTAAGACGGTTGGTTCCTACTCCCATGATTCCTCTCATGCCTCCGGTTCCAAATTCCAACTCTCTATAAAAACTATCTTCCAAATCCGGAGAGTTGGAATCGATAAGTGCCCTAACTAATTCTTGGGTCTGAGCATCAAAAGGATCACTCAGCCATAATTTTGCTTTTTCCAATGTTGTCATATCACTTGGTTTTTTAATTTAACGGCTTTTGCTCTACGTTAACGCCCGAACCTTTCTTAAGGATTGTGACGGGCGAATTGTAATACAAAAGCTTTGTTGTGTTCTTAATTTCTCCTTTCAAAGTATCCACTGCGTTCACCTCCACATAAGGGCCGTTTTGAGCCTCTAGCTTTAGGCTACCCACGTGCCAATAAGGGGCAATAATGTGGGCGGTATCTTGAATCTTTATTTGCGCCGTTTTCGAAGAACCTGAGAAATTGGCTCTCGCCGAACTGCTCATATTCACAGAGGCTTTAGAAAGTTCTAGGGCGCCAATAAATTTCGCTTCATCCTTCAATTTAAGTGCTAGGGATTCCCCCTGAATTGCGCCTGAAATAGAAAGCTCCACCTGATCTCCTACTTCAATACTCGAAGGCACGGAAGAGGAATAAATGGTGACATTGTAAAAGTCTCCCCCTTTTGTCTCTCTTTTCTCTTTAATCGAAAGCGTTTGGTTCTTTTGACTAATGTCTAAGTTTTTAATAAAGTTCCCATAGGTTTCAATAAAAACCTGATTCGTGGTATTACGAACAAAAAATACCCGAAATTTCCCATCCAATTCTAGCGTTTTAAAACTTTCAATAGGAACTTCTTTGGTTTGCAAATCGCCTTTTGGCGAAACTTCTCCACATGCACTTACAAGAAGCAGTAGGATCAAATAAAATGGAATTCTTTTCATTTTTAGATTACATCTTCAATATGATAATTTTCCTGTACTCGATTGGTACGAATCAAAAGCTCTCCTAAGAAACCTCCAATAAAAAGAAGGGTTCCTAAAGTCATCATCGTAAGGGAAATATAAAACCATGGATTTTGGGCAATTAAACTTCCGTAAATTCCCTTCGATACATCAATTAGTTTGGAGATACCTAGTCCTAAAGCGCTAAGGAATCCTACGACAAACATTAAAGTTCCTAAGGCTCCGAAAAAGTGCATCGGTCTAGCGCCAAATCGACTCATAAACCATAGCGTTATTAAGTCTAAAAAGCCTCGAATAAATCGTTCTGTCCCAAATTTAGAGACGCCGTAAGGGCGAGCTTGGTGCTGCACGGGTTTTTCCGTGATATTCCGAAATCCCGCATTGGCGGCTAATACCGGAATGTATCTATGCATATCGCCATGCACATCAATGGTTTTTACTACCTTTTTTCGATACGCTTTTAAGCCGCAATTAAAATCGTGCAGTGATACGCCTGATACTTTTCTTGCCGCCGCATTGAAAAGTTTGGAAGGAAGATTCTTCGTCATCACGTTATCAAAACGCTTTTTCTTCCAGCCCGATACAATATCGTATCCTTCTTCGACGATCATTCGGTAGAGTTCAGGAATCTCCTCGGGGAAATCTTGCAAATCCGCATCCATAGTGATCACTACATCCCCTTCCACTCTTTGAAAAGCCGCATGCAAAGCCTGCGATTTTCCATAGTTTTTAGAAAAACGAATGGCGTGCACCTGAGGGTTTTGAATTTTAATATTTTCAATGATGCTCCACGAAAGATCTGTACTTCCATCGTCTACAAACCAGAGTTCATAGCTTAGATTTTCAGCGCGGCAAACCTTGTCGATCCGTGTAAAGAGTTCCTCTAGGGAACCTTCTTCATTGAGTAGCGGAATTACGAGAGAGAGATTCAAACGATACGATTTAGAATTTAACATTCGATTTTAAAACACGACTTACGCAAATTTACGCAATAGTTCTCGTTCTGAAAAAAGATCCAAAAAATAAAGAAAAGATAAGGAAAAAGGCGCAGTAACCGGCGAAAACATACCCGAAGTATTTAAAAGAAAACATGTCTTCGCCCACCTGTTTCTTGTTTTCAATACGCTGCTTGCCTTGAACGTACTTCTTTTCAATGTCTTTCATTTCTTCACTCTCGGGTTTAAAGACATTTTGTCCTTTGTAATACTCCTGTTCAAGGGCACGTTCAAAACTCTCAATATATTGGTAATTTAAAAGATCCTTGCTCTCTTTGTCCACATAATTTAAATACACAAAAATGGAGGTAATAGAAAGCAGTCCTCCGACGAACATCGGCATAAAGGCTCTTCCATAGGCCTCTTTGAAACTCACCTTTTCTGAATTCTTCACAAAGGTTGTCACGGAGAAAAAGGCCCCTAACGCAAAGACAAACGGGAGGAAAAAAGCACTAAGGGTGATCGAAGTTCGGTAGTAATTGATATCCCGAAAAAATATATTGGTGATAAAGAACACGATCATGACCACGATAAAGAGCATGAATCCAGTGATATAAACGTTTTTGAACATATAGTAAGTAAAAGAATTTATTAATAAATTTGAATCGTTATTTTGAATTTTAAATAATTGCCTTATCTTTGCACTCGGCAAGTCCTACACAACCAGCTCCTGAGAATCCTCCAGGGCGGGAACGCAGCAATGGTAATCGGTTGTAGCGGTGTGATGTAGATCGCTTGCCGTTTTTTTATGCCTATAATTCAACACTTTCCCCTAGTTTAGGCAGAATTAATTCCACTCCTTTTTCTTTGAAGCTAGCCTGAGCCGAGTCATGGTTAATTTTAATCGCGTCAAACGTATCAAAATGACAGCCAATCACAAGCGGCGTATTTAACAGCTCCGAAGCTGCAAAACTAGCTTTGTTTGCACACATGGTATAATGCGATCCAATCGGAAGAATAGCTGCCGTAATGTCTCCAAACTGTTTTGGGAAGATAGCCATATCGGCCATCACGCCTGTATCGCCTGCAAAATATAGGTTTTTGCCTTCGTATCGGAACATATACCCACACGGTACTCCCCCATAAGATCCGTCCGGAAATGAGCTCGTATGCTGCGCAGGAAGCATCGTAATTTTTAGATCCTGCAGCTTTGCAGAACCGCCCAAATTAATGTCAATTTGCTTCTTGCTTTTAAAATAGGCGCAGATTTCAGGTTGTCCGATGACCACAGCTTCTGGATAAGCCTCCAAGACCTTCTCCACATCTGCGATATGGTCGCCATGCGCATGGGTAATTAAAATGTAATCGATTTTTTGATTCTCAAGCTTAAAGCCAGAGAGATTCTCTTGTATAGAATAAAAAGGATCGCTTAAAATCACCTGATTTTTGTAGGTAAACAAAAAGCAGTTTTGTCCTAAAAATTGTATTTTCATTGCATATATTTTTAATTTACTCCCCTATTCTAAAATAAGGACGTAAGTTCAAGTATTAATTAAAAAAGCTTATTCCTGCAGCCAGAAGAATACTTACCGTCAGGGTCTGTATTCCCAGTTGTCTTAAAAAGGGATCGAGTTCTTCTGGCGATTTAGTTTGCAAAATTCGTCTACGTAGCGCTGCCATTGGAAAGAGCATTATCATGACAATAAAAGCGTAATATTGTCCTTTTTCGTGGAATTGATTGATCATCAAAAACACCAAAATAAGAATGATAGGGAGTTGCAATAAAACCATCTCATAAACCATGGCATAGCGATAGCCAATCTTCTGAGCAAAGGTCTTTTTTCCCGAGGCTTTGTCACTCTCAAAATCCCGCATGTTATTTAGATTGAGTACGCCCGTGGCAAGTAGGCCAATGGCCGATGCAGGTACGAGTACATCATAGTCAAAGGTTTTGGTGAAAAGAAAATAACTTCCCATCACCGCCAAAAGACCAAAAAACAAAAAGACCATCAAATCACCAAGACCAAGGTAGCCGTAGGGCTTCTTCCCTACCGTATAGCCAATCGCAGCAAGTATGGAGGCCACACCTAGACCCATGAAAATATAAAACTCATTTGTAAGTCCATACCGCAAAAAAGCTTGGTATAATAAAGCGAGCGTCGCCAAAAGCGATACCACAGCCAAAACCACCACTGCTTTTTTCATTTGGGCAGCTGTGATCTTTCCGGAACCTACTGCTCTCGCTTCTGCTTTTGAAGAGCGAAGCGCATCGGTTCCTTTAATCCCATCGCCATAATCGTTGGCAAAATTCGATAGTATCTGATATAGAAGAGTCACAAGTAGGGCGAGTGCAAATAGCGTCCAATCCCAAAACTCCCCTCTTTCTTCCAAACGCCATTTGGCGATAAACGAGCCCACGATAATTCCACTCACCGACAAAGGAAGTGTTCTTAGACGTGCGGCTTTAATCCAATCTGTCATTCTTATAGTTTCTACTTAACTAAGTTCTTTTTTAAGAAATCCATTGGTTTTCTCCAAAGTCGGGATCTCTCTTTTCTAAAAAAGCATTTCTACCCTCTTTCGCTTCATCGGTCATGTAAGCTAGACGGGTGGCTTCCCCCGCAAATACTTGCTGGCCCACCATTCCATCGTCCGTTAGGTTCATTGCGAACTTAAGCATACGAATTGACATTGGGGATTTTCCTAAAATTTCTTGAGCCCACTCATAGGCCGTAGGTTCAAGCTCTGCATGAGGAACTACTTTATTCACCATTCCCATTTCAAAGGCATCCTGCGCACTGTAATTGCGTCCAAGGAAAAAGATTTCTCTGGCTTTCTTCTGACCTACCATCTTCGCTAGATACGCAGAGCCGTATCCTCCATCAAAACTAGTCACATCCGCATCCGTTTGTTTAAAGATAGCATGCTCTTCACTCGCAAGCGTTAAATCACAAACTACGTGCAGAGAGTGTCCTCCTCCTACAGCCCAGCCGTTCACCACAGCGATGACCACTTTAGGCATAAAGCGGATAAGTCTTTGTACTTCTAAAATATTGAGTCGGTGTCTACCGTCTTCTCCTACATAGCCTTTTTGGCCTCTGGCTTTTTGATCCCCACCACTGCAGAAAGCATGGCCTCCATCCTTAGGACTTGGACCTTCTCCCGTCAGAAGAACGACTCCAATTGAGGGGTCTTCTGAGGCATCAAAAAAGGCCTCATAAAGCTCCGAAGTTGTTTTGGGACGGAAGGCATTGCGCACTTCTGGTCGGTTAAAAGCGATGCGAGCTACACCCCCGCTTTTCTTATACGTTATGTCCTCAAACTCCTTCACAGTTTTCCAATTTGTCATGTCGATAAATTTTTGGTAAAAATAGGCAAAAGAAGACCAATTTAAAAGAAGAAATCCACCCAATAGAGCTAAGAAAAAGAAAAAAGCCTTAAAGCGGTAGCTCATAAGGCTTTTAAAAAGGATTACTCCTTTGTATTTCTGTCAGGGTCCTTTACTTTCGATAGAAATCTTCTAAACGTAGAAAAGTCCTTATTTAGATTTTTTTCGATTCACAAAATAATACACAGGAAGACCCGCTAGGATAAGTAAAAATCCAGGCCATGTGTATTGCGGCTTATAAAGAATTAAGAGGATACAGAACGCAGATCCAATCAAAAGGTAAAGGATCGGTGTCACAGGATATAGCCAGGCTTTGTAAGGACGTGGAAGTTCTGGTTTTTTATAGCGTAGGTAAATAACCCCAAAGACCGTAATCATATAGAACAGTACGATAACAAACGAAATCATATCGAGAAGATCTCCGTACTGTCCTGAGAGGGCAAGGACAGACGCCCAAGCTCCTTGCATCCACAAAGATTTTCCCGGTACATCAAAGCGGTTGTTCTCTTTTGCGGACTTAAAGAAAAGACCATCTTTTGCCATGGATTGATACACACGTGCTCCGGCTAGTACGAGTCCGTTAATACAGCCAAAAGTTGAAATCATCACTAAAAGAGCCATCACTATAGTTCCGCCCGTTCCCAACATAACTTCCGCCACCGCAACAGCAGGTCTATTCTTATCCGCAAAGGCCATTCCATCGCGGTCTAATGCATTTAGGTAGACGAAATTCACAAGCAAATAAAGCACCATGACAGCACTGGTTCCAATCACCATCGAGCGAACGGTATTCACCTTTGGGTTTTTCATTTCCCCTGACATAAACGTTACGTTCTCCCATGCGACCGAACTAAAGACTGAACCTACCATAGCAGCAGCGACGGCGCCCATAAGGGCCATTCCACTAATGGGTTTCCAGCTCGTAGGAAGTAAGTCGTTCCCCACCTGCTCTCCCAAGTTCTGAAACGCATTCCACCCCATACTTAGGTTCGCAGTCCAATGGGAGTTCTTGATAAGGAGAAGCCCAAAAATAATGATGCCCACTAAGGCTAAAATCTTACTAGTGGTAAACACATTTTGCAATAGTTTTCCGTTTTTTACGCCTCGTGTATTGATATAGGTAAGAAACAAAATAACGAAGATAGCTAAGATTTGCACATAGGTAATGCGGAAGGTTCCACTTTGAAAGAGGGGATCTGAATTATTTAAGGCAGGAACTAAATACGCAGTAAATTTTCCAAAGGCCATGGCCACAGCTGCAATAGTCCCTGTTTGTATCACGGTAAAGAGCCCCCATCCGTACAGAAATCCAGTCCTTTTGCCAAAGGTTTCTGTCATGTAGGTATACTGCCCTCCTGCTTTTGGAAACATGGAGGAAAGCTCTCCATAGGAGATCGCCGCTGCCACGGTCATAATCCCCGTAATTACCCAGACGGCTAAAAGCCAATAGCCGGAACCCAGATTTCTCATCATATCGGAACTGACGATGAAAATTCCACTCCCGATCATAGAGCCCATGACGAGCATGATTCCGTCCCACAACCTTAATTCTTTTTTCATAAAATTAGTTTAAGGTGGTAAATATATCAAATAATTAAAAAAACGGGCATGGAGACTTATAAAAATTTAACTATTTTTGCCCCACCATGAAAATTAATGAAAACATACTAATCCTTTTATTCTTGAGCCTTAGTACTTTTGTACTAGCTCAAAAGACAGGTTCACCCCCACCAAACCCTTCCAAAACCGTACTAAAAGGCCAAACTTTTGGTGAAAAAGTAGTTTCCTCTAATCCTTCGGAATCCTTGGAGTCCATTCAAAAGAAAGTAGTGGAGGAAAAGTCCAGCAAAAAAGTCACCCTCGAGGGTGAAGTCACCCAAGTTTGTGAAAACAAAGGATGCTGGATTGTGATTAATACGCCTCAAAACGAAAAATTCTTGGTCCAAATGAAAGACTATGGCTTTTTTGTTCCTAAAGATATTCGGGGCAAAAAGGTCCTGCTAGAAGGAATTGCCGAGCAAAGAAAGCGTATGAAAGATGCCCAAACCAGCGATTCTACGCAAATCCGAATCGTTGCCAGCGGTATTGAGGTGGTTGACTAACCTTCTCTACGTTTTAGAGGATTTCAAAATCCATAGGCGCATCTAATTTGGGATATTTTCGATCACATTTGAATTTCTTTCCTGTACAATCAATTTCTACCCATCCTTTTTTCGAGCTACAATCTCCCACTTCTACTACGATGGGAACAAATGAAATATCAGGGTTCTCCTTTCTTTTCTCTTCTTTGTACTGAACCGCAATATCCAGTATGCACTCATAAGACGTTTCTAACCTCACATTTCTATAGATTAAGTCAAAATGGGACTCTTTATTTTCTGGAATCT